>SXJP01000021.1 GCA_005779395.1 Actinomycetota bacterium
CTCTTTGAGAATGTCGTTCTGGATAGTGCCACTCAACAACTTGGGATCGACACCCTGCTCCTCGGCGGCGACTATGTAACACGCGAGAACCGGCAGTACCGCGCCGATCATTGTCATCGAGACGCTCATGCGATCGAGCGGAATTCCGGCGAACAGAATCTTCATATCTTCGACCGAATCGATCGCTACGCCTGCCTTGCCTACATCGCCGACGACGCGGTCGTGGTCGCTGTCATAGCCGCGATGTGTAGCCAAGTCGAAAGCCACGGAGAGGCCCATCTGACCACCTGCAAGATTGGCACGATAAAAAGCGTTTGACTCTTCGGCAGTCGAAAATCCCGCGTATTGGCGGATTGTCCACGGGCGGTTGGCGTACATCGTTGCCCTCACCCCGCGGCCATAAGGCGCAAAGCCTGGCAGGCCACCGGTCACGTTGAGGTCATCGGTGTCGTCAACGGTGTATAGAGGCTTTATTACGATGCCCTCTGGCGTTTGCCATGTGAGCATGTCGGGATCTTTGCCACCTAGTTCTTTGCTGGCTGCGGCATGCCAGCTGGCGTTTGAGGGGCCCTGTGCGTCGGTCATTGACTACAGGGTAGAAGGCTGGCCTATTACAGAGGCCAATCGATGGTGCAAAAATATGATTTGACACAACTTGACAGGATATGACACAATCTGATCTATGACAGACACCACCCAGACAGCGCAGTGCACAGTACGAATTTTGCCCTGGGCTGACCCCGTGGTCGACACTCTCGGTCATGACCCACGAAGCCACTACGTCGAGACCTTCTGGCTCCCAACCCTCGGGCCTACGTGCGTCCTCATGTTGCGCCATCTAGCCGACCGCTTCGATCGCGAACCAGACGGCTTCTGTCTCGAAACCGCTACAGCTTCAGGCTTACTCGGTCTCGGCACGAGGGAATCGCCGAATGCGCCGTTGCGTCGATCGCTGCTCAGGCTCATCAACTTCGGCTTCGCGAGTAGCCCAGACACCGACACCTTTATCGTCCGTCGCAACCTGCCACCAGTGCAGTCACGCCAGCTCAAACGCCTGCCCGAACCGCTGCGCCACACCTATGACCAGTGGCTAACGGCCGAGAAATCCCGACCACCGCACGAGAACATCCGACGTCGGGCACGTGCGCGGGCCTTCATTCTCTTCGAACAAGGCAGCGAGCGCGACATTGTCGAACGGTTCCTAACGATGACAGGTTTTCCACCAAGAGTTGCACAAGAAGCCGTTACTTGGGCCTGGCAGAGCCATCTGAGCGCCGAGGCTGCTTCGGCCAAGCTAGACGCACTCGCGTAACAACTATCCCCAAGCCTCGCATTCGATTCGCACGCCCCCGAATACCCCCCGGAAGCTCGTGCGAGCCGACAAACGGGGCGAGGTACCCCGTCGCTCTCGGTATCTCGCCCCGCAACACCTCTCTACACCGCGATGTTGTCGAAATGCGACCTTTCAAGTAGGATTTAGATATTCCCGACCCCTCCTACTGGAGCGCCTACATGGCCAACTTTCGCGAGCTGCTCTCACAGACCAAGAACCAGATCTCTGAGATCGAGCCGATCGGCGCCGAACAACGCATCGGCCAAGCGACGTTCCTCGACGTTCGAGAGCTAGACGAGTTCGAACAAGGCATGATCCCCGGTTCCGTGTTCATCCCCCGCGGGCATCTCGAAAGTCAGGTCGAAAGCAAGATCGTCGACCGAGCGACAGAAATCGTCGTGTATTGCGCCGGTGGCGTGCGTTCGGCGTTCGCGACCAAGACCCTGCAAGACCTCGGTTACACCAATGTCATCTCGATGGCGGGTGGATTCGGTCGTTGGAAAAACGAGGGGCGGCCGTGGATTACGCCAGCGGTCTTGAACCCTGAGCAACGCAATCGCTATCACCGACACATACTTCTGCCCGAGGTCGGCGAAGATGGACAACAGAAACTTCTCGAATCAAAAGTCCTGTTGCTCGGTGCAGGTGGCCTCGGCTCACCTGCTGCGCTATACCTCGCCGCTGCTGGTGTCGGCACACTTGGCATAGTCGACATGGATGTCGTCGACGCATCAAACTTGCAGCGCCAGATCCTCCACAACATGGAGCGCATCGGTCACCGCAAGGTAGACAGCGCCAAGAGCACTCTCACATCACTAAACCCAGATGTCAATGTCGTCACGTACGACGTTCGTTTCGGCGCAGACAACGTGCTCGACATCATCAGTGGCTACGACGTGATTGTCGATGGTACAGACAACTTCCCCACTCGGTATCTGCTCAACGATGCCGCGCTGATGAAGAACATTCCGGTCGTACATGGCTCGATTTTCCGATTTGAGGGCCAAGTAACCGTGTTCGACCCTTACAACGGTCCTTGCTACCGATGCTTACTTCCAGAACCTCCGCCACCGGAACTCGCCCCGAGTTGCGCCGAAGCTGGAGTTCTCGGTGTGCTGCCTGGCATCATCGGAAGTTTGCAGGCTCTCGAGACAATCAAGATTCTCTTAGGCCTCGGCGACCCACTCATCGGAAGGCTCCTTGCGTACGACGCATTGGAGACATCGTTTCGAACATTCAAGGTTCGCCATGATCCGAAGTGCCCGACCTGTTCCCCTGGCTCCGAAATCGTGATCTTCGAATACGACCAATACTGCATGCCACATGCGGTGCTCAAGGACGGGACGACCGAAACACACTGAGTGTTCCACTTGACCTATCGCTCATACTGTCTATATGGGCCGTATGGCCAAAGGTTTGGCGTCACTTGCCGTTGTCGCCATTGTGGCCTTCGCAGGCGCGAGTGCGGCAGCAGCCGTTCCGGTAGTAACTCCTGAAGTCGCTGCGCCGGTAGTGCCTCCAACGATCAAGGCCTACGGCGATGCGCCACGCCTCCGCCCAACGAATCTTGTTCGCAAATCTCAGACCGTGGCAATCGCTGGCGATCCATCGAGTAAGGGCTACTGGTCCGTGACCGCTGCGGGCAGAGTCGTTACTCACGGGCCAGCCAAACATTTCGGATCTGCGGCCAAGTTCCCGATGCCGGGAGAAGCCGTAGACATCGTCGGCACAAGCACCGGCAATGGTTATTGGATCGTGAGTTCCATTGGTGGCGTGTACAACTTCGGCGACGCTGCTTGGCTCGGCTCACTTAGCAACAAGCGCCCGAAGCTCAAGGTCGTGGCGATGGCGCGAACTCCATCAGGCAACGGCTACTACCTAACGACCAAAGCCGGGCGGGTATTTCCATTCGGTGACGCGCCTTACCTCGGGCGGGCACGCACAATTTTCACACCGCCCAACGTTGTCGATATTGCTGTTAGCCCTACAGGTGCTGGCTACACATTGCTCGACTCATCGGGATCGTTCTACGTGTTCGGCGATGCGATGCGCCCGCGCCGGCACAAGAAAACGTCAACGCCGGCACGGGCGTTTGCTCAGACAACAACCGGTCGTGGCTACTGGGTACTCGGGCGTGACGGCAACGTCGTTGAGTACGGTGACGCAACAGAACTTGGTCGAGCAAACGAAGTGCCGAAGTTGGGCTTAGACATCGCAGCCTCACGACAGGGGTATTGGGCAGCTACCACTTCGCCATTCCCCGCAGTGCCAGCAGATTCTGGTAGTGGCTATCGAGTCGTCTATTCAAACTCGATGCAGCGCATCTGGCTGATCGAGGCGACCGGCGGGGTACGCAACAGCTTCCTAGTTTCAGGTCGAACTGGAGCACCACCCGCGGGCACCTATTTCATAGCCAGCAAGTCAGAGAACTCAACCTCTGGATCGCTGCGCCTGCCGTACATGAGTCGCTTCTTTCACGCGAGTAGCGGCAAGTGGATTGGTTTCCACGGCATTCCTCTTAGATCCGACGGCACCCCGATACAGACCGACGCACAGTTAGGCACACCGCGTTCACATGGCTGTGTCCGCATGAATCAGCAAGACGTCAAGGTCGTCTGGGATTTCACGCCCGTCGGAACCAAGATCGTTGTGGTGCCGTAACTATCTACGGTTTTGTTCGTACAAGGAGTTCCGCGAGGCCCGGCTTGTAGCAGCTGTGGCTAGACGCGACTCTGGAGCCAAAGAGTCGTGAGGCTCCTTACAGGCCAAATAAATAAAGCCACCTAGGTAAATTATCCTTGACAAACTGTCTGCCGGCGGTAAAGATGCGACAGCAATCACACGTGGGGTGTCATCAACAAGGGAGAAATCAAATGACAGTGATAACCCAGAAATTCAGGACTACGACAAGAGCAGGAAAAATTCGGGGGGGGGTACTCGCCCTAGCGGCAGTCTCACTCCTAACGGCATTACCAATACAAGAAGCACAAGCCCACGACGGACACTGGTATCCAATTGAGGGTTCCACGACCTGGGACTCTCCCTGCAGCTGGGCAACGTCTGAGAACACCCGGTACGTGACTGCCCCCGGGTCATCGATCTGGCTGAACCTCACATCTGTAGGCAAGCTTGGGGTCAAATTCAGAGTCAAATACGTCAATACCGGCAAGAACTCGGTTACCAAATATTTTCCGCCGATCGCTACAGACCAGAAGATTGGCGAGTATCAGAAGACGAATGAACCGTTTCGGACCCAGTTCTCGTGCATCAAACCTCGGAAGAACATCTGGGACCGACCTTCGACGGATTTTGAAGGATCGATTCATTACTAGCGCCGAAACATAAGTCGTTATCCACTTGGGTAGACAACAGCCCGTCGTCTACCCAACTCGAAAGGAGTGTCCGTTGCGCCGTGCGAGAACTCGTACTCATTACGCACTATCTGTAATCACTTTCGCCATGATCGCCTTCGCCGCATGTAGTGATTCGAGTGGCGGCAAGGATGATGCCGCCGAGTACATCACCGCCGCCGAAGCCGTGGCCGACTATCGCGAGCGGGCGACCGAACTGTCGCTCGCCCCAGGGACTGTGTGGGAAGACGAACCCTGGGGCCTTGAAGCCAAAGACAGCGATGGCGTTGCAGTGATGTACGGCTTGTCTGTCGGGCGCCAACAAGCCGAGTTCTGGTGGCTATGCAGTTGGCAGGGTCGCACCCTTAATACGAGTGGTCGAGAGCGTGAGGTCGCGCTCGGTGAAATCGAAAAATTCCGTGGTTATGAGGCGTACAAGTGGATGGACGACAACGGTCACAAAATGTTTGAGTCATACCTAGCTAGTGCCCGACTAGGCGACATGACCGAAATGAATGCAGCTGAGTCGGCCGCTTGCAACCATCCAGGTGGTTGAACACTCCGATTCGTTGCCTGTAGCGACCATCCGATGTCGACAGAATAAGAAAGATGAACGAGCGATTATGAGAGCGTCGCGAATGGGGTTGTTGGTGTCAGTTCAAGCAACCAACGAAGCCGACGTGAAGACAGCAATCGCAGAAATTGAGAAGTTCGCTGACTTCGTCACTTACGAGAAAATGGACGCTATCAGCCATACGTCATATGAAGCGATGCTCGCCAAAGCGAAATTGGGCGATCTCGCGCCAATGGCATCCGACTTCGAGACAAATTGCACGAATCGTGACCGCAGAGTCAAGGAGGAGCGTTGAGCACCCCGACGACAAAGAGGTTTCCAGCGAGCATACGCCTGACCCTGTTGGTATGCGTTGTCGCTCTCGCTGCTGGCTATGTCGGCGGGCAAATGGGTCGCGACTCTCAGACCGCTGAGGCGCAACTACCTGACCGAGATGCGCCGAGTTCAGAGACTGTGACAGCCGAGCGCGGCGATGTTGTGGCGACCCTCAGCATCGAGGGCTACGTGGGTGGTAACTCGCTGTTCACTATTGAGGCACCAGCAGGTGGGCTGCTCTCACACGCTGCGTTACGTCGCAACGACTCGGTCGCAAAATCAGCATCCATCGCAACTGTTGACGGAATCGCGGTGTCCGTGCCTGTAGATGCGACCTTCGTGCGATGGCTCGCTGCGTCTGGGACCGTCGTGCCAGAAGGACTACCTCTTGCCGAGTTTCGCTTAAACGGGTTCGGGATTGCTGCCGAAATTTCTGGATACGCCCAATACCGGTTGTTCTCAGACGTGGTTCATTCTCGCGGCATCATCCACGAAGGGCCAGGGCCTTTTGACTGTCAGATACTGCAGTTACCGTCTGACTCCCAAGGTGACGAAGGCGGTCAGGCGGCGCGACCATTTACCTGTGTAGTGCCACACGACGTACGCGTATTTGACGGTGTCAAAGCATCAGTGATGCTCGAAGGCGAACAGGCTACGAATGTTGTCCTAGTGCCCGTAGGGGCAGTTTCGGGGACAGTCGACCGGGGCGAAGTGATGGTCGTTGGTGCCGACGGCGCGAAGTCGCTGCGCAGCGTCGAACTCGGTGTCACTGACGGTCTATTCGTCGAAATCAAATCTGGCCTAGAAGAAGGCGAGAGGATCACAGCGACAGCTCCCCTGCTTGTCGGCGACGAAAAATGACTGCGACTCTTTGCGCTACAGGACTCACTCACCAGATCGATGGAATGGCATCACCGATACTCAAAGATGTCAACATCGTCGTGCAACCCGGCGAGTTCATTTCGATACAAGGCAGATCCGGCAGTGGCAAGACGACACTACTTTCGATTCTCGGGCTCTTACTCCGGCCCCAGACCGGAGCGCTATCAATCGGCGACGTCGCTACAGGCGAGTTGACAGACACAGAACGCGCGACAGCGCGTCGGTCCCATCTTGGCTTTGTCTTCCAGAACTACTCGCTGATCGCGAGTCATTCCGCATGGGAAAATGTCAGCTTGCCATTGATGAGTTCACGTTCGGTACCCGCACGAAAGCATCGAGAAATGGCACAGTCAGCACTCGCGGAACTCGGGCTCGGCGACCGTACCGACGCTGCACCGGCGCATCTCTCAGGAGGCGAACAGCAACGCGTAGCGATTGCTAGAGCACTAGTCACGCAACCAAAACTCGTACTCGCAGATGAGCCGACCGGAGCGCTCGACGTAGAGACCGGCGAAGCGGTTCTGCAGATGCTCGTCGATCGCGTCCGAGCAGCTCAGACATCACTGGTCTTGGTTACCCACGATCCTGAGATCGCACGACGGGCCGACACCCGATATCTGCTTCACGACGGCGAGCTGCTGCGTGACACTTCTAATTGACTCATGGCGCGACCTACGCGCCCACCCGAGTCGCACTCTCATGAGCGCGATCAGCCTCTTTATCGCAGTACTAGCCATTGTCGGAGTGGCCGTATACGGCGAAATAGCGCGCGACTCGATCGTTGCGAGGGATGAACAAGCCAACGGTCGTGCAGTGACGGCACAGGGCTTCGTACACCTCTCCGAACTGACAGTCGCGCAACTTGAGTCATTTGAACGCGCTCTCGACCATCGCGTTGGATCGAGCCACAACGGCTACTGGGCATTAGAAATCGACGTGTCTGGCGCGATAGAAGTATCCGCTGCCAACGATCCCACGAACTTCATCGACGGCACTGCCCTCACAGCCGGCCAACTCCGCGGCATACGCCGTATGCCACTGCTAGCAGGACAATGGCTAGACCCACCGAATTCCGACGTCTACCCACCGACGATCGTGGTGAACAGCATCGCAGCTGCACAAGTAGGTGGCGTCGGCACCAATTTGATTGCGAAATCATCCCAAGGCATGCAACAGATCGCATTCCGTGTCGTCGGAGTCGTCGACGACGGCAATCGTGTGGCTCGTACCTACATGCCTCTCGCATCGACCTTGCATTTCGATCCAGTTTCAAGGGAGGGGAACCATGGCGACCTATACGTGCACGCCCCTGGGGTCGGCCTCGAAACCTTGCAAGAAGCAGTCTCCGTGGCTGTTGTCGATTCCGGTGTTGTGATTTCCGACTATTCGGGCAATGGCAACGAACGGACCCCAACGGTCGAACTGTCACGTCATGACAATGGCGAACACATGGGCCTCGGACTCGACACAGTTAAGCTTGGTTTCTTCGCCGCTACTGCGATCACTCTCGTCGTCGCGATCGTCGGTATGGCCAACATCGGACTAGCGAGCATCCGCGAACGGCAACGCGAGCTTTCGGTACGACTAGCTGTCGGCTTCAGCCGGAGACGAGTGTTTCTGTTGATACTTGGGTCTAGCTCAGTACTCGGAGCACTCGTCGCAACAACTGCGATATTGGTGGCCTACCTAGTCGTGTCGGGCATAGTGCCTGGGCTAAGCGTCTTTCCCTTGGTGAACCGGCCTGATTTTCCGTGGGGCTCTGCAATACTCGCTCTAATCGTGAGCTTGAGCGCGACAGTCTTTGGCGCACTCGCCCCAGCAATCGCGGCAGCTCGAGTAGAAATCGCTACAGCCTTGCGCTGAAATATTGGGCTACTACCCCACGGACCCGAGCGAAATTACCGCAAAATTCGTGCGACGACCCGTGCGCATGAATCAGCAAGACGTCAAGGTCGTCTGGGATTTCACGCCCGTCGGAACCAAGATCGTTGTGGTGCCGTAGCCGCCTATGGCTTAGGCGGCACGACAATCACTGTTAGATCAACTGCGTAAGGAACATTCTCTGGTGTCGCTGGTTGTGCTGGCGAGCCAAGCGGGTCTGGCATGTTTTCGCCGATCGGCATCTCGGGTAGTTCTGCGTCTTTGTAGTCGGGTGCTCCTGGCTTAGCTGCAGTGAAAAGTTCTATGAACTTCGCGAGCGGCGCTTCGTATGTGCCTACCGGCTCGCCGTCACAAGGCAGCAACATCTGAATGTCGATCGGCATGCTGATCGAATACGAATTGCCTGTAAAGCAGTTACCACCAGCGTCAGCTGGTTCGGTGATGTTCTTAACGTTGAGCAAGTCGGCAACACGATTGTCTGAAAGTACGTTGTCACGAACGGAGTTGCCCGTGGCATCGAAGTCGATCGCAGCGGGATTCTCTGGGTCGAGAACTTTTTCCGGCAGCGGGATAGTTGCGATACCAGAAATGTCGTGGTCAAACACCATATTGCGTTCAACGATGTTGTCGTTAGCTCCAGCGAGCAATATTCCGTTACCTATCGCAGTCTCTGCAATCGATATCGCTGGCGTCTTGTCGTTGTTGTTGCCGTACACGAGGTTGCCAACAATTGTTGTCTCGCGCTCTGGCCACATCGTTTCGCCGGTGCCACTGTTCGGCACAATTCCGGCGCGGTTGTAACGCCACACAGAGTTGACGATTAGCAGGTTGCCTCCAGCATTGGTTCCCGAGTAGCCAAGACCGTTCCACTCGGAGACAACATTGTCGATGACCGCATTGCACGGGTAACACTGACCAATGTAGAAACCTGCGTCTGCAGATCCTGCGGCGTAAGTGTTGTCTAGTTGTCCATCGGTCGAGTCGAAGGCATACACGCCGTAGTCCCCGGTGCGATATGAGTTGAGATACGAACCGCGGTAACCGGTGACGCCAATCCAATAGAAAGCGTTAGTCGTGTAGTTCATGGCTGTCAAGTTTTCGATAGCGACACCGTTGGCCAAGACCTTGAACCCATTTGGACGTTCTTCAGAGAACTCGCCATCGAGGATCGTTTCGTTGCGATCGACGCCGCGAATCGTGATGTTCTCGTGACCAGGGTTGACCTCTACTGCTTCGTTGTATGTGCCTTTGTCTACAAGTATGAGCGCGCCAACTTTGGATGCATCAACAGCAGCCTGAATCGTTGGGAAGTCCTGCGGTACTCGCAGAGTTTCTTCCTTAGATGCCTGCGTGTTTGCCGTCGGGACTTCGTCGAGCGGGCCGTCGCCGACGACGATCGCGCCGATCATGCCTGCGACAGTCGAGCCGTGAAGTTTGCAGAAGTACCGGTAGGTACCAGGCTCATCAAATGTGAACTCGTATTTTTCCTTGACCTTGACGACACCATCAGAACCAAAACCGATCCCGAATCCGTCCTGGTTGTTCGCGTCAATCTGGTGCGCTGCGCGGCCCTTGTTGACAAACTCGACAGTGGTGCCTGGGTCGACGCGTACGTTCTGGGGACCGAATGCGTTGTCTGTCATGTCAATGACGACGTGAGACTTGCCGCGCTGGTCATCGATTTCTGTGTACTCGATTAGGCCCTTCTTCGATGAGCCACCACCGCATGCGGCCGCTAAGAGGATAAGAACCACCAGTAGCGCCGACACTCGGCCGTACCGACTATCGCGAAAAACTTTCATGTCTAGAATCCCCTTTGGCTGGCGCATCTAGTTGCGTCGTGGTTTGTGGAAGTGTTGAGCGAGTTCAAGCAGAGTTCTTACACCAAAGCCAGATCCCCCACGGACATTGATGCCGTTATCTGACTCTGCTCTTGCAGGGCCAGCAATGTCTAGGTGAACCCACGGGACTTCGCCGACAAACTCTTGGAGGAAGAGCCCTGCTGTCAGCGCGCCACCATACGCGCCACCTATGTTCTTCATGTCCGCGATCTCGCTGTCGAGCATCTTCTTGTACTCGGGTGGCAGCGGTAAAGGCCAGAGTTGTTCGCCGACATTGTCAGAGGCGGACTTCACCTGATCGATCCAGCTTTGATTGTTGCCCATGAGTCCGGCAATTTGAGGACCGAGAGCAACGACACATGCGCCGGTCAATGTCGCAAGATCGATCATCGCGTCAACGCCGTCGTCGGCAGCTAGCGCCAGCGCGTCAGCGAGAATCAACCGACCCTCGGCATCTGTGTTCATGACCTCGACGGTTTTGTTGTTGCGATAGCGAATGACATCACCAAGGCGGTAGGCGCTACCCGACGGCATGTTCTCGACGAGTGGGATGTAGCCAACGACGTTCGCCCGAACTCCGAGCGTCGCAAGAACCGACATCGCCCCAAGAACTGCTGCCCCTCCTGCCATGTCGGTTTTCATTTGTTCCATCCCAGTGGACGGCTTTAGCGAGAGTCCGCCACTGTCAAACACGACGCCCTTGCCAATGAAGCCAAGGGTCGTGCGAGCGTCCTTAGTTGAATATTCAAGCTTGACGAAGCGCGGTCCGCGTACCGAGCCGCTGCCTACCGTGATTGTGCCCGTTAGGCGAAGCTTTTCGAGCTGCGCACCGGAATACACCGTGCACTTGAGCCCCGCCTTGCGAGCCACGCGTTGAGCGAAAGCAGCGAATGCCGCTGGCGACTGCCCCGCAGCCGGTTCATTGACAAGGTCGCGCGCTGTGATTACTGCAGCTGCGATGGTCGAGCCGTTCGCTAGGCCGCTTGAGCTCTTGGCTGAGCCCCCTAGCACCGTCACAGAATTAAGTGTCGAAGCCGTCGCTTCGCTCTTGTACTTGAGGTACTCGTATCCACCGAGCACAGTGCCTTCAGCGAAGGCCTGCGCCGCTTCGGCTGCACCCATGGCCTTGTCGGCATCAGTCAATACGGTCGTCGCGACAGTCTTCACGGATTTTGCGCGTCGGGCTATTGCTGCTGCGACCTCGCGAATCGCGTTCGCATCGAGTTTCGACTTGTCTCCAAGCCCGGCGACCACAATGCACTTAGCTGCGACACCACTTGCCGTAACAGTTGCAATCTCGCCAGCATCGCCTTTGAATCCGACTGCCTCAAGCAGCACTAGTGACGACTTATCGCAGATATCAGAACCAGGGCCTGCCTTGCGTCCCTTGTACATGCCGACCACAAGCATGTCGACGCGAGCCTTCGCAGGAGCAACGCTCGATGTGTTGAGTTTGATTGCCACCGATACCTCCGTGTGAACGCGTTTCTATTTTGATTCTTGCGCGTGGGCTTCGCCGGTTCTAGCAGCCCGCCACGCGCCTTCTTGCCAACGAGCGAGCGTCCAAAGCAGATCTGCTAACCGATTTAGATATGGGACGACCTGGCTCTGTGCTTCGAGCCAGCCTTCTTGGGTAGCGCCTACGCAATCTCTTTCTGCGCGCCTCACAACAACGCGAGCGACATCTAGGAGTGCGCCGACCTTGCCTTCTCCTGGAAGCACGAACTCCGTCGGAGGGTCGAACCGGCCTGTTATTTCATCGATCACTGGTTCCATCGCGGACACCATCGCCGCACTAACCCGAGTTATTCCGTCTTGAAGCTTCTTACGGTTTTCTGGAGCCGTGGCTAATTCAGCTCCAACCACGAACAACTCGCGTTGATACTGCAACAACATGTTCCACAGTTCTGACTCAATAGGCGTCTCAGCGCGTGCGACACCTATTGCACTCACGGCTTCGTCGACCGTGCCATACGCGCTCGGCCCTAACGCATTCTTCTTGACGCGACCACCAAAGAACAGCCCAGTTGTACCGTCGTCTCCGGTTTTTGTGTAGACCTTCACTGCGTGGGACTCTACCGTCCGAGGCGTTATTGGTTTCACGCCTACAACTAGCCTGACAACGATGTCTCTATTCCTTGAAACCCTCGCCAAGCGCGTTCTTGTATTCGATGGCGCCTTTGGCACATGGATGCAAGATCAGAACCTGACAGCCGATGACTTCGGTGGACCAGACCTTGAGGGTTGCAATGAACTGCTCGTGCTCACGCGCCCTGACTTGGTCGCTGCTATGCACGATGACTACTTCTGCGCTGGGGTAGACGCTGTTGAGACGGCAACCTTCGGTGCATTCGATCTAGTCCTCAACGAGTACAACATCGCTGACAAAGCCGCCGAGATCAACATTGCTGCGACGAAGATTGCGCGCGAAGTCGCCGACAAGCATGCCGCAATTGACTCCAGACCGCGCTTCGTCATCGGGAGCATCGGACCTGGCACCAAACTGCCTTCTCTCGGTCACATTCCATTCGCTCCGTTGCGTGACGGCTACCAGGGCCAAATCGAAGCTCTGCTCGTTGGCGGCATCGACGTAATACTGATCGAAACGGTTCAAGACCTGCTGCAGTGCAAAGCCGGAATTATCGCGGCACGACGCGCGATGAAAGCAACGGGGATTGAAGTCCCGATCATGGTGCAGGTAACCGTCGAGACCACCGGGCGTTTGCTGCTCGGGTCAGAAATTGGCGCCGCCCTCACTGCTCTTGAGGCGATGCGCCCAGACGTAATTGGCCTCAATTGCGCGACGGGGCCGACTGAAATGACTGAGCACCTGCGTTACCTAGCGCAACATTCGCGGACCATGCTGTCATGTCTCCCGAATGCTGGCCTTCCGAGCATCGTCGATGGGCACACGCATTACGACCTCACACCAGAAGGTCTCGCAGACGCACACGAACGTTTTGTTACTGAGTTCGGACTCAACATCGTCGGTGGCTGTTGCGGCACTACACCTGCCCACATGCGCGCTGTTGTAGACCGACTCGGGTCAGACAGGGCCCCTGTGCAACGCACGCCAGAATTCGAGCCAGGCTGCTCTTCGATCTACTCGCACGTTTCATTCCAACAGGAACTCTCTTACCTCGCAATCGGCGAACGCACTAACGCCAACGGATCGCGCAAGTTCCGCGACGCGATGCTCGAAGCCGATTGGGATACCTGTGTCGCGATGTCACGCGAACAGGTCAAAGAGGGCGCGCACGTCCTCGACGTCTGTGTCGATTATGTCGGCCGCGACGGCAGCGTCGACATGAATGAGATCGCATCACGGTTTGCAACCCAGGCAAGCCTGCCACTCGTGTTCGACTCAACTGAGCCTCAGGTGCTTGAGGCCGGTCTTATGCACCACGGCGGAAAGGCAATCCTGAACTCGGCGAACCTCGAGGAGGGCGAAGCCGACGGAAAGCGGATGGACCAAGTCTTCAAGCTCGCGGCCGAATACGGCGCAGCGGTCATCTGCCTCACCATCGACGAAGAAGGCCAGGCTCGAGATGCCGACTGGAAGCTCAGAGTCGCGCATCGTCTCTACGCGCTAGCAACGGAGAAGTACCGGATAGCGCCCACCGACCTTATTTTTGATCCGCTTACCTTCCCGCTGTCTGCAGGCGCAGAAGACTTGCGCCGCGACGCCATCGAAACCATCGAAGCAATTCGCCGCATCAAAGCTGAGTTGCCTGGCGCTTCGACGGTATTGGGTCTGTCGAACGTCAGCTTCGGCCTGAAGCCAGCCGCACGGCATGTTCTGAACAGTGTGTTCCTACACGAATGCATGCAGGCTGGCCTCGATGCTGCAATCGTCCACGCTGCGCGGATTATGCCTATGCACAAGATCGACGACAAACAAAAAGAGATTGCTCTCGACCTTATTTACGATCGTCGCCGTGAAAATTACGACCCGCTACAAGATTTCATCGCTCTGTTCGAAGGCGTCGATGCCCACGCAACCGAACGCGAGGACCTCTACGACCTCGATGTAACTGAACGCCTTTCTCGTCGCATCGTCGATGGCAATCGTGACGGCCTCACAGCAGATCTCGACGAGCAACTCGCCTCAATGAACGCTCTCGCGATCGTCAACGATGTACTGCTCGAAGGCATGAAAACTGTCGGCGATCTTTTCGGACGCGGCGAGATGCAGCTTCCGTTCGTTCTGCAATCAGCCGAGACAATGAAGGCGGCAGTCAGCCATCTCGAACTGCACATGGAAAAAGATGAGAGTGGCGGCAAGGGCACTGTGGTCTTGGCTACGGTCAAGGGAGATGTCCACGACATCGGCAAAAACCTTGTCGACATCATCCTCACAAACAACGGCTATGCCGTTCATAACCTCGGCATCAAGATCGGTATAGCCGAGATGATCGAAAAGGCCATCGAGGTCGGCGCTGACGCCATCGGGATGAGCGGACTGCTCGTAAAGAGCACGATCATCATGCGCGAGAACCTTCAAGAACTGAACGACCGCGCGCTCTCAGCGACGCCAATCCTGTTGGGTGGCGCAGCGCTCACGCGCAACTATGTAGAGGTCGATCTCCGCGAGGTTTACGAAGGGCGCGTCTTCTACGGAAAAGATGCGTTCGAAGGTCTGTCGACGATGGACCGCCTGATGGAGTTGAAGCGCACCGGTGATACGGACGACGCATTTGGTCGCGAAGCCGGTGGACGAAGGTTGCCGCCACGCAAGAGCCAAAGGACCGAAGAAGCCGTTGAAATCCCGGAACGATCCGATGTCGCTACCGATGTCACGGTGTTCAAGCCGCCATTCCTTGGTAGTCAGGTCGCAAAGGGCATCCCTCTCGACGACATCGCGGCCTACATCAACGAGACGGCTCTATTTCGAAATCAATGGCAGTTCAAACCGACTGCTGGCGAGACCGACACCGTGTTCAAGGATCGCGTCCGCCCAACACTGCGTGAACAGCTTGCGATAGCGAAGGAACAAGATCTCCTGGTGCCTTCGGTCGCGTGGGGTCACTTCCCTGCAAACAGCGATGGCGACGACCTAATAATTTGGACCGACGACGACCGCAATACCGAACGCCTACGCTTCAACTTCCCTCGCCAACACAAAGATCGCTTCTTGTGTATCAGCGATTTCTTCCGCGGCGTAACCAGCAAAGAAGCTGATTACGCGAGTTTCCATGTCGTGACGATGGGCACGCGCGTGAGCGAGAAAGAGCGCGAACTGTTCGAAGGCAACGAGTACCACGACTATTTGCTCTTGCATGGCCTCGGAGTAGAGATGGCCGAAGCACTTGCCGAGTTGTGGCACCGCCGCATCCGTGAAGAACTCGGGTACGTATCAGAAGACGGCCCGTCAATCGCTGGGTTGTTCAGACAGCAGTATCGCGGGTCGCGGTATAGCTGGGGCTATCCGGCTTGCCCAGACCTCGACGATCAAGCAAAGCTTGTTGAGTTGTTAGAAGCCGACCGCATCGGCGTGGCGCTGACGGAAGAATTCCATCTTGTGCCCGAGCAGACCACTACCGCGATTATCGTGCCACATCCAGAGGCGAAGTACTTCGTCGTTTAGAGAACGGTTACGCATCTGTGGTCGCTTCGCAAGACGCAACAGGTACACCCGATCCCTGCCCAGACTCATTGGTAGCTCCACGCGGACTCGGCCGCACACCCTACCTAATAAATTTTGCCGTCATTGTCGGGTTCGCCGCTTTGCTAGCAGCGACGCTGTTGCGCCATGAAATGTGGCGGGACGAGATACAGGCATGGAGCATCGCGAACTCGAGTTCAAGCTTGCGCGATCTATTCCACAATCTTCGCTACGAAGGTCACCCAGTCCTGTGGTACTTGCTCTTGTTCCCAGTCGCTCGCGCATTCGATGCCCCAGAGGCAATGCAGGCTTTACAGTTCGTCGTTGGCGTCGGTGCCGTCGCGCTGCTTGTCTCACGTTCGCCGTTCACCCGCGTGCAGCGAACGCTTCTCCCGTTCGGCTTTTTCTTGGCTTTCGAATTCGGAACGCTGTCACGTAGCTACGGACTCGGCACGCTGCTCGTCTTCGCGACTTGTGCCGCAGCTAACAAACAGAAACGTTGTTGGCCGTTGCTCGGGTTGCTAATAGGTCTGTTGTCGCTGACCAGCGCGTTCGGCGCTCTGGTTGGCCTGGCGATCTTGACTGGATTAGTAGTCGATGAGCGATACCGCAACAGAAGCAGGACCGACGACGGACCGACGCTCAACGCGATTGCAATCGGAACGACCATCGCGGTCATGGGCATGATCGCCGCTTACTTCCAGAGCGTGCCGCCCAACAACGCTGGCGAGTTTCGCGGTTGGCGCACGAACGTTCACGCTGGTGACATCAGCTCAACCATCGCGTCTATCTGGCGTGCATTCATACCTATTCCTAAATTCGAGCGCGAGTTCTGGAACACAAACATCGCTGATGGCCACGTTGGTCTTGCAGCAATCGTTTCGATCCTCATCTTTGCTTCAGTAATCAAGTTGTTCAGTTCTAAGCCTGGCGCGCTCGCTATGTGGGCCGTCGGGGTGGCATCAACGCTCGTATTCACCTACAGCAAGATCGGGTATGCAAGTAGCGGCCGCCATTACGGCCACCTGTTCCTTCTGTTAGTAGCGATGTATTGGATTGCGCCATCGCTGCAGGCCTCGACCCAATCAATAGAAGGACAGGCACGTATTAGCCATCGCCGCTCTGAGCTACTCACGGCTGTCTTGCTTATCCATCTTGTTGCGGGGCTGTTCGCTGTTTCTACCGACTTGTTCGCGCCATTTTCTGACGGCAAATCCGTAGCGAAGTTCTTGCAGTCCTCGAAATACACCTCAACGGCGATTGTTGGGTATCCAGACAATGCTTCCTCGACGGTCGCTGGATACCTACAACGCGACATCTTCTTCCCGCAAGGTGGTCGTTCGGGTAGCTACGTCATTTGGGACAAGGACAGAAAGAAGCCGAGCGATTACTACGAGCAGCTCATCAATGCGATGACGAATCAGGACGGCAGCGCCTTTTTGCTATTGCGCAATGAGCCGGTCGCTGAGTTGTCTTCGAACGTTGATTTGATTGAGTCGTTCGCCGATGGGATCGTCAGCGACGAACATTTCTGGTTGTACCGAGTAATCCCAGCTGACAGCTAGGACGCGAACCCGTTAGCTAAGAATTGCGCGCGCTACGAGATCTGTGCCGAAGGCAGTCAGGATCGCCAAGTACAGAAGGCCCGTCGCTGACATGACAGCCGAGTAGTACTGCTCGCGCAGGGCCAGCCAAGTAACTCCAACTAATCCAATTGTTGTGATCGCGCTCACTACCCATACCCAGCCGAGCAGACCGTTGTAGCCATCATCGATGTGGCCGTTTAGAGCTGAGACCATGCCGGTGGGGATCAGCAGCGCGGCGACCTCGATTGGCCACAACCACGCATTCCAACGTACGAGTTGCTTAAGCGAATCGCGGCGCAATCCTGGCTGCACGAGATACCAGTGTCCGAGCAGCATGGAGTCGGAAATGCAGCCTAGGAATGCTGCGCCTACGACTAGACGTAACAGTGCAACTAAGAACGGTGCGCCCGTATCCATTGCTGCCACCACAAGGCTCGCCACGCCGAAAAGTGGTGCAACCCAATCCCAGCGCGGATCAAACGTCTGAAGAGTCCTGTACCTCACCGAAACACCCAACGCGAGCACTCCAGCCATGGCCATCGCTATTGCGGTTAGGACTCCAAGCGCATGAGATGTATCGTTTAGTCCGTTTCCGATGGCTACAACAACCCCACCGGCGGCAAGTGCCACATAGACACTTCGCAATAACCATCCGTACCCAATACCAACTTCGCGTCCACGGGTCGTGACAGCACAAAATCCTAAGCCACCCGTGGCCCATTGGATCAAGAACGTCGCCCCATCAAGCTTCAACGCTTGTGTCCCCACACTCGCATCGCCAATTGAAAGTCGCGCAATGGAATCATCACAGGTCGAGTCTTGCAGACAGACCGCTCACATCCCGCCTCGGTCCGTCTGATCCAAATGCACGAAATCCTGGTGCTGTGCATGGCGCAGAGTCAAGAGAACTCGACGGCGCGCCGAAGTACCGATCAAGGTCGGGAGCAAATGGAATGCAATTAGATCCAGATACGGGCATCGCCAAGACAATTCACGCGCAACTCCCACCACCTGTCGGTGAGAGAGCAAGGCGGAGCGGCAACAACCGGATACTCCTTGCCGCTCTCTTGGGTTGCGACGTTCTCGCGGCAATGATCGGCTGGAGCATCACCTGGTGGATTTCGCAATCGACGGTGAACGGCCCGGCTTTCGTTTACATGCTCACGTCGATCATCGTGTTCCTCGCATTTCGGCAACGGCTCTATGTGACTCGCGCTTGTGCTGTACGCACCGTGGAGCTAGCACTCATCGGACGTGTTTCATTTCGAACCGGCCTCGTTGCGGGTCTAGTGCTCTGGCAGTCGGACTCGATAGCTCCACTGCAGATAACCGTTCTCGGGACAACAATTACTTTTGCTGCGATAGCAATATTGCGCGGCGCTTACCGGAGCGTCCTGATGGCAGCGCGCCGCGACGGGAAATATCGGCGGCCTGTGGTCGTCGTCGGGACTGACGGAGTTGGCGCAGACCTAGTGAGCCACATCGGGCGCAATCCTGCGTTCGGCTACGAGGTGCTCGGAGTTGTCGGAAACCATGACTCATATCGGGTCAACGGCATCGAAGTCCCGTATCTCGGCGTAGTCGCGAACACCGTCGAACTCGCGCTTTTGACTGGCGCTAACGGCGCGATCGTGTCTGCTGGCGCCGCTCCTACTGTCGAGATAAACAAAATCATTCGCGACCTTCTAGCCACTGGCCTACATGTGCAGGTAACCCCGGGCCTCAGAGGTTTCGCCCACCGCCGCGTGACAACGCACGACATCGCCTACGAACCGTTGCTGTATTTAGAACCAGCGCAGCTCTCTAGCGCCCAGACTGCCGTGAAGCGAGCTATCGATATGGTCGTGGCGCCGATTGTCTTGCTTGCTGCCGCCCCGGTATTCGTAGCGATCGCTATCGCTATCAAAGCGACTAGCCGAGGTCCAGTATTTTTCAAACAGACTCGCGTTGGTTATCGAGCGCGCACGTTCACGATCTACAAGTTCCGAACTATGGTCGACCATGCTGAACAACTTTCCGCAGCGCTCGAAGAAAAAAATCTTCGCGACGGACCGCTTTTTAAGATGGACAGCGACCCACGCGTCACAAAGGTCGGAAAAGTGTTGCGCGCGACGAGTCTCGACGAGTTACCGCAGCTATTGAACGTGATATTCGGCACGATGGCGCTAGTTGGACCGCGTCCAGCCCTCGACAGCGAGGTCACGGAGTTCGATGACGAACTGCTACGCCGGTTCTCCGTGCGGCCGGGGATGACAGGACTCTGGCAACTAGAAGCGCGGGACGATCCGAGTTTCGACGCATACCGTCGTCTCGATATTTTCTATGTCGAGAACTGGTCTTTGTCGCTCGACACAGCCATAATCATTGGCACGATTGCCGATGTCATCGTGCGCTCAACTCGAGGCGCTCTCGGCGCATCTGTAGCTAACTAAAGCTTGCTGAGTTCTGAGCGAGCACGACACTGTCAGCCCCTTCGCGGGCATGGTAACTGCTACGAACTAGCGGACCACTAGCGACATGAGCGAACCCGAGGTCGCGCGCATACTCGCCGAGTTCTTCGAACTCATCTGGAGTCCACCAGCGCGCGACGGGCAGATGGCTGCGCGTCGGCTGCAAGTATTGCCCGATTGTTAGTAGGTCGACACCAACTGAACGGAGATCGGCGATAGCCGACTGCGTTTCGGTTCGCGTCTCGCCCAGGCCGACCATCAGACCGCTCTTGGTAGTCAGACCTGCGTCTTTGGCTACTGCGAGCACAGCGAGACTTCTGGCGTAACTCGCCGATGGCCTCGCCGCGCGTTGCAGCCGCGCGACCGTCTCGAGATTGTGGTTGAGCACATCTGGTCGTGCAGAAAATATTGAGCCGAGCGATTCGCTATTTCCTCTGCAATCAGAAATGAGAAGTTCGATCGTCGTAGCTGGCGATGCCTTGCGAATCGCTTCGACGGTTGCAGCAAAGATGGACGCGCCCCCATCAGCTAAGTCGTCGCGAGCGACGCAGGTAATGACACAATGAGCAAGACCCATCTCGACGACGGCGCTAGCCACACGCTGAGGTTCGTCGAAATCGACTGGTAGTGGCCTTCGTGTATCGACTAGGCAGAAACCGCACGCTCTGGTGCAGCGACTCCCAAGAATCATGAAGGTTGCGGTCTTATCTGACCAACACTCATAAATATTTGGGCATCCAGCCTCTTCGCAAACGGTGTGCAGGTCGAGTCGTCGCATGCGTTTCTTCATGTCGATATAGTCGTCATCGAGTCGGACTTTCACCTTCATCCAACTCGGCCGCTTCTCATCGGCCGCTCCTTGCACGCCAGCCTGTGCAAGCCGACCGAGCATGCGCACGGGACTAACTGCAGCGCCTCTGCTGAATGCCGAGAGATCGGACTCCTGCTCGCGCCAAACGGCATCGCTCCGATCGACTGCTAGATAGCGGAACTCTTCGGCGAACCTTGCGACAATACGATCAGCCACGAGTTTCGGGTCTGTCGTTTTGCCGAGCAGCCTCGACATCGAAGTAACGGCCTTGTCGCGTATGCCACATGGCACGATGTGATCGAACATCGAGAGGTCAGGATCGATGTTTAGAGCGAATCCATGGCGAGTTCTGCCGCGGGCCACTCGGACGCCTATCGCAGCGATTTTCGCGTCATCGATCCAGACTCCAGTAAGCCCGGGAGTACGGCCAGCGACAATCCCAACGTCTGCTAGCACCTGAATCAGAACATCTTCAAGACGCCGCACATATGCGACAACGTCACGTTGACCTGCAGCGGATGCAGCCAGAGACACGATCGGGTACCCGACTAGTTGCCCTGGCCCGTGATAGGTCACATCGCCACCACGGTCTGCCACAACCAACTCGGCCCCTACCACACGCGGCTCGACAAGCACGTGCTCCTGCTTCGCCGAGCTTCCCAACGTGTAAACGTGGGGGTGCTCTAGCAACAACAGATAATCAGCTTCTGTTCGCGAGTGCAGGGCCCTTTGTAGGCGCTCGGCTTCCTCGTACTCGACACGTCCTAGCCAACGAGCCCTAAGGGTTCGGTCGCTCACGCGAGTTCAGACTCCCACTCGCGAGTCTCGATGACCTCTCGCATAAGACGAAGGAATGACGCTGCGTACGCTCCGTCGAAGGCGCGGTGATCCCAAGCAAGGGCGAGCACGCCAATGTGGTGAATTGCGATTGAGTCCTCGCCGTCTGGTCCTTCGACAACGACCGGTTTCTTGTGAATACCGTCGGTTGCAAGTATCGCGACTTGCGGTTGGTTGATGATCGGCAATGTCAAGGTCGTGCCGAATGGCCCCATGTTCGTGATAGTGAAGGTGCCGCCGCTTATCTCATCTGGTGTGAGTTGCTTAGAGCGTGCGGCGTTAGCGAGATCGCGAATTTCGCGTGCAATAGCTCTGAGTCTCTTGCCGTCCACGTTTCGGACCACTGGTGCGAGCAGCCCGGCATGATCTAGATCGATCGCTATGCCGAGGTTCACATCGTTGTGCACGACGAGCGAGTCGCCATCGACGGTCGCGTTCACGTTCGGAAACTCATGCACAGCATCTGCAAATGCGCGGGCAATGAACGGGAGGTAAGTAAGCGAGAAGCCTTCCTCTGCTTTGAACTCCGCCCCAACCCTTCGACGAAGTCGTGCGATCTGTTCGAAGTCGACTTCGACCGACGTGTAGACGTGCGCGCTTGTCGCCTTCGACCTAATCATGTGTTCGGCAGTGCGGCGACGGAAATTATTGAATGGGACTACCTGGTCGCCGCCCACCCGCGGCGACACCGAACGCTGAGTAGGCATCGGTGACGCTGCAGTTGGCGAAGTAGCTGCACGCCCCCTAGCTGCTTCTGCGACATCGTTGCGCGTAACGCGGCCGCCCTCTCCTGTACCGCGAATCGAGTTCGGGTCAATCCCCGATTCTGTGATGAGTCGCCGAACAATTGGAGAAGCGACCACGCCGTTGCCTAGCCGATCCGGCTGTGGCGGCTCTGGCGTAGCTGCCGGTGCCGGACGTGGTTCCGACGGACGCTCGGGCTGCGCCTGAACCGGCACCTCCTGAACTTTCGCAACCGGAGCTGGCTCCGGCGCCTCGGCCACCGGGGCTGCTGCCGGCGTCGGTATCGCCGAGCCTGCCGCACCTATGACAGCTAGTACGACTCCGACCAAAACTGTGTCGCCCTCTGGCACCCTTATCTCGGTGACTACACCAGCGGTTGGCGACGGCACCTCGGAATCGACCTTGTCGGTAGAGACTTCGAAGAGCGGCTCGTCGACTGCGACTGTCTCTCCGACCTGCTTGAACCAACGCGTGATGGTTCCCTCGGTGACGGTTTCACCAAGTTGGGGCATAGTCACATCTGTCATGGCTATCTCCTTATGAGTGCAATGATCGGCCGGTGAGTGCGAGCGCGCTCTCGCCGAAAAGTTCCGAAAGAGTCGGGTGCGCATGAATCAGGCGGCCAATGTCGTGTGTGGTGGCCTGCCAGTTCACGGCAAGAAAACCTTCGGTAAGCAGTTCTGTAACCCATGGGCCACAGAGATGCACGCCCAATATCGTGCCTGTCCCCTTCTCAGCGACGATCTTGACGAGTCCATCTGTATCGCCGATAATCATGGCTCGACCATTGCCCATAAACCTGTGTACTGAAGTCTCAATATCGATGCCCTTGGCTTTTGCGGCGTCTTCTGTCAGCCCGCAAAACGCGACCTCGGGGTGGCAGTAGATGCCGAATGGCACCTTGTCGTACTCAATCGGTACAGGATTCTCGCCGAGAAACTCTTGGATTGCGACGATGGCTTCGCCGAACGCCACATGGGCTAGCTGCGGGGTGTTGACAAGGTCACCAACGGCATAAACGCCGGGCGAACTCGTGCGCAGCGTGCCATCGGCAACTACGAAACCGCGTTCGTCGATCATGATGCCGTGTTCGAGCAGGCCGACACCCTCGGTACGCGGCCGTCGTCCTACGCTCACGATCACAAGGTCTACCTCGAGTTGTTCTTCGACTTCCTTGGCTACGTATCTGACGGTTACTGCTTTATCTGTCGTGTCAGCAGCGATGATTTTGACGCCGGTCAGGGCTTTGATGCCACGCTTGGCGAATGCCCTAGCAGCGGTCTGCGCGACTTGAGCATCGACACCCGTGAGCAGCTGTGGCAAGGCCTCAAGAATCGTGACTTCGCTTCCGACGTCACGCAAGAACGATGCAAACTCACACCCGATAGCGCCACCACCGACGACAGCGACACGACTTGGCACCGTATCGAGTTGGAGCACATGGTCGGAAGACATGATGCGAACTCCGTCGTACTCGAACCCAGGAAGCGATAACGCCCGAGGCACAGAACCCATCGCTAGAACAACAGCGCGACCTACAAGTTCTCGCCCGTCATCGCACACGACCGTGCGTTCTTTGCCCGCCGCAAGACTCCCCCGCGAGTTCACCATTGTCACCTTGCGGCCCTTCAACAAGCCTTCGAGACCCTTAGTGAGCCCATCGACGATCCCGTTCTTGCGGACTTGGCTCGTTGCTAGATCGATCGTCGGTTCTGAGGTACCTACTCCGAAGGCATGGGCGTGGCGCACTGTACGAACAACCGTTGCCGTCTCCAACAACTCTTTCGCTGGAATACAGCCCCGATGTAGGCATGTGCCTCCGAGCCGCTGTTCTTCGACAACAGCGCAGTTGAGGCCAGCGCTCGCTCCATAAAGTGCGGCGGCGTAGCCACCCGGGCCGCCACCAAGGACTACAACATCGAATTCCTCAGGCACCAAAAACTCCCTCAGTCATGCCAATTCAAGTACTTCTGAAACAAACTTGCCAGGGTCCCATTCTCTACCAATCGACGCTAAAGCGCCTCACCGCAGTGTCGCTCCAGAATCCAACTGCGTTACGACCTAGCGAGCATAAGGAAAAACACTGCGGATGCCACCAAGATCCCTAGTGCGCAAGCCGACGAGAGCAAAAGGAGAGTACGGGTCTTCATCGGCCTAATCCTGCTTGATTAGCGACCGAAATAAAGAGTCGAAGGCGCCAGCGCTCGTAGATCTTCCGAATCGTTCCCGAGCTGCGACTCGGCCCCTAGTTGCTAAGCGTTCGCGCAGCTCTGGCTCCGTGCAAAGTTTCTTCACCATCGCTGCGATCTGCTCCGGTGCTCGCTCATCTACGAACAAACCGGTTTCCCCATCGTCGATCGTGTCGACGATTCCGCCAGAACGCGCTGCGATAGTCGGAACTCCGCTCGCTAGAGCTTCAATTACCGTCAGCCCCTGCGCTTCGATCCAGCCGTCGACGCCACGCCGTGACGGTGCAATGAAAACGTCACAGGCGCCCATGTGTGCTTGGACCTCGCCAGCCGGCACCCAGCCGAGGAAACTCACGCGATCAGCGATACCCAAGTCACGCGAAAGTTGCTCGGCGGCAGCGCGGTGTTGACCCTCGCCCACAACAATTCCCGTCACGTCCGGAAAATCTGCGACAACAGCAGCAATCGCTCGAAGGAAGTCCTCGTAACCCTTCTCGTCGACGATTCGACCAACAAAACCCAACAGTGGTCCCGTAGGTCGTCGGTAGTTAGTTCGGAGTTTGGCCACGAGACTCGGATCCGGATCGTTGTCGATCTCTGCACCCGTGGGAATTAGTTCGAGGCGGCGAATCCTCGGCGCTAGGTCTAGAGCCGACTGTCGCGTCACGGAGCTATTTGCAGTCACACCTGTTGCACGATGCAACGCGAATCGTTTAGCTGCGCCGAGCGCGCCGCCCTGCAACCCAAAAATATCGCCACCATGAATCGTAACCACGTGCGGAGTTCTAGTGGGCAGCAACGATCCAACGAAACCCTGCGGCAGAATCCAGTGGGACTGAATGACGTCGTATTGGCGTCGCAGCGCCCTCGTCGTGGCAGCAGTCCACTCTGCAGCAATCAACGCAGGAAGTTTGAGTAGGTTCAGTTTGTTCTCGCGGAGATTGACTAGAGCACCACCGCCGTAACACACAGTTTCGGCCCGCTCTGGAACCAAATATCGGAAGCGTTCGACAGGAACTGACTCCAGGAGTTCCCTAGTCGAAGCCCCTGGCGCATGAGGCGCTAGTACGTCTACGTCCCAACCGAGGCCAAGCAAGTCTTGTGCCATGTGGAGCACGAACGGTGTGGTGCTATCGCCCTGCCATCTCGGAAAATTAGAAGTGAGCATGAGCAAACGCGGTCGTTGGATCCCGATTTCTTGCTCGCCCACGAGCCTGTCTCGCACTACGCCGAGAGTAGCCTGCATCAAAGTGCAAGCAGTTGCGAGGGATGGCGTGTCGAACCATCAACCAAACCGCCTAGCCCGGCAGTTCACCTGCGCAATGATCGGTCTTGCCATCGCATCGGCGGCCTGCGGCCCAAAGATTTTGAGAGTTCCGCTGTCCACACGCGGCATTCCAGAAGTGCTTCTCACTCTTGCGGGACTGACAGCAGTCTGCATCTCCATCTTGGGCTTGCTTAAGAGCACGCAAGGCGGGTTCCGACAGAGATGGGACGAAATCGAATCGCAGATAAATGGGCGCCACGCATTCGGCATCGGCCTTGCAATCGGAATACCGGCATTCCGATTCCTGACCCGGTACATCGTTGAGATCGACTCAGCAAGAATCATCGCGGCAGTCGTGCACGCCCGAAATTACGGTCTCGACGGAGTACGCACCTCGCAGGAAGCGATCATGCCTCACCTGTTTTACAGACCGGCCCTCGCCCTGTTTGGACTGCCTGGCGCCTCGGTTTTCGGCATGACCGCAGTCGTCCTGCTAGTCGGTGTAACCGCGCTGCTCGCCTGGCGTTGGACGCACTCACTCATCGCCGTCATCGCCTCGGCGATGGTCCTGTTCTCGATGAGTTTCACTCTTACGCAGGCATCGAAGCTTCCGCTGTATGCGCCGATGCTTTTCTGCGGTTATCTCGGCGCAGAGGCCGTCTACGCAGCTTGTCGGTCCGAAGGTCGGCGATGGGTCTTGCTTTGCGCTAGTGCCGCGATTGCTCTCGTCGCTGCCCCAGAGTTCCAGACCGTTGGGCAGTTATTCCTCGCCGCACCACTAGTCGCGGCAATCGCTTCACCGTTTCGCCGACGCCTCAAGACTTGCCTACTCACGTACGGATTCATTGCGGTCGCGACGATTCCGAGGATTGTTTCCAACTACAGCATCGATGGCCTTCGCTACATACGTAGCGGACGAGTCGAGTGGATGGTCCAGCGCGGCTACCTCGCCCAAATCAACGATTCCGAACGCGACATTCCGTCCCACTTCGGCTACTTGCTCGAAGCCCCGAGGCTCGCAGCGCTGGCGATCGGGTTAACGGGCCTTCTACTAATAGCCGTCGCACTTGGCGCCCTGCTTGGTCTGAGGCGTCGCGTGCAGGTCGCTGTGCTTGTCGCAATCACAATAAATATTGGAGCGCTCGCAGTTCAGCGCCCAGGGAACTTCCCGCGTTACCTATCGCCGCTACTCGTCGGAATCGCGATATTGGTCGGCAGCAGTATCGCCAGAGTGTTGGCGCAGTCAGCCAACACCAGGTGGCGCAGACCGCGCAGAATCGCGATGACTTCGCTCTTGCTGGTCTTGGCGAGCACGGGTCTTGTTGAATACCGGGAGTCACTAGCAGTCGTACATCTCGAACAGCGTGCAGCACGAGCGAGCAGCGCACTTACGATCGCGAACCTCATAGGCGATGCCACGGTCCTTGGAGTCAGGGCACCGATCCTGAGTGGTTACAGCGTGGATCTAGATCCGCTCGGAGCACCGTGGCTAACCGAGTCGGAGTTCCGTACGTACCTCGAGTGGGAATCCGACGAGAAAGTGCTTGCGTTGTTAAAGGCCCACAACGTCGAGTACGTAGCTGTCACAGAAGGGAGCGACCGCGAAATCGAATACCACGCATTGTGGCTTGAACCGAAGTATGGCACTCGTCCACGCCACCTCGAGATGCTGATCCGCACTCGCAATTTCTGCCCGGTATGGCGGCTCGACCACCGAGCGCTTTATCGCGCTGGCGCGTGTTCCAAAGAGTTCAGTTAATAGCCGACCGGTCCTCTGCGTCGCGTTTGCGCACCGTTAGCGCTCCTGCGACTAAACCCACTACCAACAATCCCATTATCCGGTCAGCGGCAGCAGCAATGAATCCGACAGAAGCTGCAAGTCCGACGACCGAAGCAAGCGCAGCGCTCAAGGCCTCTCTGATCCCGAGTCCTGCAGGCAAGATGCCAGTTGCTGCAGCCACGGCACCGGCAAGGCTTAGTGCAAGAGTCTGCGCCTCGGTTATATCTGCGCCAAGGCCGAGCCCGACCACGATCCCTAACAACCTCAACGCGCCGACGATGGTCGTCGCCGACTCGACTAGCAGGATCATGCCAAAGACGCCAGCTCTAGAACCAGCCTCGCAAAGGCGACTCACCCATGTATAGCTAACCCAAACAAGGACAAGTCCCGCCAGCGTTGCCACAAGTCCGACCAGCTTTGCGTCCGACACAAACGCAGCGGGACCGGCGAGCAGCGCGCTGACGCCAAGCCAAGCAACTCCGACGAGTGCCGTACTCGAAGTCGCCTTCTTGTACCCAGCGCCTGATGCGGCTATCGATTGGGTACGCACCAGAGCCGACCCGGGTAGCGGTAGCAAGTTTGCTGCTGTTCCTAAAACGCTGATTCGTGCTGCTGTTAGAAACGAGACCGAACTCCCTACCAAACGATTTTGCAGCATGTATTCGGCCGCATTGCACGAGATCGTCGCCGCCGGACCGACTAACACCAGTGCTAGTAGAAGGGGCCAATTGGGAATCAGGTCTACGTCATCTGGAAAGCTGATCGCAGCGAGGACGCCAAGTCCGATGAACGCGATAGCTGCGAACGCCAGGGCGAGGCGCTGCGCCTTTTCTGACTGCGGCTTTCGAAATCGAGCGAGCCTTTCGAGAAGGGTTTGTAGCCCTGCGTTTATCTCAGCCACTTGGCTTCCTCAGCGCACTCAACTTCGCTTCGACTTCGGGACGATCGCGGAGGACCCGTGCCGCGATGTCATAGCCGTAATGGCGAGCCTCTCGCCCACACGCATCGATAACCATCGCCAACTGATCGCTCGACCACTCCTGCCAACGCGGAAAGTTTCCTGGCTTGTTCTCGTTCACGCGTGTACCTCGGATGCGTTCGGAGTCTTCTTTGGACACCTCGAGATTCACTAGTTCGAGTAACTGACCGATGGTCGTGTGGCCCTTTTCGGCGTCGAACAGGCTCTCATAGGCCAGCACGGTGAATCGGTCGTTGCCTTCGCCCTGTTCCCGCATGACCTGATTCATTTTCGTCCACGCCCAACAAAGTCGCCCGAACTGGCCTGTAGCGACCCATCGGACGCGGCCCGCGACGTCGTAGATGGGGTCAAAATGTGGTCGTGCCAACCGGCGAAAAGGAGCGACGTTCTTGACGCGCCCTCCGAACCGGTACTGACCCCAGTTCATTGCGCTACGAAGATATGTGAGCGGATCGCGGACCACTTGTACGACATGAGCGTCTGGAAATGTCTCAAGTATTGGACGAGCTAGCCCATAGACGAGCGTGCTCGCCTCAACATACGGCCGCCCACTCGCATTCAGCGTTGCGCCACGCCAACGGACCAACAACTTGCTCGCATTCTCGTCGCTCAAATGACCCGACGCGTACGCATGCGAAACGTGACGGATTAGCAGCGGGCCTGGCTCGTGGCGCGCATTTGCCCCCGCTTCCGCAAATAGATGTTCAAGCCATGTAGTTCCGGTACGGCCAGTAGAGACCAAGAACAAAGCGTTTGCCATCGAAGCTCAGCGGGTCGCTGGCTCCTGATCGTGCCCCTGACGTCCCATGCGCGACATGACGTCAGCAAGTAGCCCGATCGACAAAACTTGGAACCCAGTGAAGAGCAGCAGAGCAGTATTCACCGGAACGCGAAACTGGTTCTTGTCGAGCAAGTCGTAAACAAGCTTGCCGAAACCAACGGTCAACAGCACAAAAGACAATGGGCCGAAAACGCGCATCGGGTTGAACGTGAAAATCATGCGCACAACTTGTTGGGCATAACGCAGCGTGTCGCGATACCAATGGAACTTGGATTCCCCTGCGCGTTCCTTGTACTCGATCGGGATGTACTTGACAGAGAATCCATTCGAAAGAAAACACATCGTGATGGTTGTCACGCAAGAAAATCCGGGTGGCAACATGTGCAAATACTGGTTCGCTACCTGGCGACGAAAAGCACGAAAGCCAGAATTGAGGTCTGGGATCTTCACACCGGTTAGGTACTGGGCGAGACGGCGGATGAACCACTTAGCCGGTACTCGAGCGACCTTGTGAGTGCCCTCCTCTGTGGTCCGAGCGCCAACGACCTGATCGTGACCCTCGAGTTCTTTGACTAAAGCAGGAATGTCATCGTTCGGATATGTCATGTCGACATCGGTCCAGACAACGACACGACCAACCGAGGCGCGAGTACCAGCACGACGCGCCGAACCTGAACCACGGTTGTGCACAAATGAAATGAGACGAATACCTTCGAGCGTGCGCAGTTCGTCGAGCGACCCGTCGGTGGAACCATCGTCGATGACGACCATCTCGTAGCTGAACGGCGAACTATCCATGGCGAGACTGATGCGATCTAGCTCTTGGCGGAGATGACCCTTCTCGTTGTAGATAGGAAGCACTATCGAGACATCGACCTCGCGATCGCCGGTACTGACGCATTCACCCATGCGAGCGATCCTACGTTCTGCCATACGGGCACATTGGCTTCGCGCGTTCATAACATTGCGATGCCACTCTTAGTCGATACGCTAGGGAGTTCTGCCCACCACACCGATCCGCTAGTGAGCAACGCTTGACTAAATCGCCCGAAAGTGACGCCCCGACGTCGACGACCGATGTCGCCGACGCGTCTAAATCTCCTGTGCCAGAAGGCACCTTTGCCATCGGCGCTGGCCTCATAGTCGCAGCCATTACTGCATATGGGTTTCAGATCCTCGCCGACCGCAATCTCAGTGAAGCCGGCTACAAGTCTCTCAACAACCTTTGGTTCCTCGTGTTCATTGTGGCGCCAGGTTTCTTTCAGCCGCTCGAACAAGAAATCGCCCGGGCCATCGCACACAGACGCGCTGTTGGTGTAGGCGGAGCGCCTGTCGTAAGAAAAGCTGCCAGACTTGGTGCCGTCCTTGGGCTAGCGGTGTCGATCATCGCAATAATCGCGGGTCCGCTCTGGCTAGTAGACGACTACTTCGACGGCGAAGTAGCGCTACTCGGCTGTCTCTTAATCGCAGTCGCCACCTACTACGTAGCGCACATGACTCGCGGAACCTTGTCCGGGAACAAGCGTTTCGGCGCATACGGACTAATGCACGGCTCAGAAGGCACGCTTCGCATTCTGTTCGTAATTGCTGTAGTTGCGGTCGGCCTCGACACACCAGGATGGTTTGCGCTCGCGCTCGTCGCGCCACCAGCATTTGCCGTTCTGATTTCCTTACGGGGCCAGAAGGACCTGTTGCTGCCTGGCCCAGATGCTCCGTACAGCGAACTGTCGAGCGCGCTCACCTTGTTGCTCGTGAGTACCGCGCTAGCACAAGTGATGTCATATGCACCTGCGCTCGCCGTGACCAACATGCTCAGCGACACGAGCAACGATCACCGTGTCGCTGCGGGATTCGTGACAGGAATGTTCATCGCACGCATCCCGATCCTCTTGTTTCAAGCTGTTCAGGCAGCGTTGTTACCGAAGCTCTCCACGTACGCAGCAGCCGGAAAGCACGACGACTTCCGGTTGGGCCTAAAGAAGTTGCTTTTCGTAGTCATTGGGGTGGCGGTTCTGGGAGTCATCGGTGGAGCCACCGTCGGCCCCACTGCTGGACGCATGTTGTTCAGCAAGTGGACTCTCGGCAATCGCGACCTAGCGATGTTGGCTGGCGGTGCAGGCGGCTTCATCCTTGCGCTCACGCTCGCCCAAGGCCTGATCGCATTGCGCGGTTACAAACATGTTGCGATTTCATGGGTAGTCGGAATCCTTGTATTTCTTGCACTAATGCCAATCGGCGACGACGTGGTGCTGCGCGCCGAGGTCGCCTTCGTCGTGAGCTGTTGGGTGACTGCATCGCTCGTGGGAACCCTTTTGTTGATGCGTATGCGTGTGGCTAGTGCGACGATTGGCGAACTTGTCGAAATAATTGCGCACGAACATTTGGAGATCTGAGCCCCGCATGAATTTCCTGGCATTGTGCCGTCCGAAACAATGGCTCAAAAACGTGCTCGTGTTCGCAGCGCCGGGCGCCGCAGGGGTGCTCTCACATGGTGACGACCTAGCGAAGACTCTTGTCGCATTCGCGTGTTTCTGCCTAGCTGCTAGCGGCACCTATTGCATCAATGATGCATTGGACGCAGACGAGGACCGGCTTCACCCGACGAAAAAACTCCGGCCCATAGCTGCGGGGTCCATCTCGGCGCGGGCCGCAACGGCCTTCGGTTCCGTGTTGCTTGCAACAGCACTTGGACTCAGCCTGCTCGCCACTTGGCACCTAACAATTGTGATCGGTAGCTACGTCGCTCTAACGCTCTGCTACAGCGCATGGCTCAAGCACGAACCGGTAATTGACCTCGCTGTGGTAGCTGCCGGTTTCTTACTTCGTGCAATCGCCGGTGGTGTCGCTGTCGATGTGAAGATCTCGACATGGTTCTTGATCGTTGCCGGTTCGGGTTCGCTGTTCATGGTCACGGGTAAACGCCATGCAGAGCGACTCGAACTCGGCGACGACGCCCACGCACACCGAAGGGCTCTAGCTCGATACACGACGGCTTATCTCGCGTATGTACGAAGCGTCGCTACAAGTATCGCGATTGTTGCGTATGTGCTCTGGGCGTTCGACGTATCCAAGGATGTTGGCAATGAAATCTCATTTCAGCTCTCAATCGTTCCATTCGTGTTAGCGCTTTTGCGTTACGCGTTGTTGCTCGAAGAGGGCAAAGGGTCAGCACCAGAGGAGATCGTCCTTTCGGATCGGGTTCTACAAGTTTTTGGTCTCATTTGGCTAGTCGCGTTTGGGTTCGGTGTATTAGGTGGATAACAGCGGTCTTCCAGGCAGCGTTACCCAAGAGTTGCTCTCCGGATGGGCGCGGACATCGCCAAGTTCAGCGACGGTCTGGGCACCCGACTCGTCCGACTCGATCCGCAAGCACCTCGGCGACGATTACCCGCGAGGGATCGTGGCGCGTGGTCTTGGTCGCTCTTACGGCGATGCTGCACAAAATGCTGGCGGCCATGTCATCGATTCGACAGCGAACTCAGAAATCCTCAATCTCGATGTCGACCGCGGTGTCGTCACTTGCGAAGCTGGCGTGAGCCTTGCAACCCTTATGCAAGTCCTTGTTCCCATGGGCTGGTTTCCAACCGTGATCCCAGGTACGCGGTTTGTTACCGTCGGTGGCGCAATCGCTTCTGATATTCATGGAAAGTTTCGCCACGGCAGCTTCTGCGATTACGTCGAGCAAGCAACTCTTACCTGCCCGACTGGCGAGTCCTTCGCCATTGGCCCTAACGAAACTGGTCGGAGCCTCGATGCTTACTGGGCGACCGCCGGTGGGATGGGCCTTACCGGTGTAGTCACCGAAGCGACACTGCGGCTTCACGAGATCGAATCGGCATGGATGCTTGTGGACACAGAGCGGTGCAACGACCTAGATGAGTGCATGGCGCGCATGCTCGACTCGGACGACGTGTTCCGGTACTCGGTCGCGTGGATCGACACGATGGCCACCGGAGCGTCGCTCGGGCGATCGATACTCGAGCGAGGGAACCACGCTCCCCGCGCTTCGCTCGACACCAAGCACGCAAAACTCGCTAACGATTACAGCCCGCGTTTTTCCATCGAGGCACCATCGTGGTTCCCAAACAAGCTCATCAACAAGCTCTCTGTGAAAGCGTTCAACGAGCTTTGGTTCCGCAAAGCGCCAAAGTCTTCGAAGGAACACATCGCTTCAATCGTTTCCTTTTTCCATCCGCTCGACGCGGTCCTCGGATGGAATCGCATCTACGGCTCGCGCGGTTTTCTCCAGTATCAGTTCGTAGTGCCTTACGGCGCCGAATCTGTGGTACGAACAGCGCTCGAGCGCCTCGCTGCATTGGGCGCGCCGTCATTCCTGGCTGTGCTGAAACGGTTCGAGACCTCAAACCCTGGGCTCTTGTCATTCCCTATGCCGGGCTGGACTCTCGCGGTCGACGTGCCCTGTGGCATCAGCGGACTCGCAGAATTGCTAGACGGCTTAGATGACCTAGTCATCGAAGCCGGAGGACGTGTCTACCTAGCCAAGGACTCTCGCCTCGATCGTTCGCGCATCGAAGCTATGTATCCGCGTATCAACGAGTGGCGGGCAATCCAGGAATCTTTAGATCCTCATGGCACGATGCAATCCGACCTCGATCGTCGCCTAGGTCTAAAGGAGAACTCACATTGAAAAATGCATTGGGCCGCATCGAATCTGTACTTGTACTTGGTGGTGGCTCCGATATCGCGTTAGCCACGGTCGGAGGCCTGGTAGCCAATCGGGCGCGCACAGTCGTGCTAGCTGGCCGCAATCTCGCGGCTATCGATGCTGCTGGCAACGAACTGCGATCGGCCGGAGCCGTTGTCACAGCCGTCGAATTCGATGCGCTGAATCTCGAATCGCACACCAATTTCGTGAACGACACATGGAAACGATTCGGCGACTTCGACATTGTGATTCTCGCATTCGGAAGCCTCGGCGAGCAGTCGTTAGACGAACGCGATCCACTAGCCGCTGCCGAGGTCATCACCGCCAACTTCACAGGCGCTGCCACTGTTGGCATCGCTGTTGCCGAAAGGCTCAGACAACAAGGACACGGCTCGCTAGTTGTGCTCTCGTCTGTTGCTGGGGAACGGGTACGCCGAGCGAACTTCATTTATGGTTCAGCAAAAGCCGGGATGGACGGTTTCTTCCTCGGTCTTGGCGAAGCACTTCGTGGAACAGGAGCACACGTCATGGTCGTTCGCCCTGGCTTCGTACACACGAAGATGACGGCCAACCTCAAGGCGGCGCCACTTGCAGTAACACCAGACAAAATCGCGGCAGACATCTTGCGCGCAATTTCGCACGGCTCCGAACTCGTCTGGTCACCGCCAGCGATGCGGGTACTGATGTCAGTACTCAGGCACCTCCCGCGCGTTGTCTTCCGGCGCCTTCCGATCTGACCTTGGCTCCATGAAGCCAATCGCAGCATTCGACTTTGACGGGACGATTACGTACCGCGACACGCTCTTAGGATTTCTTCGCGAACTTGTCGGCGACGGCCCCCTCTTGGCTGCAGCGCTCACAGACTTGCCACGCATGGTCCTATCTGCAACCGGCAAGGGAGACAGGGACGCAGCCAAGGCACGGCTCTTTCGAAAAGTCTTGCGAGGGCGCGATATCAACCAGGTCCAACAGGTGGCAGGTGCACACGCCGATCGTGTCCTAGCTACCGAGTTACGACCAGATGTCGAAAAGCGCATCGAGTGGCATCGCGATCTCGGGCACGAACTAGTTATCGTCTCTGCTTCGCTCGACGTATATCTAGACATCATCGGACCACGTCTCGGTTTCGATTCAGTCATATGTACAAAGCTCGAAATTAGCGACGGCAAGCTAACTGGGGAGGTGGTCGGCGGTAACTGTCGTGCGGCTATGAAGGTGGCGCGCCTGCGCGCTGCGGTGCCATCGTTCGACGAACGCGAGGTCTGGGCCTATGGCGATAGCGCCGGAGACAATGAGCTACTCGCGGCTGCTACCCACCCCCATAGAGTCGGTGGCCGTACGATTCTCACCACGATCCCCGTCGGCCCCGACCCAAACTAAAAGGAACTAAGGCCAGGTGACAGACCAAGCAACGCCGCTGCGGTACGTGAACCCGCGCGCAACAGTTCCGGCTCGCCTGAGTCGATTGTGGAGCCATCGAGAACTGCTCAGTCAGCTAATTGCTCGCGATGTCAAGGTGCGATACAAGACAAGTTTCTTGGGCATGGCGTGGTCGTTACTGAACCCTGCCATGTACCTCGGCGTTTATTACCTGGTCTTTGAGATCGTGTTGAAGCAGGGTGCACCAGACTTCACGATCTATTTGCTGTCAGGGCTCTTGGTCTGGACTTTCTTTTCAACTTCGATGAACGCCGCAGTGGTTTCGATCAGTGCCAACGCAAACATGGTGAAGAAGATGTCGTTCCCACGCGAAATCCTGCCACTCGCAGCGGTCGGTAGCGCTCTTGTCACATTCGCTTTGCAGTCAATTGTGCTTGTGGTTGCTCTCCTCGTTTTCAGGCATGGGGTCGCATGGAATTATCTCTGTCTCGTATTGCCTGGGTTGTTGGCCCTAGCTCTACTCGCCGCTGCGCTCGGACTACTCACAGCCACGATCAATGTGTTCATTCGCGACTTGCAGCACGCGGTTGAGTTCGGGATGCTGGCGTGGTTCTGGTTCACACCGATCGTCTGGTACTACGGCCTAGTCCAAGACACATACCCGAAATACGTCGGCTGGCTCTTGGTCAATCCCGTTACATCGATCACGCTCACGTTCCAACGAGCGATTTACGCACGCACAGAATTCCGCGACGCTGGTGGGGTCCATCGCGTCCTACCCGAACTCGGGGTCGTGAACTACGGGCTAATGGTCGGTTCGGTTCTCGCGCTCGGTCTAGTTCTTTTCGTGTTCGCTGAGTGGGTTCTAGAACGCCTCGAAGGCAACATCGCCGAGGAACTTTGATGTCACGGAAGTTGCCTGTCTATTTCGACGTCGAGCATCTAGTCCACGCCCACGTGAGCGGAGTCGGGCAGTACACCGCGGGTCTGCTCGCTGGCCTCGATCGAATCGCTACCTCAGGTGGCGACCAAGGAGTGTCCGTCGGGACCTGGATGCGGTGGCTCCCACGCCTTGAGCAGTTCGATTTTCCAAACTTAAGACGACGGAATTTTCCAGTGCCGATTCGCGTTAGCGGCGTGCTCAAACGTTCCCGCCTTTTGCCCCCTATCGATCTGATGATGGGGCGAGCGGTCTATCTGTTCCCTAACTACAACTCATGGCCGACAGTGGTTTCGCCTTCAGTCCCGTTCATCTATGACCTTTCGTATATCCATTGCCCGGAGTTCGTCGATCCGGCCAACCGCGAATTCTTAGAGAAACAAGTTCCGCTCTCGATCAAACGCGCATCGAAAGTCCTTACGATCTCGGACAACAGTCGAAACGAAATTATCGATCAGTTCAAGATGTCCGAAGATCGCGTCTTCACTTGCACGCCCGGAGTCGATCCCGCGCGTTTTTACCGTCGGTGTCCAGACGAGATCACCCAAGTTAAGGCGCGCTACGGAATCACCGGCAATTACATGTTGTTCGTCAGCAACATCGAACCACGCAAGGGACTGCTGCAACTATTGAAGGCATACGAACGCCTCGACCAGCCAATCCGCGACGAATACCCACTCTTGCTGGTCGGATCGACCGGTTGGCTAAACCAAGAAATTATCGAAGAGATAATGCGCTTACGCATCGCAGGGAACCGAATCATGCGACCCGACAGCTATGTCTCAGACGCTGACCTGCCCGCTCTCTATAGCGGCGCGCGGCTGCTCTGCTACCCAAGTCTGTACGAAGGGTTTGGCCTCCCTCCGATCGAAGCTATGGCCTGCGGAACTCCGGTAATCACGAGCAACAACTCATCGCTCCCAGAAGCCGTCGGCGAGGCAGCAATCATGGTCGACCCTCACGACATCGACGAACTTTCGGATGCGATCACCCGAACGCTAACCGACGAAGTTCTTCGCGAAGCTCTCATCGAGCGGGGACATCGTCACGCGCCGAACTTCTGTTACGAGAACAGCGCACTACAACTACTCGCCGAAATCGCTGAGCTTCGCTGAGGAACCCTGTGGCTACTGCAATCAGAATCGAAGGCCTATCAAAGCGGTTCCGGCCAGACCGTTTGCACTCAATCCGTTCCCGCCTGCGGTCCACGCCTAGCTCTGACACAGCGTTCACGGCACTCGACGACCTAAACCTAGAAATCGCGGCTGGTTCGTCAGTAGGACTTCTCGGTCATAATGGCTCAGGAAAATCAACCCTGCTCAAATGCATCGCTGGCATCTTGCGGCCGAGCGTCGGCACAGTTCAAGTCGCTGGTCGAGTCGCCGCGATGCTCGAACTCGGAGTTGGGTTCTCGCCCGAGTTGACCGGTCGCGAGAATGTGTACCTGAACGGTACGATACTCGGACTATCAAAGCGCGACATCGGCAACCGCTTTGATGACATCGTTGCCTTTGCTGGCGTAGAAGACTTTATCGACTCGCCCGTCAAGCACTACTCATCTGGCATGTACCTACGACTCGGTTTTGCGGTAGCCGCGAACGTCGAGCCAGACATACTTCTCATCGACGAAGTACTCACTGTTGGGGATGAAGCTTTCCAACGTCGTTGCATCGGGAAGATTCGCGAATTCCAGAATCAAGGCAGGACCGTAATCCTGGTTACGCATGCGCCCGACCTCGTGCGACAGATCTGTGACAGAGCAGTTGTCCTTGATCACGGGAAAATCGTTCTCGACGGCGACCCCCGCGCAGGCATTCGAGCCTTTCGAGAACACATGTACCTCGGTCACGCACTCACACCTCAGTCGTCTGACCACGACGCGACAGACCGTAACGGCATGTCGACGCCAGAGATGTTCGAAGATGACACCCGCGAACTATTTATCACCAAGGTGGAGTTCGATTGTCCCGACGCTGAATCCGGAATTCTGGTCCCGCACGGACGGCTCCGAATCCGGATCTCTTACCTCGCGCGTACCGAAATTTCTGGCGCAATGTTCGGGATCGCGATACACGACACTGCCGGTACGCACGTCTACGGCGCGAACACTCGAATGCTCGACGTTGAGGTGCCACCGCTTCTTGGCTCTGGAGTCGTCACATTCGAAATCGTTGACGTGCCACTAACCGACGGCACATATCTCGTGTCTTTTGCTGTCCAAAGCCTCGACGAAAGCATCTTCTACGACTGGCGAGATCAGACTCATGAGTTTCGAGTCTCTGCCAAGGACAAGCTTGCAGGACTTGTCGCGCTGCCATTGACAATCTCGGTTCAGCCAGACTCCGCATCGACCACATGACAGCTATCACTGCCCGCGGATGCACGATCCCGGCGATCAGCTGAGCGATGGATCAACTCGGCGTTCCTCGCATACTCGCAAGTTGTTTTCGTTACACACTGATCGGCATCATCGCGTTCGGACTCGCGGGCCTGGCTCTGGCGATAGCCGGATTCTTCGAGCCAGCCATCGCTATCGCACTAAGCGTGGCGTTAGCGGTCGCAATGCTCCGGATTTCGCGTCCAATGTTGCACGACAGCAGACCTCAAACACAAGAGACCAAGTGGTGCGCCGTCTTAGCAGCGGCTGTGGTCCTACTCGCAGGAATTTTCCATGGAGTTCACCACGGCGAACACCTAGCAATCGACCGCGACCCAGCAATCACTATCAATGCCGCAAAGTGGCTTTCCGAAACTGGGAGCCTCGAAGTCGACATCGAAGACGGGCCTTTCACCGCTCACACCGAATTGGTGGCCAAGACCGAAGGCATGAGCGAAACGAGTTCAGGAAAGCTGCAATTTCAGGGCGATCACTTCCTTACCGTTCTCCTCGCTGGCGCGAACTGGCTTGGTGGCGACACCCTCATGTTTGTGGTGCCTGCTCTGATCGCCGGCTTAGCGCTGTTGGGCGTGTATATCTTGCTCGCAGTCAAGACCAGCCCGCTCGCGAGTCTCGTCGTAATGACTGCACTTGGTTTTGGATTGCCGTTTACGGCGTTAGCTCGCGACGCCTACACCGAGATTCCTCTATTGCTCGTCGTCAGCGGAGTCTTGTGGCTGACTCCGAATACCCGGCCGCCGAGCGCACGAGAGGCCTCGCTAATCGGACTCGCGCTCGGTGCGATGCTCACGATCAGACTCGATGCAGCGTTGCTACTGCTCGGGTGGCCGATCATCATCGCGGGCTGGCGCACACCGGGGCATGGCCGCATCGACCGCCGCGTCGTTTGGATACTGGTCGCTGGTTTTCTTCCGGGCGCAACCATTGCTGCACTCGATCTTGCCTTACGAAACCGTCACTACATGCAAACTCACGATTCGAGGATCATCGCGATGTGGGTAGGCGTCTTGGTCAGCGTCATCGTGACAATTTCGTATTTGGCTCTACTAGGAGAGCAACGATTCGGTCGCGAAGCTCGGCTTAGTCACAAACTTCTCCGGCGCGCCGCCGCATCTGGATTTATCGCGATATCCGTTTATGCATGGCTAGGGCGCCCGTCGCTGAACATTGTGCACAAGGCTCCTAAGACGGTAATCGCAGCGTTACAGAAACTCAACGGGCTGCCGATAGATCCGACGCGTCGATACACGGAACTTACGCTCGAGTTCCAACAGTGGTACTACGGCATCGGGGTAGTGGCCGCAGGCATAATCGGCATCGCTCTCGCGATTCTTGTGCCAACCATTGGGCGGAACGTTAAAAATGCTGCGTTAATGATCGCTCCAATGTCGATTGTCTACCTCGTCCATCCGAATGCTGTGCCGGATCAAATATGGGTGATGCGTCGTTACCTCGTCGGCGCGACGCTCATGTTGTTGTTCGGTGTTGCAGTGTTACTTACGGCGCTCCTTCGCAATCGGTCCTACGGTCGTCCGGTTGCAATCGGATTGTGCGTCGCCTTAGCAACTGGGGTGCTCCTACCTACCGCGCTCGTCACAAAACCGGTTCGCTATGCAGCTGATCAACGAGGCCACTTAGCTGGCATCGAAAAGGCGTGCGAGGTTCTAGGCCCAAAGGCAGCCGTCATCGTTCCGGCAGTGCGCGATGCCAACTCGCTCTTCAAACAAGTACCCCAGCCCCTTCGGGCATGGTGCAGTGCTGAAGTCGCCGTTGCCAACGCGAGAATTGAGGCTTCAGAAGCCAAGGGTCTCGCTCGAGAATGGGCCTCGCTCGATCGCATCCTTTTTGTGGTCGCGAACAGTCCAGAGCAAATAAGCGCGATCTGCGCCGAATCCGAGCTTGCGACTATCGAGATTTCAAATCAGCACTTGCTGCAGCAAACTCTCATCGGTCCCCCACGCCGGTACGACACAGAGCGCCTCGACTTGGTTATCGGGCGAGTCGATGACTGCTCGCTGGTCGACCCTCAGGCCGCGACCTAGCCCACGATGTCGATACGAGTCGCGATTCATGCTGGACAGCTCCTACAGAAAGTGCCTGGAGGCATCGGGCGTTATGTCGCGGCATTGCTCAGGGAATTGCCAGCGCACGATGTAGAGCCAATCGCGTTCGGGGCGGGGCATCGCCCAGCCGAAATAGTCAACAACGCCGCATGGCAAGACATCGGTTGGCCACGCGACGGACTTCGCTACGAAGCATGGCACCGGTTGCGCTTTCCCTCTGTCAGAATCGACGCCGACCTCATCCATGCCCCGAGCCTCGCCGTACCACCCAAAGATTCGCGTCCACTCATAGTTACAGTTCACGATGTTTCATGGCTTCGTCATCCTCAGTCGACTACCGAACGCGGGGCAAAATTTCATCAACGCGGGCTCGAACTCACGTTCCGGGATGCAGACCTCGTGCTGTGTCCGTCTGAGTTCACGCGCGATGAACTACTAGCCGAGGGCTACGACGGTACCCGCATACGCATTGCTCGCCTCGGTTGTGATCCTGCACCACCAGCTGATGACGACGTAATCGACGCCGCCGTCACGTCTCTCGGCATTGAGGGGCGGTTCCTCCTCACCGTCGGAACGGTCGAACCTCGCAAACGACTGAATATTCTCGTTGAGGCGTTCAATTCTCTGCGGCGTTCACACCCTGATTTACAACTCGTGATCGTAGGTCCGACTGGTTGGGGCAAGATCGGACGCCTAGACCACCCCGGGGTAATGCAACTAGGACGGTTGCCATGGCGTGATGTAGATGCGCTATACCGTCGAGCGCAACTCTGCTGTATCCCATCGGTCTACGAAGGCTTCGGGTTGCCCGCAGCAGAAGCTCTTGCTCGAGGTTGCCCGACGATCGTCACTCGCGGGAATGCCCTCGAGGAGGTAGTCGGCGACGCAGGAATTCTCATCGATTCCGATGATGTCCTCGGGACCCACGACGCAATCGAGCGCGTACTCGAAGATGCACGCTTACGCAGTGACCTTGCGAGGCGGGGTCCCCCGCGGATGGCGAGCATGAGCTGGGCCAATACAGCTAGAGAGCATGCGGCTATCTACAGAGACCTGATCTCAGGGCGAAGCTGACTAACGTCCTCGTCTGGTGCGTGTCCTGCTCGATGTCTCCGCGGTACCGGCCCAACCGGTTGGTGCTGGGGTCTATGCAGTCGAACTTGCACGTGGCCTCAGCGCGTCCGCTCAAGTTGAATTGGTTCTCGCAACTCGAAAGTCCGATAGCGGGCGGTGGCGGACGATCGCTCCAAATGCAGAAATTTCGGCAGTAGTTCCAGATTCTCGTCCGACACGGATCTTGTGGGAACAGGCGCGGGCCGCTCAACTTGCAAAAGAACTCCGCATCGACATTTGGCACGGTCCCCACTACACGATGCCAGCGCGGCTCAGTGTTCCGAGCGTTGTCACGATCCACGACCTGACTTTTTTTGACCATCCCGAGTGGCACGAGCGCAAGAAGGTGCCTTTCTTTCGCCACATGATTCGGAGCAGCACCAAGCGCGCCACAGCACTTGTCTGCGTCAGCGAAGCAACCCTGCTCCGACTATCTACTCTCTTCACTCCTAAGGGAACCGTCACAGCAGTCCCCTTAGGAGTCGACCATTCGCGTTTCTCTCCTGAGGCGACGATTGAGGCGGACCGCCTTTTGCTTTCGAGACACGGCATTCGCGAACCCTTTATCGGATTCGTCTCGACCATCGAACCGCGTAAGAACACGCCGGGCCTTGTGAGAGCCTTCGCCCAAGTCTCTAAGACAATGCCCGACCTGCAACTAGTCATCGCTGGCAAGACCGGCTGGGGACTCGAACAACTGCGGAGCGCAATCGAGACCAGCGGAGTCGCTACTCGTATCGCGCGAGTCGGAAGAATCTCTGATGATGCGGTAGCTGCCCTTTATCGCCGCGCCGCCGTGATTGCATACCCATCATTCCAAGAAGGCTTCGGTTTCCCTGCTCTAGAGGCCCTCGCCTGTGGCGCACCTCTAGTCACAAGTACTGGGACTTCACTCGACGAAGTCGTCGGCGATGCGGCGGTCACGGCCGCTCCGGGCGATGACGAGGCTCTTGCCGCAGCGCTCTGCCGAGCGCTCGATCCAGAGATGGCCGCAGATCTGCGACTAGCCGGCCCACGTCGCGCCGAAGGTTTCACATGGGCAGCGACGGTCGAAGCACACATCGAGATTTATGCTTCGGCGTTTTCACATGAAAGTAAGCGATGCGCTGTGTAATCACCGGTGGCCGCGGTTTCGTCGGCACCCACTTAGACGCACAACTACGAGCCGCAGGGCATCAGGTCACGCTGCTCGACCGTGCCGAATTCGACGTCGCAGATCGACACTCGGTCGACAAGAGCTTCGCTAGCGCTGCCCCCGAACTCATTTTCCACCTAGCTGCTCTAACACATGTCGGTAGGAGTTGGGAAGACCCTGCGGTAGTGCATCGTGTCAACGTCGGAGGCACACACGCCGTCCTGTTGGCAGCTGAGCAAGTCGGCGCGCACGCTGTCGTGGTGGTCGGCAGTTCCGAGGAATATGGCAGCGTCGATCCAGGCGACACCCCGATCGTCGAGACCCATCGCCTCATGCCCATATCGCCATATGCCAAAAGCAAAGTCGAGGCGACAACACTCGCTGTCGAGTTTGCAGCAAGTTCAGCGACACGCGTAGTGATTGCTCGACCTTTCAATCACACAGGGCCTGGACAGGCTACGAACTTCTTGATCCCTGCGCTCGCCGAGCGCATCCGCAACGCTGTGAGCGAAGGAAGCCATTCGATAATGGTTGGCAACCTCGACCCCATTCGTGACATCGGCGATGTCCGCGACGTGGTGCGGGCGTACATCGGACTCGCAGAATCTGGCGAGAACGGAGAGATTTATAACGTCTGCACAGGAGTAGGCGTATCAGTTCTCGAAATCGCAAACATGCTGGTTTCGCTGTCTGGCGCCGATCTCTCGCTCGAACAAGACTCAGACCTTGTCCGCAAGGTCGACACTCCAATACTCATTGGCGATAACTCTAAGATCAAGGCACGCACAGGTTGGTGTCCGACCATCGATTTGCGCACGACGCTTCAAGATGTACTTACGAGCGGCTAAGCCACCCTTCGAGTAGTGCCACCGCTCTCGGATCGTGGCGCAATCTGTGCCCGCCGTTCATTATGTAACGCAACTCGGTGCGCCGACCTGGCGCAGCAGCAGCAAGTCGGCGGGCATCATCTACGGGCACGACGTCGTCGCTCGTACCGTGCGCTATCAACAAGGGTCGCGGCGAAATTCGGGCAGCTGCCGCGATCGGATCGAGATTCGCTATTGCCTGCACCCAGGCTTCGGGATCTTGCGGAAAACGCGGGTCGCGGAGAGTTCCGACTCGTCTGGCGTAGCTAAGAAACCACGTGGGGTCCTTCACCCAGGTCCGCAACGTCGCGGGCGCAGCGAATGTCGCAACTCCCCTAACACGCTCGTCATTAGAGGCGGCAATCAGAGCGAGTGTCCCGCCGAGCCTGAATCCTGCGAGATAAATCGAAGAAATATCTGCGCGAACGGCCAGCGAGTCAACGGCGACTCGGATGTCGGCAAGCCAACCACCTACAAAGAAATCCCCTTCGCTTTCTCCTGTGCCGCGATAATTGAAGCTGAGAGCAGCGCAGCTTGCGTCGGCGCTGAGTTGATCAGCAAGCTGCGGGTAGGTGCTCCCCGAGTTCTCAGCGCCTCCAGTGCCCCGCGGGAATCCTGCTAAGAGGACAACGGCGTTGACTGCAGCGTTGCCGGACGGACGAGCGAAGTGCGCTGCAAGCTTGAGTCCGTCGCTTGTTAGTTCTTCCACCGAAGCCTCTCGTTGCATTGTTCGTGAATTGCTGCTACACACCTAGCGCGTATCCTTAGCCCATATGACTCCACAAGTTCGGATTCCAGCGCTCAAAGAATGGGCCGTGATCGTCCATGCCTTGTTAGCCGGCGAGCAGGTCATCGACCTGCGCAAGGGCGGACTAAAAGAAGATGGCCGACATTTCGGAATTGCTAACCAAACTGCGTGGCTTTACCCCACGGCCGAGCATCAGCGACCGGAGCTACTCACTACGGCTTACCGCCATTGGGTAGACATCTCTGAAAGCTCGCCGGTGGGCCAGCCAATCAGAATTCTTGGCTGGGTAGAGATTGTCTCGCACGCAACAATCAGCGAAGTGAACGAACTCGATGCGCTTTCGGGCAAGGCAATCTGGACAGACGAGTACGCACAGCAACGACTCAAGTGGAAGTCACGCGACCCGCTCTGGGTGCTGCTCATGCGCGCTCACCGTCTCGACGAGCCTCTCACCATACCGTGGCGCGATAACTACGGTGGTTGCACTAGCTGGGTAGATCTAACCGGACTTCCAGCAGACCCGCGAAGTCTGCCGAGCACCCCGGCATTGAGCGACGTCGCATTTGAATCTCGTAGCAAAGGCGCGCGCGAAGCCCTCGGCGAGACCGCATGGACGAATCCCGCAGGCTCAAACAGCAGAATATCTGGGTGATTTCACCCAAAATGTCGTAAAACGGCGCAGAGTTTCCCCTGCATAGCCTCCAAACACGCGTTAGGTTGCCTTCCTGATAATCAGTTACCTACCAGGGGGCCCAATGACCAATTCAAAGTGGTCGCGTTTGCTTGCGACCGCATCCGTAGTAGCGGTCTTCGCCGCAGCTTGTGGCGATGACGAGAAAGAACCAGCAGACACATCAGCTGCAATCACAACCGCACCACCTGCCGAAGACGTAGTAGAAGCAGCACCGACGTGCACAGGCACAGCAGACGGCAAACTTGTGATCGGTGAACTCCTTCCGGAGACCGGCTCACTCGCATTCCTCGGCCCACCCGAGTTCGCTGGCGCACAGTTGGCTGCTAATGATGTCAACGCTGCTGGCGGTGTTCTTGGTGCAGACCTTGAGCTCCTCGGTGGAGACTCAGGTGACACCAGCACAGACACGGCGACCCAGACGGTCAATGGCCACATCGAGGCAGGCGCTGACGCTGTCCTCGGAGCTGCTAGCTCTGGCGTGTCGATGACTGTGATCGATGCCATCACTGGCGCATGCAAGATTCACTTCTCGCCTGCTAACACTTCGCCAGACTTCACGGAATACGCAGACGACGACCTGTACTTCCGCACTGCGCCTTCGGACGTGTTGCAGGGACGAGTTCTCTCTGACCTCATGCACGAAGAAGGCAACGAGACTGCAGCCATCATGGCGTTGCAGGACCCGTACGGCGAGGGCCTCCTCAAGTACACATCGGAGCCGTTCACAGCAGCAGGTGGCGAAGTACTTGCAAGCATCACCTACGACCCGAACGCGACGACATTCGATGCTGAGGTAGACGAGGTCGTTGCGGCCGACGCTGACGCCATCGTGATCATCGGTTTCGCTGAGACCAGCAAGATCCTCACCACGTTGTTCGACAAGGGTGTCACAGCAGACACGAAGAAGATCTACCTCGTCGACGGCAACATCGGTAACGCTCTTGGCGAAGAGTTCGCGGACCCTGGCGTACTGTCAGGCATTGCTGGCACACTGCCTGCAGCTGAGACAGGTGAAGACTTCAAGGCTCGCTTGCTTGAGGTTGACCCAGAACTCATCGACTTCAGCTACGCACCTGAGACCTACGACGCTGTCATCATCATGGCGCTCGCAGCAGAGGTCGCTGGCTCAGACGATGCAGCTCAGGTTGCAGCGCACATCAACGGTGTTACACGTGGCGGAACAGTTTGCACGACATACGCAGACTGCAAAGCGCTTGTCGCTGACGGCACCGACATCGACTATGACGGCCCCTCGGGACCGCAATCGTTCGGTCCTGCCGGAGAGCCGACAGAGGCAAGCTTCATGATCCTGCGTTACGGTGAAGGGTCGAACTCAATCGACGACTCTCTCACAGTGTTCAAGTTCGCAAAGATCTAAAGATCTAGCGACAAAGTGATTCGGGCCCGCCCTTCGGGGCGGGCCCTTTTCGCGCTCAGATCGCTAATTTCTAGCGAGAGTTCCCAGGTACAGCTCGATTACCTTCGGGTCGACCAACAATTCGGCTCCCGTACCCGTGTAAGCATTGCGGCCCTGGTCGAGCACGTACGCACGATCACAAATCTGTAAGCATGCATTGGCGTTCTGTTCGACCATGATTATCGAGACGCCTGTCGAGTTGATCGCCTTTGTGCGCTCAAACACGAGGTCCTGATTTAGCGGCGACAGGCCTGCCGACGGCTCGTCAAGCAGCAGCACAGCTGGGTCGGCCATTAGCGCACGCCCCATAGCAACCATCTGGCGTTCGCCGCCTGAGAGAGACCCGGCGCGTTGCTTGCGCCGTTCTCCGAGGCGCGGAAACAGATCCACGACAACTTCGCAACGCTCAGCGAAACGCTTCGGACTCAGGTAGACGCCCATCTCCAAGTTCTCTTCGACACTCAGTCGGGGGAACACGTTGTTGTTCTGTGGTACGTAACCGATACCCCGCGAGACCAAGTCGTGGGCTTTCAACCCTGTGATGTCAGCGCCGTCGAGGAATACATTGCCGGACCGCACGGGTACGAGTCCTACGAGCGCCTTTAGCATCGTGCTCTTGCCAGCACCGTTTGGGCCGATGATTCCGACGAGTTCACCGGCAGCGACTTCGAGATTGGCGCCGGTCAGAATATCGATCCCGGGCAAGTAGCCAGCCGTAATCGATTCGATCAATACCTTCGGTTGCGTCATTCGGTTACCCCAGAGGTACTTGAGTCGCCGTGGCGAGTACCGAGGTATGCATCGATCACAGTCTGGTTACGCCCGATCGAGTCATGCGGCCCTTCAGCAATCAACCGACCTTCCGACATGACAACAACCCAGTCGGAGATATCGCGGACGACATCCATGTCGTGTTCGACGAACACGACAGTGAGTCCGTCGTCGGCGAGTGCCTTGATGTGGCCAAGCAATGATTGCGTCAACGCCGGGTTCACACCGGCCATCGGCTCATCGAGCATGATGAGCCGTGGTTCTGACATGAGCGCGCGCGCCATCTCTAACAGTTTTCGTTGACCACCCGACATCGTGCCTGCAAGTTCGTCGCGCATATGGCCGAGATTGAATCTTTCGAGCAAACCGTCAGCTCTCGTCTCGATTGAGCGATCGCCACTTTTCCATCTCCATGGTGCTAGCGCCTCGAAGAAGCGCTCACCGCTCTGGTTTTTGGCACCGAGCTTCATGTTGTCGAGGACGCTGAGCTTCGAGAGAGCTTTTGTTAGCTGGAATGTCCGAACCATCCCGAGACGCGCGACCCGATATGCGGGCATCCCGTGTATCGGTTGGTCGTCGAACGTCCATCGGCCAGCGTCTGGTTGATCGAAACCTGTGAGCAAGTTGAACAAGGTTGTCTTGCCAGCACCGTTAGGGCCGATTAGGGCTGTAATTGCATTGCTCTGGATTTCTAGATGCTCAACGTCGACCGCTGTGATCCCACCGAAGTGCCGAACAACACCCTCGATTGCGAGGATCGGGTTAGGTTTCGCCACGCCAGGGGTCGGCGCTACGCCAGGTAAACCCCGCACGGCGCGTATATCGCTGTTAATGGGCATCGAGAGCCAGTTCTTTCTTGTCGCCGAAGATGCCCTGGGGTCGGAAGATCACGAGCAACATGAGACCGAGACCGACGATGATGAAGCGCACTACGCCGATCTGTGTACCGCTAAGCAAGTCGGAAGAGATCAAGTCTTCTGCCACTAGGCCGCGGAGCATTTGGTCGGAGAATGTGATGATGAACCAAAAGATCATCGATCCGACGATCGGTCCCCAAATTCGCGCTGTGCCCCCGAGGATGAGCGCTGCATATGCAAAAAAGGTGACAGAGGTCGAATAGTTATCTGGCTGCACCGAGCCTTTGCCGTATGCAAACGCGAAACCTGCAAAACAGCCGATGAGACCGCCGATAATTAGCGATTGCATCTTGTACCAGTAGACGTTCTTGCCAAGCGATCGCACAGCATCTTCGTCCTCGCGTATCGCCTTGAGGATTCGGCCCCATGGACTCCGCATGAGTTGAAACATCCCGAAGCTGAAGATCGCGACGAGTGACCACCCAACGATCATCACCCAGAAGTTTTCTCCAGACCAGTCGATCCAGAACCCATACTCAGCACCACGATCAAATGGGCTCAAGGCGAAGAAAGGATCGCGATAGTTCCCGGGGAGTCCTGCTGAACCTCCGCTGAAATCCGCGAGCACTGCTGCGCGCATGATGAGCCTGATGATCTCCCCCGAAGCGATCGTGACAATTGCCAGGTAATCCGCGCGAAGTCGCAACGTCGGGATACCGAGTAAGAGCGCCAGAACAACGCTGAGAGCCAAGCCGAGTCCAACGCCTACCCACCAGGGCCAGTGGTAGTAGTTGACGCTGATTCCGACGGAGTATGCACCGACGGCCATGAATCCAACCTGGCCGAAATTTAGTAGTCCTGTGTAGCCGAACTGCAGGTTGATTCCGATTGCCGCGAGTGCATAGATGACAGCGTCGACACCGAATGGCGCTTCGAGCGACGTCCGCATAATTAGTTCGTAATCCACGTCGCTACCCGACCCGTTCTTTGGTTCCGAGAATGCCTTGAGGTCGAACAAGCAGCACGACGATCAGAACGACTAAAGCGCCGACCGTTTTCAACTCCGGCTTAATTACGAGTGTCGACAACAAAATGAACTCGCCGACCACCAACGAACCGATTAGCGCCCCGTAGGCCGTACCAAGTCCGCCGAGAGTCACGCCAGCAAACATGAGTAGCAAGAGTCGGTACCCCATGTCGAAGGTCAGGTCCTCGTCGACAGCCAGCAAGATTCCGCCTAATGCGCTCAGCGCTCCACCGAGGCACCAGACCATTAGCACTACGCGCTCAACGTTGATTCCGGAAGCTTCTGCAAGGTCGCGGTTGTCAGAGACAGCGCGCATCGCTTTGCCGATTCGAGTTAGCTGCAACATCAGTGCGACACCGACGAGGACGGCGATCGCGATGCCCATCGACCAGAGGTCTTTGGGGCTGATCGTGACTGGGCCAATCCCAAGGCCATCGGGCTGAACCTGGTATTGCGCAAACTTGCGGTTGAACCCGCCGAACTGGAACAGAAAGATGTTGCGCAGCACTAGTGCCAAACCGATTGACACGATCATGGCCGAAACGAGACTAGTACCACGCTTTCTCAACTGCCGCCAAAGTCCGAGATCTAGTAGCCCGCCAAACAAACCGCCACAGATGATGGCCAGTGGAGCAGCGATCAACAAATGCAACCCAAGCGTGACGTTGAAGAAAAAAGCAATGAGTGCGCCGAACGTAACTAGTTCGCCGTGGCCAAAGTTCGTGAGGCCGGTAGTTCCGAAAATCAAAGACAGCCCGACAGCGCAAATCGCAATGATAAGCCCGAAATTGAGCCCTTCTGCGAACAATCGAGCCGCACGCTCGCCGATTGAGTCGGTGGCATTGCGCGCCCGAGGCCCGAGCGGGAACAGTAGAAATGCGCTCTGACCAGAAACCAAGACCTTCGTCAGTTCCTCAGCTCCGTCTTTGCTGACTCCCACACCGTTCGGCAACGAATCAACATCGAGGGTGACGGTGTATGTACCTGGCCCTGGCACGCTCATTGTCCATGTGCCGTCTTCTGCAGTCGTGGCGTTACCTACGACATTGCCAACAGCGTCGGCAGCCGCGATATCAGCGCCAGCTATCGGGTCCTTGTCACCGGTTGCAGGGTTCTTGTACCGCAAGGTGCCTTTGAACTGTTCGGTTGCTTCCTGACTCGGAGCGAGGGAAGTTCGTCCCTCAGCCATCGTCATCGGGCCAATCCCAAGAAGCGATGAGCCAGCGAGGCCGAAAGCGACGATTGCCATACAAAAACGGCGCTTGGACGCTCGCTCAATCGACATCGACACGCGGCGAATATTACTCATCCGATTCGTCGCCGATAACAGGGCCGACGGCCCCGATTGCACGCAAATAATCAAGTTGCACTTCGATCACGGGATAGATCTGCTCAGGTAAGAACTCGTCCCCTGTTGCCTTGCAACGCTCGATGATGTAGTCGACTGTCTCAGGTGCGCTCACGACACCGTCGCCTGCACCAGTTTTTTCCGATCCGTTCTGAGCGACACCGCGACTCTCGAAGTACTCGATTTGCGCTTTGAGGATGTTCCTCACGTCTTCTGGCGTCAACGTAGCGGCCACGATGTCAGGCAGATTCTCGACGACCCACTCATACGCTTCGTCCATCGAGAAAGATGGCGGCGGTGGCGACTCGACCATCTTTGAGGCTTCGCGCAAGACGACGACCGCTGCTATTACGCACCCGACCGCTAGAGCTATGAAGGTGGCGACTGCTACCAACAGTTCTGCCTAGTGCTTAGATCCCGATGCGCTGTGCGAGAAGCTCACGGTGGTAGGTGGCATCACCGAGGAATATCTCAGAACTCTTTGCACGTTTGAAGTAGAGGTGCGCGTCGTGCTCCCATGTGAAACCGATACCACCGTGAATCTGAATGTTCTCTGCAGCACAGTGGAAGTAAGCGTCGCTCACGTAAGCCTTTGCAAGCGCAGCGACCACTGGAAGTTCTTCGTTGTCTTCGGCTGCTGCCCATGCCGCGTAGTACGCAGCCGACTTGCCTGACTCAACCTCGAGCAGCATGTCTGCACATTTGTGCTTGATCGCCTGGAACGAACCGATCGGACGACCGAACTGCACCCGTACCTTTGCGTACTCAACTGACATGTCAAGCACGAACTGCGCTCCACCAACACCTTCGTTTGCAATAGCGACGGCAGCCTGGTCGAGGGTCTTAGACAGCGCAGCCCAACCCTGGCCTGCATCGCCGAGCGGAGTCGCAACGACGTTTGAGAACTCGAGGCGCGCTTGCTTACGAGTCTGGTCCATCGTGGCAAGAGCAGTGCGTGTGAGGCCAGCTGCGTTGCCATCAACTGCGAAGAATGAAATGCCATCGGTACCTGAGCTACCAGCAGTACGAGCTACAACGACTATGACGTCTGCGACGTGACCGTCGACTACGAACATCTTTTCGCCACTAAGCGTCCAGTTGCCGTTGTCTGACGTTGCTTGCATCTCAATGCCGGACGCGTCCCACTTACCGTTCGGTTCGGTGAACGCAAGCGTCGCTTTGGTCTCGCCGCTAGCAATACCTGGAAGCAAAGCCTTCTTGTCGGCATCGGAGCCTACGTTCAAGATCGCGTTGGCTGCGAGCACGACGGTCGAGAAGAACGGAGCGCAGAGCAACACGCGGCCCATCTCTTCGAGGACAATCGCGAGTTCGACGAAACTGAAACCTTGTCCGCCGTACTCCTCGGGGATGTGGAGCCCTTGTAGGCCCATCTCGGCGCCCATCTGATTCCAGACTGCGGGGTCGTAGCCATCGGTCGTGTCCATGAGCTGACGGACCTCGGCTGACGGCGACTTGGCCTCAAGGAACGCGCGCACGGTGCGGCGTAGTTCGGCCTGGTCCTCAGAGAATGCAAAGTTCATCAGATTGCTCCTAAATCGGTGTCCGAAAATCAGTGTGCTCGACGCAGCTTCGCGTTGGAGTTGTCACCGTACTTGACCAATTGCCTTCGCCGCCAACTACCGTGGACAATGTGAAATACAGACCTGCCCACTACGAAACTGCTGGTGTCCGGATAGACAAGGTTGTGGTCGGACCGTTCGAAAACAATGCTTTCCTCTTGCGGTGCAAGAACACCGGTGCCGCGACCCTTATCGACGCCGCCAACGAGCATGAGCTACTAATACCGCTCTGCACGCAGTTGAACGTGCGGCAGGTTCTGACCACGCACGGACACTGGGACCACATTCAGGCAGTCGAAGCGGCGAGGGACGCAGGAATCGACGTCGGCATTGCTGCTGCCGATGCCGAAATGCTCGACAGCTACGACTTCATTATCGAGGCCGACGACATCATCGAGGTCGGCGATTTGCGCCTTCGCACGATTCATAATCCAGGTCACACGCCAGGAAGCACTTCGTTTCTCCTTGAAGGCCACCCAGTGTTGTTTACAGGCGACACGCTTTTTCCTGGCGGACCTGGCAACACCAACAACCACCCGTTAGGCAACTTCTCGACGATCATCGAATCAATTGATCGCCATCTGTTCACGCTTGCCCCCGAAACGCTAGTAATGCCCGGCCATGGCCTCGACACCACGATCGCAACCGAACGCCCCCACATCGACGAATGGGTCGCTCGCGGCTGGTAAACCGCCGGTATCGTCGTCGAACAGTTGTGTAAGCGACACGCGATTCGAACCAGGGGGTGATTCACATGAGCGAACAAGACGCGCTAAAGCCGCGCCTCACTCAGTTCAGCCACGGCGCTGGTTGAGCATGCAAGCTCGCCCCAGGCGAGTTGACGCAGGTTCTGCGTCGCTTATCCCCCACACCCCACCCCGACCTGCTCGTTGGTCCACTCACCGGAGACGATGCCGCTGTCTGGCGGCTCGACGATTCGCGCGCTCTTATATTGACCGCCGACTTCATCACGCCAGTAGTCGATGACGCTCGCACATGGGGTCATATCGCAGCCACAAATTCCGTAAGCGATATCTACGCGATGGGCGGGCGGCCATTGCTAGGCATCAACCTCGTTGCGTGGAACACAGAAGAGCTTTCGAACGAGTTGCTCGGCGATGTCCTTGCAGGTGGAAGTGATGCCGCTGCTGCCAACGGCTTCGTCGTCGCAGGTGGCCACACCGTCGATGACCCCCAACCGAAGTACGGCATGGCAGTTGTCGGCGAGGTCGATCCTGCTCTAATGCTCACGAACACGGGCCTTCGCGACGGCGATGCCCTCGTGCTAACGAAGCCCCTCGGAATTGGAGTAATCACAACGGCAATCAAGCGAGGGATGTGCCCCGAACCAGTCGAGGCAGCCGCCATCAGCTCTATGACCCAGAGCAACGCTGAAGCAGCCAAAGTTGCGATCGCTGCGGGGGCGAAGGGCGCAACCGATGTGACTGGTTTCGGACTCCTTGGCCACCTTGGTCGAATGGCCCTTGAGTCCCACGTCGACGTCACGCTCGCTACTTCGCAAATCCCCATCATCGACGGCGCGCACAGACTCGCCGAAGCCGGAACCATTCCTGGTGGTTCAAAACGCAATCTCGCCCACGTGCGAGACCGTCTGCAGGTAGCTACAGATGTGTCTGATCTCACGGTCTTGTTGCTCGCAGACGCCCAGACGAGCGGCGGACTCGTATTTGGTGCCGACCCAGACGCTGCACTCGCCGCCGTAGCGTCTCTGCGCTCCTCTGGGCATGAAGCTGCGATCATCGGGACATGCACTTCGGGGACCGGAATACTTGAACTGAGAACCTGATCTTGGATTTTCACTACGCGGATAGTGGAATTAGTATTGGTGCCGTGAACACCTCTGACCAGGCTATTTACGCTCTCAGCGTCGACAATCTTCACGCGTCGGTAGATGGGCGAGAAATCTTGCGTGGCGTTTCACTAGAAATCCCAGCAGGTGAATTACACGCCCTGATGGGTCCGAACGGCTCTGGGAAATCCACGCTCGCCAACGTCTTGCTAGGCAACCCCGCATACACCGTCACTTCGGGCACCATTGAGTTTCTTGGCGAAGACATCACTCACCTCCCACCAGACGAGAGGGCAGCCCGCGGCCTCTTTTTAGGATTCCAGCACCCAGAGGAGATTCCCGGAGTCTCCGTGTTCAACTTCTTGCGCCAAGCCATGAGCAGCCGCAAAGGCATCGAAAACTTTTCGGTACTCGAAGTGCGCCTCGAAACAATGGCTTGGACGAAGAAACTCGGAATGGACCAGCGCTTCCTCGATCGCTACCTGAACGAGGGCTTTTCCGGTGGCGAACGCAAACGCAATGAACTGCTGCAGATGGCGTTGCTACAACCAGAGTTCGCTGTACTCGACGAAACTGACAGTGGTCTCGACATCGATGCCCTCAAGTCCGTCGCCGACGGTATTTCCACGATTCGATCCGAACGCCCAGAACTTGGAATCTTGCTCATCACGCACTACCACCGAATCCTCGACCACCTCGCTCCCGATGTTGTCCACGTGCTAGTAGACGGTCATGTCGTCGAGACCGGCGGACCCGAACTTGCACGAACCGTAGAGGCAAATGGCTTTGGCGTGTACCAATCGAAAGTCGGGTGAGTCTGATGGCCTTAGATGTTGACAAAATCCGCCTCGACTTCCCTGCGCTTACGCGTCAGATCCACGGCCAAGAAATCGTGTACTTGGATTCAGCTGCCTCTTCGCAAAAACCCGAGTCGGTGCTGCAAGCGATGGACGCCGCCTATCGCACCTCCTACGCCAATGTCCACCGTGGGGTTTACCAAACGGCAGAAGAAACTACGGCAGCATTCGAGGCCAGCCGCGCGAAGGTCGCACGTTTCATAAATGCGCGTTCGGCATCCGAAGTTGTGTTCGTCCGTAACGCGACAGAGGCGATCAACCTCGTCGCATACTCATGGGGCAGAGCGAACCTGAAGCAAGGCGATGTCGTAGTGCTCAGCCTTATGGAGCATCACGCCAACATCGTGCCGTGGCACATGCTCGCCGAAGAGCGCGGCATTGAGTTGCGGTGGATCGGCATCACAGACGACTTCAGGCTCGATCTAACGAACCTCGATGAACTTTTATCTGGAGCACGATTGCTCGCGATTAGCGCGATGAGCAACGTGCTCGGGACGATCAACGAGATCCGCCCACTAGCCGATGCCGCGCACGACCATGATGCGCTCATACTTGTCGATGCGTGCCAATACGTACCACACCTAGCTACCGACGTGCGAGCATGGGATGCTGACTTTGTTGCTTTTTCCGCCCACAAGATGCTCGGACCGTCAGGTATCGGAGGGTTGTGGGCTCGTGCCGAACTTCTCGAAGGCATGCCACCGTTTCTTGGTGGTGGCGAAATGATTCGCGATGTGCGCCAAGATGGATTCACAACAAATGATCTTCCATGGAAGTTCGAGGCTGGCACGCCAGCAATCGTTGAAGCGATTGGTTGGGGTGCAGCGATCGACTATCTCGCCAACCTTGGCATGGCCGACGTTAGGGACCACGAAGAGCGACTCACCCGCTACGCGCTAGACGCACTCATTCAAAACTTCCCGACGATGACCATCTACGGCCCGCAGGATGCCTCAATCCGTGGGGGCGCAATCTCGTTCCTCTTCGACGGAATTCATGCCCACGACATAAGCCAGGTACTAGACGAGCGCGCAGTTTGCGTGCGCGCTGGGCACCACTGCGCCAAACCCCTGATGCGCCATATCGGCGTCCCCGCTACCAGCCGAGCGAGCCTCTACATTTACAACACAGAATCCGAAGTCGATACCCTCATAGAAGCACTCGCCAAAGCCGAAGATTTCTTTAGGATCTGATTGTGAGCTCGAACCTCGAAGACCTTTATCGCGAAGTAATTCTCGATCACTACCGTTCGCCGCGGAATCGTGGCGAACTCCCTGTTCCACCCGCAACAAAGACCGAGGGCTTCAACCCTCTGTGTGGCGACGAAGTCGCCGTATACCTCGAGATTGACTCCGCTACAGACACTGTGCGAGACATAAAGATAGAGGGACAAGGCTGTTCGATCAGCCAGGCATCTACCTCAATGATGAGTGCTGCAGTCAAAGGCAAGACGGTCGACGGAGCCCGCCAACTGATCCGAGCGTTCAAGGCTCTTATGTCAATCCATGAGCACAAACTCGAAGGCGAAGGCGACGGGTCTGACCTTGCAGCCGACCTCGAGGGTGTCCGGCTCGGAGATCTCGAGGCGCTGCAGGGAGTCGTCAAGTTCCCCGTGCGCATCAAGTGCGCGACCCTCGCATGGAACACGTTGCAGCAAGGCCTCGACGAGGCGGGCGACAGTTCCATCTAGCCCGCATAGGTCGTCTGTCCTATTCATCAAGCACGTAGAAATCATGCACGAAGTACCAAAACTAAAAGGGACAAATGTCCGATGGTTAGGTATGGTTATAGCTAGCCAACCAAGGGAGGGCGCATGCAGTCAGACGAGTTCGTAAAACTGATCGACGAAGCACTCGAACGATTCGGTAGTCGCGATCTTTTTTCTGGGACAGAGGTCCTAGACCTGCTGCTCGACCTACGCATCGCAGCACTTCGCGTCGACGACGAACTTCGAGCGCTAATCGAGGCAGAACAGGCCGCTACTACCGTTAGCTAGCCCCTTTTAGTCTGTAGCCTCACGCCCATCTCAGATCTCCTCCCTTCCACAACAGATCGCCGTACCCGTCGCCTAGCGCTCCTGCGTTCACGCAAGAAGACCAGAATCGCCATCGTCACCGCGTTGCTCGCCGTCTGCCTTGGCACTGTGGTTACACGCCTTGTGCTCACCGTCGACAACCACGATGCTGCAGCAACCCTTGTAGATCCGACCGTGGAAGAACAGTCAACGACGACGCTCGTCGCCACCACGACTTCCACGCAGGCACCCACTACTACAACGACAGCGTTGCCGGTGATGCCTGACCCTCCATCTCTGTTGCTCCCTGAGGTGAAAGAACCAGGGCTTGCTCAGGGCTCTAGCGGAGATGATGTGCTCGCCTTCGAACAACGCCTTCGTTCACTTCAATTCGATCCAGGCAAAGTAGATGGCAAGTTCGACAGCGCTACCCGTGGCGCAGTCGAAGCACTCGAGAAACTCATGGGACTAGAACGCCGTGGCCGAATAGGCATCGCGGAAAGACTCGTCCTAATGGCCTTCAAGTACCCCGCGCCGCTAGCCGGACCAGACAGGGAAGCCAAACGCGTCGAAATCGACCTCGACCGTCAGGTTCTTATCCTCTACAACAACCATCTCGTCGTTCTCATCACGACTACCTCTACCGGCAACGGTCGGTACTTTTGTGGAGGCAACGATGGGTGCCAATACGCGGTCACGCCACCAGGCAAGTTTGCGTTCACGTTCGGCAGCGTCGGTTGGCACAAGGTCAAGCTAGGGATGATCTACAACCCGATGTACTTCAACGAAGCGATCGCCGTGCATGGATCCGAATCCGTACCGACAACGCCGGCTTCACATGGTTGTGCACGCATCCCGATGCACATAGCCGAGTATTTCCAGACGCTCGTCACTCGTGGCGATCCTGTCTACGTAATCGGTAAGCAGGCTGCGCCGACAAGCGGAGGACAAAGTCCCTCTGGTTCGACGACAACGACGATCCCGACATCGACAACATTGACTCCAATTACCGCGCCGACAACAACATCATCAACGACGGTGGCACCAACCACATCGTCATCGACCCCAGGGACGACGTTTCCACCAACGACCGTCGCCGAACCGACAACTATTCCATAAAAGGCTAGAAATCGGTTTGTCGCCGCATTGGCATCCAGCCTTCGACAGTAATCGCGAACCGGTCGTGGTCTCTCCACTCGCCGCCGACACGCAACATTTTTGGAGAAAACCCCTCGTGACGAAATCCGAGGTGCTCGATTAGCCGTCGCGAAGGAACGTTTCCTGGCTGAATATTTGCTTCGACTCGATGCAATCGGAGTTCCACGAAGCAGTAGCTAGTCGCTAAACGCACTGCGTCAGTCATGCGGCCATCGCCAACACCGCCGCTAAACCCGTAGTAGCCGAGCGTGGCATTCGAAAAGGCGCCGCCGACGATATTGCTGATATTCACGACTCCGACCAATCGCCTGTCGCCCTCAGCACGGGCTAGCAGAGTTGTTCGATCTGCTTCTTTCGCCCTTCTCAGAAATTCTCTGAATGTCTGTGCATCGAATGGTGGGAACACCCAGTCGCCATGCAGCTCACGACTAGCGCAGACCGCAGCGAGGAACTCATCGCGATCCCTGTCGCGCGGCGCCCACAGTGCAACTCGCGTCCCCTCAAGTATCGGCTTCGCCATTTCGACAAGCTACGTTCGCATCGTTAACGTCCCAGCAAATTCACGCGAGGAGCCGTAGGTGCCAGGACATCCGTTGTTAGCCGGAGTGAGAATCATTGAGAGCGCTCTACTCGGACCAGGGGCAATCACGACACACCTAGCCGACCTCGGGGCCGAGGTCATCAAGGTCGAGCCGCCGACAGGCGACTACATCCGCGAGATGACATGGCCCATTATCGGGCCTCCTGGAGCGGAAACAGGTCCCCGTGAAGGCAACGGCAATTCCTTGCTCCACCTGCATATCCATCGCGGGAAAAAGAGTGTCGTACTCGACATTCGAACGCCAGAAGGCGCCGCTATTTATAAGGATCTAGTGAGGAGCGCCGACGTCGTCGTAGAAGCAATGCGGCCGGGCGCACTCGCTAAACGTGGCCTCGGATTCGAAGATCTAACTGCTGTCAACCCGCGCATCGTTTTCTGCACGATTTCTGGTTATGGCGCAACAGGCCCGTACAGCGAGATGCCGAGTCACGGCATCGCGTACGACACATGGGCGGGTCAAGTCCAGGCTGCCTACGACGACGAAGGCTTCTGCTACATCCCAGAACACTCCTCTATTGGCATTCACGCTGGCCCTGTATTCGGCGCTCTCGGAATACTTGCTGCCGTCATCCGCGCACGTACGACCGGCGAGCCATGTCACATGGAGATCGCTCAGAGCGACGCTGCTGCATACTTCGACTGGTACCGAATCGAATCAGAACAGGCCTACCTGAGACCCGAAACCGAAGTCACTGGCAACAAGTCGGATGACTTCGTGCGCCGCGCCGCTGGAACGGCCGGAATGAAAGAAGGCGTCCGATATCAGATGTATGAATCTGCAGATGGCCATGTCCTGTTCATGGCTAGCGAGCAAGCATTCTGGAAGAACTTCTGTATAGGCATCGATCGCCCCGAATTGTTCGAAGCCAATCCAGGCAGCAAGTTCGCCGATCACGCACGCGGAAACAGAGCACTCCAAAGTGAACTACGCACAATTTTCAAGTCGAAGTCATCCGCCGAGTGGCTTGAGTTTGGCAACCGTGTCAACACGCCGATCGCTCCGGTAAACACCACCAAGACAATTGCGCAAGACGCACAATTCCAGCACAGACTTCCTTGGATGCCAGCTTCGCTACTCGACGCTGATCAGCTTCCGTTCCCGGTGAAACTCACAGGCGAAGACCTCGGGATACCCGAACGCGCGCCGACGGTCGGGCAGCACACTGAGGCAGTTCTTCGTGACGTACTTGAGTACTCAGATGAACGAATCACTGAACTGCGCTTGGCTGGCGCACTCGGTCCTACTATCTAGAACCATCCGACTCGAGCCAACCCGACTAGGCCAACGGATCGGCGAACGGATCGTCTGCTTTAGAGCCGGCAGCCTTCAAGACATCGGCAAGACTCTCGGTTTTTCCGCGGTCGAATGCAACCTTCGAAGATTCTTGTTTCTCTATCGCTAGTTCGGCGACACCCAACCTCGCGGCGACGCCCTCATAGCCCGATGCCTCGAGCTCGTCAGCAAGCTCAGGCCCGCCACTCGCGACTATGCGGCCTGCCATCATCACGTGCACATGATCTGGACGCAGCTCCGTGAGTAGACGCGCATAGTGCGTAATAGCGACGACTCCAAGGTTTTGCTCCTTTGTCATCGCTTCGACGCGCCGCGAGACATCCCGCAGCGCGTCGACGTCGAGCCCGGAGTCGATTTCGTCGAGGATCGCGAACTTCGGTCGCAAGAGAGCGAGTTGCAATGTCTCGATGCGCTTCTTTTCGCCGCCGGAAAACTCGTCGTTGACGCCGCGCAACAAGAACTCGTCACGCACATGAAGTCGATCGGCTTCTGTAGCAATGCGCGAGTCAAGATCAACGGTATCCACCCCACGACTTCTCAGAGATGCGCTAATGAGTGCAGCCATCGGAACGCCCGGCACTTCAACTGGGTATTGCATCGCGAGGAACAAGCCTTTGGTAGCGCGCTCAAATGTAGGCAGCCCCAAGAGTTCTTCGCCGTCGACCTGCACGGAACCACTCGTGACGGTGTAATCGGTGCGGCCCATAAGGGTGTGACTAAGTGTGCTCTTGCCGGAACCATTTGGCCCCATGATGGCGTGCACTTCACCCGATCTCACTTCTACCGAGAGGCCCCGCAGAATTTCGGTGTCGCCGACCGTGGCGTGCAATCCCGAAACCGAAAGGACGCTCATCGTGCGCTCACACATACGTCGTCATCGACGACAGAGACGTCGAACACATCCACGGGTTGGGTGGCAGGAAGCGTCTGTGGCTCGCCTGTGAGAAGAGAGAACATCGCACCGTGCTTCGGGCATTCGATTTCGCACTCATCTGGCCAGACCTCACCCTCTGACAGTGAAAACTCGGCGTGTGAACACGTGTCTGCGACTGCGTAAAAGTCGTCGCCGACTCGCACAACACAGATCGCCACTCCATCGAGTTCAACTCGCGTGGCTTTCGAGTCCAAGAAATCACCGACCTTGCCGACAACTCTCATCGAGTTCTCCGATGTTCAATCTTGTCAACGACGGAACGCTGCAATGAATTTGTCAGTGAAGACGATGGCAAGCGGCCGAACACATCATCGAAGAACCCGAGAACAATTAGTCGTTCGGCCTCTTCTGGCGAAATACCTCGCGACTCGAGGTAATAACGCTGGTCATCATCGATCGGGCCGACCGTAGAACCGTGTGCGCACTTCACGTCGTTCGCAAGAATCTCGAGGTTGGGGATTGACTCGGCGCCAGCGCCATCGGTGAGCACAAGATTTCTGTTGGTCTGATATGCCTGAGACTTCTGAGCGTCCTCCCGTATGCGAATCATGCCTGAATACACAGACTTCGCCGTGTCTTCAACGGCACCTTTGAACAGGAGTTCACTTCGAGTGTGTGGCGCGGCGTGGTCCTGGAGTGTTCTGAAGTCAAGCATTTGATCAGAGTCTCCAAAGTAAACGGCAACTTGCTCACTCATTGCTCCTGTGCCGTCGAGCAAACTTTCGCTGCGTAAACGCGCATACCCACCGCCGAGCGCGACAGCAGCGGAGGCCAATCGTGCATCACGACCAAGGTGAGCCCGTTGCAGCCCTATGTGCCAGGTCCGTGGTCCGTGCTCTTGCACCGACAGATACCGCAGCGATGCATTGTCGCGAACGACTAGCTCGACAACAGCGTCAACAAGGTGGTCCGTGTTCGGTGAGCTGAATCGTTCGAGGACCGTGACTTCTGACGACTCTCCTGCGACTACGAGAGTGTGGGGGAAGCTTGCCTCAAGGTCGCCGTCACACCAGTGCACGATCACAATTGGATGTGGAACTACGACGCCACCGGGAACTGAGATGAGTGCTCCACCGGGCATGAATGCATCGTTCAATACAGTGAAAGCATCCGCAGACACGGAAGAAACCGATCCGAGGACATTGGCGATTTCATCTGAATCATCACAGGTGGCAAGACCACAAACGCGCAGGCCTTTTGCTTCTAGATCGGGATCAATTTCATGATGCACGACTCTGCCGTCGTGCACGACGAGCATCCCAGAATGCTCACCAGCCTCGCGGGCGAACGGACCGCCGCCCGGAGCCGATTCGTTGTCTGCGGCGCCGAGACGCTCAGCGGAAACAGGTCGGTACTTCTCTAGATCGAGGTCTTCGATTCGTGAGTAACGCCAGATCTCTTCTGCGCTGGTTGGCCAAGTAATCGAATCGAGCGACCCGCTAGCACGAACGCGCCGATCCACTAGCCAACTTGGACCGCCAAGCCCACGTGCCACATCCGTTGAAAATGACTTGCTAATCGACATGGCCTAACTACCCGACCGACCCTTCCATGCTCAACTCGATTAGTCGCGACATCTCGACTGCGTACTCCATTGGCAATGTCTTCGTGACCGGCTCGATAAAGCCATTCACGATCATCGCAACTGCCTGCTGCTCCGTGAGACCACGTGCCATCAAGTAGAAAAGTTGTTCATCGCCGACTTTGCTAACGCTTGCTTCGTGGCCTACGCGCGCATCCTTCTCCGCGATCTCCATATAGGGGTAGGTGTCAGAACGCGATTGGTCGTCAAGTATGAGGGCGTCGCACCGAACATGGCTTTTTACGCCGTGGGCACCCGGTTCGACCTTCACGAGACCGCGATAGGTAGTGCGACCGCCATCCTTGCTAATCGACTTTGAGTCAATTATCGAAGTTGTCTCGGGTGCCACATGGGTCATTTTTGCGCCAGCATCCTGGTGTTGTCCTGGGCCGGCGTACGCCACAGAAAGAACTTCGCCGTGGGCTTTCGGACCGGTTAGAACAACAGCCGGATATTTCATGGTCAGCTTCGATCCGAGGTTGCCGTCGATCCACTCGACAGTGGCTTCGGCCTCGGCGACCGCGCGCTTGGTGACCAAGTTGTACACATTCGGAGACCAGTTCTGAATGGTGGTGTAACGAATGTGAGCGCCGGGTTTGGCTATCAGCTCGACTACCGCCGAGTGCAACGAGTCGCTCGAATAGACCGGCGCCGAACAGCCCTCGACGTAGTGCACCGAGGCGCCCTCGTCAGCAATAATGAGAGTTCGTTCGAACTGTCCAGCGTTTTCTGTGTTGATCCTGAAGTAAGCCTGCAGCGGCATGTCAACGTGTACGCCCGGTGGCACGTAAATGAAGCTGCCGCCACTCCAGACCGAACTGTTGAGCGCAGCGAACTTGTTGTCGCCTGGCGGAATCACAGTGCCGAGGTACTGCTTGACGATCTCGGGGTACTCACGAACAGCCGTATCCATGTCGCAGAACAGGACACCTAGCGCCTCTAAGTCCTCGCGATTCTTGTGGTACACGACTTCAGATTCGTACTGCGCAGTTACACCGGCAAGAAACTTGCGTTCGGCCTCTGGGATACCGAGTTTTTCGTATGTCGCCTTCATGCTCTCCGGGAGCATGTCCCAGTCAGAGACCTGCTCGTTGGTCGGCTTGATGTAGTAGTAGATGTTGTCGAAGTCGATGTCTGGCATGTTGTCGGCAAACCACGGCAACATCGCCTTGCGTTCGAAACGCTTGAGCGAGTTGAGGCGAAACTTCGTCATCCACTCTGGTTCGCTCTTGTGGTGGGAAATATCCCGAACGATTTCTTCGTTCACGCCCTTGCGTGGGCGATAGACGAACTGATCTCCGTCGTTCCAGCCGAGTTTGTAGGCGCCGAGGTCTATATCTGGGACCGTCATGACGTCTGCCTCCTTGGCTGCCTAGCCGCCTGAATAAAGGGCGGGCTACCCAGCCGGATAATTATCACTATCTAGATAGTAACAATTATTTGAGGACCGTTCCAAGCCGGACGACCGACAGTTCAGAGGAGTTCAGAGGCTTCCTAGGTGCCCTCCGGATCCGCGACTGGTTCTCGGACTGTGGCGACTTCTAGCTCGGCGATTCTTTCGAGATATTCACGCGCCTTGGCAAGATGGCGGCCTTGTGCCTCGTACTCTCCGGTCGCTGCAGCGGCGTCGGCGGCACTGAACTCATCTAGGGCGAGGCCCACTAACTCACCAACAGTCTGATCGTTACCAGGATCTGGATCGGGATCTGGGTCGGGCTCGACCATCACCCCAAGAAGCTTGTCGAGCGCTTCATCGAATGTCGGCGCTAGCACAGCACTTTCGCCATCGGTAACGGCAACGCCCTGTAACACGAGATAGGAGCTTCGAGCATCGCCCTTGATGTAGAACGGCTGCACGAACAAGAGGGAGTCGCCAACTGGCAACAACCGCATCTCGCCAAACTCGAGGTCAGAGCCCTTCTGTTTCAGCAGCGATATCTCTTTGGCGATTTCGGTATCGCGTTGAATTACCTGGCCAGCGGCCACGGGAGACAAGGCAGCGGTATCAACCTCGTAAACGACGAGTTCGCCGTAGTGACCCGGGTCTGAGCGAGCAAACACAATCGATCGCAACACGTTTTCTTTGCCGATTGGAACGAAAGACCGCGCCAGAACAAACTCAGACTCATCCTCCGCTGAACCGGGAAGCGTAAGAACTTGATACAGCGACACGACTGGATCGACTGGTACTACCCCACGCCGCTGGGATACGCCGTTACCGTCGGCAACAACCGGATCACCGATCGTTCCCAATGTTGCGCCATCCGACACCGGATTAGTAGCACTGCTTGCGATCTGCCAACTCTCGTCGCCATCGTAGAAAGTGCCCGCGTCGGCGACGTGGTACTCGGCATACCTTCTCGTTTGAATTTCAAACAATTCCTCGGGATACCTGAAGTGCGCCTCGAGGCCAGGGTCGATTTCTGAGCGGTCAAGTACAAGGTCTGGGAACACACGGCGCCACGCCTTCAGGATCGGGTCCTTTTCGTCCCACGCGTACAACTTCACCGTGCCGTCGTAGGCATCGACAACGCCCTTCACTGAGTTGCGTACATAGTTGAACTCGTGGGCGAGTCCATGAGAGCCAGCAAGCGATGTTGACTGCGAATATGGGAATCGGTTAGTGGTCGTGTAGCCGTCGACAACCCACACCACGCGACCATTGAGCACCACCGGGTAAGGATCGCCATCGACAGTGAGAAAGGGAGCGATATTTTCGACCCGAGCACGAGGGTCGCGGTTCCACATCACTAGCGAGTCGCTAGTGACGCTCGAAGACAGGAACAGGTTTCTGTCCCAGAATCGCAATGCCAACGCCGACTTATTAAAGAAGCCGCCGACCTCTACGCCGCCCGAACCTTCGTAGTTGACCTCGACCTCAGACTCGCCGGTTGAGGTACCCGCCTCGACCTCGTTCTCGCTTGAGTTAGCGACGACAAAGCCGTCGAGACCCTCGCCGAAGTAGATGCCCGTATATTTCGGATCGATCTGAACCTCATCGTCGCCAACGGGAGGGATACCAGACAAGCGGTAGCTCGCATTCTGGTCTTCTGAAGCATCACCGGCTGCAATCGCTACGCCCGATCCGTGCGTGTAGATGAGGTGACGAGTTATCCATGAGTCATTCGGCAACTTCGAAGTGTTGAGGTCGCGCGCACCTATCAGTACGGTCTTGTAATCCGTGCCGAACTTGTAACGGTCAACATCTAGATCCGTAAAGTTGTAATAAGAGCGCAGACCTTGTTGTTCGTTTAGTTGCCCCCGCAAAGTCGATGGCTCCCAAATGCGCACCTGATCGATGGTCCCGCCAGAAGCATTCACGTCGTCGCGGTCAACGAGTCCATTGATCGTGAGGTCCTTCTTGCTGATATCGCCTATCCCGAAACCGTCGCGCGTAGCAGCGATATTGCGTTCGATGTACGGCGACTCCTTCGTGCGTTCGCTGTTCTCTACGGAATATTTCTGGGTCAATGCCGGAACGACTGAACCAACAACGACCGATACGAATGCCCAAAGCACAGCGGCCGCGATCGGCAATAACCATCCACGTCGCCAGATATTGGCAACAAACAGGATTGCGGCAATCACGGCGATAAACACCAACAAGTTGTATGCGGGAAGGTGCACCTTTACATCGGTGTAGAGAGCGCCTTGTCGAGTGCCTCTAGTAGAGAAAACCAAGTCGTAACGGCCGAACCAGTACTGGCCAGTTTTCACAAACGCCATCAATGCGACGAGCACTGAGAGGTGAGCTTTCACCTGCGGCGTGACCCGTTGGAACGGCGCCTGAAAACGAATACCCCCGTTTAGGTAATGCGATGCGAGGGTGACGAGGAATACGAAAATGAGCACTCCGAATGACAACCCGAGCGCAAAGTTGATGAATGGCAACCGGAACACATAGAAGCTGATGTCCTTGTGGAACTGCGGGTCAGATTGCCCGAAGTCGACGCTGTTCTGGAACAGTAACCACGACTTCCACTCAGCGCTCGCGCCAATACCGACCGCAATTGCGAACAGCGCCGAAATCGCGACACGCAAGCGCCCGGCAAATGGCGCTACGAAATCTCTGTAGCGCGCGGTGATCTCATCTTCTGGACCCTCTTGCCGAAACGTCGGAGCGAGACGTTCGGCGACTATCAAGCTCACAAGCATGATGATGAACGCCGCCATACCTGCGAGCACCGCTGGTAGGAAACGAGCGGAGATAACCGTTGACCAAACGTCTGTGCGGCCGAGTTCATCGAACCACAAATAGTCGGTGATGATCGACGCGATGCCGCGAAGGCTTACGACCAGAACGAAGAGGATGCCAATGACGACGACGAGCGCCGTTCGGGGTGTTCTCTGAGTTCTTATACGCCGAACTGAAGATGGTGTGTCTGGAGGGATTCGCACATCTGATTAAACCACGCGAGCGGCAGTCACAGACAGCGAACAACGACAGCCAGCGAATGCCGGAGGGTGAACGTGACCCGTAGGGAACTCCGAACCCTTAGATGTGGGCTCTAGCGCGTTGTCGGCGCAGTCAGTGCTACAGCCCTCCGCTGACACGATCCACTGCAACATCGCGGCATCTGGAGCAGCGTCGTATGTGCCATTTGCGTAAGCACCGGCCAACAGACCAGCGACCGTTTCCTCTAACTGTTCTGTGCGGAATTCTCGTGCCCGGGCGTTTAGTCGTTCGATAGCTTCATCTGCGTCTTCTGAGTCATCGATCGCTTGAGAGAAACGAGACCGCAGCGGGTCGATTACAGAGAAAACAAGGTCCCGTGAGACGTCAGCAGCAATTGTGTCCAACTTTCCACCAGCGTTGGAAGCCCCTGCTCTGTACGCAGCGGTCATTTGGTCGGATAACGCCCCTACCCAAGAGTCAGCCTGAGTATTGCGGTCACCTAGCGCGGCTGCCGAGTCTGGTTTGCCTTTCTGTCGGCGCAGCGCATCGAGCACAGCATTCTGGTCGTCTTGAACAATCCGTTTTGCTCGCTTCAGCGTCTTCGCGAGCACTGCACTAATTGCACTCGCTGCAATGTCCGCTTCCGTGGCAACGGACTGGTCGGCCTCTGCTGTTGTCTCAACTGGTGGCTCGGCGGAAGTCTCGGCTACTAAGTCGATCGCTCGCTCGACATCCGCGGTCGTTTCGTCAACCGCGGTTTCGTCCTGCGCCGCCTCTGTATTCGTTCGTGCTTCGCGTTCGGCCCTGATCCGAGCGAAGAGATCATCTGTCACAGGATCAGATTTGTCGTCAGCACCAGCAGCAAGATCTTCTGCTGCGTCGTCGTTGACTGCGTCTGCTTCGCTCGCCTCAACTGCACCAATCGCTGCATCTACGACTCCTGGGTCGACCCACTCAGGCCGATCACTTGCCGCGCGACCTTCTACGACAGCAAGTGCCTCGGTCGCATCAAGGAACGACCGCTTCACTATGCGATACGCCTCAAGCAGCTTCTCCCTGCCCTGACGCAATTCGTTGATCTGCTCGGTGAGCAAATTGCGTCGGTGCGCAAGATCGGCGAGGACGCGCTCGCGAAGCTCGCGCGCTGACTCAACTAACTCACGAGCATTGCCGCGCGCCCTAGCGATCTCAGCTTCGGCTTCACTGTTCGCGTCGAGTCGAAGCGCCTCTAACTCCGCAGCTGTAGCTGCCTGAAGCTCATCGAGCGACCTCTGCACGGTCGATCTGAGTTCTGCTAATTCGGTCTCTGCGACCTCGCGAATCTGTGCTGCGATGGTCTCAGCTTCGGTACGACGATCGGCGAGCAGACCGTTAGCTACGTCGGTCATTTGCTGTGAAGATTCCTGCGCTTCGGCAAGCAGGCGTGCAGCGTTGTCCTCTGCGCGTGTACGAATGTCGCGGGCTGCATCGCGAGCGGTATGTAGCAAGCGACCGGTTTCTTCACCAAGGGCGTCTAGGAGTTCCTCTTCGGTTAGATCGCGTGGGTTTGCTGCGGCAATCTCTGCCTGAGACAGCGCTGCCTCCAATTCGGATTCGCGACGGCTTGCATCAACAAGTTCGTCAGAAACGCGAATCAAGAATGCTTTTACTTCGGCCTCTGATACGCCACGAAACGTCGATGAGAATGTCCGGTTGGCTATCTCATCAGCGGTTATTCGAGGTGTGCTTGTGATCGCGCGCCTTCGCTCGTCACTCATGTCTAATCCTTCCGGCCCCGCCCGCAATGGCTCATCGTAGAACGGCATTTAGCCAGCGGGGTTGATCATTGCGGCGAAACTTGCTCTGGCAGGGGATCTCCACCATGAGCGGCAAGAGCGTTGAGGGCCTCGTCGAGCGTAGCTACTTCGACGACCGTGTCGATCACTTGGCGAGCACGCCGCACCTCTGCATCGCAGGACTTCTTGAAATCGCGAACAAGTTCGTAGGTTTCTGGACTCTCGTAGTCATCGATCGTGCCCGCTTCGCGACACTTAGGAACCAGCATCAGGGTGGCGCCAGCATTAGCTGCTGCTTTGGCTTTTAGGTCGACCCTGCCCACGTTTCCTACGTTGCCGAGAATGTCGATTGTGCCTGTGACTGCTACGTCGATTCCGCCCGTCAGTTCGCCCTCGGTTAATTCATCTAGCAGAGCAAGTGTCATGGACAGGCCAGCCGACGGCCCGCCGATCGCTTCGATTCGGCCCTCGAACTTGATGTCGACAGGAAACTCATAACGAACATCGGTGAAGACACCAATTATTGGCACAGGATTCGGATCACCACTGCTCTGCATCTTGAGTGTCACGGTCTCAGTCTCTCCGTCACGGTCGAGTTTGATCTCAAGTTCGTCACCAACATCGTGTGAGTGAATGATCGACACCAAGGTCCGTGCTGAGTCCAGGGCTTTGCCGTCGGCTTCGAGCAACACGTCACCGACTGTTAGAACTCCAGCGGCCGGTCGCCCCTCAATTACGCCCGTTACCACAACGCCCGCTACCGGCGTCACTTCGTATCCCAGAAGTTCTAACGCGAGTTTGCGTGCTGCGATGCCTGCCTGCTCCATATCCGATGTAGATCCAGCGTCGATCACGGCAGGTGAATTACCAGGTTTTGAATAGTCACCTTTTTTTACATCGATGTCAGGATCGAGCCACGCCTGCGCATATCGCAACAACGAAATGCGCTCGCGCTTGCGGATGTAGAGCAACATAAACGAGCCCTCGGCCTCGTACTCAGTTGCACCGTCGATCGTGACCATTGGCTGCACTGGCACGGCTTCGCCGGGAGCCTCCGTGTAGTAGTCGATGTGAATTAGTTGGCCAGCCCACACGATGGGCACTGCTACAACGAGAAAGATCGTTCCGACTACCCGCGTGCGATGCCACCGCCGCCGCACGGGGCTCGAAGTTTCTTGATTTTCTGGCTCGTCCACTCAACTTCTCACTATCAGGTCCGACGAATACCAATGCGGCAAGTGGAACCCATCTTGGCTGAACAGCCTGCCACGCCAGTTCCGGATTTCAGTACACGAACGCCGATCCCGAATCGCCATGGATTGCGACCGCGGCCGTACATCAGAGCCACGGCGCCACATAGCCGAGTGGCTCACCACCGCATTCGTGCGATGATCGGGGCTTCAACACTTGGTGCCGTCGTGTCTGTCGGCATCGCTACCGGAGTCGCCGGAATTCTCTTTGCGTTATGGCTGAGCGTTACCCGCCTGACCTAACCACTTAGTTTCTATGCAGGTACGAATTCTGCCCTGATAACGATCCTTTGGCGAGCGCTGCCCTTCGGATGGCATGCGAACAAAGTCAGCGTTCGGCCAGCACTCTGATCTGTTATCCAAATATCCTCTGGTTGAACGATGAGTTGTTCGGTCATGCGATACGTGGCAATCGAGCCATCGTTGAGCGTGAAGTAGATGGCGTCACCTGCAGTGAGTAGGTCGAGGTCCATGAACGGATGAGTCTTCGTAACACGGTGACCACCGAATACTGCATTGCCATAGCCGCCAGGCATCGGCGTTCCTGGCCAGTGCCCGGGACCGACGTCAATCACCGTGAGCCAGATGCCTTCGTAGACAGCGTGGTCAAGACCGATCTTCGGAATAGTGATGCGGCCGATCTGCACGACGTCAACATCTGCGCGCGGGTCGGTCGGAACTTGCGCTGGCACAGACAAGACTTCGGGGCCAGCGACAACCGTCGTTGCTGGAACCGCGAAAGTCGCCCCCGTCGTCGCAGCCACGACTGCCGTCGTTGTAGTTGGCGCGACAGTTGTTGTCGTCGGCGCCGTGGTCGTCGCAAGTGTCGTCGACGCGATTACTGGGTCAACAGGTGCCGCGGCCGCGACTTGACCGATCGTCGGCCGAGCGGGAGCGGGCGCGATCGCGCTCCATAGACCAACGCTTGCGATGCCGATAGACGCGACAGGTAACGCGATTTTCCAACGCTGCATGATTCTTGTATCGGCACCGTTTTCGCGCAGGGCGAGCGCGATTTTTCATACGGACATCGCGACTACCGTCGCGAGTCGTGAACGCTCTCGATCGTGCTGGCGAAATTGCAGCCTTTGGTATAGGAAAGAACCGATGGCCCGCAGGAACACAAAATGCCCTAATTGAATTGTTAACGACCGAATCCGACTCACGCATTCGCGTTGCTGCTCTTAGTTCGTTAATCCGCCGCGGAACATCAAAAGCAAGGAATGCTGCATGGCAGTTCGCAATCAATGTCGACGACGCGAAGCTTCGACGTCGCGCTGTCGAACTTTCCGTTGTTATCAAACCCGACTGCGACGAAGCAGTTGCCGTCCTGATCCCTTGCCTCTCGGACCCTGATTATCTAGTCGCTGAGGCCGCAGCGTTCGCGCTCGGCGAGTTCGAAGCTACGAGCGCAGTCAGCGCATTGTCGGCTACAGCAACGAGGCATTCGGATCCAATGGTTCGCGAAGCTGCTGTCGCAGCGCTAGGTGCAATCGGTGACATCGCTGGACTCGAAGCGATTCTTAGTGCGTGCTCCGACAAACCCGCAGTACGCAGACGCGCGGTTCTTGCACTCGCCCCGTTTGACACACCCGAAGTTGAAGCCGCTATCAACTCAGCGCTTAACGACAGAGACTGGCAAGTTCGTCAAGCCGCCGAAGACCTGCGCTCGGTTTAGAAACTGATTCTCGAGCAGGATCGCGCGATGACGGCTCAGCGGCCACCAATATCTGTCTTGGCCATGAACATGTCCTTCAGTGAATCAAAGTTCTCTAGACACCTGCCAGCGCCGAGAGCGACACACTCAAGTGGTGCGTCAACGATGTGCACTGGTAGGCCCGTTTCCTGAGCGATCCTCTGATCGAGACCCTTCAGAAGCCCACCACCACCAACAAGGTGAACGCCGTTCAGAATCAAGTCCTGGGCTAGTTCCGGCGGCGTACGCGACAAACACGACCGCACGGCATCGCAGATGCCCCTCGTTTGTTCCTCAATCGCGCCACGCACTTCCGCAGGGTCGAGCATCACCGTCTTTGGAAGCCCGCTCATTAGGTCGCGACCGCGAACCTCGGCCTTCCACTCCTCTTGTGTCGGAAACGCTGACCCAATAGCGAGCTTTATTTCCTCAGCCGTTCTTTCGCCGATAGCTATTCCGTATTCCTTGCGTACATAGCCTTGAATCGCGGCATCAATGTCGAAGCTTCCGACTCTTACTGCCTCAAGCGCAACGACTCCGCCAAGTGAAATAACTGCGACTTCGGTCGTGCCACCACCAATGTCGATCACCATGTTGCCAAGTGGTTCGTGGATGGGTAGTGCGGCGCCAATCGCTGCTGCAAGCGGTTGCTCGATCAAATAGGTCTGTGCTGCCCCTGCTCGCCGCGCGGCATCGAGAACTGCGCGTTGTTCAACGTGAGTAATCGCGCTGGGCACACAAATCAAAACTCGCGCTCTAGAAAATCGATTCACGCCAGCGCGCTGGAACAACAACCGAATCATGCGTTGCGTAATATCAAAGTCGGTAATAGCACCACCACGTAGTGGTCTCACTGCCACTATGTATCCTGGAGTGCGTCCGATCATTTGCCATGCGTCGTGGCCCATCGCAAGCACTTCTTGCGTCCGGCTGTTGAGAGCAATAACGGTCGGCTCGTTCAGAGTGATGCCCTGGCCACGCACGTATACGAGCGTGTTGGCTGTGCCTAGGTCTATCGCTACGTCGCGAGCCATTAGTTAGTCACGACTCCCTGAATGGTGCCCGACACCGAGCGCAGATCGTGAGCTCCAAGCGCCCATGCGGACTCGAATTTGCTCGAACCAGTCGGGTCTGTCGGGTCTGTCGGGTCTGTCGGGTCTGTCGGGTCTGTCGGGTCTGTCGGGTCTGTCGGGTCTGTCGGGTCTGTATCGCCACCCGACCAGTGTTCCTTCTTCCAAATCGGAACAGCCTCTTTGAGAGTGTCAATACAAAAGCGCCCAACCTCGAAGGCTTCTGCTCTATGGGGGGAACTGACGACGACCGCAACACTCGCATCCGAAAGGATCAGGTCACCAACCCGATGAACGATGGCAATACGGCCCACGGTCGGCCAGAGCCGTCGCGCAGCGTCGGCAACTTCGGTCATTGCCACCAGGGCGGGATCTGTGTAGGCCTCATAGGTCATGCCAAAGACCCCATGGCGGCCTTCGGCATGGTCACGCACGACGCCCAAGAACAACACAACAGCGCCACAGCTAGGCGTAGTTGCCCACTTCAGAAGTTCTTCTGTATCTATACGCGCTTCTACTAGCAGACCAATTCGGGTGTCTGACGGGGCCTCAGCCTCGCCATCTGGTGTCACCTGCCCTGGTCCTGTCATCGGCTCAGTCTAGGAACACTGCCTCTCCGAGTTACCTATGCGTGTATTCATGCGCGACGATGGACCATGGGCGATACCGAAGTCACTGCTCAAGATGCCGAATTACTTAATGCTCTGCAGTGGGATTTCCCACTAGACGAGCGTCCATACGCCATCTTGGGTGAGAGGCTGGGCTTAGCGGAGTCCGACGTCCGAGCACGAGTAAATCATGTAAAGGAACTTGGCGTACTTCGGCAATTGTCGGCGATCTTCGATACGCGAGCACTCGGCTACACATCGGCGTTAATCGCAGCCAAGATCGATCCGGACAAGATCGATGAAGCCGCTGAGTCGCTAAACGACCATCCCGGGATCTCACACAACTACAAGCGCAATCACGACTACAACCTCTGGTACACGATTGCTGTCCCACCCGGAGAGAATCTCGATACGCATATCGAAGTGCTACATGCTCGGTCAGGAGCGACCGTTACACGCAAACTTCCGACTCTGAAGCTTTACAAGATCGGCGTAAAGCTCGACATGACTGGCAATACCGCTGCGGACGCAAAGGCAGAGGTTCTCGAGCACGAGCGGCCAGAGCGGCGCGTCGACATGGTCGCTCCGACACTTGCGGAACTAGAACGCAACACGATCCGCGTCGTCCAAGAAGACCTCGCGGTTGTTGAGAGACCTTTCGACCTATACGGCGAACAACTCGGCATCTCGGGTGCAGAAGTCTTGACGATGTTGCAGCATTTCAAGCAAGAGAAGTGGATGCGTCGCTTTGCAGCTGTCATGAATCATCGCAGCGCTGGTTTCAAGGCCAACGCTATGGGTGTTTGGGCGGTCGAAGAAGACTCGCTCGAGGTAATCGGGCCTCGCATGGCTGGATTCGCAGCGGTTTCACACTGCTATCGACGTCCAACCTATGACGACTGGCCCTACACCGTGTTCACGATGATTCACGGGCGCAACGCGAAGGACTGCGAGGCAACAGTCGAAGCGATTCGTACCGAATGCGATGTCGAGAACTACGCGCTGCTCTGGTCAATCAAGGAATACAAGAAGGTGCGTGTTCGGTATTTCACAGCCGACTGGGATACCTGGACTTCTGCGAATCTAATCACCCAGTAAGCCTCAGAGCATTCTGCGCTATTTGTGTGAGCGACGCTTCTGTCTTATCCACCAAGCTGCGCTGAGCACACTCACAACTAGTGAAGCGGCCCGCGCCATATTTGGCTGTCTCCTCGCGGTGTCGGCACCCAGCAGCAAAATTTCTTCGTTGGAGAACTTCGGCTCCCAACCAGCGGCACGAAGGAGGTCATTCGCTATCACCCACGAATGGCTCAAGTAAGGAAGTGCTGCGGACGGAACATCCGCGCGACCATGTCTCTTTACAAGACTCGATAACTTCGATGTGCCCGAGGTGCCACCGACAATTGCGTTCGCTTCTCTTGCATCCAAGTAGCCGTTGGCCGCAACGTTGTAGACGCCGCTGATCTCGCTCACAGTTGCGAGTCCCACAGCGCTCGCTACATCATCGATGTGAACGAACTGGACTAACCGATCAGTTCGCTCCCAGGCTGTAGGCGACGACGCAAAACCAAATGGTCCGAAATCCCCTGGCCCTGCGACGGGGGCCACGCGCAACACAACAGTTGTCGCGTCCGGATGACGGTCAGACCAGTCAAGAACGATTCGTTCTGACTCGGCATCGACGGATGCTGGCAGGAAACCGTTGTTCGGGCGAAGCGGCGCATCTTCCCCAATCGGAACTGCATTATTTGCCCACGCGCCATACACGGTCGCGGTCGCTACTCGAACAACACGTCGAACACTTGAACCTCCGGCAGCATCGAGCAGCCGACGAGTCTCTTCAGTGTCCTTACAACGCAACAGAACTTGTTCCGAGGTGTTCGCGATTGCAGTAGAAGCTCCGATTTGAACGAGAACATCGACTCCTCTGAGAATCGACTTCAGGTCGGTTGTTGCGAGATCACAAAGGTGGAACTCGAATTTGCGAGCAGCCTGAACTGGTTCGGAGACGTCGAGTCCGACTATCGAGACAACCGAATCATCGCTATCCAACAGTGCAACTACACGTTCACCTATCGAACTTGCTACCCCCGTCACAGCCACTCGCACACCAAAGGAATATCAGACGACGGGGTTCCTAGACTGATTCGGTGCCCGATCACGACGAGCCAGATGACGACCCACGGTCCGAATTCGAGCGTCGAGCTGCCTCATTCAATCCGTTCGAAGCGATCCAAGGATTCGACATGCGAGACCTCTCCCGGATGCTCGCATCGCCAGGGCCTGTGAATTGGGAGATCGCGCGCGAGATTGCCAAAGCGGCGGCTAACGCCGATCCAGACGGCGGCGAAGCCAGCGGCGAGATGCCGGTCGATGTCAAAAGCGCAATACGGCTCGAAGAACTTGTGCGGGTCGCACAAACCCATGTTGCAGGACTTACAGGACTCGCAGAGGTAGGGGCCCTCAAAGTTCAAACTGTTACACGCTCCGAGTGGGCGGCGATGACTCTCGCCGGTTTGCAGCCCGTCATCGAAGTTCTCGCGGCGAAGCTCGCGAGAGGCGATCGGCCGGGAACATTCGACCCATCGTTGCTCGCTGGCAACCCGCTCGAAACGCTTTCCCAGAATCCAGAAATGCTCGCAGGGATGCTTAATTCTCTCGCTCCACTCTTGTTCGGTATGCAGGCCGGGATGCTCGTTGGTTCACTCGCTCAGACAACTCTCGGGCAGCACGACCTACCCCTTCCCCTCGCTGGAGAACCGCGCCTCGCGTTCGTCATGGCGAACATCGACCAGTTCGCTACCGATTGGGAAGTCGAACAGCTTGATATCTATTTGGCTCTTGCAATGCGCGAAGTAGTTCGATGCGCTCCCCGGTCGGTGAGTTGGGTACGCGAACACCTAATCAACTTGTCGTCGCGGTACGTGTCGGGATACGAGGTGCAGTCAGTCGCCATCGAAGAAAAACTTGAAGGACTGCTTCCAGACGACCTGGACATGACCGCTTTCGACCCGAGCGTGCTACTTGACAGCATGCACACTGCGGCGCAGGATCCGATTCTTCTCGAGTTGCAACGATTCGGCTGCATCCTCGAGGGCTATGCCGATGCGATTGTTGTCGAGTTAAGCAACACGCTTGCACCTGGCAACTCACGTGTCGACGAAGCACTGCGCCGGCATCGAGTCGAACGAGGCCGCAGCAACGAATTCGTCGAGAAGATGTTGGGTCTCAAGTTGGAACGCGACCACTATGAATCTGGCGCGACATTCTGCGCTGGCGTTCTAGAACGTGCGGGTATCGACGGACTCAACCGACTTTGGATAAGCGAGTCGATGCTCCCGACCGCCAACGAGCTTGCGGCTCCTGGACTGTGGCTTGCTCGAATAGACCTCGACTTGAGTTAGCCGACCGCACTACTCGAATTCGTTGTACACGACTTGCCGATCACGATCTAGGCGACGCACAGCGCCGAGATATGTGAGACCACTAAAGAGCATCACGAGCGAAATAACGAATAGCCCGCCTTTGCCATATGAAGGAAACAGCACGGCGGCAACGCCTCCTATAACCCAGATGATCTGAAAGCGCGTCTCGAAGCGGGCAAACGCACGACCGCGTGCAGCATCGTGGGCGTCACGCTGGACGAGGCTGTCGAAAGCAAGTCGCCCAGATGCCGCGCCAGCAGCGACCATCGCCGCCGCCACTGCAAGCCAAGGTCTGGCAAAAAAGCGCGCGGCAAAAATGATGACAATTCCCGGAACAACCATCGCAAGAATCATGATCACTTCCTCGCGGAGGCGACGCCGTAGCAACGGAGCAAGAAGCGTCCCCAATCCGTTGCCGAGAACACTCGCCATAATGAGCACACCGAATACCCATGTCGGTTCGTGATGCTCCTTCAACAAAAACGCACCGAAGAAAGTCATGAATCCAACGGCACCACGTACGAAGCCGATGGCTCGACCTGCAACGACAATGCTCGGGACGTGCAGGGCTTCGAGATCTGCGGGCGTCTCGTCGGCCCCAACCTTCGTCGCTTTCGGGATCGCTAAAGCGAGTATCGCAGCCCCAAAAAATACGAGTGACCCGACCCTCAGGACCCAGTCGCCACCAAGAACACTTAGTAGCAGTCCGGCAACTGGCGCTGTGATCGCGCCCGCTAACACGCCCACAAGTGCGAGGCGCGAGTTGGCCTGGACCAGATCCTCATCACGATTGACTACGGCCGGCACAAGAGATGCTTTCGCGATGTTCTGGCTCTTCGCGCATACGAGTGCAGCGAACGCCAACGGATATAGCCAAAGGTCATCGATGTGGTTTGCAAGGATGAGTGCAATAACCCCTCGGGAGGCACCCATCGCCATGAACAGCAATCGGCGGCCACCCTTAGTCCGATCTAGGGCTGGCCCGAGGAACGGTGCAATGACTACAAACGGAGCCATCGTTAGAGCTAGGTACCCAAGCACATTCGAGCGTGAGCCGCCGGTGGTAGCCGAAAAAAATAACGAATCAGCTAACGCGATGGTTACGAACAGGTCGCCCGAAACCCCTGCGGCGTGCGCGAATGCGAGCCTCGCGAATGGCGAAGCGGTGGAAGCGGTCTGTTGTCTTGCCAATCTTGGATACTCGCGTTTGTCCGTTCGCGGAGCGTACCGGCGTTGAGCCACGCTCTCGTCGCTCGGGTTCTACAATTTGTCGAGCGAAATTCAAACGGTACGATTTTTCCAAGTGAGTCAAAGCTTCCACGTCGGAAATCCCGTCCAAACATGTGCCCGATACCTGAATCGCGAACTCTCATGGCTCGACTTCAATGCTCGCGTACTGCAGCTCGCAGAGGACCCCAAGCTGCCGCTACTAGAGCGAATCCGCTACCTCTCGATCTTCAGTTCGAACCTAGATGAGTTCTTCCAAGTCCGCGTTGCCGCACTCAAACAACGAGCACAATCTGGCGTGCATGTGCTTTCCGAAGACGGTATCGACGCAAGCGAACAACTGCGCCTAATTCGCCATCGAGTTGAGGAACTAGTCAGTCGTCAGACAGCGTTATTCACCAAAGATCTCATTCCCGCACTCGCCGACGCACAAATTCACTTCGTATCTTTCGACGAACTCGACCAACAAGACCGAGAACGGCTTAATCACTATTTCGAGAACCAGATTTACCCGATCCTGACACCGCTAGGAGTCGATCCTGCACACCCATTTCCGTACATTTCAAACCTGTCGCTAAACCTTGCTGTGTTGGTCCGTGACCCACAAACTAAAGAAGAACGCTTCGCCCGAGTAAAAGTCCCACCGATGCTCCCGCGGTTCGTCGAGCTTGAAGGATCGCGTTTCCTTGGGATTGAGTCGCTCATCACAGAGAATCTCCATCGCCTGTTCCCAGGGATGGAAATCGCCCGAGCCCACGCTTTCCGGCTTACGCGAAACGCAGATGTCTCTCTAGACGACGACGCCGAAGACCTGATGCAGGCGATGCAAGAGGTGCTACATCAACGAACAAAGTTTGGAGTCGAGGTTCGCTTAGAGGTCGACACGAATATGAATTCCGCGATTCTCGAATTGCTCGAACACGAGTTGGAACTGAATGCGAGCGAGGTCTACGTCATCGATGGCGCACTCGACTTGGCAGGCGCAATTTCGCTTACGAACATCGATCGACCCGATCTCCTTCACCCGCCCCAGCGAAGCACGACCCCGACGGCATTCACTTCTGGAGATATTTTCGGATCGTTACGCTCCGGCGACGTCCTCGTGCATCACCCATATGAGTCTTTTGCGCGCACAGTCGAAGCTTTCATCGCTGTCGCTGCAACCGACCCGCATGTGCAGGCCATCAAACAGACGCTGTACCGCACTGGCGGGGACGAGGCAGGGATTGTTGCGGCTCTCGCTAGCGCAGCCCGTGCGGGCAAACAAGTCACCGTCGTCATCGAGCTTCAAGCGCGCTTTGACGAAATGACGAACATTGAACGAGCGCAACTACTTGAAGAAGCGGGGGTCCATGTCGTCTACGGCATCGTCGGTCTCAAGACCCATGCGAAAGCAGCCCTCGTGGTCCGCAAAGAACACGATGGACTTCGCAGCTATTGCCATATCGGAACGGGTAATTACAACCCGAAGACAGCGCGAACCTATGAAGACCTTGGGTTGTTCAGTGCCAGCCGCGACCTATGTGCTGAAGTCGCCGAACTCTTCAATCAGCTCACCGGGTACTCGCTGCCAGCTGGTTTCCGGCGACTCATAGTTGCGCCTGCAAAGTTACGCGCGACGCTCGCTTCTCTTATCAGTGCCGAGGCTTACCCTGGCGGTCGTATCGTGATCAAAGTCAATTCACTCGTTGATCTCGAAATGATCGAGCACCTCTACGAAGCGTCGCAAGCGGGTTGCGAAGTCGATCTCATCGTCAGAGGCATCTGTTGTTTAATTCCAGGCGTACCTGGCATTTCCGACCGGATTAGAGTCCGATCGATAGTCGGACGATATCTAGAGCACAGCCGAGTTTTCTGTTTCGGAAATGACCCAGCCGTTGCTAAGTATCTAATCGGGTCAGCGGATTTGATGCCGCGGAACCTAGACCGGCGAGTCGAGGCACTCGTAGAGATCACGGATGCCCAGGCTCGGCAACGCCTTGCGGAAGTCCTCTCAGTTAGCCTCGCGGACGACGTACTTAGCTGGGAGATGAATTCCGATGCCACTTGGCAGAAAATCGCCGACGGTGCTGCAGTAGAAACCCACCTCGAGTTGCATCGCGTCGGTGCGGCACGCAATCCCCGCGACTAACCACTCACGAGATTAAGCAACTCTGTGATCTATCTGATACGACACGCAGAAGCCGGCGATCGCACTTCCTGGAATGGAACCGACTTCCTTCGACCACTGACCGATGCTGGGCGCTTTCAGGCAAGCCGACTCGTCGAACTACTAGGCGATGCGCACTTTTCGCGCATCGCATCGAGTCCTTTTATTCGTTGCATGCAAACAGTCGAGCCACTCTCGTCGCACTTGCAATTGCTCATCGAACCGGTTGACGCCTTAGCTGAGGGCGCGAACGTGAGCGACACACTCGCGTTGCTTTCAGGCTGTTCCCAAGACGGCGCGGTCTTCTGTAGCCACGGTGACGTGATACCGAACCTGCTCGGATACTTGGCCGCAACTACGGCGCTAGATCTTGGACACGATCCACGTTGCGCGAAGGGCAGCATCTGGGCGTTAGCGACAGATGGCCTTGGAAATGTGACAACGGCGACATATTCGCTCGTTCCGAAAAGCCGTTGCGTCAAGTAGCACATACGCCCTGCCGATAAATTCTTTCGTACACTGCCAACTGATCGACCCTCTATCTAGGAGCACACATGAGCATCGAAGTTGGCCAGCAAGCACCCGAATTCACGCTAAAAGATCAAAGTGGAAACGATGTATCTCTAGCGACTTTGCGCGAGAACGCCGATGTCGTACTCGTCTTTTATCCGTTCACGTTCAGCGGTATTTGCGAGGCCGAACTTTGCTCCCTGCGCGACGACCTTCAGGACTTCGCCGATTCCGGGGCGCAAGTAGTTGCGGTTAGCTGCGATAGTCGCCACAGCCAGAGAATCTGGTCAGAGCAACAGAGCTACTCGTTTCCCGTTCTGTCGGACTTTTGGCCCCACGGCGCCGTCGCCAAGGCATACGGCGTCTTCAACGATGACCTCGGGTGTGCAATACGCGCAACATTCGTGATCGACAAATCTGGCGTTGTCATAGATGCCTTCGCTACCGACAGTCTCGCAACGCCGCGCGACCAGGTCTCATACAAGGATGCGCTGTCGAAGCTCTAAGAAAGGAAAGCCAATGGCGAGTTTCGCTGACTTAATAGGTGCGATCGAGCGTCCGGTAACAGAGTTTGGTGACGTAGCAACTCCAAGTACCGAAGCAATCAGTAGCCACACGACCCAGTCAGCGGTTGCTGAGGCACTTGCTGGAATAATCACGCCAGTCGAGCCGCAAAAATTTGTTGCTATCGAATCCGACGACGACCTAATCCCTACTCGGCAGCACGCGCGGGGTTCTCGTATCGGTAACCGACGCCGCGGACGGTAACAATTCGCGACGGAACTGCCGGGTCTTGCTCGATCCGCGACCGTAAACGCTTGACATGCACGTCGAGAGTCTTGGTGTCACCAAAGTAATTGGAGCCCCAGACCCTGTCGATCAGCGTGTCTCTGGTCAATACCCGGCCAGCGTTGGCCATGAGTAGTTCGAGCAGTTCGAACTCCTTAAGCGGTATCGAAACCTGTTCGCTACGCACAACGACTTCGTGTCTAACAGTATCGATGCGGACATCGCCTACCTCGACGACCTCTGCACGATCACCTCTAATCTCCTCCGACGGAGTCCGCCGCAAAGCAGCGCGAACACGAGCAATCAATTCGCGAAGGCGGAACGGTTTGCTGACGTAATCGTCCGCGCCGATCTCAAGCCCGACAACAGCATCGATCTCACTGTTGCGGGCCGAAACCATGATTATCGGGACACGCGATGTAGCTCTTATCTCGCGGCAGACGTCGATACCGCTGATTTTCGGGAGCATCACATCGAGCAACACGAGTGCTGGTCGAGCCGCACCAAATCGGGCGAGTGCTTCCTCGCCATCTGCTGCTGTCAGCACTACGAAACCCTCACGTTGGAGAGCGACCGACAGTGCGTCACGATATGACTGCTCGTCGTCGACAACGAGGATTAGTGGTTGCTCGCCCATCATGCTCTCGCGGAATCGTGCTGGGGAGCGTTTGCAACTGGGAAGCGCAGAGTGAACGTCGAGCCTTCGCCTTCGTGCGCCGATACGGTGACCTCACCGTCATGCGCTTCGACGATCCTGCGCACGATCGACAGCCCGAGCCCGGTGCCACCGGTACCGCGGCTACGCGCGCGATCTACCCTGTAGAAGCGTTCGAAGATTCGATCTAGGTCACGAGTCGGTATGCCATCGCCTTGATCGCGCACAGCGATCAGGACGTCTGAACCGACGGCAGCAATACTCACATCGATCGTCGAACCCCTCTCTGAATATTTCACGGCGTTGTCTAAGAGGTTGAATATCGCGCTCACGACCTGCCGACGCGTGACGACGACACGAGTGTCACCAGGGCCTTGGCGAACTTCAATTGAAATGGATGCAGCCTCAGCAGCACTTGCCACGAGATCGATCGCATCGGTGACGAGTCCGCGAACTTCTTCTACGGTTCGGTCCTCGGGCAGTCCGGCATCAAGTCGAGAGAGTTCAAGCAAGTCATCGACGATCCGCGCAAGCCGGTCAGATTCTCTGACCATTCGCTCGGCGAACTCTCTCATAACTACAACATCTGCCTCATCGACCATCGTCTCGGCTAGTAATGCCAACGCACCTATCGGAGTTCTGAGTTCGTGCGAAACATTCGCGACGAAATCTGTGCGAACGTCAACTAGATGCCTCTGTTCCGTGATGTCACTGATTACAACTACCGCGCCAATTAGTTGACCGTCGACTTCGACCGGTTCGGACCTGACAGAAACCACCTGCTTCGATTGGCCAAATGTAACTAGTTCCTGTTGTGAACTCTCCCCCTTTATTGCACTCACAAGCATCGCAAGGCAAGTGTCCAGTAACAGCACCTCGCCGTGGTGCCCAGTCGTATACCGCTTCGCAATCTCGTTTGTGACGACGAATTCGCCTACCAAGTTGCCGACCATCACTCCGTCGGTCGCAGTGTCGAACGCCGCACTTAATAGGTCGCTGGTAGCCGCAAACGCTGCTGAGCGTGAGATTTCGTGCAAGACAATGCCACGTAATTCGACAAGTTCATCTCGGCTGCGCCGACTTCGGGACGCGGCAACAAACGTCGTGATACACGCCGTTGCTGCCACTAGGAGTAGTGCCCCTTCGAACACGTCAGCCGAAACGGCCTGTGATGTACCCCTCGGTTCGCTTGTCCGACGGATTCGTGAAGATGTGATGAGTCACGTCGTATTCGACAAGACGGCCGATGCGGCGCCCGGCTTCGTCGACCTCAGCAGTGAGGAAAGCCGTGCGGTCAGACACCCGAGCGGCTTGCTGCATGTTGTGTGTGACTATAACGATTGTGTACTCACGTTTGAGGTCGACCATGAGATCTTCGATGCGCGCAGTCGCAATCGGGTCAAGCGCCGAACACGGCTCGTCCATGAGGATGACATCGGGATTCACAGCTAGCGCACGTGCGATACACACTCGTTGCTGCTGGCCGCCCGACAACGCCATGGCGCTCTTCTTGAGCTTGTCTTTGACCTCATCCCAAACCGCGGCCCGCTGCAATGCACGCTCAACGACCTCGTCGAGTCCTTTTCGTTGTCCCATAATTCGCGGACCGTATGCGACGTTGTCGAAGATCGACTTTGGGAACGGATTCGGCTTTTGAAACACCATGCCGATGCGACGTCGTACCTCAACTGGATCGACAGTCTTTGCGTATAGATCGTGACCGTGATAACTGAGGTGGCCTGACACCGCCGCGCCAGGAATTAAGTCGTTCATGCGATTCAGGCATCGCAATAATGTGCTCTTGCCGCAACCGGACGGTCCGATGAGGGCCGTAATCTGCTTCTCAGCAATGTCGAACGAAATATCCGACACTGCGAGTACGCCTGAGTAGTGCACCGCTACGTCTGACAAGCTGAACACGACCTCATCAGACAGCTTCGGCCCATCAGTTTCTTTCACATGAAGTGCGTTCAGTTGCGGAGCGCTCATATTGAATCGATCATCTCAGTCGGCGTTTCGGCGGTCGTGTTCTCTCAGGTTTCTGCAACCGTAGGCGACTCGGACCTTGAGATCGTAAGGTGCAGGTAACCCTAAGGTAAACGTGAGGTGAACATCTGCTCCTTTTACCCCTAGATCAACACTGATTGGGCGCCTGTGCGTCCATGATGTGAATCGCAATTAGTTCGAAGCCAACAATTCTTCATAGAACCGAGATGGACATGACCGAGACTCGCAAGAGCTACGACGAGCAACTGCACGAGATCAACGCAGACGTGATTCGATTGGCTGCGCTAGTCGGCCAACAGATCAGTCGGGCAACACAGTCAATCCTCGACGGTGACCTCGAACTCGCGAACGCTGTCTACGCCGAACACAAGCGAGTCAAAGAAGAGGTCTTCGAAGTAGACCAGCGGTGTTATCAGCTTTTTGCGCTCCAACAACCACTCGCGATTGACCTGCGCACCTTGCTTGCTGTCATGCGCATCATCCACGAGATTCAGCTAACCGACAATCTGATGAAGAACGTGGCTCGCGCGACACGTCGGCTTTATCCGCGTGAACTGCCACCGCGGGTAAGGGGCATCATCGAGCGCATGGGGAACCAGGCATCGATGCAGCACCATGTAGCGGTAGATGCATTCGCAGCCAACGATGCGCTCGCAGCTTCGGCCCTGCCGGACATGGACGACACGATGGACGACCTGCAGAAGGACCTGTTCCGAGCGATCTTCGCTGAGGGCGCCCCGGACGAAGCCTCGCTGCAAAAAGCCGTACAACTCACGTTCGTTGGCCGTGACTACGAACGGGCCGCCGACCACGCCGTCACTATCGGCAAATGGGTTCGATTCATCTCTACTGGCCACCTTCCTGGCGACCCTGAAGACGCAAGCCTCTGAAAGCTTCAGGCACTGTTTACCCCCCGTTTACCCACCAGTCTGTTCGTGTCCACCCAGGCCAGTTACGTTCGGGCATGTCAGATATCAACTAAAGAAAGGCCGCGAATGGCCCGCAACAAAAGCACTTACGCCGCGATCGCTATCGTCGCAATCGGAACTTCGAGCCTGCTCGCCGCTTGTGGCGGATCAGGCAACGGCACTACTAGCGACCTAGAAGGTTCAGTTGTCGTCTCCGGTAGTTCGACCGTCGAGCCAATCACGGCGCTCGTCGCCGAACTGTTCTACGAAGACAATCCAGGCGTCGACGTCCGCGTCGATGGTCCTGGGACCGGCGACGGATTTCAATTGTTTTGTTCCGGCGAAACAGACATTTCCGATGCTTCACGGCCAATCAAGGACGAAGAAGCCGCATTGTGCGCAGGCGCTGGCATCGAATATGTCGAGCTTGAAGTTGGTTTCGACGGCCTAGCAGTGATCACAGCAGCGGACAGTGAACTCGTCGACTGCCTCAACTTCGGCGACCTTTACGCATTAGTCGGGCCGGAATCAGAAGGTTTCGCGAGCTGGGACTCAGCCAACGATCTCGGAGTGGAGGTCGGCGGAAGCGGTAGCTACCCCGACGCGTCCCTTGATGTGACAGCACCAGGTCCGGAATCAGGAACCTACGACAGCTTCATCGAACTTGCTCTGAAAGGCATCGCAGAAGCCAGAGTGGAAGCCGGCAAGATCACGGAAGATCAAGCAGGGACCGTTAGGTCTGACTACAGCTCGCAGGCCAACGACAATCAGATCATCAGCGCAGTCGCTGGTAGCCCGGCATCGCTCGGTTGGGTCGGATTTGCGTTCGCTGAGGAAAGCGCCGACGAAGTCAAAACGATCGAAATAGACGGTGGCGACGGTTGTGTTGCTGCTTCAGCCGAGACGGTTACAAACGGGACCTACCCGCTATCCCGGTCGCTGTACATCTACGTCAACAAGGCAAGCATCACAATAAACCCCGCTTTGAATGCCTTCGTAGACTTCTACATGTCCGCGGATGGATTCTACTCAGTGGCTGACTCTGGATACGTTCAACTTCCAGAGGATCAGTGGGAAGCTACGACTAGCGCCTGGCAAGCAGCCAAGGGTTAAATCGCACGATGGCCGCTCTCGTCATTGACGACAACTCGCTTACGGGATCTGCCCGTCGCCGACGCAAAGAAAGAATTGTGCGTCGCGCGTTTCTTTGCGCTGGGTTGTCATCGATGGCGATCAGCGTCGCGATTGTGCTATCACTATTAGGCAAGTCGATCGGCTTCCTTCGCAACATCGACCTGAATACTCTCACCGACGCTGGTTGGTATCCACGATTAGGAAAGTTCGATCTCTCTACTTTGTTCATTGGGTCGCTGATCGTGACAGGCATCGCGATGATTATCGCAACACCGCTCGGGCTCGGTGCTGCTACATACCTAGCCGAGTACGCGAACCCGCGTACTCGCAAAATCTTGAAACCGATGCTCGAAATCCTCGCAGGGATTCCGAGCATCGTGCTGGGCTTCTTCGCATTCCGTTGGATTGCTCCAAACGTCGTCCAGAACTTGAATGCCGATGCTGGGCTATTCAGCCTTTTGTCCGCTGGTATTGGTGTCGGCGTACTTGTAACTCCGCTAGTCGCCTCTGTCACAGAAGACGCGCTACGTGCTGTGCCCCGGACTCTCCGCGAAGCGAGTTATGGCATCGGAGCACGCAAAGTAACGACCACCCTACGCGTCGTGTTCCCCGCCGCAGTTTCAGGAATCGTCGCGTCACTAATTCTCGCTGCATCACGGGCTATTGGCGAGACGATGGTTGTCGCATTGGCCGCAGGCGGCTCAGGCGGCGCTGTATTTACGACTGACCCTTTCCAAGAAGGACAAACAATTACCGCCGCTATGGCATCGTTAGCGTCAGGTACAGACAGCATCGCAGGTGGTGGAGGTAAGGGCGCAGGCGCGGCTTTCTCGAGTCTGTTCTTCCTCGGTCTCTTGCTCTTTTTGATCACTTTGTTGCTCAACTTCATCGGTGATCGCTTTGTCGCCCGGGTGAGGGAGAAGTATTAGTGAGCGTGCTTGTAGCGACCGAACCGCGATTGCGCCCGCAGCGCACCGACTGGGCTGGCCTCGCATTTGCCATGGCTTTGCTCTTGTGTCTGCTTACGTGTTTCGCATTCTTGGCGGCCTTGCTCAGCCAGGTATTTGCTGACGGTTGGGGAACGCTCGCAGATCGTGGCACAGAATTCCTCACCTCAGAGCTCTCGACATCGCCACGTCGGTCCGGTGTTGCCCAAGCGATCAAAGGGTCACTGCTATTAGCTGGATTCGTCGCTGTAGTCGCATTTCCTCTCGGGATTGCAACTGCTGTGTATCTAGAGGAGTACGCAAAAAACACGCGGGTCACTCGACTAATGCGACTCAATATCCGCAACCTTGCTGGCGTTCCATCGGTTGTCTACGGGCTACTCGGGCTCACTGTTTTCGTTCAACTACTCGGCACCGACATGGCGGGCGGCGAAGGCATCACGGGCGGTCGTAGCCTCCTCGCCGGAGGCCTGACACTCTCGATCCTTGTGTTGCCTGTAGTCATCATCACTGCGTCTGAGTCGCTCGCAGCAGTGCCATCTGTACTGCGCGAAGGTGCCTACGGACTCGGCGCCACACAGTGGGAGGTTGTGCGCACCGTTGCGGTTCCGAACGCAATCCCAGGCATACTCACCGGCACCGTTCTCGCGCTCTCTCGCGCTTTGGGTGAGACAGCGCCACTAATTCTCACCGGAGCGTTCCTCGGAAACTTCTTTAGGACCCCGGATCAGTCCGTAATCGAAACCTTCAGAGGCGACTACACAGCGTTACCGATGGTGATCTACAACTGGGCCGGCGAAGCCAAGAAGGAATTCAAGCTCGAGTTGGCTCCGGCAGCGATCATCGTCCTTCTTGCGATCACTCTGTTGTGCAACGCTGGCGCGGTAATCCTTCGGACACGCTTCGAGCGATCCGAGTAGGCGAACGGTTGCTCAGACTTCGGTCTCGTCGTAGCCGAGGTCCCATTCGAGGATGAGGTGCTCGCGCTCTGCATCGCGCGTGACACGCTCGCGGTTGCGGCGAAACTGCGGATCGTGCGGCGGCAAGAGTTGCAAACGGGCCTCGACTCGTTCGCCGAACTCACGGATCGTGTGGTTGTCACCGAAAATACGCACAACATCCCAATGAGGCGCTACTGGACCGAGGTATACGACCTTGACATGCCCAACTGGTGGAATCTCTTGTAATGCTTCGGGGTTAATCGACATCCGTCGGTCTCCTATTTGGCCCTTTAAGTTCTTGTTCGGCCGAACGGCCCACGTGAGGCTACCCGTGAGGCAGCAGTTTCGTCCGGCTCACGCGTCGTTCTTGGGGCGACGCCCGAGCTTGACTGTGATTACGACATCGGTCCGGTCACGTTCGATTCCGATCTCAATTTCTTCGCCTACGTGCCTGCTACGAATTTCGCGCAGCAAAGCTTCGCGTCCATCTGCCGTTTCGCCATCAACTGCTAGGACAACATCTCCCACGCGCAGCCCGGCAGACTCTGCAGCACTGCCCGCAACAATTTCAGTAATGCGGGCTCCATCTGCAGTTCGAAGGTCTTTGGATTCTGCAATCTGTGGCGTGACCGATTCGGTTTCGACTCCAAGGAACGCGATCTGGGGTTCTTCGCCAGCGCGCAGAGCTTCTATGACTGGCCGTGCTGAAGAAATCGAAATCGCGAACCCGACCCCACTTGCTTCGTCGGGATTGGCGATAGCCGTGTTGATTCCAATCACTTCGCCATGCGTGTTCATAAGCGGGCCCCCAGAGTTACCAGGATTGATGGCGGCGTCAGTCTGGATCACGGCGACGAGGTGGGAATCACCGATGTCAAGGGTCCTGTCTAGAGCGCTGACTATCCCAGTGGTTACCGACAACTCACCCGCGAGGCCGAGAGCGTTGCCTACCGCAATTACCCCGTCGCCGACTTGGGTGGTAGGCGGATCGCTGTCGCCGAGAGTCAGCGCAGGTAGGCCTCTGCGATCAATCTTTATCACGGCTAGATCATTGAACGGGTCTGCACCAAGAAGTTCAGCTTGTTCAACATCGCCGTCAGACAAAGTCACGGCGATATCGGTGGCGCCAGCAGCGACATGGGCGTTTGTGACGATCACGCCGTCGCTCCCAACGATGAATCCGGTGCCTTCACCCCCACCAGCATCGCCGCGGATCGTCACCCGAACGATCCCAGGACGTACCCGGGCGAGCAGCCCCCGAAGGTCGGTTTCGGCTAGCGACAGCGGTTTGGTGCCAGTATGCGCGAGCGTCCCTAGCGTGACATCGGAGATCGGACCCGAGGAGTCTGCTAGGTCGCCGTCGAATACTCCAGCAGCGCTTGCCGCTACGACAACTAATACAGCGACCAAGCCACCCGCGATGCCCCCAAAGACACCCGCGCGCATTGGGCTACCTCGGCGTTCACGCTTCGTTCGTGAAGGCGGCGGTGGTACCGGAGGGAACCAGCTTCCGTCTGCGCCGATGTAGGGATTTTCTGCACTGTCTGTCATGAAGTCCTTGCCTAGAAAAGCTCTGTACCTCATCGTCTGGCGCAGCGATTGACGTAGGGAAGAGCGCGCTCAGTTCGGATAATACGGACTCAGCGTAGGGCAATTAGGGAGTGTCGGCGGGGGGTGTCGCTGGAGCCTCGGGACTGGCAGACGCTGCTGGCTTGGCTTCTTCTTCGGCGCCTAGCTTCACGCCCTTCTTAAATTCCGTAGATGCCTGGCCAACCGACCTAGCAAGCTTCGGGAGTTGCGAACCCCCGAACAGCACCACAATGACTCCAATGACGATCCACATTTCAGTACCCATAACTTCACCTTCCTCGGAACAACAATTTTGAGAATACCGCTATCGCACGCTCACGGCGAAGAGTCATCGACAACACTGTCTGAGCATCTCTAGATCGTCGATAGCCGTCGCTTGAAAAGGTAGCGCTCCAAAGCAGCAAATAATTTCAGCCACTCCTAGCGACTCCCATTCGGCTATGGCTTCGGTAACTTGTCCTACCGTCCCAACGAGTCTTCCCTCACGCCAGGCTTCTAAAGTTTGACCGCTCATCACGCCTTCTGGCGTACTAGCGACGAGACGGTCGAAGCGCTTCGCGAGGTCGACTTCGCTTTCACCGATCAGCGTGTAAAGCCCAATACTGCGAGTGACGGTCGCCGGGTCCCTCGCTTCTATATCACATGCGCGTTCAAGCGCCGTGAGGCGGTCACGGTAGGCATCTGGCGTGATCGCCCAACAGGTATTCCAACCATCGGCATGACGGGCAACTAGCCGGAGCAGCCGATCGCCGCGACCGCCTACAAATACCGGAGGCCTCGGCGATTGGAGGCACGCTGGAAGTAACTCAGCGCCATTGACTGAATAATGCTCACCCTGAAAGTTGACGGCCTCGCCTTGCAGCAGGCGACAGATGATCTCGAGCGACTCATTCAACCGATCTATGCGTTCACCTGGCGACGGCAGCGTCGTACCGATAGCCCTGTAGTCGGGCGCGTACCAGCCCGCCCCTAAACCGACATCTAGGCGCCCGTCGCTTATCCGGTCGAGCGTCGCTAGAGACTTGGCAAGTACTGCCGGCGGCCGTAACGCCTCATGTAATACGAGAGTTCCGAGACGGACTCTGGTTGTGAGCCGCGACAGTGCTCCGAGCGTTGTGATCGGTTCATAGAGACCTGAATTTTCCGACGATCCCCCGTACTTGCCAATGTCCCAACGAACGTGATCTGACAGCCAAACAGAGTCGAGCCCGAAGCGTTCTGCCGCCTGTGCCCACTCGACGATTGTCTCGAACTGCAGCGGGTCTTCGCCCGCGACCGAAACGTCATATTGCGGTAGCGCTAATCCAAATCGCATCCCGCCGACTGTACGCGCCGCGCGAACTCGCGCCGTATTCTCATGAGGTGCTCGAAAGCGTTGTAAACATCTCTGAAGGCCGCGACGAACACGTCCTCGCGACCCTCGCATCGGCCTGTGGGGCAACCTTGATCGACTGGCATGCCGACCGCGATCACAATCGCAGCGTGTTCACTCTTGCTGGCGCCCGAGACCACGACAGTGAGGCAGCGACTCGCGTACTAGCTCGAGCCGCCAGTCGACGAATCGACATGACCACTCACCGCGGTGAGCATCCACGATTAGGTGCGGTCGACGTTGTGCCGTTCGTTGCATTAGGTACCACGCTCGCACACCGCGAAGCTGCGGTGGATGCCGCGCACAGCTTCGCTCGCTGGTGGTCGGAGACCTATGGCGTGCCGTGCTTCATGTACGACGAGGCAGACTCAGAAGGCAGAGATCTGCCAAGCGTGCGACGAACTGCGTTCAAGAGTCGGCGCCCCGACTACGGTCCGTCGCTAACGCATCACACGCTCGGCGCGACTGCAGTCGGCGCCCGCAAGCCCCTAATTGCCGTGAACTGTTTACTTGTGACGAGTTCTCGAACCGTTGCGAATCAAATTGTTCTGAAGACCCGCGAAAGCAGTGGCGGGCTTCGGGCAGTTCGTGCTCTGTCTTTTTACCTCGCAGAAGCAGATCGCATGCAGGTCTCGATGAATCTCACCGACCTTGACGCCACAGGCTTGGAGCAAGCAGTGCTACACGTGCGGGAACTAGCGCGGGCCGCGTACACCGAAATTGCTGCAGTAGAGCTAGTCGGGCTCGCTCCGCGGGACGAACTCGAGCGGTGTTCCACTGAGTTCCTGCGCTGGGCCAAGATCCCCGACGATGCGTCTATCGAAGATCGAGTTGCCCAGGGTGGCTGGGTGGCCCGTTCGCAGTCGCGACCGAGCCACGATGCCGACTCTTAGGCCGATACGGCGCTACGGCGTGCGAGGGCACGTTGCCGGCGTAAGCGACGTCGCTCACGTTCGGACATGCCACCCCAGATGCCGAACTTCTCGCCATGTGCGAGGGCATACTCGAGACATTCGAGTTTTACCTCGCAGCCCGCACAAACCGCTTTGGCTTCCTTGGTCGAAGCCCCGCGCTCTGGGAAGAACAAGTCTGGGTCAACTCCGAGACAGTTTGATCGCTCTTGCCAATCACGGTCCTCTGAGTTGTCGAACATCATTTGGTCAGCTAGTTCGAACACCGGCGTTACCCCCTAATTCCTATGTACTGAACGACCCCCAAGGAGATCCTTGTAGGCACCCTGGCAGCAAATACTGCCAGTGAAATTACATTGGTGTCATCTTGTCAGCAGTAAGGGGGAAAATGCAAGTGGAGATTTCGCTCTGACGGTACTTCGGCGACGAAATTCCCGCAATTGCCACGTTGAGCGCGAACTCTGGCACCGCGCTACCACTCAGCGTGAAGCACTAGTACACTTCGAGTCTGTCGAATACTTTGCAGGCGTGGGGCGTTGTGCATGAACACCAGCACTAAGTCTTTTCGAGACACAGCAGTCCATAAGCCACCAGGCTCGTCGATGGAGCGCGTCGGCTATTCCTACAGGCCCGCCCTCGACGGCATTCGCGCGATCGCAGTGGCGTCAGTGGTGGCCTATCACCTCGACCCTGATGTCTTGAGTGGCGGCTTTCTTGGCGTCGACGTGTTCTTCGTACTTTCGGGTTATCTCATCGCTGGCTTACTTATCGCCGAGCGTGAACGATTCGGTCGTATTGCCATAGGCGCATTCTGGGTTAGACGTGCCCGCAGGCTCTTGCCAGCCCTCGCAGGAATTGGAGTTGCGGTTGCCGCGTACGGCAAGTGGGGTGCACCCTCCGACACGCTCGACCGCCTTCGCTCGGACGCACTCGCAACGCTCGTTTATATAGCCAACTGGCGCTTCGCTTTCTCTCAGCAGAGCTATTTCGACACCACAACGGTCTTGTCTCCGCTCCGGCATACATGGTCACTCGCGATCGAAGAACAGTTCTACCTGCTGTTTCCGATTTTCGCGATCGCTTGTTTCATGACCAAGTGGCCGATCCGTGCTCTCGGTCTAACTAGCGCAATCACCGCCGTCGCTTCTGCAGGACTGATGGCAACGTTCGTGAACGATCGTGATCCCTCATTCGTGTACTACGCCACACATACCCACGCCCAAGGATTACTCGTCGGCACAACGCTCGCGTGCTGGGCAAGCACCATGAAACCGTCTGGCAAAGCCATTGCGAGTCGAGCAATGCACGCAGCGGGATTTGGTGCAGTCGCTGCAGTCGCAGCTGGTGCCTTTCTAATTCGAGACTCGGACGACTTCATGTACCGCGGCGGCTTTCTGCTCGTCGCCGTTGCGGTGGCTTTGCTGATCGCTGCAGCCGTTCGCCCAGGGCTTCTGCAAAGCCTCCTCTCGGTCTCGCCGCTGCGTTGGATTGGGCAACGTTCGTACGGCCTCTACCTATGGCACTGGCCAGCGATCATCGCCATCAACCCAGGCAATACTGACCTCGACTCTTGGCGCCTAGCCGCGTTGCGCCTTGTCGCCACGGTCGTTCCGGCCGCAGTTTCGTACCGGTTTATCGAGACACCTATTCGCAACGGCTCGTTTCGCGGTCGTCGCTTCACCCTGGCTTGTGGCGTCGCAGCGTTATCGCTCGGTGTAGCAGTCGCCGCTGGCACTGCTGGCGCAACTCGGCCTACCGCTTCCTTCGGGACGCTTCCGCCTGGCGCCTCACCACAGGTTCTTGTGACAGCAAGTAGCAACTCGAACGACACGTCTACGCACCAGACCGGCGCAGTTGAATCATCTGACCCTGCGACTTCTAGTTCCTCGGCACCGCACGAAAGTAGCCAGGCGACGAACGCTTCGCATCCACCGACAACTCAGCCCTCAAGCACAACCGCAGCACCATTCAACCCAAGCACAATTGCGATCGTCGGCGATTCTGTTGCGTACTCCGCGCTCAAAGGAATTGTGGCGGAAGCCGAAGATGCGGGCACCGGGCTAGTCGCATGGACAGTGCCTGGATGCGGTATCGCCACAGCAACGGTTGCATATCCCAATGGCGACCTCGCTGCGTGGAGTCCCGACTGCTGGGATGCGATGGAAAAGGGTTTAATGAATCTGGTTTCAGATCACGACCCAGACCTAGTTGTCTGGTGGTCGAGTTGGGAAGCCTCCGACCGAGTCGTCGACGGCAAGCAACTCAAGTTCGGCACGCCCGAGTGGCGGCAAGATCTCGACACGGCGCTTGAAACTCGATGGCGGCAACTAACCGCCAATGGAGCGCGAATCCTTTTGGTAGACGCGTCACCGCACGCAGCATCTCCAATTGCTGAGGCGTCTCTCGACGAAGACGGGCGTGTCGCAGGCCTACGGACACGCCTCAACGCACTCGTCGCACGCCATCGATCGACGACGAGGCTGATCAAGTTGTCGGACGTGCTCTGCCCGAACTGGGTGCCGTGCCCGCAAGAGATCGAAGGTCTTGTCCCGCGACCAAACGATGGCAGTCACTTCACCGATGACACCGCACCTTGGATCGCCTCGAAACTCTGGCCTCTGCTCGAAGCCGCCTGGCTCCGTTTCTGAACGACTTAGGTCCGCTTCAGAGGCGTGGCTCAAAGTTGAGCGCAGCTGAATTGATGCAATATCGCATACCGGTCGGTTGGGGTCCATCTTCGAACATGTGTCCTAAGTGTGCGTCGCATTTGTCGCAACGAACCTCGGTGCGCACGGTCCCATGACTCGTGTCCTTCGCTTCCTTAATTTCAGCGCCTGAAGCCGGCTGAAAGAAACTCGGCCATCCGCTACCCGACTCGTACTTGTTTTCACTGTCGAATAGAGATGCGCCGCAACACACGCAGACGTAGGCGCCAGCTTCGTGGTTGTCGTTGTATTCCCCGGTGAACGCACGCTCAGTGCCTGCCTGGCGCGTAACTCGGTATTGCTCGTCGGAGAGCCTGCCGCGCCATTCGTCTTCTGTGTTAGCTGTCATAAGAGCCAACTTTACGCGACGGCCAGATCAGCCAAAAGCACGTCACCGACTTGTTGTACATCCTGCACCACCGCGAGTGCGCCGAGTCGAAGTGCACGCAATTCCGTCTTCGAGCTACCGACTACAACTAGCTGCGGCCTCACTTCGAGTGAGCCGAGATTTGCCAACACGAACCATCCATCGATAGGCGCCCGTCCGACATCGACTACCACAACATCAAAGGCGTCGGCCTCGGCAACAGCAGTATCGCCGTGTTCGGTACTTCCGACAGTCCAACCGTCCATGCATTCGCGCAATTGCGCGACTAACAACTCATCATCATGAACAATCAGCAACGTAGGCATCCGTGTCTCCGTGATATTGCCCCGCATCCTTGCGAAGAAATACTTATCGGCAACGGAAGTAGAAAGGTAAAACTTCAGCTTGCGTGGCGGTGGTGTCGCCTTTGTTCCAGGAAGTCGACAAGCACATAGTCGCCGAGGTTCTCAGGCGTCGTGAAAAACGCTCTTCCGCGATTCATGTGCATCATGCGCTCCACGAAGTCCTTGAGGTAGTGGCTTTCTTCGAGCATGAAGGTATTGATCCGGATGCCGTCGCGCGTACAGCGGATGACCTCTCGCAGTGTTGCCTCGACCGTGCTTGGGTCGGGTGGATAATCAAAAAACGTCCCACCTGTAGGTAAAATATGAGCAGTCGGCTCGCCGTCTGTGATCATGATGATCTGCTTCTGGCCAGTTTGTCGGCCAAGCATTTGCCGAGCGAGCATTAACGCGTGCTGCATGTTCGTCCCCCACTCGAAATCCCACGACGCTTCGGGAAGTTTCGATAGCTTCACTTCGCGGGCGACCCTCCCGAAACTCACCATGCCTAGGTAGTCACGCGGGAACTGTCCCGAAATGAGCGCGTGTAGCGCCATCGCTACTTTTTTCGCCGCTAGAAACCTGCCCCGCATTTCCATCGAGAGCGAAACGTCGAGCATCAGGACCGTGGCGCTTCTGGTGGTCTGTTCGGTGCGTTCAATTTCGAAATCTTCTTGAGCAAGGCGGACAGGAGTTCCGCCACCCGTGCGCCATATCGCGTTGCGAATGGTCTGACCCACATCAAGGTGGAAAGGATCACCGAACTCATACGGCTTGTGGTCGTTGCTGCGTTCGTGGCCGGCACCGGTGCGTTCGACCTCGTGCTTGCCTGCGCGTTCTGCAGCGAGCTTCTTGAACAAGTCACCCAATGCTCGCTGACCGATTCGCCTGACGCCTTTGGGAGTCAGCTCGTAACGACCCTCGGTCTGTTCGATCAGACCGGCCTCTTCGAGCGTCTTCGCGAGTCGCTGCAGTTCCCGAAGCGATTCAGCAGCGTCTTCGCCGATTAGATCGCTGATCTGATCAGGATCAACCTCTGCAAGCTTGCTCGGGTCGGTCGCATTCTGAAGCATGTTCTGTAACGCGTCAAGATCGCCGAGTTGATCGAGCATTCCTGTGAGGGACTCGAGTCCGAGTGGTTCGTCGCCACGAAACGGCGAGGAACCGCCCCAGCCCATCTGCGGGAACGCGCTTTGCAGATTCCGCGCGAGTTCGTCGACCTGCCAACGTAGATCCATGTCGTCTAGCAGCGACTCTGCGAGCTGTTGCAGTTGGGCTCGCTGCTCGGGAGACATCGAGTTCATCAGCCGTTGCATGGCAGCCATGTCGCGGGCCATTTGTTCTAGCAACTCATCGAGACTCTGTGGGTTACTCGGAAACATGTCGCCGTAACGGTCCATAAACCCAGCAAAATCGGGTTCATTGCCACCTTCACGTTGGCGCAACATCTCGTTGAGCTCTGCCATCATGTCTTTCGTGCGCTGCAACTGCTCAGGGCTCTGCTGCGAAAGTCCTTGGCTCATCTGTTTGAACATGTTGTCAAGCAATTGCTTGCGCAGTTCTTCCATCAGTTGCTCGAAACGCTCACGCGCTGCATCATCCATCCAGTCGTAGTTCTGCAATGTCTGGACGCGACCTGCAAGGTCGGGGGCGAGGTTGTCGAGTTCGAGACGCCTGTCCGAAGCCAAGCTTTCGAGGTGTTCCGCGCGAGCATCGTCGTCGGATGCGCGGGCTTCGTCTATCCGGCGCTGTTGCCCTGCCTTTTCTTGCTCGACTATCTCGTCGAGTTGTGCGTTGATGTCGTCATACACGCCGCCGAGGTCGTACTTGTCTTGAAGCTCACGCCGACGTTCGCGCAACCGCTCCATCATTTCTCGCAGGCCCTGCATATCGCGACCCTCGCGGTCGGTCATGCCTTGTTGCATCACGCGTCGTAATGCGGCATTCAGATCGCCGTGGTACATGAGATCGTCGGCCATCTCAGCTAACAGCGAATCAGCGTCATAGTCGAAACCGCGCTGACTGCCGTCCCACCGCGAATACCGAAACTTCGTCACGCCCCAAAAACTACATCTAGGGTTCAAGGCATGTTCCCAAAGGACTTCTGGTGGGGCACAGCTGCATCGTCGACTCAGGCAGAAGGTGCAGCGCCATCGTCCGACTGGCATACATGGGAACGCCGCGAAATGGTTCCACACTCCGGTTTCGGCAACGGTTTTGCGCAACGCCACGCAGAAGATTTCGCCTTGTACCGGGACCACGGACTCACACATCACCGCCTCTCGATTGAGTGGGCGCGTATCGAGCCAAGCGAGGGCAAACGCGACCAGGCAGAAATTGAGCGCTACTTGGAATTGCTCACGACGGCAAGGGAATGCGGTATCGAGCCGTGGCTATGTTTCCACCACTTCACTTTGCCTGGCTGGTTCCAAGATGAGCGGGCGTTCTTGGAGGACAAGGCGCGCGGCTACTACTGGCCACGCCATGTCGCATTTTGTGCAGAGACCTTTGGCGAACTCGCCTTCGGATTCAAGCCGATCAACGAACCTGTTGCCTACGCGACGAGCGGGTATTTGTTTGGCACGAACCCGCCCGGTCTCACAGACCAGCGCAAGTTTTTTGACGCCTACAGAGGTGTGCTGCTCGCACAACGCGATGCCTGGCGCGAACTCCGCGGTAGCAACAAACCGGTCGCGACAATTCACAACCTGTCACCAACATTTGCGATGTTTGATACGCCAGAGTGTCGCCGCGCCCGCGACATCGTCGACGAGACGATTTGGGGAATCTGGCTACGCGCCGAACGCGACGGAATCATTGAGCTACCCGGTCGTGTTGCCGAACGCGTCCCTGATCTCCGCGAGGCCTGCGACCTGATCGGATTCTCGTATTACAACGCCATTGGAGTGTTTCCCGACAACTCGCTGTCGCCATATCCAAACGGGCGTCAAGTCGGACCACTCGGTTATTCACCTTGGCCCGAGGGCCTAGGCATCGCTCTTAGACGGCTACAAGACGAGCTTCCACATAGGCCACTACTGCTGTGCGAACTTGGGCTCGGCACATCGGTCACGAACCGAGACGACGCTGCGCGCGTCAACTACCTAGAAGAGTGTTTGGCGACAGTCGAAGAAGCCATCAGCGACAACATCGATCTGCGCGGCATATTTTTCTGGACGGGCGTCGATAACTATGAATGGAGCCACGGCTACGACGTTGAGTTCGGCCTATTCACAAAAGATCGCGAACCAAGGCCGAGTGCGGCCGTAGCAAAGCGTGTAGCCACCGCGAGGCGTTAGCCGCGACCGCTGTAGGTAGTGGCACCGCCGACAGATTCTTTGTTGAGCCGCTTGGTTAGATGCATGCCTTCGAGCACGAACTCCATTGCGCTCGCCACGGCAGCTGGTGACTCACCGACTTCGAGGTCGGCGAGGATTCCACTGAGACCCGGAAGATCTGGCAGCAGTTTCACGTAATCAGCACTAGGCACTTCTTCGCCGGCGCTCACGACTAGCCCCGTCTCAAATGCCTTCACCAATGCACCTAAATGCTCTGGACGAACGCGCGAGCGAAATGTTTCGAGTACCGCCGCTTTCACGATTCGGTCGAGAACCTGCATCTCGCGGCCATCTTCGATGGTCTCAATCTCGACCTTGCCACCTGTCGATGCGACAAGCGCGTCGAGGTCACAAATCCGGGGCACCGTCATGGTTTCGCCGCTCATTAGCGCTCGCCTAGTCGCGTTAGCGATCAGGATTTCGTAGTTGGTGATTGACATCCGGACTGAGACACCAGAACGCTGGTTGATGTGGGGTGACCTGCGCGCGAGTTGACTTATTTCAGCAACGATTGCCGTCATGAACCCTGGCAAGTCCACCGCAACACCATCCGTAGCAAGACTGCTCGCCTCTTGTTCAATTACCGCGACTTCGTGTTCGACATCGAGGGGATAGTGGGTCCTTATGAGACTGCCGAATCGGTCCTTGAGCGGCGTGATGATCCTGCCTCGGTTCGTGTAGTCCTCTGGGTTTGCTGATGCAAACAACATGAGGTCGATCGGAAGCTGGATCTTGTACCCACGGATCTGAACGTCGCGCTCTTCAAGAACGTTCAACAAACCGACTTGTATTCGCTCAGCCAGGTCAGGAAGTTCATTGATAGCGAAGATTCCACGATTCGTACGTGGAACCAAACCGTAATGAATCGTGAGTTCATCAGATAGGTAGCGACCCTCTGCAACCTTGATCGGATCTACTTCGCCTATCAGGTCAGCTACCGAAGTGTCCGGGGTAGCGAGTTTCTCGCCGAATCGACGGCTTCGGTGGACCCACTCGATAGGAGTGTCGTCGCCACGATCTGCGATGAGATGACGAGCATGAATCGAAATCGGGGCGTAGGGATCGTCGTTAATTTCACTACCTGCAACAATCGGCATGTACTCATCGAGCAGGTCGACCATCGAACGAATTATCCGAGATTTCGCTTGGCCGCGCTCCCCCAAGAAGATCACGTCATGACCGGCAAGGATCGCGTTTGCAAGCTGTGGCATGACCGTTTCTTCGTAGCCGAGAACCCCACCAACCAATGCTCGTCCTGCACGGAGCTGAGCGACGGCGTTCTCGCGTAGCTCTTGTTTCACTGGACGGCTCACCCAACCACTTGCTCGTAGTTCGCCAAGCGTTGCAGAACGACTCATTGATGTGCTCCTTGTGTATTGCTCGTTTGGCATTGAACTGAGATCGACCGCAGTGTAGGGGCGAGAGATCGCGACCTAACCTCCGACCTATGGCCAACTTAGATGGAACGTGGCGAGCAATCCGAGCAGACCGCGAACTCACGAAGACCTTCTCGGAGCCAGCCTTCGACGACTCCGACTGGCCAACAATTCAGGTTCCGAGCCACTGGCAAGAAACGCCGGAGTTCTCTGGACACGACGGACCCGTCTTGTATCGGCGTGCCTTCGACCACGAACGCATCGGGTGGGATCGTCGCGCATGGCTCGAACTTGACGGAATCTTCTATCAAGGCGATATCTGGCTCGACGGCGACTACCTAGGGACCACCGAGGGTTACTTCGCGCGGCACTCATTCGAGATCACCGAACAACTCCTCACCGATGACTCCCACGTACTCGGGGTAGAGGTGGCTTGCCCACCGCAGCGTGATCGCACAGCGAAACGCACCATCACAGGAGTATTTGGCCATTGGGACGCGATGGACGACTCAATCAATCCAGGCGGTATCTGGCGTTCCGCGCGAGTCCGGGAGACAGGCAAACTCCATATTGCTAGAGCGAATGTTTTATGCACAGCCGCTACTGGCGAAACTGCGCGCGTATGCGTCGACCTAGCTGTCGATGCCAGCGAATTTCCTCCAGCTGCTTCGTCGGCGAAAGTCACGGTGAGCTCAGCTAGCGGTGAAGTGCTCGCGGTTGTCGAGCGCCATCTCGGCCCCGTTGGCGGCCTGTCTGATGTGCGTATCGAGATCGATATCGAATCACCTCCATTGTGGTGGCCAGCAACTATGGGTGAGCAGGCGTTAGTCACCGTCGAAACGAACCTGATCGTTGGTGGCGAGATTTCTGACTCCCACTCAAAACGCATTGGTTTGCGTTCGATCACGGTCACGGACTGGATCTTCACGGTGAACGGCGAGCGCATGTTCATCCGCGGCGCAAACCACGCTCCGACTAGCACGAATCTTGCTACGACAGATCCTGCCTCGTTTCGTCGCGATATCGAGTTAGCTCTCGACGCGAACCTGAACTTGCTGCGCGTTCATGCTCACGTCACGAGACAAGAGTTCTACGAAGCTGCAGACGAACTTGGGCTATTGATATGGCAAGACTTTCCACTCCAATGGGGTTACGCCCGTGGAGCGCGACGCGCCGCGACATCACAAGCACGATCACTCGTCGAAGAGCTAGGACACCATCCATCGATAGCGATGTGGTGTGCTCACAACGAACCGTTAGCAATGGACCTAACTGGCGCAACAATGACGCCAAAAATTATTGCCCGCCTAGCCGCGTCCATGTTTCTTCCCTCATGGAACAAGTCGATACTCGACAGGGTCGTCACACATGCCATCCGATCGGCCGACCCGTCGCGCTTTGTCGACATCCACTCTGGAATACTTCCTGGGCCAGCGAGCCTCGGCACCGATACGCACTTCTACTTCGGCTGGTATCACGGCCAGGCGACTGAGATGCCTGGCACGCTCCAAATCGTGCCACGCCTGGCACGATTCGTGAGTGAATTCGGCGCCCAAGCTGTCCCGAACACCGCTGACTTTTGCGATCCAACGGGTTGGCCCAATCTCGACTGGGATCATCTCGAAAAACACCATTGTTTACAGCGACGTTTGCTCGAGTCCAAAGTTCCTTCAAGCGAGCACGCGACTTTTGAATCTTGGCGCGATGCAACGCAGCAATACCAAGCCAACTTGTTGCAACTACAAATCGAAGACTTGCGACGCGTCAAGTATCAGCCAACCGGCGGCTACTGCATGTTCTCCTTCGGCGACCCTCACGCGGCGATTAGTTGGTCGATCCTCGATCACTACCGCGTACCCAAACTCGGTTATTCGGCTGTAGCCGCGGCATCGCGACCGATCATTGCGCTTGTCGACTACCGAACAGGCGATGTCCACGTGATTAACGACACGCGCAGATCGATTAGTTCGGCACTCGTGACAGTGCACGTCGATGGCGTAGCTAGCTACTTCGAGGGCGCGATAGCCGAAGACTCAATCTGTTATGTCGGCAATGTCCGCGTACTCGATGCGAAAGAAATAACGACGACGCTCGATCTAGGTGACAGCGCTCCAATTTTTCACAAAGAGGTAGTCGGATAGGGCTTATTTCTACCGTCGCCGTTCGCGAGTCCGAGATCTTCATACAGGGCAGTAGCGATTGCGTCCATCCGCACAGCGTGGCGATCGCCACCAGGCATGCCATTGCACACCACTGCTACCGCGAGATTATTTTCGGGATCGCAATATGCAGCCGAGCTCTGAGAGCCACCATGGCCGAATGCGCGCACGGAACTGTGCCGTCCCATGATGTAGCCGTCGATCGAAAGACCGAGTCCCCAATCGAGCACGATGCCAAAAGTCTCATCTAGCAATCCGACGCGGTGCCGCGCAGCGAGTGCAGCGACGGTCTGAGGAGACAAGAGGCGTACACCCTCACGCGACCCTTCCCCTAAAAACATTTCATAAAGCTTGCGTAGATCGTGCATCGGTCCGCGACCATTAGCCCCGGGTATACGCATCGCAGCAACATCGCGAGTTTCCATAGCAATAAGGCTCGGCCCACCACCGGCTGACGTGTTCTGCATCATTCCGATGAGGTTGCCGTACGCGTCGTAGCGGTCGGGCGGCAAGCCAACCCACGAGTCGTTCATGCCGAGTGGCAGAAAAATCTCCTCACGCACATACTTGTCGTAACTACGTCCATCGACTGCTTCGACTATCGCTCCTAGCACCGTGTGCCCACTCGTTGCGTGGTAGCCAGCACGTTCGCCGGGCACCCACCCGGTTTCGAGCGACGCTGCATAGATCCGCGACCGATTTTCTTCGACCGACTCGCGCCAAACTTTGCCACGAAGGATGTCATCTGCCCATGGGAATCCGCCGGTATGCGTGAGCAGGTGACGAATAGTGACGTTTTCCTTGCCGTTGGCCCCGAACTCTGGCAGATACGTCTGTACCGGTTCATCGACACGCACCTTGCCTCGCTCCCACTGCTGGGCGATCGCTACAGCGCAAACGGCCTTGCTCATCGAGAACCAGATCATTAGAGAGTCCGAAGTCATGGCAACTCCGGGCCTACTCATTCCGGTGACAAAATCGCGTACAACGCCATCGTGCGACACAGACAGTTGGGCTCCGATGTGCGTGCCGTCAGCAACACCGGCCTCGATCACTGCTGCTGTGCGTTCCAAGTCAGACATCGCAGTCCTTTCGCGTGTGGATAGGGCGCAAACTATGCCATCGGCCTGTCCGACAGACGACCGATCTCGCAGGTAGCTTCTAGCGTTATTTGTTACTCGGCGGAAAGCTCGACGAATATGCAAAGGTCTGCAGTCACTCAAATAAAGGTGCGTAAGGTCGCCGCTTGGCCGATCACGTTCTACCGATCTGCCGTCGGCAAGAAGTGGGTCATGGCCATAACCGGAATCATGCTGATGGGCTTCGTGCTGTCACACATGGTTGGCAATTTGAAGCTCTACCTATCGCGCGAAGAGATCAACCTCTACGGCGAAGCACTCCGCGAGATCCCTGGGCACCTACTCCCTCGTACCGTTTTCCTGTGGACGATCCGCCTCGGACTAATTGGCGCTTTCGCATTACATATCCATGCAGCAGTGTCGCTTACTCGCCTCAATCGCAAAGCGCGACCAGTCGCTTATCAATCTGAGCGCGACTACATCGCAGCAAGTTTTGCCGCCCGCACAATGCGCTGGTCTGGGGTCATTGTCGGCCTATATGTGGTGTTCCACTTACTCGACCTCACCGCCGGTACTGCTAACCCAGACTTCGTACGCGGCGATCCGTACAACAACCTCGTGCGTAGCCTCGAGCGACCCGTCGTCGGCATCGCATACATCGTGGCCAACCTGGCGCTTGGCATTCACTTGTTTCACGGAGCGTGGAGCATTTTCCAGAGTCTCGGCGTAAACAACCCACGCTTCAACAATGCACGCAAACGGTTCGCACAAGGATTCGCTGCTCTTATCGTGATCGGCAATGTCAGTTTTCCAGTAGCGATACTCGCCGGAGTCATAAAGCAGTCATGCGAAGGAACGCCCATCGAAGAACCGTGCGCTGGGTCTGGCGCGTTCGGGGAGAAGAACTGAAATGGCACTCAATTCGCACATCCCCGAAGGGCCGATGGCCGACAAGTGGACAAACCACAAGTTCGAATCTGCACTGGTAAATCCTGCTAACAAACGCAAGTTCAAGGTCATCGTCGTTGGCACGGGACTTGCCGGAGCATCAGCCGCGGCGACGCTCGCCGAACTCGGATATCAGGTAACGGCTATCAGCTTCCACGACACTCCGCGAAGGGCGCACTCGATCGCAGCGCAGGGCGGAATCAACGCTGCCAAGAACTACCCCAACGATGGCGACAGCGTGCACCGCCTGTTCTACGACACTGTCAAGGGTGGAGACTTTCGTGCCCGCGAAGCCAACGTCCACAGGCTCGCAGAAGTTTCGGTCAACATCATCGACCAGTGTGTTGCCCAGGGCGTCCCGTTCGCCCGCGAATATGGTGGCCAACTCGATAACCGCTCTTTCGGTGGCGCCCAGGTGTCGCGAACCTTCTATGCCCGCGGTCAGACTGGCCAGCAACTCCTGCTCGGTGCATACCAAGCGTTGGCGCGCCAGGTCTCGCTCGGCAACGTCGAACTTCTAACGCGCACCGAGATGCTCGAACTCGTAACTAAGGACGATCGCGCCGTCGGAGTCGTATGTCGAGACCTCATCACCGGTGCGGTGTTCTCGCTATCGGGTCATGCTGTTGTGCTCGCCACAGGCGGCTACGGCAACGTTTACTACCTTTCAACGAACGCGAAGCTAAGCAACGTCACCGCGGCGTGGCGTGCACACAAACAGGGCGCATATTTCGCGAACCCTTGTTACACGCAGATTCATCCGACTTGTATCCCTGCGAGCGATGACTTCCAAAGCAAGCTCACGCTCATGTCCGAGTCGTTGCGCAACGACGGTCGCATCTGGGTACCGAAGGACTCAGGCGACTCTCGCTCTCCGCGCGATATCCCCGAAGCCGACCGCGACTACTACCTAGAGCGTCGCTACCCAGCGTTCGGAAACCTCGTGCCACGCGACATCGCGTCGCGCGCTGCTAAGCGCGAAGTCGACGAAGGTCGTGGTGTCGGGCCTCTAAAGAACGGTGTCTACCTCGATTTCGGCGCGGCGATTAGTCGTCTCGGCAAGCCCGTCATCGAGGAGCGCTACGGCAATCTTTTCGAGATCTACGAGCGCATAGCCGACGACAACCCGTACGACACGCCCATGCGCATCTACCCGGCTGTTCACTACACGATGGGCGGCCTATGGGTTGACTACAATCTAATGAGCAACCTCGAGGGCCTCTATGTTCTCGGAGAAGCCAACTTCTCGGACCATGGCGCTAACCGTCTCGGCGCATCGGCACTCATGCAGGGTCTTGCCGACGGATACTTTGTTCTTCCGTACACGATCGGTGCCTACCTTGCACCTCTGCTCGGCACGGCCCCGCTCGCCACAGATGAGCCGGTCTTCAAAGCGGCAGAGACAAAAGTCGCCGAAAATTCCCGACGCCTTCTATCCATCAAGGGCGACCGCACGGTCGACGACATTCACCGCGAACTCGGCAAGGTCATGTGGGAGAACTGCGGAATGGGACGTACAGAGGCAAGTCTCTCCAAAGCGCTCGCAGACATTCCCGCGATTCGCGAAGAGTTCTGGACCAATGTCCGTGTGCTCGGAGACAACGAGAGCCTGAATCAGTCGCTCGAAAAAGCTGGTCGTGTTGCGGACTTCTTGGAGTTCGGCGAATTGCTTTGCAACGACGCGCAACAACGCAAAGAAAGCTGCGGCGGTCACTTCCGCGAGGAATATCAGACAGACGAAGGCGAGGCTCTGCGCGACGACGAGAACTTTGCGTACGTTGCCGCATGGGAGTTCAACGGAGTTGACACGGCTCCTACTTTGCACAAGGAAGACTTGGAATTCAAGGAAGTCCACCTCGCGACTAGGAGCTACAAGTGAGCGCGCCGAAAATGCACATCAAGGTCACTGCCTGGCGCCAATCTGGGCCAGACGCGCCAGGCGCTTTCAAGGATTACGACGTCAACGATGTTTCGCCCGACATGAGCTTTCTCGAAATGCTCGACACCTTGAACGAGCGGCTAATCGAGAACAACGAAGAACCGATCGCTTTCGATCACGACTGCCGCGAAGGCATCTGCGGTAGCTGCGGAATGATGATCAATGGCGTGCCGCACGGACCCGAGCGTGGCACCGCGACGTGCCAACTACACATGCGCAAGTTCAACGACAACGCCCACATCACCGTAGAGCCGTTCCGCGCAGCAGCGTTCACTATCAACAAGGACCTTTCGGTCGATCGTTCGGCACTAGACCGTATCGTCGAAGCTGGCGGATACATCACCGCGCCAACTGGCTCAGCGCCAGACGCGAACCTGATCCCTGTACCGAAGGCTGTCAGCGACACAGCGATGGATGCGGCTCAATGCATTGGTTGTGGCGCATGTGTAGCTGCATGTCCTAACAGCGCTGCGCAACTTTTTACTTCGGCGAAGCTTGCTCACCTGAACTTGTTGCCGCAGGGCCAGGCCGAGCGATGGGACCGAACCATCGACATGGTCGAAACCATGGAGATGTACTTCGGCAGTTGCACGAATTTTCGTGAATGCGAGGCCGCTTGCCCGAAAGAAATCAGCGTCGACTTCATAGCGATGCTGAACAAGGACTACGTGAAGTCACAACTCAAGCAACGGCGCCTAGCCGGACAGGTATTCCCCTAGCCGCTATTGCGGTCACGCAGTTTGTATACGCCGTAACCAATCGCTGCTACTAGCGCACCGCCAACTCCGACAAGCAGGAACGCTGGCGGGTCATCTGGGGCTTCTGCTGGTCGAGTGGCCGTGGCAAGCGCCGTCGTCTGTGAGCTAACGGTCGTCGTCGTCGAAGCAGACGCTCCCCCTGAGCGGAACGGTCCGGCTATCTCATAAGTGAGGCCACCGCCCCCGCCGCGCTGGCTCGAAACATACATGCGGTCACCCGCAGGGTTCATCGCAGCGCCTGCTAGTTCGCTTCCTTCTTGGCCGACTAGTTGCATGATCGGCGACATTGCTCCGTCGGCAGTCACAAGGACCACTTGCTGATCCGCACCTTGGTCTTCGCAGATCAGCACATCGCCGTAGCTCGTGATCACGACGTTGTCCGGTTCGCCGAGAACACCGTCTTCTTCCGAGCCCTTATAGATCTGTTCGATTTTGTCTGTGTTCGCGTCGAGTTTCCAGACTCCATGGTCGCCCTTGGTGACGAACCAAATGATCTCGTCGCGGTAGTAGATGCCTTCGCCTCCGTTGAATGGGAAATACTCAGCGACCTGAGCCCTGGTCGCCGTCGTTGCCGCTAGCGGGTCCGGCACCGTGTGCCATGTAACCGTGCCTTCTGTGACTCCCGCGACCTCGAGTAATCCTGCCGAAAGATCCGGGTAAGCATCTGGCGTGAATCGATATAGACCACCGTCTGGCGCGTCCTCAGTTAGGTAGAGCTGTTCACGGTCGGTATCGATGCAGACGGCCTCATGTATGAATCTCCCTAACGATGGAAGTTCGACCGCTGCGTTCTTGCCGGTCGGGTCACATTCGAACACCTTTCCCGTTTCGACCTCTTCACCTGACAGCCATGTCCCCCACGGCGTTGCGCCACCGCCACAGTTGCGCGCGCTTCCTGTCAATATGGAATACGCATCAACCACGTTGGCGTCAGCGTCAAACATGAGTGCGCCGACGCCGCTAGTTCCTGGGCCAACCTCTGAATTGCTCACATAGATCCAGCCACCATCGTCGGTCGCAAAACAGGCGCCACCGTCTGGGAAGACATGCCACTCATAGTCTGTGCCTGCGACTAATTCGCCCGAGGTCGCGACTAACCGCGCAGTAAACCCCTCTGGAAGCAGAATGCCTAGAGCGTCGGGTGTCGTTGTCAACGGACCGTACGGCATATCGCCCTTCGCCGCGGCGACTTTGCTGCCAAGCAAAATTGCGGGTGGAGTTGCTACAGATGCTGCGAGGAACGCTCGTCGTCTCATGCGATGAAACTTAGATCATCTTGGAGCCTGCCGATTAGTCACTGTGAGTCTTGAGTCAATTGCGCGCGTGGAGTCGCGTATCGCTGCGATCCAAGGCCCTTCGGCAACAGTTCATGTTTCTCCAGCCGATAGCGGCTCGACTGATTTCGCGTCGATATTGAGCCAATACAGCGGGACAGGCGCGAGCGACGGACCTAGTGCACAGAACCCCCTGTCCGGCACACCGTTCTTGCTGCCCGCCAACTATCTAACTGGCCGACTGTCGCCAAATGCGGTAGGTGCTCCGAGTGGGAGCAAGATCAATCAGTTCATCGACCTTGCTATTGCACAAAACGGCGACTCTTACGTGATGGGCCACGAGGTCAGCCAAGCAGATCTGAATCCGCAAACTTTTGACTGCTCCGAACTCATCGAATGGGCAGCCAATAAGGTTGGGGTCTCCGTGCCGGATGGATCGTGGTTGCAGTATCTCGACCTGAAGCAACGCAATGCGCTCATGCCCGTAGAGCAGGCTCTAGAAACACCAGGCGCGCTCCTCTTTTCATTCTCGAGCGAGCCCCAAGCCGGTGGCGGTCGCCCGAGTTCAGCGCACGTTGCGATCAGTCTCGGCGATGGCCGCACGATCGAAGCGCGCGGCAAGGATTACGGGGTCGGCATATTCGGTTCTGGCGACAGGTTCGAGTATGCGGGGATGATTCCGGAGTTCTTCCAATAATTTTCCACACAAACTGGAATATTTCGCTCACCTTCGGTTGTGTATCCCGACAAATACCGTCGGGTTCTGCAATCATTATGCCGTGATGTCCTACCAAATTGCGCTCCTGGCTTGGGTAGTCGGATCAATTCCATTTGCCCTGCTGATTGGCCTCGCTTTACGCATCACCGGCAGGAACCCAACCGATATCGACCGTGACACGGTCATTGACATCAGAGACGAAGCGACTCAGAAACAAGTCGAAGCGTCGCTGCTCGTCTAAGCGCATTCAACGTCTCGGCTCCGACCACGCTGGTACGCCCGCTCTAGCCTCGCTCGCCATGAGCTATGACCCCTCGGCCATCGGCGGACACTCCTTCGCTAGATCGTGGCGAACCGTCGCGCAACTAGCTCCTAAACGCACGGCACTCGTGTGCGGCGCAACTCACCTGAGCTACGGCGACTTCCTAAAAGAGGCCACTGCCCTAGCCGGGTTCCTCGCGACCCGTGGAGTCAGGGCAGACGACAAGGTCGCTATTCAACTCGTCAACTCCCCGCACTACATGGTCAGCTTTTTCGCTACGCAACTACTAGGCGCAGTCCCGGTCAATGTCAACTACCGATACACAGGCGAAGAAGTCGCATACCTGATCGATAACTCTGACGCTTCCGCACTCGTCTACCACGACACGTTCTCCGATGCGGCCGCTGCGGGCCGTGACCGCAACCCCGACCTAATTTTGATTGAGGTTCCGCGTGAGCGGCTCGGTAGCAGCTTGAGCGGCTCAACACTTTGGGCTGATGCGCTTGCGACCGACACAGCGCAACTAGACCGCGAGCCGAGTGGAGATGACCTGATCTTCATCTACACCGGTGGTACGACCGGATATCCGAAGGCTGTGATGTGGCGATCAGACGACCTCGCCATCGCCCTTTGGCAAATGGCGCGACCGCACTCAGAACCACCTGATGTCGCTGTCACTATCGCCAAAGGCCGTAGTGCCGCGTCTCTGCTTCCCGCGTGTCCGTTGATGCACGGGACAGGACTGTTCATGGCTCTCGCGACTCTGTCCGGCGGAGGCACAGTTGTGTTACTTGACGACATGCGTCTCGACGCAGGGGCAATGTGGGACGCGGTCGAACGCGAACGGGTACAGGTCGTCACGATCGTCGGAGACGCATTTGCTCGACCGCTCATCACTGAACTTGAAAATACCGAAAGAACTCGGGATCTAAGTTCGCTTGTAGCGATCACGTCATCTGGCGTCACGTTTAGCCCCGAATGCAAACGCGCACTGCTCGAACACCTTCCTGGAATCACTATCGTCGATTCGTTAGGTGCGTCCGAAGGCATCATGAGTCGTTCGGAGGTAACCGAGGCCGAAGAAATCAAGCCAGCATCGTTCAAACTTTCTGACCGCATGGTCGTAATCGCTGACGATGACACACTCATTGTGCGGGGCGACGACCGCATCGGATTGCTCGGCGTCGGTGGTCCGATCCCCCTCGGTTACTACAAGGACACAGAAAAAACTGCTTCAACATTTCGCAGCGTCGCTGGCAGGCGATACTCAGTGCCCGGCGACTATGCAACCGTCTCAACCGACGGCACGATCACCTTGCTTGGGCGCGGTTCGGCTTGCATCAACTCCGGTGGCGAGAAGATCTATCCGGAGGAGGTTGAACTGCGCATGAAAGCCCACGCCAATGTCTTCGACTGCGTTGTCGTCGGCGTAGCTGATGCGCGTTGGGGCGAGATGGTGGTGGCACTCGTAGAACTCGCACCACATAGCGATACGACTGAAGCGGACCTTCGCGAGTTCGCACGCGCTGGTCTCGCTGGCTACAAAGTTCCGAAGCGCGCAATAATGCTCGACTCGCTACATCGAGCGCCGAACGGCAAGGCCGACTACAAGATTCTGCGCGCGTTAGCAACTAGGCACGTCCAAGCGGAAGAACAAGCGGAGGAAATCGCATGATGGTCCATGAAGTCACGGCAATCGAAGGTGCTTCGCTGGTCGAATCCGGTTCGTTTCTGCTTGACGTGCGCAACGCCGATGAATGGACTGCCGGACGTTCGCTTGCCGCCACATGGATCCCGCTCGCGGAACTCGAAAATCGGTTCGCGGAAGTCCCGAGCGACAGGCAAGTCATTTGTATCTGCAAGGTCGGCGGTCGGTCATTGAAGGCCACAGAGTTCTTGGTCGGCAAGGGCATCGACGCTGCAAACCTGGCAGGCGGGATGCGAGCGTGGGCAGAGGCTGGCTTAGCTGTAATTGCCGCCGATGGCAATCCCGGCCAAGTGATCTGAACTCGCGCCACAGGATCGACAACAAGCTATAGCTATGACTCCCTACAAGAGACCCTTCATTACCTACAAGTAACCTCGCAACGATGAACGCGTTTTCTCGGTCCGAGATGTTGAGTCGCATGCGCGACGAGACTTTCGACGTCCTAGTTATTGGCGGTGGCATAGTCGGAGTCGGGTGTGCACTAGATGCGGCGAGTCGCGGGCTCAAAACGGCCCTAGTAGAGCGCGACGACTTCGCGTCTGGAACTAGCTCGAAGAGTTCCAAGCTGATCCACGGTGGTTTGCGCTATCTACAACAAAAAGAGATCGGTCTCGTCTACGAGGCGCTCGCCGAACGTCAAATTCTGCGCCATACTGCACCACATCTCGTAAGAATTTTGCCCTTCTTGTTGCCTGTGTTCAAAGGCAAAGACGGACTGTTCGATCGTCGTATTGCCCGCCTTGTTGGAACATCGATGTGGATGTATGACTTCACGGGCGGTATGCGCATCGGCAAGATGCACAAGAAACTCAAAGTCTCTGAAGCAAAGCAGTACGTGCCGACACTGCGCGAAGATCGAATCGCCTACGGATACCTGTACTACGACGCACGCGCCGACGACGCGCGGCTCACGTTGAACATCGCCCAGACTGCGGCCGCCCACGGTGCAGCTATCGCCAATCGTGCAACTGTCTCTGGACTGCTCAAAGACTCGAATGGCAAATGTGTAGGTGCGGTAGTCAGTGCCGACGCAGAAGAGATCGAAATTCGTGCAACCCAAGTCATTAACGCCACCGGAGTTTGGGCAGATGACCTCGGCTCACTAGATGAACCCGGCCGCGTCTCGACTATCCGACCAGCAAAAGGAGTCCACGTCACGGTTCCGTGGGGAAAAGTACAAAACTCGATCGCCGCCGTAGTCCCAGTGCCCAAAGATCGGCGCTCGGTATTTGTCGTGCCGTGGGGGAATTACACGTACGTCGGCACAACTGACACCGATTACGAAGGCGACATCGATAGCCCTCAGTGCACAGCCGAAGAAGTTTCGTACTTGCTTTCTGCAATCAATTTCTCGACCAACGCAAAACTCGACGAATCCGATGTGACTGGTTCTTGGGCTGGACTGAGGCCACTCGTGAAAGATACGGCTTCAACCCGTACCGCCGACCTGTCGCGCAAGGCCGCAATCACTCGGTCGACAAGCGGCATGCTCACTGTTACAGGCGGCAAGCTAACTACCTACCGACGAATGGCCGCCGATGCGATCGACGAAGCCGTCGAAGCGCTAGGCCACGGTCAGAAGTCTGGTACCAAGCGCGTAGTCATCACTGGCGGCGAAGGCTGGGACGATACGCAATCAGATGATCACCTTCACGGGCGCTACGGATCGAAAGCAGCCGACATTCGCCAACTGGTTGACCTCGACTCGAACCTAGGCGGGCCCCTAGTCCCGGGTTTGCCCTACTTGCGTGCCGAGGCCGTGTACGCCGTGCGCCACGAAATGGCGACCACTCTCGACGATGTTTTTGCGCGTCGCACGCGGGCGCTTCTGTTGGGTCGAGACGCGACCATTGCGGCGGCGGAATCCGTTGCCGATCTCATCGGCGACGAACTCGCATGGGATGCCGACGAGCGCTCGCGACAGGTCGGCGCTTATCGGACTTTCGCAGAAAAAGAACGCGCTGCCGCAGATCCTTCTATCGCTGCCATCGACTCGGCGCTCGGGTCCTAACGCTCCGCTGGCTTCTACAAGTTAGGAACTCTCATGGTCATGCACACCAATCGCGGCGAACCGACGATGCCGATTGCATTCGAAGGACAAGGCCCCACGCGCAATTATCTTTCGGCAGAGCGTGTCAACATCTCAGACGAGGTGCGCGCCCAACTCGCTGGCGTTTGCGAAATCACCGCCGACACTGCGACGATCGCAGAATCGTCCCGCGACTGGTGGCCGCTGGCCATGCACTGGGCGCGCGGCAACGCAGTCGGCTCACTCGCATCCGTAGTGGCTCGCCCAACATCGACCGATGAAGTATCCGCTGTATTGAGGATTTGTAATGCCGCAAGAATTCCTGTCACCGCAGCCGGTGGTCGTTCGGGTGTACTCGGCGCGAGCATCCCCGTACATGGCGGCGTGTCGCTTGACATGACTGCGATCACTGGCATCAGGTCATTAGATGCCACGTCGATGACCGTTGACGTCGCACCTGGCATGTTCGGCGATGTATTCGAAGATGAACTCCGTGACAAGTACGGCCTGACATGCGGCCACTGGCCACAGTCGATTGCCTTGTCAACCGTCGGTGGGTGGCTCGCATGTCGCGGCGCAGGTCAACTCTCCGGCAAATACGGCAAGATCGAAGACATCGTTGTGGGTCTCGATGTTGTGCTCGCTGACGGCACGATGATCAAGACAGGCGGAGCTCCGCGTTCTGCTGTTGGCCCCGATCTGACTCAGCTGTTCGTGGGATCCGAAGGAACGCTCGGTGTCATTACTGGCGCTCGGCTCCGCGTGCACGCACTCCCGGACCACTCGAGCAAAGCAGCGTATGGATTCGAGTCCTTCGTAGATGCACTCGATGCGATGCGCAAGTGCGTGCACAGGGGCGCGCATCCTGCAGTATTCCGTCTCTATGACCCATCCGAAGCCCATCGCAACTATGAAACTGGTTCTCTAGCCGTGTTGCTAGTACTCGATGAAGGTGACGCAGAACTCGTCGGCGCTTCGATGCGCGTCATCGCACAAGAATGTGAGTCCGCCGAGAGACTCGATGATTCACTCGTCGACAAATGGCTCGGGCATCGCAACGACGTTTCGGCATTGCAAGCGCTCGTGTCGCGCGACATTGTTGTCGACACGATGGAAATCGCGGCACCGTGGGCGAAGCTTCCGGCTTTATACGATGCTGTTCGCGCCGCAATATTGGGCGTTGAACATGCACTCGTAGCAACAGCGCATCAGTCACACTCCTATGCCGACGGCGGCTGTCTCTACTTCACTTTCGCTGCCCGTCCACCAGTTGATGAGAAGGACAAGTGCTACAGGGCTATGTGGGACGCTGGCGTTGTAGCTGTCCTCTCCAACGGCGGCGCGTTGAGCCACCATCATGGGGTTGGGCTGCATCGCAGTCGCTATGTTGCAGAGGCGCTAGGCGACGCCTTCGGCGTGTTGCAGACAACCAAGAACGCTCTAGACCCCAGCGGCATATTGAATCCTGGCAAACTCGGGCTTGCGTCGCCTTGGGGTCCATCCGGCTGGTGAAAGGTCAACGATGACAGTCCGCACTCTCGTTCTCGATATCGGCACAAGCAGCATTCGCACCTCGGTTGTGCGCGGCGATGGCCAAATCGAACGCGAACTGGTGAATCCGATGTTGCCAGATTCACCAGCTAGTGGACTCGTCGAATTCGACGCAGCAAGAATGGCATCAACTGCTCTGGCAATGGCTAACGAAGTCCTCACCGATACCCAAGTCGACGGTGTCGGAATAACGAACCAGCGATCTTCGACCGTTCTTTGGGACAGGAAGACTGGAGAACCAGTCGGTCGGGGTCTCGGTTGGCAGGACCTCCGCACCATCGGCGAATGTTTCATGGCGCGCGAGCACGGTCTGCGGCTCGCACCTAACCAGGCGGCGACCAAAGCACAGTGGCTCTGGGACCAAGTAGACAAGAACCGCGATCGCGATCTGGTGGTCGGCACTGTGGACTCCTGGATCGCCTGGGTCATTTCGAACGGAAGCGCTCACATAACTGACTCGACCAACGCTGGTGTCACAGGGCTATGCAACTTCGGTCCGCAAGGTCTCGGATTCTTCGAGTGGGACGCTGCGGCGCTTGCGGCGATGAACATTCCAGAACGAGCGATGGCCCGAATCGTTAGTTCAGCAGGCGAGGCTGGTCGAGCACTTGCGCTGGCAGGGCAACCCCCAATAGTCGCGCTTATCGGAGATCAGCAAGCATCACTAGCCGGCCAGTCGTGCGTCGAGACGGGGCAAGCGAAAATCACGTTCGGAACTGGCGGAATGCTCAACCTGAATCTCGGCGATGGCGGCACCCGCGTCGGCGAGCGTTACACGCATGGCAGTTTCCCAATCGCAGCGTGGCGGATCGATGACACGACAACATGGGGACTCGAAGCCATCATGCTCGGCGCCGGAACCAACATCGAGTGGCTACGTGACGACATGGGGCTCATCGACAGCGCCGCAGACTCCGACCAAGTGGCTGCTCAGTGCGACCACACCGACGGCGTTGTTTATGTACCCGCACTAGTAGGTATCGGCACGCCACATTGGGACCACGGGGCGCGATCGGCACTGTTCGGGATCACGAGAGGTACTACTCGTTCGCACATCGTGCGTGCGGTATTAGAGGGCGTTGCGCAACGTGGCACCGACCTCGTCGAGGCCGCCGAAGCAGACTCAGGAATAGCCATCGATACCCTGCGGATAGATGGCGGAATGAGCGACAACACAACTTTCGTCCAAGCACTTGCGAATGCCTCACAACGACCGATCGAGGTGTCTCGAGTTCGCGAAGCCACAACTCTCGGAGCAGGGTTACTTGCAGCGCTTGCGCTCGGCGAATACAAATCGATGGCCGACATCGCGGGCGCGTGGGCGCCACGCACACGCATCGAACCTGGCGAAGCACTAGATCGAGAAAAGTGGAACGCCGCAGTCGAGCGCTCCCGTAAGTGGATTCCTGAACTAAGCGCTATCGATTTTTAGACGAGCGTTACGTCAGCCAACTGGTTCGGCTGGCGCTTCACGTTCGGCAGCAAAGTCACGGCTCAACTTCATGAGGTAAGCGCCGAGCGCTCCCGCGCCGATACCGAAGAGACGAGTTCGCTTGGGTAGTCCTGGCGACGCGATGCACACGATGGCATCGAAGCCATCGCATGTAGCACCCATCGAAAGCCATTCTGCATCCTGCTTGTGTTCTTTGATCGCGGTCAGCGCGCCGATGCCCAAAGCGAGATCGCGAATACCAAAAACCCGAACGAGTGCCTTCGTCGCAGGATCTGACTTGCCTACGAGTATCCGGCTAGCTAGCGACGGCAACACGATACAGATGATGCCGACGACGCAGCGTCCGCGCGATGCGAACAGCGCGACTTGGCGTGGCTCAAGGTTTTTCAGGTCCATTGGCTTGGACCGTAGTCAAAGTCACCAAACCAATGCGAAACGCGTGATCCCCGCCTCTTCGACTAAGGGATCTGTGGGTAATAAGTATCTGGGAAGGTTTCGAGTGAATCTGGCGTGCCTTCTATGAGCGACACGAACGGGTACAAGTCCAAGCTGTCCCGAGGCACGGTCCAATCGAGTTCATCTTCTATGCCAGCGACCGTCGCGAAAGGCCTCAAGAAAGAAAAATAGACGTACGCGCCCGCGTGGAGTTTCTGCTCACGGGTCATTTCTGAAATCATCCTGTACTGCTTGTTCTGCGATGCCTTAGCAGCGACACTTAGCGCGTCTTGCCCGCCGCGGTCGATCAGGTTCAGCTTTCCGTCAGATGTATCGAAAAATGCGGCCGCCTTCACATGACCGAGGTAGTGCTGAGGTGACGTCACGGCAGTCCCGAAGTCAGTGATGCCGAACTCGACCCCATCGAGCACGAACGCCGCTAACACTGACTGGTACGGCATCTCTTGCGCCGTCTCGTGGCTCCATTCAAAATCGGACGGACCGAGTTTCACAAACTGGCGAAGCAACAACGACCTACCGTCGGCGAGCGGATATGGACCACTGTCTTGATAGCCAGACCGGGTATCGAACCAAAGCAGAAATTCATAGCTAGTGAGCAACGCATTTAGTCGCGTAATGCGACGCAGTTCTGCTTCGTCAGTTACTTCTTCGCAGGCGGCAGCAATCTCGGGAACTAATCGAGAGAACGGAGTCGAAAGGCCTTCCGCGTCTGCACATTGCAACGTGCCATCGTTGCCACGCAATTCAGCGGCACAACGCCTCCAGAAGTCGAAAATCGTGGCGAGGCGGTGTTCGTCTTCGACCGGATCGACCATTCCGACGCTCACGAGAACGTTGCGTCCAACCAATGGGAAGTTCGCAATTGACCAGAGCCGGACCGTGTCGATTTCGTTACCGAGTTCGCGTCCCCTTCGACCAAGTTCTTCCGGCGACATGGCCTCTGCGATCTTGTCAATCATGTCTGGGTATCGCCGATAGCACTCGATACACGCAATCAAGATGTACGCGGTAACTGGGATGAGCGCGGACTCGAGTGCTGTGCGTTGGCTTGTGAGATTCCAACTGATGCGCGAGTGATACAAGATGAGGTCGTTGACTGCCGTCTTATCGAGGTCGGCCATTAGGCACGCCTAAGTATCCCAATATCGCCACTGCAATCGACCTCTACTTCATCGAACTCGTTCAATGTTTCGGTGAGAGTCGTTCCCATTAGGCACGGGACCTGATACTCGCGGCTAACGATTCCGATGTGGCTTAGAGGGGTGCCGGACATGCACACAACCGCCGTAAGTTCGTCGAAGATAGGCGCAAGAAACGTTGCGCCAGCATCGGCGACCCCAGCAATCACGCCTTCTGCAGAGGAATCCATAAGTTCAAGCACATCGAGCGGAGTGTTCAAGAAACGCCAACTTCCACGCACTGCTTCGGAATCGAAAACCTTGGTGCCGCGACCTACTTCAGTCATGCTTGCTCCACGCTCGTCGTTTGTTGCCTGAATAGGTCTGGTTCGATAAAGATCAGGCGGGCATTAGGAATCTCTACACGGATGCGCGCCTCTATCGCGTCGATGGCATCCGCCAAGGCGGCGATATCAAGCGACCGATCGAACTCAATTTTCGTAGCCACCGTGATCTCGTCTGGTCCCTGTTGCATCGTCCGCATATGGATGATTCTGTGTACAGATGGCGACGTCTCGATCTCTGTCTTGATGGTCTCGATGTCGTCGACGTCGGCGGCTTCGCCGATCAGGAGACTCGACATCTCGAACGCGAGCACCGCAGCAATAACTACCAGCAGCACCCCGATACTTAGAGAGCCGGCGGCATCCCACCGCGCATCTTCTGTTACATGAGCAACAACAACACCCGCCAACGCCAAGACAAGACCACACAGTGCTCCAACATCTTCGAGCAACACGACCGGAAGTTCTGGGTTCTTTGAGTGGCGGATGAAGCGCCAATGGCTGCGACCGCGCAGATGCGGTTTCGTTTCGCGAACGGCGGTGCGCAACGAAAATGATTCGAGCACAATCGCGAAAAGCAATACGCCGATCGCCCAATTGGGACTCCCGAGTTCGTGCGGATGCGCAAGTTTCGTGACGCCTTCGTAGATCGCGAACACGCCTCCGAGGCTGAACAAGACAAGAGAAACAATGAAGGCCCAGAAATATCGTGCTGCTCCGTAGCCGAATGGGTGTTCGGCATCGGGCTTGCGCCGCGCGTGGCGCGCGCCGAACATCAACAGCCCTTGATTACCAGAATCGGCAAGACTGTGGATCGATTCTGCGAGCATTGCGGCAGAGCCAGTGATGGCCCAAGCAATGAGTTTGCTAATCGCGATACCAAGGTTCGCGAAAAACGCCGCGATTATCGCCTTTTTGCCACCGTCGTGCACTTCTAGTCTCCGCCGTTAGCCCTTGACAGTTACGCCTTCGTGCGCCAAGAGAGTTCGCTTTATCGAAAGTGGATCAGAGTTAGGCATGACCGTGCCGCCGTAGCCTCCGATGCGGCCACCGGCGGCGAGCACTCGATGGCATGGCACGGCGAAAAGAATCGGGTTGTTAGCCATCGCTGATCCAACCGCACGCGCAGCACCCGGACTCCCTGCCAACTCTGCTAGTTCACCGTAGGTAACAGTCTCTCCCCACCCGACGTGCTGCACCAAAGTATCGAGGACTCTTCTTCGAAAACCGTCAATGCCAGACATGTCGATCTCGAAATCAAGCGAGTGCACCTCGCCAGAGAGCCAACGATCAATAGCGGTCGCCACTTCTTCGTCGCGATCGCCGTTACGGCCTGCGATGTCGACATCTTCGGTGTCTGCGAACGCAATTTCGCGTACACCATGCTCACCAGCAACGACCGTGATCGGACCGACTACCGAGTCTTGTGTCCAGACGCGAACCATGGCTTCGACTCTAGACCGGAGCGCTGTCACGGCGCTCAACCTCGACTCTCGCGTCATTGAAGCATGCGCCGTCGCCGAGGTCAGAGAGTGTGTCAGGGCAAAGGGCGTTCGGGGTGAGCCCACCTTCGAAATCTTTGCGCCACACACCCTTGGCCATCGTCGTGACACCTAGGCGCACGTCCGCGTCGATGGTGAGTGTTGTAAACACTTGCGCGCGGTCGTTGCTAACGACGACTGCTTCGCCGTCAGTAAGGCTGCGTGCGGCAGCGTCGGTTGGATGCATGTGGATGCTCGTGTCGGCCTTCTGGAACTCACCGAACATCGAGTTGATTGTCTTGTGCGTAGCTGGCGTGAGCATCGTGAGCGGATAGCTATCGACGAGACGCTGATAGCGCGGGACGCCTAGTGTCGGTATTGAGGCAAGCTGGAACTTTCCGCTCGGGAAGACATCGCGAAGTTGGACCGTTGACCCTTCCTTGCGCACTTCACGCTTACTTCGCGCGCTTCCGCCGTCCGAAATCGCGCCTTCGATTGTTGCGGCTTCGCTCGGGTCGTAGGCATCTGCATCGAAACCAAGGCGCGCCGCTAGTGCCGCCGCTACTTCATTGTTGGTGCGGCTTTCACCAACACGATCGATTACTGCCGGCATCTCTTGAAACATGTACGTGCCGTAGCTGCCAGCCACATCGCGAGCTTCGAAATGCGTTGTTGCTGGAAGCACGACATCTGCAAATAACGCAGAGTCGGTTAGTACCTGATCGTGCACGACGATAAAAAGATCGTCGCGACCGAGACCCGCTAGAACCGTGGCTTGCGCCGGGTTCGTGACGGCGAGATTGTTGCCTTCGACGTATAGGAAATGAACCGGTTCTTCTCCGTCGGGATCGACGAGAAGCTTTCCAAAGGTGTTCATGTTTACGTGACGACCCTTGCGCAACTCAGCAGGAGTATCCGGGTCACAGACGTCATAGTTGTATGGCGTTTGGTCAGAGGTCGAGTACATGACCCCGCTACCAAGTTGACCAAAGTGACCAGCTAACACTGGCAGTGAAAACACTGCGGCGCAACCGCTTCCGCCATTGCGGTTGCGTTCGAGACCCCAGCCAACGCGCCAAAAGGTTTTGCTGGTCTGTGCGAGGGCAGTAGCAAAAATCGTGATGTCTGTTTCGGCGACACCGCACTCAATCGCGGCCCGCTCAAGCGTCCACTCGTCTGCAGCCGCGATGAACTCAGTAACACCTTCTGCGCGCTCGTCCAAGAAGCTTGTAGCCAAGCCACCTTGTTCGCGAAGCTCGCGCGCAACGGCGTAAGCGAACACGACATCGGTGCCCGGGCGTAGCGCGATGTGATGATCGGCACGTTTGGCCATCGCTGTCGCACGAGGGTCAATGACCGTGAGTTTGGCGCCAGCCTTCGTGGCTTTAGTTACGAGAGGCGGAAAGTGAACATTTGAGATGGTCGGGTTGGCGCCCCAGATAATGACGTGTTCTGCATGCACGACGTCGCGCGGGTCAGCCGAACTCATGTCGCCGTACACGGCGATGTGCGCGAACGCATTCGTTAGTGCGCAAATTGTGTGGTCGACCCTGCTCGCACCAAGACGTCGAAAGAGCTTGTCTGTAAGTGTGCCCTGCGACGAACCAGTAGAAGAGTTGTAAAGATAAGGGACCAAAGAACTTGGGCCGTGTGCAGCGATACTTTCGGTCAACTTCGCTGCGATCAAGTCGAGTGCCTCGTCCCACGAGGCTTCACTAAATTCGCCGCTGCCTTTGGCGCCTGTTCTAATTAGCGGGGTCATCACGCGCTCTGGCGCGTATACGCGTCGCGGATGATGCTTCACCTTCTGACAAATGAAACCATCGGTCACGGGGTTTCCGGGGCCGGCATCAACAGCAATGAGGCGTCCGTCATCGACCGTGACCGTGATCGAACACGTGTCGGGACAGTCGAGCGGACAGGCCGTATTTAACTTGGAAAGTGCCATATATCTAGCCTAATTCGACGGCAAGAAACCGAGCCAAGAAATCTGTACTTGACTGTTAGATAAGGCCGAGTGCAGTTACAGCGTCGCGTTCTTCACGGAGTTCGGCGACAGTCGCGTCAAGGCGGCCTTGAGCGAAATCGTTCAGAGCCACGCCCTGCACGATCGAATACTCACCATTTGCAGTCGTGCAAGGAAACGACGAAATGAGTCCTTCGTCAACTCCATAGCTACCGTCGGAGCAGACACCCATGCTCACCCAGTCGTTAGCTGCAGTGCCGAGCGCCCAAGTACGCATGTGGTCGACCGCAGCATTAGCAGCCGAAGCCGCCGACGAAAGCCCGCGCGCCTTGATGATCGCTGCACCACGTTGCTGCACCGTTGGGATGTAAGAGTTCTCATACCAGTCGTGGTCGCCGACGAGGTCGTACGCGTTTGCGCCACCTACTTCGGCATGAAAAAGATCTGGGAACTGCGTTGCCGAATGGTTGCCCCAGATCGTCATCTTCGTGATGTCGTTGACACTCGATCCTGTGCGGCTCGCAAGTTGTGCCATCGCCCTGTTGTGGTCGAGGCGAGTCATCGCGGTGAAGCGGTCGGCAGGCACGCCCTTGGCGTTGTTCATGGCTATCAGGCAGTTGGTGTTGGCTGGATTGCCAACAACGAGAATTTTGACATTGTCGGCTGCACCCGCTGCGATGGCTTGGCCTTGGGTCGTAAAGATTCCACCGTTGATTTTTAGAAGGTCACTACGCTCCATGCCTTCCTTGCGTGGGACAGAACCAACGAGCAGGCCGTAGTTAGCTCCTGCAAACGCAGCCTTGGCGTCGTCTGTGCCTTCGATGCCAGCAAGCAACGGGAACGCACAGTCATCAAGTTCCATCATCACGCCTTCGAGCGCTCCGAGCGCTGGCGTGATTTCGAGTAGAGACAACGCCACCGGTTGGTCTGGGCCGAGCATCGACCCACTTGCGATGCGAAACAGCAAGCTGTACCCAATTTGACCAGCAGCACCAGTGACAGCGACGCGAACAGGGGTTTTCATGGCTAGGACACCTCCGAAGGAACGATGAGCCGACTCTATTGGCGCGCCGATGATGGTGGCGAAGCGTCGGTTCCTGGGTTGTTTAACAGGTCGAGCAGTAGTTCCCGAGCGACTCCGAGCTCTTCAATGCGTTCAGCGGCACCGACGCGCACAGCACCGGTGTCTGGATGTGCATCGCGTAGCAAACGCCTGTAACGGCGATTGATGTCATCACGGCGCACAGCACTAGACGCCGGAATACCGAGCACCTCCATTGCCCAACGTCGCTCAGAGTCAATACCTGCCCAAACGGCTTCTTCTAAGGATGCTCCTTGCACCCAGTCCGCTCGTTGCGCCCAAGGGACCTCATGTGCGATCCCGTCTTTCATTCGCCTCACGAGTACTCCTTGCCTGCCAAACGGGCTACGCCCTTCGAGAGCCCGGCGCGCGACCGAAAGCCCGCTGTGACGAGATGATGGAGGCAAATTCGAGATTGCAAGAATTAGACCTAAAAGTTGCGGCAACGCCGCACCGTGCGTGTCAAGTTCGACAATCAACACGTCGCCTCTCTGCTCTACCCGATGACGCGACAAATCAAGTCCGTGTGTGTCGGCCTGGAGTCGGTGCCGCATCACGATGCGCGGAATCTCGATGCCGTCCACGGCATCGGCCAAAAACGCACGAAGGTCTTCGCGGTTGTCATCGTCTAAAGAAGTCACAAATTCATGCACCACAGCGCCGATGAGCAGCGCACCATGTGAACTCGCGCCCGACAACGGCAAGAATGCCGACCCAGCAGATACGCGTCGCGTTGGCATGTGTCTTCGCGTATGGCGAGTTACTAGCTCAGCAAGTATCACGCGTAGCCATTGCTCACGGCCCGATCAATTCGCGAGGAGGCACACCATTACGAACAGGTAAATGCCAGCAAACGCGCCCAACATTTTCAAGGCTGTGCGTTTGGTAAATGGATTCTTTTCGTTTGGTCCTAGCCCAGGAAACAGGCCACATTCGGTGCACCGCGAATCACGGTTCGGACGTGGACTACCGCACAACGGACAAAGCGCTTCAGAGCTATACGGCATCTCTGGTTGCGGCGGGATGCTCAAGAAAACCTCATCCGCCGCTCAGCATTGTCTACAGCGTTCTTGAACAACATCGCGATGGTTGTCGGTCCTACGCCACCAATTCGCGGTGTGATGTAGGACGCAACTTCTGCGCAGCGTTCGTCTACATCTCCTAATACCTTGCGGCCTTCGTACTGCACACCAGCGCCGACAACCACTGCCCCGTCGCGAATGTGCTCTGGTTTCAAGATGTTCGGTACACCGACGGCAGCTATGACAATGTCAGCTCGTCGCGTGTAGTCGGGCCAGTTCGCAACCCCTGTGTGCACAACGGTGACCGCAGCGTTCGCCGTAGGCCGCTTCTGGGTCAGCAACAATGCGAGTGGCCTGCCGAGCGTCATTCCACGACCGATAATCACGACATTTCGGCCCGCTACCGGAATCTCGTAATAGGCGAGCAAAGCCTCGATACCAGCGGGCGTACATGGAACGGGTCCCGGCATGCCGAGCGCGAGTTTGCCCATGTTCAATGGGTGGAGCCCGTCGACATCTTTGTCTGGGTCCAGAGTGAGAAGTGCTGCCTCGTAATCGATATGGGGAGGTGCTGGATATTGGATGAGAACAGCGTCTATCTGATCGTCGGAGTTGTAGTCAGCTATGGCGGCGAGCAGGTCAGCTTGCGACGTGTCATCACCGAGGCTTATGTGACGCGAATAAATGCTGAGTTCCGCCGCCTTCTCCTGTTTCATCCGGATATAGCCAGCACTTGCGCCATCTGAGCCAACAAGAATCGTCCCAAGCCCCGGCGAACGACCGCTTGCGGTCATAGTGGCAATGCGCGACTTAAGTGTGGCCAACACTGCTTCAGCAACCGGACCACCTGGCATCGAAATAGCTGTCATCGTGTGCTCCGAGCGCAGTTATTAGTGAACGAAATGACGTTCTCCGGTGAACACCATCGCAAGGCCTAACTCATCTGCCCTACGAATGACTTCGTCGTCACGCATCGCACCGCCAGGCTGAATAACAGCGCCGACTCCGGCGCTCGCCGCGGCTTCGACTCCATCTGGGAATGGATAGAAGGCATCGCTCGCACACGCCCCACCAGCTGCGCGCCCGGCTGCCTTTTTGGCTGCTATCTCGCCTGACTCGACCCTGTTTTGTTGACCGGCTCCAATGCCAACAGCTACGCCGTCTTTCACCAGCACGATCGCATTGCTCTTTACGTGACCGACCAGCCTCCACGCCATCGCGAGATCGGCCCACTGCTGTTGTGTTGGAACAACCTTGGTGACCACCTTGAATGTCTCGCGAGTTGCAGCGAAGTGGTGCGCGTCTTGGACCAGGAATCCACCCGAAACTTGACGGAAATCACGCGCTGTCCCAGCGGGCGCCTCTGCGGTGAGTATCCGAGTGTTCTTCCGCTTTTTGATGAGAGCGTCGAGTACCCCAGCAGCAAAGCCTGGAGCGATTATCACGTCGGCTTGTGGTCCAGCGACAATCAACTCCGCTGTTTGCGCATCGACGATCTTGTTCACCGCGACTATGCCACCGAACGCCGAACGCTCATCACACTCGAGTGCGCGCTGATAAGCATCAGCAAGATTGTCGGCTACCGCTACCCCACACGGATTTGCGTGCTTGATAATCGCGCAGGTCGGGCGGTCGCCTAGATCGTGGCTGAGTTTCCATGCTGCATCAGCGTCGAAAAGATTGAGATAGCTGAGAGCGAGGCCCGACTGCTGTTCGATCTGATCGAACCAACTGCTCTCTCCCCGAAGCCGATAACGCGCGCCACGCTGGTGCGGATTCTCGCCATACCGCAATACCTCGTCAGTGCGTTCGAGAGGAAGCACAAGGTGTTTCGGCAACGGTTCGTCTTGCTGGAGCCACTCGACTATTGATGCGTCATATGCAGCGGTGCGCGCGAATGCTTCGAGTGCACAAGCGCGGCGCGTCGCGTACGACACACAGCCCTTGTTCGCTCGGAGTTCGGCAATCAGACTGTCGTATTGGTCGATCGCGGTAATTACCGTTACGAATTCGTGGTTTTTTGCGCTCGCTCGGACCATTGCTGGGCCACCGATATCGATCAGATCGATCGACGGATCGGATCCGAACGGATAGAGGTTCGACACAACTAATTGAAATGGGCTTATGCCATATTCCGCCATGTCGGCTTGGTGTGATTCCTTGGTTGGCTCTGCGAGCAAGCCGCCGTGGATCTTCGGGTGCAAGGTGACAACACGATGATCGAGGATTGGCGGGACTCCGGTTACGTCTGCGACGTCAGTGACGGGAATCCCGGCTGCTGTGATAGCTGCAGCCGTGCTTCGAGACGAGATGAGTTCGACACCAACCTTGTGAAGTGCCCGTGCGAGATCGGCCAAACCTGTCTTGTCGTATACAGATAAGAGTGCACGCTCAATCTTGATTTCGCCTAACCCATCAGTCATCTTCGATTCAATTCTCTCGGGCGAGATCTCGCGCCACTTGCGCGATGACCTCTGGATAAATCCTGCGTTCGACTTCTTTTATGCGCTCGTGCAGCGAGTGCTCGGTATCGTCTTCGAATACTGGTACTGACTCTTGGGCGAGAATCGGTCCGTCATCGACTTCTAGTGAAGCAAAGTGAACCGTACAACCGGTAACCCTGACACCCGAAGCGAGCGCATCCCGAACCGCATGCCAACCCTTGAATGCGGGCAACAACGCTGGGTGCGTATTCAAGATTAGATGTGGGTACCGATCGTGGATCGGCTGATCCAAGATGGTTCCGAACCCAGACATAACTACAAGATCGATAGCAAGGTCTTCGAGCACTTCGACGATCTGCTTCGTGTAGCTGAATCGATCAAAGTCAGCGCCGTAACTATGACGTTCGATGACAGCGGACGGAACCGCAAACTCAGCGGCCACGTCGGTGGCGCCACACACACGATCGACGACTACGGCTACAACATTGATGTCGCCACGCTCAAGGATTGCACGCAGAATCGTTCCGCTTCCCGAAGCCAATACCGCTACACGCACTAGACCGACAATAGTGCAGGTCGGGTCTAACGCGACCGGTCGCCTACTCTGTCGTAATGCTTCGCTCAAACAGGAAACCTCGTCGCGCTGTGTCGCGTTCTCTCGCAGTCGGCCTGTGCTTCGTAATCCTTGCATCGGCGTGTGGCTCAGACGACGACCAGAGGATCGACGCTGGCGCGAACTCAGATTCGTCGTCCGATGACGTACTTGCCGAAATCACTAAGCGCGGCAAGCCCGAAGCCGTTGTGCCGGATGCTCCGGCCACCGAACTCCAGATCATCGACGACATCGAAGGCAGCGGCGACCCAGTTCCAGCAGGTGCCACTGTCACGGTCCATTATGTCGGAGTCGGACAAGACAGCGGCAAGCAGTTCGACGCCTCATGGGACCGCAACGAGCCAGCGACGTTTCCGCTAACGGGTGTTATCCAAGGCTGGACCGAAGGCATCCCCGGCATGAAGGTCGGAGGCCGCCGCACCCTCATCATCCCAGGAGCACTCGCCTACGGAGATAGTCCACCGAGCGCCGATATAGGCGTGAACGAAACACTTATCTTCATCATCGATCTCATTTCGTTCGTGGCACCACCACCCCCTCCTGCGCCACCAGCGGAGTGCGCCGGAAGTACCCCAGGTCCAAATAGTGAAGGAGGCTCCGACGTGAGCGCAGAAATAACAAGCCGTGGCAAGCCAACGATCACAGTTCCAAGCGAACCAGCTACCGAACTTTGCATCATCGACGACATCGTTGGCGCTGGCGAAACTGTGCCAGCAGGCGCCACAGTCACCGTCCACTATGTCGGTGTCGGCCAGGCAAGTGGCAAGCAGTTCGATGCGTCGTGGGATCGTGGCGAGACCATCTCGTTCCCGCTTAGTGGCGTAATCGCAGGTTGGACTCAAGGCATCCCAGGCATGAACGTCGGCGGTCGCAGGACGCTCATCATCCCAGGAGAACTCGCTTACGGCCAGAGTTCACCAACGCCGGCTATCGGTCCGAACGAGACCTTGGTATTCACGATCGACCTGATCTCGTTCAAGTAACGAAACCGAGTGAGCAGCCTCTAGAGGCTGCTCACTATCTCGACCATAAGTTCGCCAGCTTCGGTCGGATTAGCGCCGACCTTCACACCAGCCGCTAGCAGCGCTTCCATCTTGGCTGCGGCAGTGCCTTTGCCGCCGCTCACGATGGCTCCAGCGTGACCCATTTTTTTGCCTGCAGGTGCAGTCTGGCCAGCGATGTACGCAGAGATCGGCTTTGTCATCTCGGTCTTGATGAACTCGGCGGCTTCTTCTTCTGCTGAGCCGCCGATCTCACCGATCAACATGACGGCGTGAGTCTCCACGTCGGCTTCAAATGCAGCTAGGCAGTCAATGAAGCTCGTACCAGGAACCGGGTCGCCACCAATTCCTACGCAGGTGGTCACGCCGATTCCTTGGGCCTTCAGTTCATAAAGAGCCTGATACGTAAGGGTCCCTGAGCGACTCACGATCCCCACGTTCTTGGCGCCCGGCACAGCAGCCTTGGCGATGTGGCCAGCAGTAATTCCGATATTGCACTTTCCTGGGCTGATGATTCCAGGGCAGTTCGGGCCTAGCAACCGCGTGTTCGGAAAGTCACGCTGCAACTTATTGAAGAACCACGCTTCGTCGTGTGCTGGTACGCCCTCTGTCACACAAACGATCAGATCAACGCCACCTTCGGCTGCTTCGATCACAGCGTCTCGCACGCCCGGTGCCGGAATGAAGATGCAGGTCGCATTCGCGCCGGTCGCTTCGACTGCTGCTGCAACATTCGCAAAAACCGGGACGCCATCGACATCGGTGCCGGCCTTCTTCGGGTTAGTGCCGCCGACGACCTTGGTGCCGTATGCCTTATTGAGCCCTGCGTAGTACTTGCCCTGCGATCCCGTTATGCCCTGGTAGATGACTCGCGTGTTTTCGTCTACAAAGATTGCCATTGTTCTAGATCCGTTCCACTAATTGGATGCCAGAGAGACTGCGACCCGCGCAGCTTCGAGCATCGTCGGGGCCATCTGTAGCTTTTCGTTCAGGTGCGGTTCGAGGATCGCACGACCTTCATCGGCATTCGTGCCATCGAGGCGAATCACGATCGGGCTCTTCAAGTCGATCTCTCCGAGCGCCGCGACGATGCCATTGGCAACTTCTTCGCCACGCGTAATTCCGCCGAAGATGTTGATAAAGATTGATCGCACGCGAGGGTCGTTGTCGATAATCGTGAGGGCCTTGATGAACTTCTTAGCGTCTGCTCCACCGCCAACATCCAGGAAGTTCGCTGGCGAACCGCCGGCCTGATTCACAACATCGAGGGTGCTCATCGCAAGCCCTGCACCGTTCGCGATAATCCCGACAGAGCCTTCGAGACCAACGTATTGCAGGTCGGCTTCAAACGCTTGTTGTTCGCGGTCGTCGCGCTCTTGGGTCGCTTCGTACTCGTCCCATTCGTGGCGGAAACCTGCATTGTTGTCGAGGCTTACTTTCGCGTCGAGCGCATGGACCTTGTTCGTTGGGGTCAGAATCAGTGGGTTGATTTCCGCGAGGTCTGCATCGCCATTGACATATGCGTTGTAAAGCTTGACCAAGATGTCGACCGCGCCTTCTGTCGCGAGCGGATTGAGTTTCGCCGCGGCTACCCAGTCGCGCGCTACTTGCTCCGTCAGCCCATCGACAGGGTCGATCCAGATCTTGGCGATCGCATCTGGGTTCTCGACGGCAACGACCTCGATCTCGACGCCGCCCTCCGCGCTCAACATGCCTAAGTGCTTCTTGGCACTGCGATCGAGGGTGAAGCTTGCGTAGTACTCCTCAGAAATATCTGAGGCTCGCTCTATCCAGACCACTTCGACGGTGTGGCCCTTGATATCCATGCCGAGAATGTTCGACGCGTGCTCGCGGCACTCATCGGCGTTGTTGGCGAGTTTGATACCGCCTGCCTTGCCACGTCCACCTACCTGCACCTGCGCCTTGACGACTACGGGGTACCCGACCTTGTCAGCCGCGGTGACGGCACCGTCAACTGTTGTTTCGGCTGAACCGGCCGAAACGGGAATGTCGTAGTTGGCAAAAAACTGCTTGCCCTGATACTCGAACAGATCCATGTGGTGTGGCCTTTCTAGGGGTCGCGATTGCTCGCGATTCGTACGCTCAGTGGTGCTTAGGAACTCGATATCGCCCGGGTAAGTTCGGCTAGCCGGTGAGTGGCGACACCCTACCGAACCGCACACAACTAACAGTGAAAGCACCGATGTCAGCGACCGCCAGTCCCCCAACCGCTAACCCGAACCCTGGCTCGGGTATGCCGATGTGGCTCTACGGGAGTCTCGTGGGAGCTTTAGTAATAGCGCTTGGCTTCGGAGTCATGGCTGGCTTGGTCTGGCTCACAGACCGCGGATCCGATCCAGCCTGTTCGGGAGAGGTCGATTTCGGGTACGAACCCGACCTCACGAAAACGGCCTCGGTCGAGCCGACCTTTCAGGTTGTCGACGAGCGGTGTAGAGCATGGTTCGCTGTGGATCCGCGAGGCGCGATCGTTGCCTACAAGACGACGCTCGTCGGACACGACTGTTCCGTTAATTGGAATCTCGAAACCAATTCATGGGAATGCGGTTCCTTGAGCCTCGACGTCGCTGGCCTCGAACAGTGGCCGCTACGAATCAACCAAGTAGGAGATGGTCTTCCAACTGTTGTGGTCAACTTCGGCCCACTTCAATAGTTCTGCCGCAACAATTACGGACGGCGCAGAGGCGCCCACGCGAGCAACAGCAATCTCTCTACGCCATCGCGAAAACGTACCTTGGCCTCGGCCTTATCGCCCTGGCCGCGTATGTCGATGATCACGCCCTCGCCATACTTTTCGTGCATGACATCGTCGCCGAGACGCAAGCCGAGTTGTTCTGCGCCCTTCGAGGCGACCGGCGCCGGTTGAGGACGGATCAAGTCATCTGGTAGCGGCGCGCTCAAGCGACTCGGTGTGCGCAGAGCAGCATCGACGAGAGCATCGCGTTGATCACGCCCGCGAGCGCGGCTACGAGTCGCGCCGCGGTCGTCGATGAACTCTGCCGGGATCTCTTCTAAGAACCGACTCGGCGGATGAAAGTCTGTAGAGCCGAACAGCATGCGACTCCACGCGTGGCAGAGGTACAGACGCTCGCGGGCACGAGTGATACCGACGTAACAGAGACGTCTTTCCTCTTCGAGCTCTTCTGGATCACCGAGACTTCTGAAGTGTGGAAACACGCCATCTTCAAGCCCGAGAATGAAAACGACAGGAAACTCAAGCCCTTTCGCCGAGTGCAAAGTCATCAATGTGACGTAACTGGCTTCCTCGTCACCACTATCGAGGTCTGTCACAAGGCTTACGGCTTCGAGGAACGCTTGGAGCCGTTCGATGCCGCGCACAACATTGTCTGTGATCGGCACAGGGCCGCCGGGTTCGCCGATGCCTACGCCACCGATCGCCGCGAGTCCGTGCAGGTCTCCGCGCTCAACTTGCTCATCGAACTGCAGCGCTAAGCCAACTAGTTCTTGCAAGTTCTCGATCCGGCCTTCTGCCTCGATGCTCCGCTCTGATTCGAGTTCTGCCAGATAACGAGTCTTGTTGAGCACCGCCTCAAGAACGTCCGCTACTCCCATCTCTGGCAGTTCAACGTTGATGCCGTCGAAAATGCCGATGAGGTCGCGAATCGCGCTGACCGCCCTTCCTGTGACTCCGGCGGCTACCGCTTCGTAAAGCGCATCCCTAAAGGTCAGGCCATTGCCCTGGGCGTGAGAATCGATCTTTGCGATCGAAGTGTCACCGACGCCACGCTTGGGTGTGTTGATAATGCGTTTCCAACTGACCTCATCGTCTGGGTTGGCGAACGCGCGTAGATAAGCGAGAAGGTCTTTGATTTCGCGACGGTCATAAAACTTCGTGCCGCCAAAGACTCGGTAAGGAATGCTCGCCCGAACTAACGCTTCTTCCATCACGCGGCTCTGCGCATTGGTCCTATAGAAAACTGCGCAGTCGCCGAACCGGTGCTCATGATCTGCGAGCTTGCGGATCTCGCTCAGCACAAACATTGCTTCGTCGTGCTCATCTTCTGCTTGGTACCGAACGATCTGTTCGCCTCGACCTGCATCGCTCCAAAGTTTCTTCGGGTGGCGCGATGCGTTGTTGGAAATAACCGCGTTAGCTGCGTCGAGAATGTTTTGGGTGCTGCGATAGTTCTGGTCGAGCACCACAACCGTGGCATTCGGAAACGTTTCTTCGAAGCGCATGATGTTGCGGAAGTCCGCGCCACGAAACTTGTAGATCGACTGGTCTGTGTCTCCGACGACCATCACACTCTGGTGGTCTTTCGCGAGCTGTTGCACTAGTTCGAACTGAGCAAGGTTGGTGTCCTGGAACTCATCTACTAATACGTGTTGGAACGATCTACTCCAACGGTCGAGCGCCTCTGGGTGCTCACGAAATAGTCGCACAGCGAGCAACAAGAGATCATCGAAGTCAGCTGCGCTCGCATCGGCTAATCGCCGCTGGTACTCGGCATACACCTTCGCGACGCGTTGTTCTTGCGGTCCGAAAGCCTTCTCTGCGAACTCTTCTGGAAGAATTAGTTCGTTCTTCAGGGTGCTGATCTTTGAGTGAAGTTGCCTCGGAGGAAATCGCTTCGGGTCGAGGTCGAGATCGCGTCGTACCCAATCGACTAGCCGCACAGCGTCGGCCTGATCGTAGATAGTGAAACTGCTTCGGTAGCCGAGCAGGCTCGACTCCCGCCGCAAGATTCGCGCGCATGCGGAGTGGAAAGTGCTGACCCACATTCGTTGCGCAACCGGACCAACAAGATCGGTCACGCGTTCTTTCATCTCTGCTGCGGCCTTGTTGGTGAACGTGATTGCCATCACACCGAAAGGCGATACGCCCTGTTCCAGCACGAGATACGCAAGTCGACGCGTTAGTACTCGGGTCTTGCCCGAACCAGCTCCCGCGACAACTAATACCGGCCCAGGTGCGATTGTGACGGCTTCGAGTTGAGCCGGATTTAGATCAGCGGTGAGATCTTGGGTGTCTGAGTGATGTGAGTCAGGACTCAAATTATTCCATCGATGCGCTGTACGCACCCGAAGTTGCAAGTCCATTCAGCTTGGCGCGCTTAGCGAATGCAGCTTGGCCTGCCTCGATGTTGTCATCGCTTCCGAGCCATGCTTTAAGTGCCGGTGCTTGAAGAGCGCGCCCGTAGCTAAACGAGAAAGCCCAGGGGTGCGGACCGCGCTTGTTGATTGCGTCGAGGTTCGCTGTTGCTTCCTCGTCGCTCTGACCACCGCTCAAGAAAACGATGCCTGGAACAGCAGCCGGGACAACATCGCGGAAGCACCGGATCGTTGCTTCTGCGATGGCGTCTGGGGTGGCCCGACCGCCTGCGTGGAGCTTGCCGGGAATAACCATGTTCGGCTTCAACAGACATCCATCGAGTGCGACTCTCTGGTCGAGCAGAGCACTAAACAAGCTGCGTAATGCACGGTGAGTTACTTCGAAGCACCGCTCGATCGAGTGGCTGCCGTCCATAAGGACCTCTGGCTCGACAATCGGGACGATTCCCTCTTGTTGGCAAAGCGCAGCGTAACGAGCAAGTGCTGCGGAGTTCGCGTCTAGGCAATAATCACTCGGGATGTCGTCTCCTGCAATATCGATGACCGCACGCCATTTCGCGAACTGCGCTCCTAGTTCCCGATACTCAGCAAGTCGTGCTCCAAGCCCATCGAGACCTTCTGTGACGCTTTCGCCTGCTGCGCCGTGTAGCCCAACGATGCCCTTGTCGACCTTGATGCCCGGGATGATGCCTTCGTCTTGGAGGAGTTTGACGAGTGGCGTGCCGTCGGCTGCGTTCTGGCGAATGGTCTCGTCGAAAAGAATCACGCCGGAGATGTTCTCGGCTGCACCCTTCGTGCGAAACAGCATCTCTCTGTATGCGCGGCGCCGGTCCTCTGTGCTCTCTGTACCGATGCCATCGAAGCGCTTCTTGATCGTGCCGCCACTTTCATCTGCTGCGAGAATCCCCTTGCCTGGGGCTACTAGCGCTCTTGCGACATCTTGAATTCTCATACGAGGCTCCTCCGGCCGGTACTTGCGATCTGCAAGTTTCAAAGTTTGCCAAACGGTAGTTGGTTTTGCTGAACCGGCCATAGTGGCGGCTACGAGAACTTATTTATTCCCACTCGATCGTGCCGGGCGGCTTGCTCGTTATGTCATAGGCCACACGGTTGATGCCAGGGACCTCGTTGATGATTCGGCTCGAGATGCGTTCGAGCACGTCGTATGGGATCCGCGCCCAGTCTGCAGTCATGGCATCGTCAGATGTGACGGCGCGTAGCACTATTGGATAGGCGTAGGTGCGTTCATCGCCCATCACGCCGACGCTCTTGATTGCTGGGAGCACTGCAAAGCTCTGCCAGATCTCCCTGTACAGCCCAGCGCGCTTGATTTCCTCGACAACGATGGCATCGGCGTTTTGCAGTATTGCCACCCGCTCTGGCGTAATAGCGCCAATAATCCGGACAGCGAGTCCTGGCCCAGGAAATGGTTGCCGCCATACGATTTCTTCCGCCAGCCCGAGTTCTTCGCCGACTGCGCGAACCTCATCTTTGAACAAGTGGCGCAGAGGCTCTACTAGCTCGAACTTCATGTCGTCGGGAAGACCACCGACGTTGTGGTGGGATTTGATGTTGGCGTTATCTCCCCCGCCGCTCTCGACGATGTCTGGATACAACGTGCCTTGCACCAAGAACTGAGGGTCGCCTTCGACCTCTGATGCAGTTTCTTCGAAGATGCGAATGAAGAGCTCTCCGATGATCTTGCGTTTCGTCTCTGGGTCGTCGACGCCTTCGAGCGCCGCCAAGAATCGATCGGCTGCCTTGACATGAATCAGGTCAACATGAAAGCCACGCCGGAAAGTGTCCTCAACTTGCTCGGCTTCGTTCTTGCGCAGTAGCCCCGTGTCTACGAACACGCACGTGAGTTGATCGCCAATTGCTTTATGAACTAAAGCAGCAGCAACAGCAGAATCGACGCCACCCGAAAGCCCGCAGATCACTCTCGCGTCGCCGACCTGTGCGCGAATCTCGGCAACTTGTTGATCGATTATCGAGACATTCGTCCACGTCGGGCGACAACCCGCGACGCCATACAGAAACGCCTTGAGCATTGCGTTGCCGTGCTCGGTGTGGCCGACCTCAGGATGGAACTGCATGCCATATATACCGCGAGCCTCGTCGCCGAACGCCGCACCGGGCGTGTCTTGCGTCGAGGCGTAAACAGTTGCGCCTTCGGGAGCGCGCGTGATCGTGTCGAAGTGACTCATCCAGACCGACTGAGTCGCGGGCAAATCACGGAACATCGCTCCGCCTTGGTTCACGGTGAGTTCCGTTCGGCCGTACTCGCCGCGCCCTGTCTTGGCTACCTCGCCACCTAGATCTCGAGCAATCAGTTGCGCTCCATAACACAGTCCTAGAAGCGGCACGCCGGAGGAATAAATCGCGTTGTCGATGTCTGGCGCACCGTCGGCATGGACCGATGCAGGACCACCAGAAAAAATGATTGCCGCTGGATTTCTCGCAAGCATTTCTGCCACCGGCATGGAGCGCGGCACGATCTCGGAGTAAACGTGAGCCTCGCGGACTCGCCTCGCGATGAGTTGTGAGTATTGCGCGCCGAAGTCGACTACTAGTACGAGATCGGCTTCGGTCACTCAGCTCCTACTTGTTGCCCATGCCGACGCCTTGTGAGCGCTGCAACGACTTGCCTTCGGTTTGTAGGGAAGGGGCGACCATGACTTCGGCCTTCTGGAACTCTTTCAGGGTTTCGTGGCCTGTGGTTGCCATCGATGTGCGAAGCGCCCCAAACAAGTTGAGCGTGCCATCGTTTTCATGCGCAGGCCCGACCAGAATTTCTGCCATCGAGCCTTTGCGACCAGCGTAAACACGAGCGCCGCGCGGCAAGGTCGGGTGAAAAGTTGCCATGCCCCAGTGGTAACCGTGGCCGGGCGCTTCGTCGGCACCTGCAAGTGGCGAACCGATCATCACTGCATCTGCGCCACAGGCAATGGCCTTAGCGATGTCGCCGCCTGTGCGCATACCGCCGTCTGCGATCACCTGTACATATACGCCCGTCTCATCAAGGTGGCGTATGCGCGCACCTGCGGCATCGGCTATTGCTGTGGCTTGCGGAACGCCGATGCCGAGCACGCCGCGACTAGTGCAGGCGTGTCCTGGCCCGATGCCGACAAGAACTCCAACAGCGCCGGTTCGCATGAGATGCAGCGCTGTCGAATACGAGGCGCAACCACCAACGAGCACTGGAATGTCGATCTCGCGAATGAACTTCTTGAGATTTAGTGGTTGACGATCTGGGTGTTTCGAAACATGCTCAGCTGATACGACGGTGCCCTGAATGACAAGCACATCTAGTTCTGCTTCAAGAATAAGTGGCGCATATTCCTCGACGCGTTGTGGCGTAACCGATGCGCACGAACGTACGCCTGCATCGTTAATTTCGCGAATACGTTGACCGATCAGATCAGGTCTGATCGGCTCCAAATAAAGTTCCTGCATGCGGCGTGTTGCCTTCTCCGCTGGCAGGTTTGCGATCTCTTCGAGTATCGGGTCAGGGTCTTCGAACCGAGTCCACAAACCTTCCAGGTTTAGACACGCAAGACCACCGAGGTTTCCAATAGTGATGGCACTCGCCGGGGAGACAACACCATCCATAGCGCTCGCCATCATCGGTAGGTCGAAGCGTTGGCCGTCGAGGTCCCAAGTGATGTCGATGTCTTCTGGATCGCGCGTCCGGCGACTAGGGACGATCGCGATGTCATCGAAGCCATACGCCCGTCGACCCGATTTTCCGATCCCGATTTCGACTTCCACGAGTCAAACCTCCTCCGCTAAGGAAACGACAACACTAACGCCACGATTCGGTGTTGCTGTCACCGGAAAATCCGGCGATTCGCTGTCCTAGCGCGACGACGCGAGGTAGCCGAGAAGGCTTGTCAAGATGCGCGCAGTTGCACCCCAAACAGTCTCGCCAGGTAACTCAAAAAATGGCATCGACGCATCGTTCATGCCCTCGGCCGAACCAGGGAACGGGGGGATGCTCCAGCGTTCCTCGTGCCATGTTGCTTCGTGAAACAAAGTCCAGAGCGCCACATCGAACACGCTCGTCACCTCGCGCGACTCGGCATGTACAGCTGGCCTTTCGCTGAGCACGCCAACGAACGGCGTAATCGCGAAGGCCGAGATCAACGTGGCGACATGATCTAGTTCTGCAACAACCTCGACTAGCTCGGCATCGAGACCAATCTCTTCGTGTGCTTCACGCAGTGCTGCAGCGGCTAGATCGGCGTCGAGGACAGGATCGAACTTGCCCCCAGGGAAGACAATCTCGCCTCGATGGGTCGGCATGCTGTCGGCTCGCTTCGTGAGAATGACCCGAACCTCGCCGTCTTCTTCGAACAAAGCGACGAGGACCGCCGCTGGACGTGCCTTCAGATGAGCGATGTGATCGTTGCGCGCAGGTGGGTGATCGCTGAGCGCAGTCAGTACTTCGCCCAGTTTGAAGTGACGTTGACCCTCCGTGAGGTGCGCCCATGGCGCAGGGTTTCCAACGCGCCATGACTCTGGCCTCGGAATGTACTGATCGCCGCCGAGTTCCATAGTCCCTGAGGGTACGAGACGAACTAGTGGCTATCCCACTCCAATACTTTGACGATGGCGCCATTCCCGCCGTTGCCGTCGTGGAACTCAACCTTGGCACGCCCGACAATTGGACCACCATCAATCGTCACCGTCAGGACGACGCCCCGAGGTGCGAGTCCACCACTCGATGGGTCGTGCAAAGTCGAGAAAACAGTCTTGACTGAGTCACCGGTAAGTACATACACAGATCTCACCAACGCGCCGCGATTGAATTCCGCTACCACCCCAGCGCTCATGTTGAGTCCGATCGACGCGTCGAGAGCCAGCACTGTGCCATGGACCCTCAGCACACCAGTGCCTTGCGCATTTCCGTTCGAGTCCGTAACCATGATGAACGGACAACCTTTGGCCAACGCGATGCACTCGCTCTGAACATCATTTCCGGCGTCGGAAAGCGACGGCCCGAATATTGCGATCTTTTGTCCGTTGGATTGAGTCATGCCACAAAACTCGACGGTGCTCGAAGCGCCAACGAATAACGCACTTTCTCCGATGAAACTAAGGAGCGAACCAAGATTCCCGTCGAGGCACGCTGAATTACCTTCGTTGGCTGTGCCTGCAATTACTACTGCCGTTGGATCGGTGATCCGCCATTGCGCTCCGTAGCCGTCCTGAGAGAAGTTGAAAACAAACTTGCCCGGCAGAAGATGCACTACGGAACCAGCGCAATCCTCGCCCCCGCTAGTAAGTGCGGTGAGCGCAGCAGCGTTGTCGTAAACACCCGGCGATAACGCGTAATAGCCCCCGTCGCCGGAACATGCTGGTGCAGTCCTTGCTGTCGTGATGATCCAGGAAGGCTGGCCCACCTTCTCTATTGCGTCGTCGATTTCTTGCTGTTCATCAAATGAGCACACGGCCTTCGGAATATTCGTCGTATTGCATGCGCCACCGTCTGGGAACTCGTAGTGAACATCGAAAAGTCCAGAGTCAAGGGCTACGCCACTGGTTGCGGAGATGTTCGATGATGCGACAACCGGTCCATCAACGACGAGTGTGCTGACATCGATACTGATACCGGCCTCTGAGCTTGCCGAAGTAGTGAGCAACGCATGATCTGGCGCACCTGCGGCGACCGCTCCTGGCTCGCTACCTGAGCCACCACCTGAACCGGGCTCTGGAGTGCATGTAACTGTCGCGGTTCTGCCGTCGTCGAGAACGAGAGTGGTTGTAGCGCACGCGCTGATGCCCGAAGCTAAGTCGTCGCGAATCGCATCGATCGCTTGATCTAAGGCTCCGTTTACGCCGTATAGCTCGGCTGTTGCGTCCTGGGATTTACGGTCTAAACGATAAGTCGCGCCAGCAAAGTCGAGGGCCGCGCCGATCACTACAGAGAAGATCGAGACAAATGCGAGGGCGACTACCAACGAACCGCCCTGCTCGTCGGGTAACCGATTCGGCCTTCGGGAGTTCATGCGGACACGCGCGACGTCGCTGACACTGTGAACACAAAGCCATCAAGCGCTGTGATGGTCAAAACTGGATCGACGTAGTCCGCCGCCGCAATTGCGCCAAGGTGATTTTCGGCAACTAGAGGACCATCCTGACAAAGGTGCCTCACGAGTTGTTGAGCCTCGCCAAGTGGCGTGTGCTGATACCAACTAGATGTGTAGTCAGAGGCGTTCTTCGTCCACGCCATCGTTACGATTGGCGTCCCGGTCCCACACTGTCCCGTGTCGTCTGTCACGATGTCGATGTCGTTTGCACTCTGTACATCTGCGGTGAAGAACATCTTGGTTAGGCGTGCCGTGGTGTTGTCACCAAACACATTTGTGGATGTCTCATCGTTCCTTAAGACGAAGATCGTTGCGGCGGTGAGCGGCCCTACGATCAGGCCAAGTATCACAATCGACACGAGAAGTTCTGGGAGTGTGAAGCCCCCCTCGGTAGGTCGGCGTTTCACTCGAGCCTCTTGTAGATCGTGAGCGTGCGGGTAGCTGAACCGTCTGTGGCCGTTCCCGAGAGCGTCAGCTTCTGGAACCCATCGTTGCTGCACTCGGCAACGAATGCGGTTCCATTCCAGTAGTCGGTGTCGCTGACTGCGAGCGTGATGAGCGTGTCGTCGTACCCAGGCGGGAAGATTTCCGAGTATTCAGAGCCGCAGGAGTCCTGATAGCTCGCAGCCGCAATTTCTTCTGCGTAGCTCTGTAGCGCTACCTCTACTTTGGTCGCGCTCCGGTCGCTTGTCGACCAACCGATCACGATCCCGAGCGCTGCAACAATTGCGACCACGCCGGTGCCGACGAGAACGATTGTGAACAGGGTTTCGACGAGGAGTTCGCCGGACTCATTCCGACAATTGCATGATGAATTGCCTGTCTTTGCTAGACGTAATGATTTGTACGAACGACGTTGCACTTTGGTCCTCCTCACGCTCGTCCGGTGGCCTCAGGTGGTCTGATCGGCATTGTTTGATTTGAACCTAAGAGGATAACATGATGAAACGTCGTAAGGAATCGATCGGCAACTCCGGCAGGTAAGCCTCAAGGTAGCGGAATATCTAGCCGACGTTTCGTCCTATGGAGGTACCCGTGTCCAGTCAGACCCGTCGCGCCAGTCGTCTCGCTCGTGCCTGCGCCGCGACTCTCTGCACAGCGGTTGTGTCGATCGGCCTGCCACTCCTGTCCAGCGAATGGCAGCCGTCGAGCGCTGACACTCCGTTCACGATCAATGGCCTCGTATACAGAGATGACAACGGCGATGGCGTCAAGAATCTCTTCGCTGGTGACCCACCACAGCCCGAGCCAGGTTTGCCGGGTATCGAGGTGAAGATCACCCCCGACTCTGGCGAAATCGTTTCGGCGACTACGCGTGCCGACGGAACGTTCGCAGCGAACATCGCGTCATCGAACTCGTATTCGTCATATCGAATCGAAGTACTCGATCCTACAAATCTCTATACAGATAGCGTCGCCGGTCCGTTCAATGCGACGACCGTCCAGTTCCTGCGTCGTGGCGGAAGCGCGGTGACGGTTGTTCAGGCCCTAGATGTCGGTGTGGTCGACAGACGGTTCTATACAAATGCCGATGTGAGTTGTTTTGATTCACTGCTCACATCGTCGACGGGTACCCGTGACTACGTTCACAGCTTTGGGCCTCCAGACAACGCAAGCGGTCTCGGGACTCCGCTAAAGCCGAGCGTCGCAGTACCGGACACACCATGGCAGACCGATACGTTTGGAACGGGTTCGCTCCCTCTCGAGAATGCGTTAGGTCTCACAACCGGTCCCGACGGCGATATCTGGGTCACATCCGAAACCGATGCCATAGTTCGCCGATACAGCTCTGCGGGGGTCCTGAAGACGATCTACTTCACGAACGAACTGAAGGCACCGTCTGGTATCCGTTTCGGACCTGACGGACTGCTTTACGTGGCTGATAACTCGCACTACTCCCTACCTGGCACGGCTGGTGGTCACAATCGAATCTGGCGGCTAGATCCAGAGAAGCACGCGAGTATTTTCGACACGACTGGGTGGGAGCAGTTCACGTCTTTCGAGACATTCAACTACAACGAAATCCACCCTAAGCCATATCTCGGCATGGCATTTCGCAACGACGGCTTCATGTACGTCGTTGCCGATGCACTAGGCCTCCAAAATGCGAATAGCCGCGTCTTGCAATTGCATGGGCCGGGCCATGAGGCCGCTGGAACGCGCACAGGCATGGAGTGGATTCTGCCGCACCGCACGAAAGGACTCGAGATTGGTCCGGACAACATCATCTATGTAGCAGCGAGCACCAACACGGCTGGCGGTATCTACAGAATCGATCCCGCTGTGCCCGATACGTCGACCCTCGTAATCAACATGGCAGCGGCATCGCACGCATCGTTCGGGCCCGACGGCGATATGTACGTCGTGAACGGCCACGGCAATGGAGGATCGAACACCCGTAGAGGCATGGTCATTCGTTACAACGGCCCGCTGAAGCCACAGCCGTTCGCTGAGGCGGCTCACCCGATATATATCTCGAACAGTGTTGTGAACGGCGCACCCGATGGTTACACGCAGGTCGCTCCGCGCATGTTGGTTTGGAAACTCAAAGACACGGCGTGCGCATCACTGCAAGTACCGATCGACCTCGGTAACCGCGTCTGGAGTGACGAAGACGATGACGGCATCCAAGATCCTGGAGAGCCTGGCATCTCGAGCGTAACTGTCACGGCGTTCAAGCCTGGCGGCATTCAGGTCGGCACGACAACAACCGACGCGAACGGCAACTGGCACATACCTATCACTGGCGACCAGATCGTGCACACGGGCAGCTACGAGATTCGTTTCTCAGGGCCAATCCTCGAATCTGCATCAGCAACACCAACTGGGCTGGGTGCCAACGCTCTTCTCGACTCAAACGTTGTAACCGACTCTGCGCCTTCACCAGACGTCCACAAGATCACTTTCACGATGGACAAGATAGGAATGTCGCCCGAAATGCATTCTTTAGATGCTGGTTTCAACTTGCCTCCACTTGGTATCGGCGGAAATCTTTTTAGTGACTCAGACAACAACGGCTTACTCGAAGCCGATGGTCCACTCGATGGCTGGCCGGTCGAGGTCTGGGACTCCACGGGCACTACGAAATACGCGTCAGTGCTCAGCGACGCTGCAGGCTTTTACGAGGTTCAAGGTCTCAGCGCGGGCGACTACATCATCCGTATTCCCAACAGCCACACAGAAGGCAAGTACCTGAGCTCTTCTGGAAATCCAGCCACGCCACTCAGCGGCATCTACGAGCCAGCGGCGGACCCAGACAACAACACCGACAACGTCGATGACGGCACCCACTTCTCAGACCCTGCCTACACACAGACTCTGCCAATAACTCTCACTGGTGGCGAAGAACCCACAACCGATGGCGACGACGCCAACTCGAACCTCACCGCCGACTTTGGTTTCGTGCTGCAATCAGGAGTGGGTAACCGCATCTGGTGTGACGACGACGATGACGGCCTTTTCGACTATGGCGAGCCCGCGCCCCAAGAAATCATCACAGCGCAACTTCTGAATACAAGCAACGCAGTCGTTGCGACGACCAGTTCGAACGATGACGGCAGCTACATCTTCGACTCGGTCACCCCAGCTACTTACCGACTGCAGTTCGTCATTCCGACTGGCTACGGAGTCACAACTCAAAACGTGAGCTCAAACGCCTACGACACCGCAGACAGCGATCCCGACTCGACAGGGTTAACCGGCACGTTCGATATCACGCAAGAAATCCCAACAAATCTCACGATCGACCTTGGCCTGCAATGCGCTTCGGTCGGGAACCTTGTCTTCAACGACGCTGACGACGATGGCACCAAGGATGATGGCGAAGTTGGCATCGCGGGCATTGATGTCGCCTTACTGAATGGCGATGCGGTCGTCGATTCCGCTACGACCGATGTCAACGGTGCATACGGGTTCTATGGTCTTGCTGCTGGCGACTACACAGTGCAGATACCGTCACACGAGCTGTACGACGGCACTGCCACAGGTTTTGTTTCGTCTGTTGGCTACCCCGCACAAGGTAGCGGGACCATCTTCGAGCCTGCACCAGACCCTGACCCATTAGACATCGACACAGACAACGACGACAGCGGTTCGACGGATTGGACAACTACCACCACAGCAAGTCTCGCGGTTTCTGTCGAGATTGGAGAAGCGAACGCGAGCATTGACTTCGGGCTTTACAACCCTGCCCTGGTGGGTCCCTCGACTCGATTCGTCACGACTTTCGCTGGAAGCGGAGCCACGGGCAACACCAATCCTGGCGCCGATGCGAGCCCGACATCTGTTGCGATCAGTTCGCCGTTTGGCGTTGCGGTCGGTAGTGATGCCACCGTCTACATCAGCAACGGTAGCTACATATCTGAAGTCAAGAACGGTTACATCAAGAGGCTGGCAACAATCGGTGGGGCCTACAACTTCGGAAACACGAGCCTCGCGATCTTCGGCAACTACCTCTACGTGACTGTGAGTTCGAGCATTTTCAATGTTTGCAAGATAAATCGCGTCGATCTGAGTTTGACTACCTATCCACGGTCTCTCGACCTTTGGAGCGGAACCTCTACCTGCACTGAGTCTGGAGCTGACGGCCCGGTCGGAAGCGCGAGTTGGGTTGGAATCGGAGGCATCGCATTCGACAGCGCTGGTAACGCGTTCGTCACCGAAACCACTTCAGGCAAGGTTCGCAAGATCACACCAGAGGGAAATGTCTCAACGATCATCAGCGGGCTCGGCACCCTTAGCGACATCGCGATCGACCCGAGTAGCGACTACGACCTTTATGTGGCTGAGACATCGAACGACAAGCGGGTACTTAAGTACGACCTATCGCAATCTCCGATCACAACGCCGACGACTCTGCATACTGATGCCACGACATATGGAGCAGGATTCGGGTTAGCTGTCCACTACGGCGCTGCTTACCATTCCAGATACTTCTTCGCCGACATTCGCCGATTTGCTCTCGATACGACTTCGTACGCAGGTACGTACAACTCACGAGCGTTCAGCGGAGACGGCGGTCCTGCGACCGCAGCCAAATTCAGTTATCTCGGCCACATCGCCTTCGGGCCAGACGGAACGCTCTACATCGCGGATGCGGGCAATAACAGAGTTCGCAAGGTCTACGTTCCATAGCCCGCCCGACTCGCCCGATTTCGCTGAACGCGCAATACTTCTCCGATGAACTGGAACATTGCAAGCGTCTTGGAATCTGTAGCCGACGCTATTGGCGACCGCGTAGCGCTATCTAGCGGAACCACTCATCGCACATGGCAGGAGTTCGACCATCGTGCGGCATGTCTCGCAGGCGCTCTACGCGACGCTGGCATCGGGCCGAACTCGAAGGTCGCGCAGTACGCGTACAACTCAAACGAGTACTCCGAGGGCGTATTAGCAACATTCAAGTTGCGCGCGATTCCGGTCAACGTTAACTACCGCTACACAGAAGATGAGCTCCTCTATCTGCTCGATAATTCCGATGCCGAAGCTCTCATCTTTCATGGCTCGCTCAGTGAACAAGTAGCCAAGGTCTTAGATCGCGCACCGAAACTAAAAGTAGTGATCAGTATCGAGGACGGCACACCGCTCGTTGACGGCACACAGGAATACGAGACCTTCCTCGCGAGTGCATCTCCGATGGAGCGCATCGAGCGTTCCGGCGACGACCTCTATTTCTTGTTCACGGGTGGCACCACAGGCATGCCTAAGGGCGTGATGTGGCGCCACGAAGACCTATTCGGGACGCTCACTGATTCGATCTACCCGCTATACGGCCACACGATGCCAGCCCTATCCGAGGATGCTGGCGCGATCGCTAAAGCCATTGTCGATGCTGGTATCAACACAGTGCACCTTCCTGGTTCGCCGCTCATGCACGGCACTGGCGCATTCACGAGCTTCCAGGCATTGTTTAGTGGTGGCGCTGTCGTCACTCTCACGAAACGGTCTTTCGACCCTCACGAAATGTGGGCGACAGTCGCCGACCGCAAAGTCAGCCAAATGGCAATAGTCGGCGATGCCTTCTGCAAGCCAATGATCGCTGCTCTGCGCGAAGCCGAATCACAAGGCACTCCTTACGACACGTCTTCGCTAGGGCTTGTGATCTCCTCCGGCGTCATGTGGAGCGCCGAAATCAAGGCAGAGCTAATGGGCCTTGCCAATTGTTTGTGCCTCGACTCGCTTGGGTCCTCTGAAGGTGTCGGTTTCGGTAACTCAATGAGCGCACCGGGTGCCGAAGCCAAGACCGCGAAGTTCACGATCGGCGGCAAAGCTGCAGTGCTCCGCGAAGACGGCACTCCGGTAGAGCCAGGTGGCGAGATCGGAATACTTGTTCTTGGTGGTCACATTCCGCTCGGTTACTACAAGGACGAGGTCAAGACAGCCGAGACTTTCAGGACGATCGGTGGGGTGCGATACTCGGTGCCTGGCGACATGGCCATCGTCGAACTCGACAACACGATCACTCTGCTCGGTCGTGGTTCGGCTTGCATCAACTCTGGTGGAGAGAAAATCTTCCCTGAAGAGGTGGAAGAAGCAATCAAACTCCAGCCGGGAGTCGCTGACTGTCTTTGCGTCGGCGTGCCAGACGAACGCTTCGGCGAGGTCATCGCTGCCGTTGTCAATCCTGCGGTCGGAGCGTCTCTCGACGGCGCCACACTGCTCGCTGGGCTCAGCGGGTTGGCGCGCTACAAACAGCCCCGCAACTGGATTTTCACCGACGCTGTACTGCGTGCGCCGAATGGCAAGGCCGACTACAAAGTCGCCAAAAAAATCGCCGCAGAGCAAGCCTGAAACAAAACAAAACGGGCGAGCCGTAGCGGCCCGCCCGTTTCGAAGACTCTTAGAGCTAACGAGATCTAGTTATTTCTTCTTCTTGCCGTCAGAAGCGACCTTGGCAAGCACGTCGCGTGCGTTGAGCACGAGGTAGTCGGTGCCCTCAAGGCTGATCTCAGTTCCGCCGTACTTGCTGTAGACGACAGTGTCGCCAACGGAGATGCCAAGCGGGATGATCTCGCCGGTCTGCTCGCTGCGGCGACCAGGGCCGACTGCGAGAACTTCGCCCTGCTGGGGCTTCTCTTTGGCAGTGTCCGGGATGACAAGACCGCTAATGGTGGTCTCCTCAGCCTCGGCTGTACGAACAACGATACGGTCCTCTAGCGGCTGCAAGTTCATTGCAAACTCCTCAGGCATTACGAATGGATAATTTCGGAATTGCCGGCGCCGCAAGGCTGGCCGGACGAGATCGACTTTAGCACTCTCGCCCTTTGAGTGCTAACCGGACACAAGCGTAGGTAGAGCGAGGTTCGGGGTTGCGCCACCACCAAGACCGGTTGCCGGTTCGACCCGAAGGCGATGCCATGCGGCAGCTGCGACCATCGCAGCGTTATCTGTGCACAGCGTGCGATCAGGGATGACGCACCGCAAGCCAGCTAGCGCGCTGTCGTTTGCAACCCTCGCACGCAAGCTTGAGTTGGCCGCGACCCCGCCACCGATTACGACAGTGTCGATGCCTTCGGCTTTCGCGACGCGCAGCAATTTCGTCACCAGTAGATCAACGACAGCCTCTTGGAAACTTGCAGCAGTATCCGCTGGGTCGAAGTCTGGAAACTTTCGCCGATGCAGCACGACCGCAGTCTTTAGTCCCGAAAAAGAAAAGTCGTTGCCGTCGTTGATCATCGGTCTAGTGAAATGCACGGCCTTTGGGTCGCCACTGGCAGCGAGGCGATCGATAAGCGGACCGCCTGGGTATCCGAGACCGAGCAACCGAGCGACCTTGTCGAATGCCTCACCAGCGGCATCGTCGACTGTGCGCCCGAGCACTCTGTACTTGCCATAATCGTCCATCGCGATGAGCAACGTGTGACCACCAGAAACTATGAGAGTCACACAGGGTGGCTCCAAAGTTGCATCTTCGAGAAACGCCGCGTACATGTGGGCCTCGTGGTGGTGCACCCCGATATATGGACGGTCAGCGACTAGGGCCAGCGCCTTCGCTGCGCTCACTCCGACAAGCAATGCCCCTGCAAGACCAGGGCCGTGGCACGCCGCGACGACATCAACGTCAGCGAGCGCCATGCCAGCGTCTGACAGTGCTTGGGTCACCACGCCGTTGATGAGTTCGACATGGGCGCGACTAGCGACTTCTGGTACGACACCGCCGAACTGTGCGTGCATATCTGCTTGCGTTGCAACAACGGACGAACGAATCGTGCGACCGCCGACAACTATCGCGGCAGCGGTTTCATCACATGAAGTTTCTATCGCCAAAACTCTGGTTGTTGGTCCGACACTTACGAACTCGGCGCTGTTATGCATCGCGCTCACACCGGTTCTCTAAAGATGTGAGTAGATCCGCGTACTCCGGAGTTCCGACATCATGGGCCCACATGATGAGCGCATCTTCGCGACCGCCGGGATCTTCGTAGTACCCAGCGCGCACCCCGACTGGGGAGAAACCAAAGCGTCGGTAGAGCCCCTGTGCTGCCTTATTAGACAGTCTCACTTCTAGCGTCATGGCCTGTGCTCCGCGCGAAATCGCGTTTCGCGCGAGTGCTACGAGCATGCGAGTTGCGATGCCTTCGCGAACATGACTGGGCGCAACAGCGATCGTCGTGACATGCGCATCTTCTAGAACCAACATGACCCCGGCGTATCCGACCAATTCACGCCCCGATTTAGCAACTAAATATTGGCGAGTTTGCGTTAGCAGAAGCTCACTTTGGAACAGGCTGGCGGTCCATGGTTTCGGATAGACCCGTTCTTCTATCGCCATCACGGCACGAACATCGCGCTTTTTCATTGGTTCGATCGTCAGTCGCTCCACGACCTTCATCGCGTTCTCGCTTCTAACGAGATCTCCGCGTCACTCCTGCGGATGTACATCGGCACAACTGATGCTGCATTTTCCACATCGCCGAGCAACAAGCGGTTTGACGCAAGTTCCACAAGCGACCTAACGCTTGGGTTGTTGTTATCCGCTCCCGCGAATTGAAATGCGCGACCGTCTTCGAACGCCGAGCGATAGACGTCGGATCCATCACCACACAGCAATACCGGCTCGGACACGCCCGATAGCGCAGCTGCAACCACCGTTGGACTATCGAGTGCGTAATCGCTGACGCGTTCGACTCCATCGCGTGCTGGCCGATAGATCGCGTAATAAACCTCGGTGCGTCTCGCATCGATCATCGGGACAATCAGTTTCGCGGGAGCGTGACGAAGCGGATGAGCAATGAGGTCCAGGCTTGATATCGCGATCATTGGAATATTGAGAGCCGTTGCGAGCGTCTTGGCCGTGGTCACCCCAACCCGCAGACCAGTGAACATTCCCGGTCCGATACCGACAGCGATCGCAAAGAGATCAGCAAGCGCGATACCGAGATCGTTGCTCAGAGAGTTGATGGCTGGCACGAGATCCTCTGCATGGCGTGGCCGACCCGCCGAACTGTTCGCTCCAACTTCGACCTCGGCGAGCACGCCTCGCTCAGATCCGAACGCGATGCCAACAGCTCGCGTCGAAGTATCGATTCCGAGCAGCAACAATTTACTAGTGCGAATCTGTAGACATGGGTGATCGTTCGACGATATCGACGGATTCCGGATGTAAATAATGAGCTAGCGAAATCGCAATTTCGTGTGCGCGAGCAATGGCGTGGGATCCATGAGCAGCGATGCCAACAATGCGTTCGGTGTCGCCGATGTCGTCACCGTCGGGCATTCCGATGCGAACGACGATGTGGTCTGCAGGCAATGCAGATTCAACACGCTCACCCCACTCCATAAACATGATGCAACCACTATCGATCATCTCGGTAAAACCGAGGTCGATTAGTTCTGTCACAGAATTGAGCCTGTAGACGTCGAGATGCTGAACCGGAGTGGCCGCCGAGTACTCCTGCACTATCGCGTAAGTCGGACTCGTCACCTGCTCAGATATGCCAAGGCCGACGCACGCACCTTGAACGAATGCCGTCTTGCCGCCACCGAGTTCGCCAGTGAGGACCACGAGGTCGTTAGGTCTCAACACTGCCGCAAATGCCTCTGCGACACTCTTGGTTTCCTCGACTGAGTGGGTACGAATTTTCACTTAGAACCCTCCATTACAGCGCCTAGTGCCGGGCGCGGTGCGAGACCGCTGACATCGCGAGCAAACGCATCAATTGTGTCATGTAACCATTCGGCGCGCTCAAGCATCAACATGTGGCCCGCACCTTCGACGATCTCAAGACGAGACCCCTCTATCGCTTCGTGAAGTTGTTTGGCATGGAAGGGCGGGGTGAGTAGATCGGCGGTTCCGCTGATTACCAGCGTTGGGTGATCGATTTCTTTGATGAGCTCGGTTAGGTCCATACCTATGAGCGCTCGAGGCGACTCGATACGTGTCTCACGCGGGCATTCGCTCAACATCTGGCGCACAAGTTCGATCTCGCTCGGATACGGCTCGCGGCCGAACCCGGCACGCGCCAACAAGAACCCAACATTCTTGGCTTCCCAAAGTCGAGTTGTGTCGGGTGCCTTCCTGATAACGCGATCGATGATTGAGCGTGTCTGCGACGCATGCGAACCGCCGGGCGTCTTACAGAGAGTCGACAGCAGTATGAAACCCTTGATGCGTTCACTCGCGAGCTCTGGGTGGCGTATGGCGAAGGACTGCACAGCTATGCCGCCCATTGAGTGGCCGACCAAAATCGCGTCCTGCAAGTCGAGAGTCTCAATTACCGCGGCTACATCATCGCCAAGATGTTCGACGCCGTGTCCATACTCACCGACGGTTGAATCGCCGTGACCACGTTGATCTATTGCTATTACGCGATAGCCAAGATCCGGGAGTGCCTCATACTGACGTACCCAAGTTCTCGTGGACAATGTCACCCCATGGATGAAAACGAGTGGGATGCCTTTACCAATATCGACAACGTTGATGTCCGTTCCGTCGAAACTCTTGACGGTGTGTGTGGGCAAGAAAATTGGCGAAAGTAGTTCGGCTGCACTTGGCCCGCCCCTCCGACGGATTCGCCTGGCCGCAAGAACCTCGGCCGCGAAGAGCGCGCCACCAATTGCACCCGCAGCGCCACCAGCGTAAGCAGCGCCCTTTGCGATTCCGCCAAGCCTGCTCACGAGTACCTCCTAGGGACTCGAGGGCCGATACCGCACAGAACTTCATAGGCAATCGTGTCGAGCTTGTCGGCCCAATCCCATGCCGTGATTGACTCAGACCCCTGACTACCGAGCAACACGACCTCGTCGCCGAGTGCGACATCGTCTGGAACCTCGATCATGAGTTGATCCATCGTGACAACGCCTCTGATATTGCACATCGAACCGCCGACTAGCACGCGCCCGCCAACCAACCCGAGCCGGCGTGGAACGCCGTCTGCATAGCCGATTGGGACAGTTGCTATTCGGGTCTTCGAGGTTGCCGTCCAACGGCCTCCGTAGCTCACTGCCTCTCCGGCATCGATGTCGCGGACCGCACTAATTCGCGAGTGCAAAGACATTGCTGGCTGAAGCGCAACTAGACCTTCGAGGTCGCGCGAAGGAGCGGCGCCGTAAAGCGTGATCCCACAGCGCACGATGTCGAAGCGACTTGCCGAATGCGCGAGCCCACCTGCACTGTTCGCGATGTGGGTTGAGTCCCACTCAATTCCCGCCGCTCTCAGTTGCTCAAGCGTCTCAGAAAAAAGTGTTATCTGATGCTCTGTGCTCGATGACTTTGGATCGTCTGCTGTTGCAAGGTGGGACCAAACACCGACGAGTTCAAGGCCGTTCGAGACAAGTTCGAGCGCCAGTCCCACGGCATCGCTTGGGGCACAACCGACTCTGTGCATGCCCGTATCGATCTTCAGATGCAGACGCGGTTGGCGAGCAGAACTCAGCCGAACAATGTTGGCAATGCCGTCGCGAGTCGTGACGGTGAGATCTAGTTCGGCGTCTATCGCTGCTTCACACCCGTCTGCTGGAACTTCGGACAGCACAAGAATCGGTGCATCGATACCAGCGTCTCGCAGAGCAAGCCCTTCTTCGACTAGCGCAACAGCTAGCGATGTCGCACCAGCGTCGAGAACCGCCCGCGCCACGGGCGCTGCGCCGTGGCCATAGCCATCGGCCTTTACGACGGCCATCAGCGCGGCTGGCGCTATGTGCTCTACGAGCACGGTTGTGTTTGCCCGAATCGCTCCGAGATCAACCTCGGCCCATGTCGGTCGCAACATCTTGCGTTACCTCAGGTAGTCCGCGCAATGAATCGGACGATGTCACCGCGGGTCACGATGCCCACAACGTTGTGCTGTCCGTCGACTACAGGGATCTGACGCACATCGGTTTCATGCATCAATGTCGCGACATCTTCTAGCGATGCTTCCGCAGTAGTTACTGCCGGATTGGATTCCATTAGGTCGGCGACAGTTGAGCCGACGACCTTGCGCAACTCGCCTTCGAGCTGTTTCATCTCGCCCGGGAACGGGATCACGGCGCCGAGAAAATTCCAGAACCGCGGTGCGTGCACTCTTGCTTCGCTCACGATTAGATCGTCGTCGCGTAGGAGCCCGATGAGTTTGCCATCTGCGTCGACAACAGGGAGTGCCGATATACCGGCGTCGGCCATCTTGTCGGCTGCTGTCGCCACGGACTCGTCTGCACGGACCACCAAGATTCCCGTCGACATCACCTCGTCGACCTTCGTGTTCGCTGGCATATTCACTCCGTCTCTAGTTGGTTGCTCGAATCCGAGAATTGGCTACAGGCTAGGGCCAATCCCTCGAATAGATCAGAGGCGATAGTCCCGAAACCAAACGGTGAAAGAACGGCCGCCTTGGCGTGGACTATCGCGGCGCTCCACGCAGCTTCAAATGGTCCCATGCCAGCGCTGAGCAGTGCGCCGATCACTCCTGCCAACACATCGCCGGTCCCTGCGGTCGCGAGCTTGGCGCTACCCGTAGCAACGATGATGACCGAGCCGTCGGGTTGGGCCACGACTGTGCCAGGACCTTTGAGTAGAACAACGACTCCGAGAGCCGCGCTCAGGTCTCGTGCGGCGGCTATTCGGTCGTCGCCAACCGGACGTCCAGCGAGCAGCTCGAATTCGCCAGCATGCGGCGTTAGAACAGCTGTCGGCAGCCCCGCGCCTTGTCGATCGCGAAGTGCGGTCGCGTCCTCCGCTAGTGCATTGAGTCCGTCGGCGTCGATCACTATTGGTTGCGGGGCCTCTGCAATCAGTCGTGCCACGACGGCGCGCGCACCGACCGAACGGCCAATCCCTGGGCCAACCACAACTGCGGAAAACCGCGATGCGTCAGCAACTATCCGACTAGCAAAGTCATCGCAATAGGAACCGTCGGGCATACAGGCATACCCACGAGTGATCACCTCCAATACGGATTCGTCGCTGTCGTCCTTGCCAGGTAGAGCAGCGACAACCACGCCAGCCCCACAGCGCGCCGCTGCGCGCGCGCTGAGGATTGGCGCGCCTGTCATACCAGCCGATCCGCCGACGACGAATACCGACCGAGACCACTTATGGTCGTCTGCGCCTCGCGGCGGCAACTGAATATCGTCTTCGGTCGCGACTAACGTGTCACTCGTTACCGGTATTCCGAGATCCACGACGGAAACTTTGCCTGCCAAAGATCTGCCCGGTTCGAACAACAGCCCTCGCTTCCAACTTTGGAAACAGCAGGTCACATTCGCACTCACGGCCACGCCATCCACTTTTCCCGTAGCCCCGTCAACACCACTAGGTATGTCAGCGGCGATCACGGGAATCGCGCATGCATTCACAAGTTCGGCACACCACTTAGCTACGCCAGCGAGCGCGCTTCGGAGACCGGTCCCAAACATTGCATCAACCAAAACATCAGCTCTCGCAACCTGCCTCGCAACAGCTGATTCGTCGAGTCCGATCGCCACCTCAACAACCGCAACACGCACGCCCCACGCCGACAACACCGCAGCTGCGACGCGACCATCTGCACCGTTCTTGCCATTACCGCAAAACACAACCGCTCGCCTGCCATAGACGCCACCAAGTAACTGTCGTGTCGCGATTGCTAATGCGCGACCAGCACGATCGATCAGCGACGTCTGGTCGGTGCCGCTTGCGATAGCCAAGCGATCGGCCTCGGCCATCTCTTTCGGCGTGAGCACCGGCTGCATAGTTCGACCTTAGGAGCGCCAGTTCTCTGCTAGTTGCACGACCGGCTGCGTCAGCAAGTCGACAAGATCAATTTGGCCGAGCACGTCGTCCTTGAACTCTGGCTCGACCTCGGTCACAACGTCCCTAATCGCGCTATACCGACCGCGGTAACCCTGCAACACGCGTCGAGCGAGTTCGGGCGCAAGGCGATCGTGGAAACGAACATGCATCAGGGTGAGGCCCACGATGTGGTTGTTCTTTGCCTCTGGAACGATGATTCCTGTGCGACCATCGGACCTACCTCTAAACACAGTGACTTCACGCTCGAAGGCCGCTCGGTGTTTGGTTCCGCGCAGCACCGGGTCGGAGTCAGTGCGCGACGCATAAGAGGTAGCGATACCGCCAGATGCAAGCGGCTTGATTTGGGCATCTGAATCGATGTCGACATCACCCTCGATGCCGTAGCGCGTGAACCCGATGACTTGATCGACCGCTAAGTCGAGTTCTACGAGCATGCGCAGGCTCCGGTAGCTGATGTGATCGCGAGCGCAACCCGCTGCAATGAGCTGTTGGACAAGCGGCACCACCAACAAGGTTTCGTCGCTACGAGAGATACCCACGGTAACGGTCTTGGCCTGATGCTTGATCGCATCAATCGGACGAGTCAATTCTTCAATAGCTGTCGTAAGCACAAGCGTTAGGTCGTCGATAACCGCGCTCGGTGTTCCCATCCGACCGAACTCGAGTTCGTAAGTATCGAGCGAGGTCAGCCCATTCGCGTATCGCAGCATCGCCGCTAACCGAGCGGATATAGAGGCACTTAGTGTGCCGTCATATCCGCCGATTGTGAGTGTTTGGCCAAACCGAATTGTTGATGCCCTAATTGCTGCGGCGAGTGGTTCGAGAATGTCTTGCGACTCCCCATGCGCAGCAACGACGGCCTCGACAACACCGCGCATCTCGCGCAACGGAACGGCGGTCGCATCGATTGCTAGCGCTGCCTCATACCCGAATAGATGGCCAACCATTGCCGACAACACAAACGCGACACGCGGTCCTGCTGCTGGCACAAAAAGTGTGTCGACCGCGTCTGCGAAGCGAGTCTCACCATCGTCGCAAATCACTATCGGCGCAGCCTTGTGCGAACGGTAAATCGAAACCTCTTTGCCTACATCATCTGCCGTGGAACCAGACAAACCCGCAGCGCAAACGAGCACCAGTGGCTCTGCAGACAGGTCTATGTGCTTCTTGTCTTCTGTGAAGTCACAGGCGATCGACTTGTAACAAAGCTCGGACAATTTGATCCGCACCTCTTGGGCTGCAGTGCGGTTAGCTCCATTGCCAACTAGCGCCCAGTACTTGCGTTGGGGTGCATGTCTCTGCGCCGCTTGTGCGATTACTGGACGACGCGTAAGGACTTCGCGCATCTGCTCGGGAAGGCCGCGCACCGCCCGCAAAGTGGCATCTTGTTCGCGACAGTCGAGAAGGTCACCCATGATCTCTGACGCGATCACATAGGCCATGATGAACCCAGCAGCAATCTGCGCGTAGAAAGCCTTCGTCGACGCGACGCTCATCTCTACATCGCGGCCGTCTGACGTGTACATGACACCGTCGCTCTTGTCGACTAGGTCACTCTGGCGACGATTGACGATCGAAATAACTAGAGCGCCGCGTTCGCGGGCAACGTCGACTGTGCGGTTCGTGTCAGTAGTTGTTCCAGACTGGCTGATGGCAATGATAAGTACGTCACGCATCGACTCATCAATGCCGAAACCCGAAAGTTCGGTCGCTACAACGGCTTCGGCGGTCATCAGAGAAGCAGGAACTAGCCGTCGCAGCGTGTTCGCGAGGTTCTGCCCAGCGACCGCAGCTGTGCCTTGGCCTACTACAAAAATTCTCGAAACCTCGCCGTCGCGGAGGCGTTCACGCAATGCGACTGGAACCGTGTCATTAGGCAGCGACGCGTGCAGTAAACCGTCACGAAGTACGAGCTTGCCTCGCAGCGTCTTGTGAAACGACGCTGGCGCTTCAGACATCTCCTTCAGCAAGAAATGCGGAAACTCACCCCTATCGATATCGCGGGTCGTTATCTCTGGCGTGCGTAACTCGGCTTCGGTAAGTGGAAGTTCAACACCCTCGTACCCAATCCGATGAATCCCGTCAAGCGATCCTGCGCGCAAACCATCGATCACAACTATCTCGCCCTGTGTGGATGGATTGCCAGGCTCACGCGACGTCTCACCGTCGAGCCGGAAGTACCTGTCGGCTATCTCGACAACACCGTACGGTTCACTCGCGACAATCGTGAGACCGTCGGCAAGACCAACGTACAAAGCCTGGCCACTACCCCGCTGCGCGAGGAAAATCGAATCTGGTTCAGAAGCAATCGTCGCTCCGATCGCAACAGATCCTTCGAAAGATGTCACGACGGATCTGAACGCTTCGAGAGGATCAGAGCCAGAGGCAATTCGGCGGCTCACTAACGCCGGAATGACCTTGGCATCTGTGGTGATTTCGGTCGCGACATGCAATTCATGCAGCTTCGAAAGCTCTGCGTAATTATCGACATCGCCATTTAGCGCCGCTGCTACATACGGCGCGGCGGTGGCTGAAAGCTCTTCGTGGTTAAGAGGGTGACAGTTGGGTTCGGAAATGATGCCGATGCTCGCCCACCGCGTGTGCGCGAGCACCAACACATGGCAGGTCTCTGATTGCAACGCCATTGTCAATAACTCGTCAGCCATGATCTGTGCTCGTAGCGCTGCCGTGTTATCACCAAGTTCACCGACTTCGGCGGCGTGTTTGTAGACGAAGCTCAAACAGTCGGAAGCAACCCGAACCGAACCCGAACTAAAGAGTGGATCAAGCGACCGCGCTCGTATACCGCTCCAGACTGCTTGGTCGTCGAAATCGAGTTGGTGGTCTCGTACCAGCAAGTGGATTCCAGCCGAGTCGCGCCCTCGGACCTCGAGGCGATCGAGCGATGAGAGAGCTAACTGAATCGCATAGAAAGCCTCGACCGTCGCTGCCCGCGCGCTGCCTTTACAGAGTTTGGAGATCGCCTCAGATGTGCGAATGCGGTCGCGTGAAATTGCCCACGTGGCATCCTTGAGGTGCACCAATACGGCATTCATCGCCTCGTCTGGATCAATCAATTCTGTTGCGATCGCGTCTTCAATACGTGCCTCAAGTGCGATCACCGCAGACTGCGCTGTAGTGGAGGCAACTGCGATCGAAGCTGCCGAATTCGAGTCGGCCTGTAGGGCTACGACTCCGGCCGCACCACGTAGCGCAACGTCGACCGCAGATAGTCGATCTGCAACACCCCTTAGCAACGCCGGATCGAGCGCACCGTTGAGCATCGTTTCGCTAGCGAATCCGAGTTCTCTGATCGCAGCCACGAGATCAGGCATCGGCCGCCCGGTTGGTCGGCTAGCTATAGCAACGATGCCACACATGAAGACCTGAGTTTAGGTGGACCGAATGGATATCTGGTCAGTTCTCTTGGGCTAGGCGGAACGCGTTGAGTGAGTCGACTATGCGTTCGGCTGCACCCTGCGCTTGTTCATGCGTTGCCGCTTCGACCATAACGCGGACAAGCGGCTCTGTGCCTGAGGATCGCACTAGGACGCGCCCGCTCTCACCGAGCCCTGCTCGTTCTCTTTCCATGACGAACTGAACCTCACGGGCCTCGGCAAGGTTTGGGATCTGGTCGAATCTCACGCTTAGCAAAATCTGCGGTAGCCGTGTCATCACAGCCGCTAGATCCGATAATGACCGCTGGCTTCGCATGACTTGATTCGCGAGTAGCAAAGCCGTGAGCAAACCATCGCCGGTGCTCGCACGCGTCCCGAACACGATGTGTCCAGACTGTTCGCCCCCTAACGCGAGTCCGTGCTCTTGCATCGCGGCAACAACGTTGCGGTCGCCTACTGGAGTCTCAACTATCGCGACACCGTGGGCGGCCAATGCCTGTTTCATGCCCAGGTTCGACATCACGGTGGCTGCGATCGCATCGTGAGATAACTCGCCACGTTCGTGCATCGCGATAGCCATGATCGCCATGATCTGATCGCCGTCGACAAGATCGCCGCGCTCATCGATGGCGAGCACACGATCAGCATCACCGTCGAATGCGAATCCGATATCGGCGCCGTGGGAGACAACATCGCGCTGCAACGACTCGGTGTGTGTGGAGCCACAGTTTGTGTTGATATTGCGACCATTGGGCTCGGCGTGGAGCACAACTACCTCGGCACCCAAATTGCCGAACAAGAGTGGAGCGACTTCGAATGCAGCACCATTGGCGCAATCAAGTACGACACGTAGTCCCGACAGGGCAAACGCGCCGACCTGCTCTGAGAGGAACCGCAAATAGCCGTCGGTTGCACTAGCGATCTCAGAAATCTCTACCGCAGCGTTAGTCACCGAGGCGTTCGCTAGTTCCGACACGAGTTGCGACTCGATTGCTACCTGATCAGCGTCTGAAAGTTTCGTGCCACCAGGCGCAAAGAATTTGATGCCGTTATCCGACCACTTGTTATGGCTCGCAGAAATCATCGCGGACCACTCGGACCGCTCGCGTGAGATGAGGGCCAACGCCGGGGTCGGCAACACGCCAACAGAGTCACAAAATGCTCCTGCTGCTGCGAACCCAGCAGCAAGGTCTCGTTCGATACGAGGTCCAGACTCACGCGTGTCTCGGGCAACAAGGACCCGTTCGGCCTTTGTTACCTTGACAAATGCGCGCGCCAACGCCGCGACGAGATCTGTTGTGAGTTGGGTATCCGCGTCGCCGCGAATGCCATCGGTGCCGAACTGCAGCACTACCGCTTGCTGTACTGCGGAGCCTTACGTGCCTTCTTGAGGCCGTACTTACGACGCTCTTTCTCGCGGGAGTCGCGAGTCAAGAGACCGGCCTTCTTAAGGGCAGCACGCGTGTCGCCATCGAGTGTAACGAGCGCACGGCAAATACCAAGACGAAGTGCTCCGGCCTGACCAGAAATGCCTCCGCCGTCGAGGGTTGCGTCGACGTCATATACCTCGTCTGTCTGAGTCAGACGCAACCCTTCGCGGGCCACAACCTGGTGGGTGAGGATCGGGAAGTACGACTCAAATGGGCGACCGTTTACGACGATCTTGCCAGTGCCTGGGCGCAAGCGCACTCGGGCAACTGCTTCTTTGCGACGGCCAGTTGTCTGGATCAGGGGTTTCGACACGATTATTTACCTTCGGTTAGTTCAGGCGTTGGCTAGCGGATAAGAGCGTTGGCTCAACTTGCGTTCTTTGGGTTGCTGTGCTGCGTGGTTGTGGCTCGGACCTGCGTAGATCCGAAGCTTCTTGAGCTGCGCGCGGCCGAGGCGGTTCTTCGGCAACATGCGACGTACAGCTAGACGAATCACGCGCTCAGGGTCGGAGACAATGAGTTGTTCGAGACGCTCTTCACGAAGGCCGCCCGGGAAACCAGAGTGGCGGTAGTACATCTTGTCGTGAGCCTTCTTTGGAGTCATCGCGATTTTTTCGGCATTGACGATGATTACAAAGTCGCCCGTGTCAAGGTGGGGAACCCAGATCGGCTTGTGCTTTCCGCGCAGGACTGTTGCCACTTCGGTAGCGAGACGGCCGAGAACGGCGCCTTCTGCATCTATTACATGCCACTCGCGGGTGATGTCGCCTGGCTTTGGACTAAAGGTGCGCACGGGTTTACCTGCAAATCGTTGTAGGAGATTCTCTGAGAATTTGACAAGGCCATTAGCGCCTCGGCACTAAAGATCAGCGGGTAATCCTACTCAGAAGAACGAAATTGGCAACAATCCAAGCTCGCTGACCCTCACTTTGAGTTTGGACATTTCGACCTAGGATCGCCGAATGCCTGAAACTCTTGCCTCGCGTCGGTCGTTCAAGGCTACGGAAATAGCGCCAGAGCACAGAGTTGAGGCGGATGCAGCACTTGAGATTCTGCTCGATACTGCACTTGAGCCAATCGTCGACATGGTTCTGACTGCCCGCGATGGCGCATACGAGGCACTCAGCCACGACGGTTCCGTGCGTTTCAGTCGCGACGAATCCGGTTCATTCAAAGTGGTATCAACGACTGGCATCAATCCGCTCGCCGAACAAACGACTGACCATCTAGTCGGGCTCGATGCTGAGCACGCCGACCTTCATCCGCATCGCTCATCGAACAGTTATCCGCACGCATATCTGATGACCGCCCAACTCTTTGACTCTCCAGCCTCGCCTGACCTATGCGTAATTCACTCGGCTTCTCACAACTGGGAAGACCAAGGCGGCCACTTGGGAGAACATGGATCTATCGGCATCGTGCAAGCCAGAGCCCCGTGGATTATCGCTGGCAAAGGCGTACGCAATCTCGGGGTCGCGCCGATGGCAGCGAAGCTTGTCGATGTTGCGCCGACTCTCTGTGAACTTATGGGAGTCGCTCCGCATGCAGACGGCTGTCATCTCCTGATGCAAGACGGCGAAGTCCGCAACGACGTGCTCGACCTTTCTGGTGGTCGACCCAAGCATGTCGTCGGTTTCTTGTTCGATGGAACTAACTCCAACGTGCTTTATGACATGGCCGCGCGTGGCGAAGCGCCAAACGTTGCGCGCCTCATCGAGATGGGAACCGCCTTCGGTCACGGTGCAATGTCAGCACTCCCAACAATCACACTCGCTAACCACACTTCGATTCTGACTGGTGCGTTCCCCGGGCATCACGGAATTTTGAACAACGCTTGGTACGACCGCCGTCAGAATAAACAAGTGATTACGAACTCTCCTGCGACATGGCCGACCGCGATGGAAAACCTCAACACTGGTGCAGAGACTTTGTTCGAGGCAGTGCGGCGTACTTGGGCTAATGCGTTTACAGCAAGCATCGACGAGCCTTGCGACAACGGAGCAGATTTTTCGACGTTCCACTTCTTTCGTCGTGGCGAGGTCCCGCCTATCCCTAAGTCGCCCGAAGGATTGCCCTTCGTCACAGAGCGGTTCGTGCGCCCGAGCAAGGACTACGCGTGGGCATCGGTTGTCGACCACATGGGTGCCGAACAAGCAGTCGGAGTTTGGACCGGCCATTATCGCGACGAGAGTTATCCGCTCCCGCGATTCATGTGGGTCAACTTCACTCTTACCGACGCCGCTATGCACGAGGGCGGACCGCACTCCGAAATGGCGGCGGCATCGGTGCGCGACTCCGATGCACGACTCGGCGCTGTCCTCGAAGCGATCGAAAACCGCGGCGTGTTCGATGACTGCGCCTTCACGCTTGTAGCCGACCACGGCATGGAGGAATCTGACAGGACATGCAACGGCGACTGGGACGTGACTCTCCGCGCACATGGCATTAACGCCCGCGATGAGGCGTACTCATTCTTGTACTTCGGTGTACCAACCACTACAAAATGAGCCGAATGTTGTTTCGCCAAACGCTATCGATTGGCTTCGTCGCCATCGCCGCCTCGATGAGCGCGTGCTCAAGCGATCCCGAAACCGAACCGAGCACCACTAGTACCAGGTCAGTTCCAACATCCGGTGCATCGACCACGACCTTGGCGCCAGCGAAAACCGGGAATGCCGAAATCGACGCTCTCCTAGAGGTAAGTCGTTCCGCTACCTATCACGTTGTCTATGCAGACGCCGACGGCCAGACTCTTGAGATATACCGCGATGGGGATCAGACGGCCTTGTTCAACGGTTCTCAAGCCATCTATCAGCTGCGCGGTGGCGAAAGCGCTGCATGCGAACTCGCTCCTACCCCAACATGTATGGCCTTGCCGACTGGTGGTGGGTCGGTCGATGCGTTTCTGAACACCACGTTCGCGGGTGTCGCTTCAGTTTTCGTAGCCGCAGCCGACAATCCAGATCCTTCGGCTACTCCTGCCGAAATGACAGATGAACACATCGCGGAGCGCCAAGCTCGGTGCGTAAATGTCACGCTTGAAACGACCGCCTACTCAGTGTGCATCGATGCTGAGATCGGAATATTTCTGAAGATCGCAACAACGCAACCAGACGGCTCAAAAACCGAATTCCTGGCACGCAAGGTAGAGGTCGACAACGTCGACGAGGCAATTTTCGAATTGCCTGCACCTGTCGCTAACTAATCCTCCGACCTCAGTTCAGTAGCCGACTTCCCAAAGGCAAAGTCCAGTAGCCGGGGCAACCTGGCTCGCAGTGGCACGATCTTTTGCAGCGAGGATCCCCATGATCTCACCAGGTTTCGTTTTGCCAATACCTACGTCTACGAGCGTTCCGACAATCGAGCGCACCATCTGCCAACAGAACGAAGTCGCGCGAATTTCATAGCGCAGAATTCCGTCGCCCTCTTCGACCCATCGGCTGTCGAGCACGAGCCGCACAGAGCTAGAACCGGTAGGACCTTTGCGAGAAAAGGATGCGAAATCGTGTTCACCGATGAATACATCTGAACCAAGTTGCAAGCGCTTGAAGTCGAGAGGGGTCTCAACCCACCACGTGTAACGATCGCGGAAAGGATCAAGTGCTCGTCTGTTCACGATCGTGTAGCGATAGGCACGCCACTTGGCCGAGAAACGAGCATCAAAGTCGGCGTCGACAAACTCGGCCGACCGAATCACGATCTGTGGGTTGAGCATCGAGTTCAGTGAGTTCTGCAACTTGCGAAGATCAAAACCACTTGGGATGTCACCTGTTACGACCTGACCCCATGCATGGACGCCAGCATCGGTACGACCGGCACCAGTCAGTTCGACAGGAGTCTGAGTGATCTTCTCTATCGCCGCCTTTATCTCACCAGCAACTGTGCGTTGATCGCGTTGTATTGCATAGCCACGAAAATCGGTTCCGTCGTACGCGACGACAAGCTTCAACCGGCCAAGATCAACCGGTGCATCGAACAAGCTCACGAGACCTAGAACCTCTCGCAGTAAGCGAGCGTCCTTAGACGAATTCGATTCGCGCCATCGGCGCGTTGTCGCCTGGACGCGGGCCCAACTTCAGGATACGCAAGTAACCACCGTTGCGGTTCGCGTAACGCGGTCCGAGTTCTCCGAAGAGCTTGAACGCAGCATCCTTGTCGTGAATTGTTGACACGACCAGGCGTTGCTGATGCACCCCGCCCTTTTTTGCTTTCGTTACAAGCTTCTCTGTGTATGGCCGCAACGCTTTTGCTTTGGCTTCTGTTGTCGTGATCGCCTCAGCGATGATCAAACTCGAAGCGAGGTTGGCCATCATCGATTTCTGGTGCGATGGGCTACCGCCGAAACGGTGTCCCTTCTTCGGTGCTGGCATGGGTTACTCCTTGATGCGCAGAGCCAATCCGCGCTCATCCAACTTTTGGATTACTTCCTCGAGCGACTTCGAACCGAAGTTCGTGATCGCTAGCAAGTCGTCCTCTGACTTGATTACAAGCTGGCCGATCGTGTCTACCCGAGCACGCTTGAGACAGTTGCGCGGGCGCTCTGACAGATCTAGTTCTTCGATAGCCAGGTCGAGATCGGGCGAGTGACCAGCTGTGCTGATGACCTCTCCGAGTTCGAGACCCTTCGGCTCTTCGGACAAGCCAGCGATTAGCCCAACAAGGTTGCCAAGGGTGCTAGCAGCCGACGAGAGTGCGTCACGAGGGCTGATTGAGCCGTCTGTCTCGATCTCGACCGTGAGCTTGTCGTAGTTAGTCGCCTGCTCGACACGGGTCGGCTCGATGGAGAACGAAACCCGACGGACTGGCGAGAAGATCGAGTCAATCGGGATTATGCCGATAGGCGTACCCGCACGCTTGGCGCGCTCAGCCGACACATAGCCGCGACCCTGCTCGACAGTGAGGTCCATTGCCAAACGCCCACTTGCATTGGCGTTGGCGATCACTAGCTCTGGGTTCAGAATCTCAATATCTGAAGTCGTCTGAATGTCGCCTGCAGTAATTATGCCAAGCCCTGTCTTGTCGAGACGTAGCGAGACAGGCTCATCGCTGTAGCTAATGACGACGATGTCCTTAAGGTTCAAGATGATGTCTGTGACATCTTCCTTGACGCCCTTGATGACACCGAACTCGTGCAGTGCCTCGTCGAAACGAGCTTGCGTGATTGCCGCACCGGGGATCGATGACAGCAACGTACGACGCAAGCTGTTGCCGAGCGTATGGCCGAAGCCTGGCTCTAGTGGTGAGATCGTGAACGACTGTGTGTTGCCAGTCTGCTCAAGTGCTTCAATTTCGGGGCGTTGAATGATGAGCATTGTGCCATCCTCAGATTGTTAGCTAACCGTGTGCCGGCCGCAGTGCGATATTGGGTATGAACTACTTGGAGTAAAGCTCGACGATGAGCTGTTCTTTGACGAGAGTGTCGATCTGTTCACGGATCGGCAGTTCACGAATTGTGATGCTGTGTTCGTTCGAGCTGACATCGATCCATGCCGGAATCTGACGGTCGATCGTGTCGACGTTGTGGCGAACAACGATCATGCCAGTGGCCTTCGTGCGAAGTGTTACAACGTCGCCCTTGCGGACCGTGTACGACGGAATCGTGACCCGCTTGCCATTCACGTTTACGTGGCCGTGGCGCACGAACTGACGGGCCTGGTTACGGCTCGCTGCGAATCCCGAACGAAACACGATGTTGTCAACGCGAAGTTCGAGAAGTTGCAACAAGTTTTCGCCAGTGATTCCTGGACGACGGGTTGCTTCGGCGTAGACCGACCGGAACTGCTTTTCGAGCAGACCGTAGATGCGACGCGTCTTTTGCTTCTCTCGAAGCTGGACGAGATACTCACTGTCGCGGATACGACCACGACCGTGCATACCGGGCGGGTACGGACGCTTCTCCATCGGGCATCGCATCGAGTCGCACTTAGCGCCTTTTAGAAAAAGCTTCGTGCGCTCGCGCCTGCAAAGACGACAAACTGGTCCTGTGTAACGTGCCATTTGTCAGACCCTCCGTCGTTTCGGCTGGCGACAACCGTTGTGGGGTACCGGAGTGACGTCCTTGATTCCAACGACTTCGACACCAGCGCTCTGGATCGAACGGATCGCTGTTTCGCGACCTGATCCCGGACCTTTCACCACTACATCGACCTTGCGGATGCCGTGTTCCATGGCACGCTTGGCCGCTGCTTCGGCAGCAAGTTGCGCTGCGAAAGGTGTGCTCTTGCGCGAACCCTTGAAACCGACGTTGCCTGAACTCGCCCAGCTAAGCGTGTTGCCTTGCTGGTCAGTAAAAGTGATGATCGTGTTGTTGAACGATGACTTGATGTGAGCGACGCCGTTCGCGACGTTCTTGCGCTCTTTGCGCTTCGGACGGCGACCGCCCGGTGCTGGCTTTGCCACTAGTGCTTCCTCGCCTTCTTGCCTGCGACAGTCCGCTTCGGACCTTTTCGTGTGCGGGCATTTGTACGTGTGCGTTGCCCACGGACAGGGAGCCCGCGACGGTGACGGATACCGGCGTAGCAGCCGATCTCAATCTTGCGCTTGATGTGCTGGGATACCTCGCGGCGCAAGTCACCTTCGACCTTGAGAAACTGGTCGATGTGTGCACGCAACCGAGAGATTTCTTCTTCGGTCAGGTCGCGGACCCTCGTGTCGCGACTGATCTGAGTCTCGTCACAGATTTGCTGCGAGCGCGTCTTGCCTACGCCGAAAATATAAGTAAGTGAAATCTCCAAACGCTTCTCGCGCGGGATGTCAACTCCTGCAATACGTGCCATCGTTACCCCTGCACCTGTTTGTGGCGAGCATCAACACAAATGACCCGTACTTTGCCGTGGCGGCGGATCACTTTGCACTTGTCGCAAATCTTCTTTACCGAAGGACGTACCTTCATGACTGGGCCTTCATTGTTTGTCTTTCCAAGAACTTTCAGCGATAACGGAATGTGATACGCCCACGCGTGAGGTCGTAGGGCGTGAGCTCGATTTGAACCTTGTCGCCAGGAGCGATGCGGATGTAGTGCATGCGCATTTTTCCTGAGATGTGAGCGAGCACCTTGTGCCCATTTTCTAGTTCGACGCGAAACATCGCGTTCGGCAACGATTCAGAGATCGTGCCTTCTACGAGGATCGTGTCGTCCTTGGGCTTTGCCAGTGTTGCTCACCTACTTCGTCTCTTCGGCGCGCGTTGCTACGCCGAAATCTTCTCTGACTAGTGGCCGACCCGACCGGTCAGCCCTGTCAAGTTACTTGCGGCCTAGGTGCCGGTCCAATTCGGAGTAGCTTATATCTAGATATCTCTGCGTATATCTAAAAAATCTAGATAAAAGTTGCTAGGTTGTTGCACTTGGATCCGGTCCGAAACCCCTTCACTCCTGGTGCTGGACAACCTCCCACTGCATTGGTCGGCCGCGTGTCCGAGGTTGCCGCCGCACGCACGACCATGGCCCGACTCGAAAGTCACAGGCAGGCTCGGGGTGCAGTATTTCTCGGAGTTCAAGGGGTCGGCAAAGCTGTGTTGCTCAACGAGGTGCGTCGCCAAGCGACGACCCGAGGATGGATTATCGCGAAAGTTGAGGCGAGTAGCGGCTACCCCTTTCGTAGCGCCATCGCCCAAGGCTTTAATGCCTCTCTTCGAAGTGCCACAGGACGTCATCAGCCGGCCACGCTCTCTCGATCACTCGCGGTATTCAAGGCATTCTCACTCGCTAGTTCGCCCGACGGCAGCCTCGCTCTAGGCATCGACGTAGAAGCATCAAGGGGCATCGCCGATACAGGCAACCTCGAAATCGACCTCACCGAATTGCTTGGCGAACTTGGGTCAACCGCAGCATCACTCAACATCGGGGTGGCTCTGATCGTCGACGAACTTCACGCCCTCGGCGACAACGAGATCGCGAGTCTCTGTGGCGCGCTCCACGACACCGCACAACACGGGCTTCCGGTGACGATGTTCGGTGCAGGACTACCGAATCTTGGCTCGGCACTTAGCAACGCGAAGAGCTACGCGGAACACCTATTTGACATCAAAACAATTGAACCGTTTACAGATGAGGTTGCTGCAGAAATGCTTACCGCAGCCACGACCACAGAGCGCGTCGGGTGGACAGGAGACGCGATCAGGATCGTCCTGAACGCAGCACGCGGTTACCCATATTTCCTACAGGTCTACGGCAAGCATGTTTGGGACTTCGCTCTCGCTTCGCCTATCACCGGAAGCGATGCACGCGCTGGTGTGGCAGCCGGTGAGGCGTATCTAGCTCGGAGTTTCTTCGGATCCCGATGGAATCGCACCACGCCAGCACAACAGCAGTACCTAACGGTGCTTGCAAACCTAGAGACCAACGAGAATCGAGCGTCGACAAGTCTTATAGCTGAATCTCTAAACAGGTCTCTCGGAACGTTGAGCAGCACTCGAGATCAACTATTGCGAAAATCGCTCATTTATGCGCCAGATCGCGGGACGGTTGCCTTCACTACACCTGGCATGAGCACGTTTGTACGCGCGAAGCAAAAAACTGTTACGGGAGAGTAAGAATTTCTGGACCGTTGTCGGTTACGGCGATTGTGTGCTCGAAATGGGCTGAACGGGATCCGTCGGTCGTTACGACCGTCCAGTCATCTTCAAGCGTGACAACGTCGGCTTCGCCTGCCGTGACCATTGGCTCTATCGCCAACACATGGCCAACTTTCAGTCGCATTCCACGTCCGCGTTTTCCGTAATTTGGAACATCTGGATCTTCGTGGAGCGCTCTCCCAATACCGTGTCCCGTGTACTCACGCAAGAAATCGAAGCCAGCCGCTTTGACTACTGCCATTGAGGCAGCGCCTAAATCTCCTACCGTCCGGCCCGGGATGCACCGAGTGATTGAGGCTTCTAGAGCCGCTTTGGTCACGTCGATTAGCCGCAAGCTGTCGCCGTCGACTTCACCGACTGGCAACGTGATTGCAGCATCCGCATGCCAGCCTTCGATTATCGCTCCGCAGTCGATGCTGACAATGTCGCCTTCATGTAAGACACGACGGCCCGGAATCCCGTGAACGACTTCCTCGTTAACGGATATGCAGGCGACGGCAGGAAACCCGTGGTATCCAAGAAAGTTCGAACGCGCTCCACGACGTTCGATGACTTCGCGACAAACGCGATCTAGATCGCCAGTATTAATTCCTGGTCGCAGAATTGCAGCGGATGCGGAATGCATCTCGGCGACGACGCGCCCAGCACGTCGCATGATTGCGATCTCTTCGACGGACTTACGCGTAACCACAGCGCGAAGATTCTGTTAGATCAGAGAACTGCGTCGATTGCATCACAGCATCGAGCGAAAACTTCATCGGTTTCACCGAGCCCATCGATGGTTACGAGAGGACGGTCGTTAGAACCATAGAACTCACGAATTGGACGCGTATCGCGTTCATAGGTATCGAGACGGCGATTGATTGCCTCCGGAGTGTCGTCCTCGCGCTGCACGACTTCGCCACCACATTTATCGCAGGTGTGGCCATCGGCAGGCGGCTTACTAAAACTGTAAATGTGTCCGCTGTTTTTTACGCACACGCGGCGTTCGGACAGCCTTTCAACAACTATTGCGCGCGGCACGTCGAGGTGGATCACAATGTCGATCGGCCGACCATCGAGCACGATCTCGAGCGCTTCTGCCTGCGCACGTGTCCGCGGAAAACCGTCGAGAACGAATCCCTCTGCGAGCGTTCCACCGGGAGCGAGACATTCTTCAATAACTCCCATGACAATTTCATCTGGCACAAGGTCGCCATTGTCCATGTATTGCTTGGCTTTGAGCCCGAACTCGGTACCAAGCTTGCCCTGCGCTCGAAACAGGTCTCCGGTTGAAAGGTGCGCTATGTCATATTGCGCGGCTAGGCGCACGGCTTGCGTGCCTTTGCCTGCACCCTGCTTTCCAAGTAGCACCAATCGGGGTCGGAGATTCATGTCAATGAGCGCTAGGTGCGCAAGAACCCTTCGTAGTTGCGCATCATGAGCTGGCTATCGATCTGCTTCATTGTCTCGAGAGCAACACCGACGGTGATCAATAACGACGTGCCGCCGAACGGGAACTGCTTCACATCCCAAACGATCAAGAACACGAACGGCACGAGAGCAATGGTCATCAAGAAAAGTGCGCCAGGGAAGGTGATTCGGTTCAGGACCTTGGCCAAGTACCGCTCCGTTGGGGGCCCAGGGCGAATCCCAGGGATAAAGCCACCCTGCTTGCGGATCACGTCGGCCTGTTGCATCGGGTTGAAGGCAATTGCCGTGTAGAAGTACGCGAAGAACAAGATCATCAACGCGTACAGACCAACGTAGGTCCATGTCGTCGTACCCGTGCCGACAAGGTTTCTGTTGACAAAATCGTCGTACCACTTCCACGGCACCACGCTTGTGAGGAGCGCCGGGAACTGCAGAATCGAACTCGCGAAAATTACGGGGATAACGCCCGACTGGTTGACCTTGAGAGGGATGTACGTGTTCTGCCCACCGTACATTCGTCTGCCCACAACTCGTTTGGCGAACTGCACCGGAATTCTTCGCTGCCCCGACTCGACGATCACGACGCCGATGATCATCGCGATCGCAATTGCGAGGATTCCAATGAACTCGAACAACGATTGATTCCGGTACACGCCCACCATTTGTTGAGGAAGCTGCGACACGACTGAGCCAAAGATCAGGATCGACATGCCGTTGCCAATTCCGCGCTGGGTGATTGCCTCTCCGAGCCACATGACGAGCGCCGTACCAGCGGTCCAAGTCAGAACGATGATCAGGGCCTTATATGTAGTGAATTCGGGGATGAAGTTGATGCCTTCTGGAAGCGAATTGCCGGACATTCCGAAAAGTCCAGCGTTGCCACTCTTGAGGGCGAACACAAAACCAGTGCTCTGCACGAGCGCCAACGCAACGGTGAGATAGCGAGTCCACTGAGTGATCTTCTTCTGACCGCTCTGTCCTTCTTGCTGCCATTGCTCGAGTTTCGGTATGACAACGCCTAGTAACTGCATGATGATCGATGCCGTTATGTACGGCATGATCCCGAGGAAGAACACAGCGACGTTGGTAATTGCCCCGCCAGAAAACAGGTCGAGGAACCCGACGATTCCGCCAGTGCCTTCGGATTGTTCCTGCAATGACTTGATGGTTGAGAAGTCAACGTATGGAACAGTGACGTGTGCGCCTACCCGATAGATCAGGACGATTAGCAATGTGAACAGCACCTTGCCACGAAGGTCTGCTACACGCCATATGTTCGCAAGTCGGCGAAAGCCCGACATAAGAGAAACTCCTATCTCGCTCTTCTAGCGAAAGGGGTCGGACGATCGAGCGAGCCTAGCGATTCATGTGCTGGTTGCCCGCTGCACGCGGACGAACGGCCCAAGGCTTACCTAGAAGTTCACAACTTCCGCCGGCAGCTTCGATGGCGGCTTTTGCTGACTCCGAAAACGCATGAGCCTTGACTGTTAGCTTGCGGTTACCGAGGTCACCGCGACCAAGCACCTTCACTAGACCGTTCTTTGAAACGAGCCCTACGGCACGCAAAGTCTGTGGGGAGACATCGTCGCCGACAAAGTCGTGTAGCGAATCGATGTTGACCACGTCGTACTCGACCCGGAACGGGTTCTTGAAGCCTTTGGCCTTCGGAGTACGCCGGTGAATTGGCGTCTGGCCACCTTCGAAGTTGACCGGAACCTTGTTGCGAGCGTTCTGACCCTTGGTACCGCGGCCGGCAGTCTTGCCACCCTTGCCGCCGATACCACGACCAACGCGCTTACGTCGGTGCGTTGAGCCATCTGCAGGCTTTAAGTCATGGATCTTGATAGTCATGTCAGTTCACTTCCTCAACCGAAACGAGGTGCGGGACCCGAGCGATCATGCCGCGAATCTCTGGGCGATCAGGTAGCACGTTGCTGCTACCAATCTTGCCGAGACCTAACGCACGCACAGTTCCGCGATGCTTTGGCTTGGTTCCAATAAGACTCTTACGCAGAGTCACAAGAAGTTGAGCCATCTCAAACCACCGCCTGTTCGGCGCCTTCCTTGTAATTTCCGTGCTTGACCGCCTGGTACGACTTAAGCAACCCAGGAGGTGTCACTTCGTCGATCGACTTGCCGCGCATGGCTGCAACATCTTCTGGCCGACGCTGTGCTTGCAGACCATCGATAGTGGCGCGCGCAACGTTGATTGCGTTCGATGCACCAAGCGACTTAGCAAGCACGTCGTGAATACCTGCGGCTTCCAAGATCTGACGAGCAGCACCGCCAGCGATAACTCCAGTTCCAGGCGAAGCAGGGTGCATGAGCACGCGGGCCGAGTCGTGTTGGCCAATCACCGTGTGGACAACAGTGTTGCCAACCATCGGAACTGCGAACTGATTCTTCTTGGCTTCTTCGATGCCCTTTTGGATAGCTGCAGGAACTTCTTTTGCCTTGCCGTAGCCAAGACCAACCCGTCCGTTGCCGTCGCCGACCGCGACTAGAGCAGTGAAGGAGAACCGACGCCCGCCCTTCACGACCTTTGATACTCGGTTGATTGCGATAACTCGCTCTTCAAATGGGCTTTCAGCCATGAGTTTCCCTCTAGAAATCGAGACCCGCTGCGCGAGCCCCATCGGCGACCGCAGCTATGCGACCGTGATACTGGAAACCGCCACGGTCGAACACGACCGAACTGATTCCTGCGGCTTTGACTCTCTCGCCAACAAGCTTGCCGACCTCGGCCGCAGCCTCGGCGCTACCTGTACGCCCGCCACGCAATGAGGCTTCCATCGTGGAAGCAGCCGCGATCGTGCGACCGTTGAGGTCGTCGATTGCCTGGGCGTAAATGTGCTTGTTGGAACGGAATACCGCAAGACGCGGACGCTCTGCGGTCCCCCACACTTTTTTGCGGACCCGGCGGTGACGCCGTTGCCTTCGTTCTCTGGTTGTAAGTGCCATGTTTTTCTACCTCACTTCGCCGACTTGCCGGCCTTGCGGCGGACAATTTCGTCGGAGTATCGGATGCCTTTGCCCTTGTACGGCTCTGGCTTACGGATCTTGCGGATGTCAGCTGCGACCTGACCAACAAGTTGCTTGTCGGCACCCTTGACAATGATCTTGGTCGGGGTTGGTACCTCGAAAGTGATTCCGGCTGGAGCCTTGACATGCACCGGGTGTGAATATCCAGCAGTGACATCAAGTCCGTCTGAACCTTGAGCAGCGGCGCGGTAACCAACACCGACAATGTCGAGTTCACGCGTGAAACCTTCGCTGACACCCTTAACCAAGTTTGCTACAAGCGTGCGTTGCAAACCGTGCAATGCGCGGTTGCGTCGGTCGTCGTTCGCACGTGACACGACGAGCACGTCATCTTCGTGTGCAACTGCAACATCGCCTACGAGCACGAGGCTCATCTCGCCTTTAGGGCCAGTTGCGGTTACCTGACGATCGGCGATCGCTACCTTGACTCCTGCTGGAACTGTGATCGGTTGTTTTCCAATACGACTCATCGTGACCCCGTTACCAAACCGTGCAGAGCACTTCGCCGCCGACATGGCGCAAACGCGCTTCACGGTCGGTGAGAAGTCCCTGGTTAGTCGAGATAATCGCGATGCCGAGTCCGCCGAGTACACGTGGCATCGAAGTCGATGGACGGTACTCGCGAAGACCTGGCTTGGAGACTCGCTTGATGCCCGAGATGACACGCTTGCGATCTTGGGTGTACTTCAGGTGCACGGTCAGGAACTTGCCAGGTCGACCCGGCCGCTCCCCAACCTCGAAACCACCGATGTATCCCTCATTCACGAGAATCTGGGCAAGAGCGGCTTTTACCTTCGAAGACGGCATAACTACGTCATCGTGGAACGCCGTGTTGGCGTTACGGATGCGGGTGAGCATGTCGGCAATCGGATCTGTCATTGTCATTTGTTCACCCTCCTTACCAAGACGACTTCGTTACACCCGGGATTTCCCCGGCATGGGACATGCTGCGCAGACATACTCGACACAGCCCGAACGCGCGGTACACAGACCGTGGACGCCCGCACTTCTGGCAACGCGTATAGGCGCGGACCTTGAACTTCGGCGCCTTCAACTGCTTGTTTCTTAGAGACTTCTTCGCCATCTGTATCCCTTACTGGCCATCACGGCGGAACGGAAAGCCGAGTGCCGTAAGTAGTGCTCGACCATGTTCATCGGAGCTTGCGGTTGTGACAATCGTGATGCTCATCCCACGCACTGTGTCGATGTTGTCGTAGTCGATCTCTGGGAAGATCAACTGCTCTGTGACACCGAACGTGTAGTTGCCCGAGCCGTCGAACTGTTTGCTCGGCATGCCTCGGAAGTCACGGATTCGAGGAATCGCGAGCGAAACGAGACGGTCGTAGAACTCCCACATACGAGGTCCGCGCAAAGTGACCTTGGCGCCGATCTCGTTGCCTTCGCGGAGTTTGAAAGAAGCGATCGACTTCTTGGCCTTTGTGACAAGTGGCTTCTGGCCGGTGATGATCTGCATGTCCTTGACTGCACCGTCGAGCAACGAACGCTGCTGAGTGGCGCGGCCAACACCCATGTTGATCACGATCTTCGACAGCCGCGGAACCATCATCGAGTTCTGAAGACCGAGATCTGTCTGAAGACTTGTGCGGACCTCGTTGTCGTACTGGGCTTTGCGACGCGGGGTCACTGTTGTGTCAGCCATTATTTGTCCGCTCCCGGCTTGCGTGGAACGTCAGCTCCAGACTTGCGTGATACTCGGACTTTGCTGCCATCTGGCTCGAAGCGGTAACCGATTCGCGATGGCGCACCGGTCTTCGGGTCGGCAATCGCGACATTCGATACGTGGATCGGCATCTCTTTGTCGATGATTCCACCTTGCATTGTCGCCTTAGTAGGCTTCTGGTGCTTCTTAGCGATGTTGATGCCGTCGACGATGACGCGGTCGGGATGAATGACACGAGAGATCGTGCCCTTCTTGCCCTTGTCCTTGCCAGCGATGACTACGACTTCGTCACCTTTTGTGAGCTTCATGGTCACAACACCTCCGGCGCTAGTGAAACAATGCGCATGAACTTCTTGTCGCGAAGTTCGCGACCAACTGGACCGAAGATGCGCGTGCCACGTGGCTGCATTTGATCGTTGATCAGAACTGCTGCGTTCTCGTCGAAACGGATGTAGCTACCGTCTGCACGACGACGCTCTTTCTTGGTCCGGACAACGACACACTTCACGACGTCGCCCTTCTTGACTGTTCCGCCGGGAACAGCATCTTTGACTGTGGCTACAAAGACGTCGCCAATACCAGCGTAACGACGTCGCGTTCCGCCGAGCACTTTGATGCAAAGCACCTCGCGAGCTCCAGAGTTATCTGCAACGCGTAACCGCGATTCTTGCTGAATCATCGAGCACGCTCCAGAATTTCTAGGACACGCCAGCGCTTCAGCTTTGAAAGCGGACGAGTCTCTTGTATCGATACACGGTCACCTTCGCGAGCATCGTTTGTCTCATCGTGTGCGTAGAACTTCGTGGTCCGCTGCATCGTCTTGCGGTACAGCGGATGGCGAACGCGGTCTACGACCTGCACGACAGCAGTTTTTTGCATCTTGGTCGAGACGACGATGCCTTCACGCACCTTGCGGGCGTTGGGCCGACTCGTCGTTGCGTCTTCTGTCATGTCACTCACTCTCCGCCTCTGCGATTTCGCGCTGGCGCATTTCACCGTTGAGCCGCGCGATGTCTTTGCGCAGTTCGCCGATCTGGGTCGTCTTCTCGAGTTGGCCGGTCGCGTGCTGGAAACGCAGGCTGAATAGCTCCTGCTTGGTTTCCGCGAGCTTTGCAGCAAGCACGGTGTCGTTCATTTCGCGAACTTCTGAACCCTTCATCTTGGCTCCTATGCCTCATCCAAACGCGAAACGAAACGCGCCTTCATCGGCAACTTGTGGATCGCGAGACGCAATGCTTCGCGAGCTAGTTCTTCGGGCACACCCGAAAGCTCGAACAAGATGCGTCCGGGCTTCACTACAGCCACCCACTTTTCGGGGTTACCTTTGCCTGAACCCATGCGGGTTTCGGCTGGCTTTTGCGTAACCGGCTTGTCAGGAAAAACGGTGATCCAAACCTTGCCGCCTCGTTTGATCTTGCGAGTCATCGCAATACGAGCAGCTTCGATCTGACGGCTTGTAAGCCAACCGGGCTCCAACGCCTGGATTCCGAAGTCGCCGAAGACAACCTTGGTGCCGCCCTTAGCGACACCTGCTCGACGGCCACGGTGCACCTTGCGGTGGCGGACCTTGCGGGGCATCAACATAACTAGTTTCCTCCCCTTCTACTCGGCGTGGAACTTGTGCGGGCCGTGGTCACTAGAACCACCGGTGCGGCGCAAGATGTCTTCTTCGTCGTCAAGCAACTTCTGCAATTCTGGGTCGACCTCTTTGATGATGTCGACGGTCTCTGCAGGAGCTTCGTCGCGGGCTGCGACTTCTGAAACCTCAATCTGTTCTGCCGCCGCGCGTTGACGTCCGCCACCAGCACGCACAACGCGCCTCGCTGCTGTCGGCGCCTCTCCGACTGCCATCGCAGCTTCACGGGCAATCTTGTCTTCGCTAGCGCTCTTGTAAGGAAGGATCTCGCCTTTGTAGATCCAGACCTTGACACCAACGCGACCACTACCGGTGCGGGCCTCGGCCAAGCCGTAGTCAATGTCGGCACGCAGCGTGTGGAGCGGAACCTGACCTTCGCGGTAGGTCTCCGAACGGCTCATTTCGGCGCCACCAAGTCGACCGCCACACTGCACCTTTATGCCCTGAGCGCCAGACTTCATAGCGGTCTGCAGCGCACGCTTCATCGCGCGACGGAAGCTCACTCGGCCAGCAAGCTGGTCGGCGACTCCCTGTGCAATAAGCGTGGCATCGAGTTCCGGCTGCTTGATCTCTTGAATGTTGAACGCAATCCGCGGGTTACCAGTGATCTTGTGCAGGTCTTTGCGAAGGCGCTCGGCCTCTACACCCTTGCGCCCAATCACGATTCCGGGGCGTGCAGTGAATACATCGACGCGAAGCTTGTCGATGCTTCGCTCGATCTCGACACGGCTAACCGCCGCGCGCTCGAGTTGCTTCTTTAGGTATTCACGAATCTTGATGTCTTCGACGAGGTAGTCGCGGTAGGTCTGCCCATCGGCAATCCAGCGGCTCTTCCAGTCGGTGACAATCCCGAGACGGAACCCGTAAGGGTTGATTTTTTGACCCATTACTCGGTCTCCTCGCCATCGATAGCTTCGGTGGCTTCAGTTGTCGGTTCTTCGGCCTCGTCTATCGATGCATCTGCTGCGATCTCTTCGGCGTGGTCATGGTCGTGGTCGTGGTCGTGGCCAGCGGCTGCTGCACGTGACTTCTTGACACGCTCCGTGCGCGACCTGCGTGAAGCCGCGACCGGCGCACTTGACGACTCGGCGTTGCGGCGACGAAGCTCAAGTTCGGCTTCGTTGTATCGAGCAACAACGATGGTGATATGCGTGCTGCGCTTGCGCGTCTTGAAAAAACGCCCACGTGCACGCGGACGGCCATGCGAGCGTGTCGGACCCTCATCTGCAAAACAAACTTTGACGAACAGTTCTTCTGGCTCTACAGCGTGCAAGTTCGCAGCATTAGCTACAGCGGACTCGAGCAGCTTGAGGACATCATCACCAGCGCCACGCGGTGTGAGCTGCAAGATGCGCTCAGCGTGCTCGACCGAGATTCCGCGAATCAAGTTAAGAAGCGGACGGACTTTGGTTGGCGACGTACCGAGGTAGCGAAGAGTCGCTTTGGCCTCGACAGTCGGCGTAGCGGTTGTTGTAGCCATTGTTATCGCCTCGACGACTTCTCTTGGCCCGCGTGATACCGGAACGTGCGAGTGGGTGAGAACTCACCAAGCTTGTGGCCAACCATGGGCTCACTGACGTACACAGGCACGTGCTTGCGTCCGTCATGCACCGCGAAGGTGTGACCGACGAAGTCAGGAGTGATCGTGCTACGACGCGACCAGGTCTTAATGACCTTCTTTTCACCGGCCTCGTTCATTCGGTCCACCTTGGCTTGCAGGTGAGCATCAATAAACGGACCTTTTTTTAGACTGCGCGGCATAAGCCGTTACCTCCGGGATCCACGCGTACGACGACGGCGGACGATGAGCTTGTCACTCGCCTTGCCCTTCTTGCGGGTGCGGCCTTCCGGCTTTCCCCATGGCGACACTGGGTGCCGTCCACCTGAGCTCTTACCCTCGCCACCACCGAGTGGGTGGTCGACTGGGTTCATTACAACACCACGGCTTTGTGGGCGAACGCCCTTCCAGCGGTTACGTCCAGCTTTACCGATCGAGATCAGCGAAGCTTCGGGGTTGCCAACAGTGCCGACAGTTGCACGGCAGTCGATCGGCACGCGACGCATTTCGGTGCTCGGCAAACGCAGCGTTGCGAAGTCACCTTCTTTAGCGATGAGCTGAATAGCTGTGCCTGCGCTTCGACCCAGCTTGGCACCAGCGCCTGGCTTCATCTCGACTGCGTGCACTGTTGTACCGACAGGGATATAACGCAGCGGAAGCGCGTTGCCCGGACGGATGTCGGCGTCGCGACCGTTGGAGAGCATCGTGCCAACCTGAAGCCCGAGTGGGGCAAGGATGTATGCCTTCTCGCCGTCTAGGTAGTGGAGCAGCGCGATGCGCGAGTTGCGGTTTGGGTCGTACTCAATTGCTGCGACCTTGGCCGGGACGCCGTCTTTAATACGACGGAAGTCGATGACACGGTACTTGCGCTTGTGCGCACCACCACGGTGACGCGAAGTGATGCGCCCGTAGTTGTTGCGACCACCGGTCTGTGGCTTCGGGCGTGTGAGCGCCTTTTCTGGCTTCGACTTCGTGATGTCAGAGAAATCTGACACCGTCTGGAAGCGACGACCAGGACTAGTTGGTTTGCGTGTACGTACCGGCATCGTCAGCTCCCGAAGATGTCGATCTGACCCTCAGCGAGCGTGACGATCGCGCGCTTGGAGTCTGGTTTCTTTGATGTCGCACGAACCCTGCGGGAACGCTTGACCTTGCCCTTGCGATTCAATGTGTTCACTGATCTGACACGCACATCGGGCCAGATAGCTTCGATGGCTTGGCGGATTTCGATCTTGTTCGAGCCTGCTGCAACAACGAAGGTGTAGACCGCTTCGTCGAAGTTCGCGTAGCTCTTCTCCGACACGACTGGTCGGATAATTACGTCACGCGGATCATTCGCCATATCTAGGCCTCTTCTCCTGAGTCAGAGATAACAGCGATCGACTCAGCTGAGCGGCCGCCACCATTGAGTCGTGCGGTAGCGCTAGTTAGGGTCGCTTGCGAGAACACGATGTAGTCGTTGACCAAAATGTCGTACGCGTTGAGCTCTTCTGGAAGAATCACCTGAACACGCTCACCGAGGTTCCGGAGCGACTTCCAGACAGCTTCTTCTGTGCGGAAAAGCACCACGAGAATTCTTGGTGCACGTTCACCCGCCGGACGAAAACCGAGGCTCGTAAGAAGCTTGACGCCAGCCTTAGTGCTTGGCTCGGTGATTCCCCAGTCGTCGACTACGACAACCTTGTTGTCCATCGCACGATCAGAAAGTGCGCTGCGAATCGCTATCGACACGACTTTCTTGTTGACTTTTTGCGTGTAGTCACGTGGCTTCGGGCCATGCGCGATACCACCACCGCGCCACTGCACCGCACGCGTTGAACCTTGACGAGCACGGCCCGTGCCTTTTTGGTTCCATGGCTTAGCGCCACCGCCAGCAACCTCCGCACGAGTCTTCGTGCTGTGCGTTCCTGCGCGCTTGTGCGCGAGTTGCGCTGTCACTACCTGGTGCATGACAGCCATATTGGGCTCTAAGCCAAACACCCCGTTTGCGAGTTCTACGTTGCCAGCATCCGCGCCAGACGCGTTCTTCATCGTGACCGTCTTGGCCTCTGATGCACTCATTTCACATCCGCTTTCACTGCGTTGCGCAAGAAGACGAGTCCGCCGGTAGCGCCAGGAACGGCGCCCTTGACAAGAATCAGGTTGCGCTCAGAATCACCTTCGACAACCGTGAGATTGAGAGTCGTAACCCTGGTGTTACCCCACTGGCCAGCCATCTTCTTGCCTTTGAAAACTCGTGAAGGCGTTGCACATGCCCCGACAGAGCCTGGCGAACGATGCTTCTTGTTGTTACCGTGAGTTGCGTTTTGGCCGCTGAAGTTGTGTCGCTGCATTGCTCCAGAAAAACCTCGGCCCTTAGAAAGCCCTGTGGCATCGACCTTTTCGCCGCTTGCGAATACATCGGCCTTGATGACCATGCCGACCTCGAAGCCAGATAGGTCGTCGACACGCAGTTCGACCAATGTGCGGCTCGGTGGTGCGTCAGCGAGCGCAAGATGCCCAAGCTTGGGCTTGTTCAAACGACTTGCCTTGGTCTCTCCGAAGGAGAGCTGCACCGCGCTGTAACCATCGCGCTCAGGCGTTTTCATCTGCACTACGCGACAAGGCCCGGCCTCGATCACGGTCACTGGGACCATTCGACCTTCAGCGTCCCAGACCTGGGTCATTCCGAGCTTGAGCCCGAGTATGCCTTTGCTTGCCATGACTGCCTCGTGTTGGTTATTCACGTGGATGGATTCGTTCATCCACGCAAACGCTCCGCCTCGGGTCTTTGAGTTTCCTCAACCGAGCGGAGCGTCGATTCGGTTTTGCCTCACGGTTCCCCTGAGTGCTGGGCGTATGAGGACGTCAAATTGCTACAGGGGGGCCTGTAGGAACTCGTAAAAGGTATCAGTCGCAATCCGAAAGCTCCGAGTCGGGCTCGAATTGGCCTCTGTTCAGGACTTCGTCGCCTCGATTGTGTACATCATCGGGAGGCGCTCGCGGCCTTCAGGCAGGGCATAACGACCAGGGGCGGTCTCAACTACCCACTCGAACGGCTTCCATTCAAGGTCGATATGTTCGTCTAGACGAGAAATGCATAGACCAGCATCGATTACGGCCTGAACGGTTTCGCCGAGGCCATGGTTCCACTCGTGAGTAGTGATGGCCGTCAAGTTCGACGTGTCGCCATCGGTATAGGTACCCGGTTCGTCGTCTACGTACGGATCGCGCATCTCGAAATAAGGCAGAGAAACAACCAACAACTGGTCATCGCGTGTGTATTCGAGCGTATAAAGCATCGGATGGGCGTCGCGGAGATACAACCTGCCACCCGGCTTAAGGAGAGTAGCTACTACTTCCGCCCATGTCTTTACGTTCGGCAGCCAATTGAGCGCACCAACACTCGAGTACACGACATCAAATGTTTTTCCGCCGAGTGCGGATACCGCTGAATAAACATCGCTTTCGATGAACGTCGCTTCTATTGCGCAGTCAGCTGCAAGCCTTCGCGCGACCTTAAGAGACTCGACGGAAAAGTCGAGTCCGGTGATCGAACGTGCTCCGAGCCGAGACAGGGAAACCGTGTCGGTTCCGATGTGGCACTGGAGGTGCAAGACATCGAGACCAGTTAAGTCACCAAGGTGGGGTGCGTCGTAATCAATTACGTTCGACCGCGCCTCGGGATCGGCGATCAAACGAGCGAGGTTGTAGGAGTCAGAAGCCGCGTGAATCGGCGCACGCTGGTTCCAGTTGGCCTTGTTGAGTTCGACGTAAGCCATGATGATCTCCCGTTTCCGCCTGTGAAGCTTGGGGTTAGATACCGTATCGAACCGAATGACTGAAATTCTTGGCCAGCACATCTCGGAGGGCCGCAAACCCAGTTACTGGCCAGGGCTTGATGGCCTTAGAGCAGTCGCAATCATCCCCGTGATGTTGTACCACGCACCTCTTGCTAGATGGCAAGGCGGATTTCTCGGCGTTGACGTTTTCTTTGCGATCAGTGGGTACCTGATCACTTCACTAATCCTCGCGGAGTACGACACTCGCGGCACGATTTCGTTGAAAGCTTTCTGGATTCGTCGTGCGAGACGTCTACTCCCAGCGCTCTACCTCACGCTTGCCGTCACAATCACGTACGCGGTGCTATTCCTCCCTGATGCGCGCCAGAGCCTCCGCGGAAACGTGGTAGCTGCGCTCGGCTATGTCACAAACTGGTACCAGGTGTTTGCAGGAGAGTCCTACCTAGAAATCAGTGGGCGGAGTCCACTACTAGGCCACCTCTGGTCTCTAGCGGTAGAAGAACAGTTCTACTTGGTATGGCCACTCGTGCTCTTCGTAGCACTGAAGTCGCGCATCGGGCGGCGCAGCGTTGCAGTCGCCTCAACAGGGTTCGCCATCGCATCTGCTGCGTGGATGAGTCACCTCTATTCATCTAACCAGGACGACCCAGCAAATATTTTTGTCCGCACAGACACGCGCGCCACAGGAATTCTCCTCGGCGCCGCCCTTGCCTTCGTTTGGTCACCGAACAACGCAGCGAAGACAGCGCTGGCCACCAAACGCTTACTTCTCACCGTAACTGGGACCGTGGCATTCGGAGCATTGCTCTACAGCTACCTAAACATGAACGACTTCGAGCCGTGGATCTATCGCGGTGGTTGGGTTCTGATTGACCTAGTGGCAATTACGGCAATCGCCGTTGCTATTCACCCTGGCTCGATCTGGAGTCGGGTGCTAGCAGTCCGCCCGCTCAGATATATTGGCACGCGGTCATACGGGCTCTACATGTGGCATATGCCGATTTTTCTAATAACCCGTCCCGGCGTCGATATCCCGATCACAGGTAACGCGAATTTGTTACTGCGCTTCGTGTTGACGTTTGCGATCACGGAAGTCTCGTATCGATGGGTCGAATCGCCAATCCGACATGGATCCATCGGTCGGTTCATTCACGCTTATCGAACAAGTCACATCGATTCGAGGGCGTTAACCCGAAGGCGCCTTCTCGCGTTACTGCTTGTTGTCGCAGTTCCGATAACTGCTCTCAGTTTCGAACTATTTTTCACACCGCTTCCACAACTATCAGGTAGCGAAGCTGCACTCGCCACCCCAATCTGTCCGCCTAGGCAAGCAAAAACTGCGTTGGCGCTCGGTTCAACCAGCATGGTTGAGGCGCGCGACCAACTCAAGCGAGCAATGCCGACGATGATCATCAACGCTTCAGTCGACCGCGCCCTTCCTGAAACGCTGCAGCTACTGCGCGACATTCGTAACGGTGATGAATTCTCGGCGCGGTCGATGTCGCCGCAGCCAGGCATTGTCGTAATTGAACTCAACGCAGATGATTCGTTCGATGACCCAATCGCGAACGTTCTCACACGAGAAACGGCTACGTACAGCACAGTGATCCTCATCGCGACCCGAGGAATCGGGCAGCTAAAGGAAATCCGCCGAGCAACTAGCGCCGACCCTCGTTTCGTCGTCCTGAATCAGATAGCCAGTATTCGCTCAACAGGCTGGATCTCTAGCTACGTGGCCCGCGTGAGTAACGCGATCCAATCGGTGGCTGGTTCTAACTGGGATGTTTCGGTGCCAGAACGCCAGGTCGACGATGCAACTGAATGCTTAGCTGGTCGGGATTACACCGCGCTCGCTATTGGAGACAGTGTTATGGACCGCGCTCGGAGTGGCCTAGTCAAAGAACTTCCTGCAATGTTCGTTCTTGCGGCAGGGAACCGAACGATTCCTGAAGCACGGGCGCTCATAGTCGAACTCCTCGAGCAAGACTCAGTACCGGAGATCGTCGTCATACATTTGGGAACAGCTCGACCGTTCGCTGACAAAGACTTTCGCGATTTCGCTGGTTTGTTGAAAGATGTGGACCACGTGTTCTTCGTCAATAGCCGGTCACAGCTAATCCACGAACCGCAAGTTAATTCGGCGCTCGAACATCTCGTGCCGCAATTCGAGAACGCCACGCTTATCGACTGGCGTAATTACTCAAACTCGCAGTCCGACTGGTTCAGCGACGGGATACACCTCACGGAACTAGGTGCTCAGAAGTTCGCTGCCTTCCTAGATTCTCAAATAGCAGCCAAGGTCGGTGCGGATTGGCAACCGGTACTCACACAGTGAACTAGTACCGATAAACGCGAGATTGCCCGCCAGTTTGGCAGGCAATCTCAAAAATCTTGTTGACGCATACTTATTGCTGGATCTTGATCTCGATATCGACGCCTGCTGGCATCTCGAGGCGCTGCAACGATTCGAGAGTCTTCGGGTTCGACTCGACGATGTCGATGAGGCGTTTGTGGATCCGCATTTCGAAGTGCTCGCGGCTGTCCTTGTGCTTGTGCGGCCCACGGATCACGCAGTACTTACGGATCTCCGTTGGGAGCGGCACCGGGCCACGGATCTTCGCTTGGGTGCGAACCACAGTCTCAACGATCTTCTTAGTTGACTGATCGATGATCTCGTGATCGTAGGCCCGGAGCTTGATCCGAACTGTTTGAGTATTTACAGCCACGTTCTTTATTCCCTACTTGTTGATTTTGATTACGCGGCCTGCACCAACAGTACGGCCACCTTCTCTAATTGCGAACCGCAAGCCTTCTTCCATAGCAATCGGCTTCTGGAGCTGCACAGTCATCTCAGTGTTGTCACCAGGCATAACCATCTCCGTGCCAGCAGGCAACGCAATAGTGCCAGTCACGTCCGTAGTACGGAAATAGAACTGCGGGTGATAGTTCGCGAAAAACGGGGTATGA
>SXJP01000022.1 GCA_005779395.1 Actinomycetota bacterium
AAATCTTCTGGCCTTGCCGCGCGCCAACTTGTCGGACCCGGTACGGAACTTCCTAAGTCTGGCGACCCGCTAAGAATCGCTTACCTGTGTTACCGCGGCAATCCACACGTAGGAGGGCAAGGGGTCTACACGCGCCATCTCACAAGAGAGATTGCGAACCTCGGCCACGAAGTCGAAGTATTTAGTGGGCCGCCTTTCTCTATCGTCGACGAACCAGTCGTGCACACCAACGTACGGTCGATGGACCTATACCCGAGAGCGAATCCGTTTCGCACGCCGTGGCCGCATGAGTTCCACGATCTAATCGACCTGCGCGAATGGCTCTACATGTGTACCGCAGGATTCCCAGAGCCGTGGGCATTCAGCATGCGCGTCCGCAAGATGTTGCAGCAACGTGTCGGCGACTTCCATTTGGTCCACGACAATCAGTGCCTCGGATCTGGAATGCTCGGAATTGTCGACGACGGCTTCCCATTTGTAAACACACTTCATCACCCGATCACAGTTGACCGCGATCTCGATCTACTACACCCAGATCATCAGCGCCCAGGCAAGCAATACACCCTCAAGCGTTGGTACGCGTTCTTAGATATGCAGATGAGAGTTGCTCGTCAACTCCCTCGCCATCTCACAGTCTCGCAAAACTCCAAGCGCGACATTATTGGTCAGATGGGCGTGCAACCAGAGCGCATGCACGTTGTGAATGTCGGTGTCGACCCAAGGCAATTCAGGCCGATGGCTCACGTCAAGAAAGTAACTGGTCGTCTCATGACGACGGCGTCATCTGATGTGCCGCTGAAGGGTCTCACCTATCTGATCGACGCTCTAGCAAAGGTCCGTGTTGAGCGACCGGATGCTCACCTAGTTGTAATCGGCCATCCGCGCCTGCGTAGCGCGATTCCACGTCAGATAGAGCGACTAGGCCTGGAAGGCGCTGTCGAGTTTGTGAGTGGAGTCACAGACGAACGAATCGTCGAGTTGTACAACGAAGCAGAAGCTGCAGTCGTGCCGTCTCTATATGAAGGCTTTTCGTTACCAGCGATCGAAGCTATGTGCTCTGGTACTCCCCTAATCGCAACGATGGGTGGCGCTCTCCCCGAAGTTGCAGGCACTAGCGGCGACACTGCGCTCTTGTGCAAACCAGCCGACCCTGATTCGCTTGCAATCAATATCCTGCGGATGCTCGGAGACTCTGAACTCAGAGCCAAGATGGGCGAAGCTGGCCGCAACCGAGTTCTCGACCGTTTCACTTGGGAACGCTGCGCGCAAGGCACAGTTGAGCACTACTACCTCGAACTCGAAGCCCACCAGAAACGACTTATAGATGCTGACCGTTAATTTCGAACGCCTCGGTTTGCAACGCGGAGAGCGCCTGCTAGACGTCGGCGCTGGCGGAGGTCGACACTCGTTTCAGGCAATGAAACTTGGCGCCGTAACGGTTGCTCTCGACTATTCCGCAACAGACCTCAAAGACGTGGCTGCCGTTAGCGGTGCGATGCTCGTCGAAGGTGAGATCTCGTGGGAGCAGTATGCAGGGGTTGCAAACGCGAACGCGCTCGACCTGCCGTTCCCTGACAATTCATTCGACAGGGTGATTACGAGCGAAGTCCTTGAACACATTTGGGACGACGAGCGCGCGTTAGCCGAAATGATTCGCGTGTTGCGGCCAGGTGGACGTATCGCGGTAACGGTGCCGAATTACTGGCCCGAGCGCGTCAACTGGGCACTCAACTGGCGCTACCACGACGTCCCGGGTGGCCATGTCCGGATTTTTCGTCAGCGCGAAATCGAAGCAAAGATCGAGCGTGCCGGTTGTTACCTACGAGGTTCTCACCACGCACATGCATTTCACTCGCCTTACTGGTGGCTCAAGAACATTTGCGGACTCGACAACCCCAACGCTGCGCCAGTCCGCAAGTATCACGACTTTCTTGTCTGGTGTATCGAAAACCACGACCGCTGGCCAGCGCAAGCGGAGAAGGCGCTGAACCCGATGCTTGGCAAAAGCTTCGTCATCTATGGCGAAAAGGTCACCCCAGATATGGCTCAATATGGCAAACGGAGTCTGGCTTGAAGCACCACGCGCTGCCTTCCGTCGACGGCGTGATGACAGCTGATCAGGTTGCAGAGACATGCACAGCTATAGCTGCCGTCCAACGTCCTAATGGTGACATCCCATGGAGCGCAGGCAACCACACCGACCCATGGAACATGGTCGAAGCCGCGATGGCTCTCGATGTCGGTAACCGCTTTACAGAGGCTGCCCGCGCATACGAGTGGCTCGCAGCGATCCAACGTCCAGATGGGGCGTTTCACGCCTACTACCTAGACGGCGAGATCAAGGAACACTGGCTCGACACAAACGTCACTAGCTATGTCGCAGTCGGGGTCTGGCACCACTACCGCTGCACAGGCGACACAGCATTTCTCGAAGCATTTTTTCCAATGGTTGAGCGAGCGATCGACTTTGCTCTCGCGAGCCAAAACCCGACTGGCGAAATCGACTGGGATGCCGACCCCCACCGCACCGATGGCCGCGGCGCCCTACTAACTGGGTCATCTTCTATCTACAAGTCCGTCCGCTGCGCACTCGCATGTGCCGAACGCCTCGGCCAAGAACGACCCGACTGGGAACTTTCGGTCGGACTGCTCGCAATAGCGATCAACCACCGGCCCGAGCGATTCTTAGACAAGGGTCGCTGGGCAATGGACTGGTACTACCCAATTCTCGGAGGCGCGCTACGCGGCGAAGCAGCGCACGCTCGCTTGGCATCGCGTTGGCAAGACTTTGTTGTCGAAGGACGTGGCGTCAAGTGCGTGGCAGATCAACCGTGGGTGACGGCAGCCGAGACTTGCGAGGCTGTCATGGCCCTTGATGCTGTCGGAGCATCCGACAGCGCCCACAAACTCTTCGAGTGGGCCCAATTCCTTCGCTCGCGTGACGGGTCGTACTGGACTGGTGCCAATTTCGAAGGCGAACACTGGGACCTCGAAGGCGAACTCTTCCCTGTCGAACAACCCACATGGAACTCTGCTGCCGTAGTCCTTGCCGCCAACGCGTTGGGTGGGACTGGACCGACTTGCGGCCTGTTCCGTGGCGAAGGCCTGCCAGCGGGACTTACGCCAGAAGAACTCATCGATGCTGGCGTTCGCATCGAAGCCGAGCGTCGGCTCGCTCGACCCTGACCGGCCGATAGCGCTAGCTGCTACGGACGAGAGTCCTGAGACTCCCGACAGAGTTGAGGTCTTCGAAACCTTCGGCCAACGCCCGGCGATAGACCTCGAACGGCGCCTGGCCACCTTCTGACTCATGCTCGAATACATCGTGTATTGCGAGAGTCCCACCGACCGGCACGAACTTCGCCCATCCCTCAAAATCAGCCATAGCGACATCGAGCGCGTGACCACCGTCGATAAACAAAAACGCCAGCGGTGTCTGCCATGCGCTTGCAATCGGCACTGAGTAGCCGATCAGCGCAACGACTACGTCTTCCAACTCAGCACCCTCAATGACACGGCGGAAATATGGGAGCGTGTCCATCCGACCCGTTAGTGGATCGACGACTTCGGTGTCGTGGTGTTCCCAGCCAGACTGATTTTCCTCCGACCCGCGGTGATGATCCACAGTGAACACAATCGTGCCCGCTGCGCGTGCTGCCGCTCCTAGATATACCGCAGACTTTCCGCAATATGTGCCAATCTCTAGTAGCGGCCCACCGACGCTGAGCGAGGCGGCGAGCGCTGCATCGTGGAGAGCACGGCCTTCGTCGTCTGGCATGAACCCCTTTGCTGAGCGAGCAGCTTCGAGCAGTCTCGGGTCCATCGTTAGAGACCCATCAATTCGGTGACGCCATGATCGCGACCTGCTGTGTAAGCGCCATCCACGGGGAGCGCCACGCCGCTTACAAAACTTGCATCATCGGTAAGTAAGAACAATGCGACGCTGGCGATTTCCTCTGCCCGCCCGAAGCGTCGCAGCTTGTGTTCGTCACGAATCCCCTCACGGACATGCTCGATGCCCTCAGCCCCAAACACCCCGTTGAGCATCGGTGTGTCGATGAACCCTGGACAGATCGCGTTGACACGAATCCCTTGTCTGCCATAGTCGATAGCCATGTTCTTCGTGAAGATCACGACTGCACCCTTAGAGGCGTTGTATGCGCTTCCTCCAGCGGTTCCTTCGAGGCCTTCGATGCTGGCCAGATTAACGATCGAGCCCCGTTCCCCGTCCACTGCGTCTTGCTTCAACATCGCGTCGATCGCGTGTTTGCATACCAAGTATGTGCCGGTGAGATTGATTCCGATCACGCGGTCCCACTCGGTCGCGTCGACTAGATGGACCGGACCGCCACCAGCGGTGCCAGCTGAATTGATGACGCCATCGAGTCGGCCGTATTCGGCGATTATTGCACCGATCATTTCAGCGATAGCGGTTTCGTCGCGCACATCGAGCTGAACGAAAGCCGCTGGTTCGATTCCTTCAGTGACTGCGAGGTCCGTCGTCGGCACCGCCAAATCGCAGCCAACGACGGTCGCCCCTTCGGCCAAAAACCTGCCCACGCACGCTTCGCCAATACCGGAAGCAGCGCCAGTGACCAGCACGACTTTGCCTTGTAGACGACTCACCTTGGGTCCCTTTCGATGTTCTATTAAAGACCCTACGCGCCTCTGGGTTAACCCGCAGGACCGCTGCTAGCGTCGACCCACTTTCACCTAGACCAAACGCATTGCAAGAAGGACACCACGCTAAATGGATACCAGCAACCGACCCGACCGCAACCTCGCCCTCGAACTCGTTCGAGTTACAGAGACCGCAGCCCTCGCCGCCGCTCGCTGGATGGGTCGTGGCGACAAGAACGGCGCCGACGGCGCAGCAGTCGGTGCTATGCGCCAACAACTCAACACAATCGCGATGGACGGCATCGTCGTGATCGGCGAAGGCGAAAAGGACGAAGCCCCGATGTTGTTCAACGGCGAACGCATCGGAGATGGCAGCTACCCGCAAGTCGACATCGCCGTCGACCCAATCGATGGCACCACGTTGTGCTCGCTCGGCCGTCCGGGCGCAATTGCCGTGATCGCACTCGCCGAACGCGGCACAATGTTCGACCCAGGACCCTGTGTTTACATGGACAAGATCGCCGTCGGCCCAGAGTGTGTTGGCGTCGTCGATCTTGACGCTCCAGTCATCGCGAACCTTGAAGCTGTCGCGAAGGCCAAGGGCGGCAAGGTTCGTGATGTCACTGCAATCGTGCTCGACCGGCCGCGGCACGCTGACATCATCAAGCAGTGCAGAGAAGCAGGCGCGCGAATCAATCTCATCCCCGACGGCGATATCGCGGGCGCCATAGCTGTTGCATGGCGCGGTAGCGGTGCTGACATTCTTTTCGGGATTGGTGGAACGCCCGAAGGAGTCACAGCAGCGTGTGCGCTTAAGTGTTTAGGCGGAGAGATTTACGGCCGCCTCTGGCCACGTGACGACGCTGAGCGAACCGCAGCACTCGACGCCGGATATGACCTCAATGCTGTACTCACAGCTAACGATCTCGTGAGCGGCGATGACGTTTTCTTCGCTGCCACTGGGGTCACAGACGGAGAGCTCATGCGTGGCGTCCGGTTCTGGGGCGATGGCGCTGGCACTATGTCGATCGTGATGCGCTCGGGCTCTGGCACGATTCGCAAGATCGAGTCGACTCATCGTTGGAACAAACTTCGTAACTACCCGACCATCGAAGTCGACCAGTTCGACTAAGACAGAACCTCTGTCGCGAGCACAGCGACCAACTTGCTCTGTCCTACACTCCGCGCTCATGACAACACTTTCAAACGAGGCCAACACTGCTACAGAGTCCGCTCCGGCGAGCACAGACTCCGTATTCACTCTCAACTTGCGATGGTTCGTAGCTTTGTGCTCCGTCGCCGCAGGGCTATGGCACATCCTCTACGCGTTCCCCCACATCGACCACCATGTCCTTCTAGGACAGAGTTTCTTGGCCACAGGCGTATTGCAGATTGCTTGGGCGGCCTGGCTCATCAAGAACCCGAGTCGCCAGATCACAGTGATCGGTGGAATCGTCGCATTTGCGAGCACTGTGCTGTGGGTATTCGCGCACAGCACGGGCGTTACTTGGTATCCCGGTCTAGAAACCCCAGAAATCATTGGTTGGGGCGACACTGTCACCAAATGGTTCGAGCTTTTCTTAGTGCTTGGCGTGATTGGGTTGCTACTGCCGAAGTCGGTGTTCGAACCTGCAACTAGAAATCGCCCGAACATCAAAGTTGTCGGATTCATGGCTGTAGCGATCGCTTCGGTCCTAGCCGTCAACTATGTCGGCGCCTACAACCCAGAACACCAGACAGGCGGCGTACACACTCACGGACCAGCCGATACGTCAACGACTACAACCACGACTTCGATGGACCACCACGCAACAGACACAACCGCAATGGACCACCACGCAACAGACACAACCGCAATGGACCACAGCGCTCCGCACGAGCACTAAGCCCGGCGGCGATGGAAAACTAAGAAGCTTGAGCGACCTCTAAGCGTGTTCTCGCACGCTGTGCTGCGCTTGTGGCTTCGATGTCATCTGGGTTCGACCCAAGTACAGCCTCTGCTGCAGCTAGCGCGACACGAGCGCGCTCGACATCGATATCGCCGCTGAGTTCCGCGACATCAGACAACACGATTACGCCTTCTGAACCAACTTGCACGAACCCACCGTGGCTCGCAAATGAGATCTCGCCAGTTTCGGTCTTCATGCGAACAGGCCAGATCGCGAGCGCACCGAGGAACGGCGCGTGACCGTCGAGAAACGCGATGTCGCCACCACCCAACGTGCGGCAAATAACCATGTCGGACTCGCCCTCGAACAGCACTCGTTCAGGCGAGACGAGTTTCACGGTGAAAGACATCGTGTCCCTTAGTCCTCTTGAAGCTGCTTGGCTTTAGCCAATACCGACTCAACACCGCCGACGTTGAAGAAAGCCTGTTCCGGAACGTCGTCAAGGTCACCGTTGCAGACGGCCTCGAAGCTCTCGACGGTTTCTTCGATCGGAACGAAAATACCTTTGAGACCGGTGAAGACTTCGCCTACGAAGAACGGCTGACTCAAGAACTTCTGAATCTTGCGTGCACGGTTTACGGCAATCTTGTCTTCTTCTGCGAGTTCGTCGATACCGAGGATCGCGATGATGTCCTGAAGTTCCTTATACCGCTGCAAGATCTGCTGAGTCTTGTTAGCGACTGCGTAATGACGGTCACCGACGACATCTGGCTGCAAGATCGTCGACGTAGAGGCAAGCGGGTCAACAGCTGGATAGATACCAAGTGATGCGATCTGACGCGATAGCTCGGTCGTTGCGTCGAGGTGGGTGAAGGTCGTGAACGGGGCCGGGTCGGTGTAGTCGTCTGCTGGGACGTATACGGCCTGCAACGATGTGATTGAGCGACCCTTCGTTGAGGTGATGCGCTCTTGCAACTCGCCCATCTCGTCGGCAAGGGTTGGCTGGTAACCAACGGCTGAAGGCATACGACCGAGAAGGGTCGATACCTCAGAACCTGCCTGAACGAAACGGAAGATGTTGTCGACGAACAGAAGCACGTCCTGATTCTTCACGTCACGGAAGTACTCAGCGACCGTCAGCGCCGCAAGAGCGACACGCATGCGGACGCCTGGCGGCTCGTCCATCTGGCCGTAAACAAGTGCAGCCTTTTCGATAACACCTGACTCCTGCATTTCGAGCCAGAGGTCTGTGCCCTCACGGGTGCGCTCGCCAACACCGGCGAATACTGAAACTCCACCGTGCTGGGTAGCTACACGGTTGATCATCTCTTGGATAAGAACCGTCTTGCCTACTCCGGCACCACCGAAGAGACCGATCTTTCCACCCTGGAGGTACGGGGTGAGAAGGTCGATGACCTTGATGCCGGTCACGAACATTTGCTTGCGAGGCTCGAGGTCGGCGAACGGCGGGGCGTCGCGGTGGATTTCCCAGTGGTCGTCGATGCCGCCTGGCATCACACCGTCGGTGTCGAGCGGTTCGCCAATGACGTTCCACACGTGGCCGAGCGTTCCGTCGCCGACGGGCACCTGAATGCCGTGACCGAGGTTACGCACGATCGTGCCGCGCTTAAGACCGTCGGTCGGCTTCATGCAAACAACACGGACACGACCTTCGCCGAGCTGGGCTGCAACTTCAGCGATGACCTTGATCGTCTCGCCTGCCATCACGATTTCCATCTCGAGCGCCGTGTTGATCTCCGGCACAGCGTCTGGCGCGAACGCAACGTCAACGACCGGTCCGGCAATCGCGATTACGCGGCCGTCCTTGATCTTGGTTTCTGTGGCTGTCATGTCGACGTCTCCTCTATTCGGTCGGCAGGCGATCATTATCGGCATTACCTGTGGCCGCTAAGGCCTCGGCACCGCTAACGATTTCCATGATCTCGGTGGTGATCGCGTCCTGGCGGGCGCGGTTCATGATGCGACTTAGGTTGAGCACTAGCTCATCAGCATTCTCGGTAGCTGCCTTCATGGCGCGCTGGCGGAAAGCATGCTCTGAAGCTGCTGCGTTCAACAACGCGGCGAACACTCTGGCTTCTGCGTACCGAGGCAATAGTGCTTCGAGAATGCGTTCTGGTTCCGGCTCGAACTCAAAGCCTGCCTGTGGGCCTTCTGAATCTTGTGCAAAGCCCTCTCGGTCGAGTGGAAGCAGAGGACGCACTACGACTTCTTGGCGACCCGCTGTTACGAAACGCGTGTACACGAGTTGGACTAGATCGATTTCGCCACGCTCGAATGGACCAGCAACGACAGCAGCGATCTCGCGAGCGTGCTCGTAAAGAGGGAAGTCCGAAAACCCCGTGAATGCAGCGTCGATTGCATACTCGCGGAAACGGAAGTAGCCCTCCGCCTTGCGCCCAACGCAGAACAACGCGTATTCACGACCGAGCCCTTCGTGCTCGCGGATTTCGGCTTCGGCAGCTCGCATGACAGCCGTGTTGTAGCCACCGCAAAGTCCACGATCGGCCGTAATCACGATTTGCGCAACTCGTTTCGTGTTCGGTCGTGGTGTCAGGAGCGGATTGTTCGACCCTGCACCCGCGGCCTGAAGTTCTGTGACCACAGCAGTGATTCCATCGGCGTATGGCGCGGCAGCATGAACGCGGTTAGCAGCCTTAACGATCCGGCTCGCTGCGATGAGTTCCATCGCGCGAGTGATCTTCTTAGTTGACTGCACCGACTTAATGCGGCGGCGGAGAATCCGCTCCTGGCCTCCAGCCACAACTACTCCGAAGCCAAGGTTTCGTCGGAGACCTCTGCAGCGTGTCCGGTGCCGCCGCCAGCGATAACTGCCTCGCCATGAGCAACCGCGGTGGGCACGAAGCCAGCTTTGAATTCTGCGACTGCGCCAGCGAGCCCATCGTCTGCTGGAAGTTTCCCGGTAGACCGAATCGTGTCCAAGATGTCACGGCGACGCGCACTCATGTACTCGAGCAGTTCGGCCTCGAAGCGACGAACGTCGGAGACCTCAAGATCGTCGAGGTAACCCTTAGTGCCAGCGAAGATCGAAACAACCTGGTCTTCGACAGTCATTGGCGAGTTGAGCGGCTGCTTCAGAAGTTCGACGAGGCGATAGCCACGCTCGAGCTGAGCCTTAGATACGGCGTCGAGTTCTGAACCGAACGTTGCAAAAGCCTCAAGCTCACGGAACTGTGCGAGGTCGAGTTTCAGAGTTCCGGCAACGGCTTTCATCGCGCTGATCTGTGCAGCGCCACCTACTCGCGAAACTGAGATACCTACGTCGACAGCCGGACGAACACCCGACTTGAAAAGGTCATCCTGCAAGTAGATCTGCCCGTCTGTAATTGAGATCACGTTGGTCGGGATGTACGCAGAAACGTCGCCGGCTTTTGTCTCGATTACTGGAAGTGCAGTGAGCGAGCCAGCGCCGAGAGAGTCAGAGAGCTTGGCCGCACGCTCTAGCAAACGCGAGTGCAAGTAGAAGACGTCGCCTGGGTAGGCCTCACGGCCCGGTGGACGACGTAGAAGCAACGCGATTTGGCGGTAGGACTCAGCCTGCTTGGAAAGGTCATCGTATACAACGAGCGCGTGCTCGCCATTGTCCATCCAGTGCTGGCCCATCGCGCAACCGGCGTACGGAGCGAGGTACTTGAATACGGCTTCGTCCGCTGCTGGTGCGTTGACGACGACCGTGTACTCAAGTGCGCCGCTGTCGGCAAGCGTCGCAACGGTGTTCGCGACCGTCGAGCCCTTCTGGCCGATCGCGCCGTA
>SXJP01000023.1 GCA_005779395.1 Actinomycetota bacterium
GCCTCGCACACGGCGACCCCGCCAAAGGCCCCGGTTGTCACCTTGCCATCCGTCGTCGGCTGCCACGACAAGGATCACGATATCGGTGACTTGAGCGCCACGCTTACGCATCGAGGTGAACGCCTCGTGGCCCGGCGTGTCGATGAATGTAAGCATCCGATTCGAACGCTCGGCTTGATATGCGCCGATGTGTTGGGTGATTCCGCCAGCCTCACCCGAAACAACGTTGGCTTGGCGAATGTTGTCGAGCAACGTTGTCTTGCCATGGTCGACATGGCCCATCACAGTGACGACAGGCGCGCGTGGGGCCAATAGCGACTCGTCTTCATCGTCGTTGATATCGGACATGAGTAGCGCGATGAGTTCTACTTCTTCTTCCTGGCCTGGTTCGACGATAAGAATCTGGGCACCTAGAGACTCTGCAATCAGGTCGATCATCTCGTCGGCGAGTGCAGCCGTAGCCGTGACCATTTCGCCAGCATCGAACAACAGCCGAACTAGGTCGGCCGAACGGCGATTTAGCTTCGGCGCGAATTCTTGAATAGTGATGCCGCGCACGACGACGATTTCGCCTTCGGGAACGGGAGCATCGGCTGGCGTGAACGCCTGACTCTGATGCAACTCGTTCTCGTCGAAATCGCGACGCCTCTTCTTTTTCTTGCGAGGACGCGCTCCGGGACCACCACGACCACCAGGACCACCACGACCACCAGGACCACCACGACCACCAGGACCACCAGGTCCACCGGGACCGCCGGGTCCACCGGGACCGCCGGGACCTCCGGGACCTCCGGGACCTCCCGGGCCACGAGAAGGCGTGCTGAAACCACCCGCTCGTCCACCGGGTACTCCTGAACCTGCACCTGCACCTGGCCGAGGACCACCCATGCCTGGGCGTGGCGCACCCGGACGTCCGGTCGGAGTTGTGCTGCGAGTGGGCGGCGGCGGCGGAATGCGACGCATCGGTGGTGGCGGCGGAACTTTTGCCTTCGGCGTATCGGACGGCTCCACCGGTGCCTGTCGAGCGACTGGGCTAGCGATTTCTTTACCTGGATTAGCGATCTGCGGTTCGGAATCGCGCGCTGCTATTTCTGCGTCATCTCCGACCGGCGCTACGGCCGGTGCGGGAGCCGTGGAGCGCGACACGATCGCATGGGCTGATCGAACGATTCTCTTCGGCGGTTCTGCGACTGCTGCGGGCTGTTCTGAAGGAACCTCCGCACTTGACGGCTCCACCAACGCGACTTCTGGATCAACCTTCGGCTTGGCAACTCTCGCGGGCTTAGGCGCAGTTTCAGTCGCGGCCTTGGATTCAGTCTTGGCTGCAACCTCAACTGCAGGGGCTGCGACAGGTTCTGGTATTGGGTCACGGCGTAGGCCGAGTTCGTCAGTTTTCCGACGAATGCGATCTGCCGACGGGTCATCGATGCTTGAACTCGTGTTCTTTACGGCGAGCTTCAACCCGGCGGCTATCTCAACGACCATGGCATTGTCGATGCCTAGCTCGCGTGCTAGCTCATAGACCCGAATCTTTTTTGTCGCCAACCGAATTTCCGTTCTTTTAGACGTTCAGGTGAAACACATTCAGATTGCATGTGACGGTAGCTAGCCACCGTCGGCGAACAGTCTCGCGCGCAATTGCGCTACGAGTTCGTTCGGAATTTCTCTGCGGAGTGCCCTAACAAGGGCTCTTCGCTTAAGGCTCAGATCGAAGCATTCAGGCGAACATAGCCATGCGCCTCTCCCATTCGCTCGACGCCCAATCCCGAATCCGTTCGTAGGTTCGGCGCTCACCCGGCGCCATGTTGCGGGGTCGCCCTTGCGTCTACAACCGATGCAGGTTCGAGTCAGGCTCTCCTCAGTCGTCGCCTTCTGCTCCCTTCGTAATTTCTTCTTCGCTCGGCTCTACGTCAGCGCCAGGTTCGGCGACGACGGTTTCAGGCTCAGGCCCGTCGCCGTAGCCAGCAGCATCGACAGAAAGAGCCTCGCCACCTTCTTCTGGCACCCACATCATTTCGCCGTTTGCGCCTTCGACCCATTCACCCTTGGCGTAGCCAGCTTCTTCTTCAGCAAGTTGAGTTTCGCTCTTGATCTCGATGTGCCAGCCAGTGAGACGCGAAGCCAAGCGTGCGTTTTGGCCCTCTTTGCCGATCGCCAACGAAAGCTGGAAATCTGGAACGATGACCTCTGCAACGACAGTTTCCTCGTTCAAACGAACTTCTTTGACCTTGGCTGGAGCGAGAGCCTTAGCAACAAACTCGGTCTGGTCATCGGTGTACGGCACTATGTCGACTTTTTCGCCGTGGAGTTCCGTAACGACCTGACGCACACGCATACCACGAGCGCCGACGCACGCACCCACAGGATCGACGTTCGGGTCGTTGGACGCGACTGCGATCTTGGTGCGATGGCCTGGTTCACGAGCGACTGCTCGTAGCTCAATCACGCCGTCAATAAGTTCGGGGACTTCTAGTTCGAAAAGTCGCTTTACCAGTGCAGGATGGGTCCTAGAAACGACTATCTGCGGCCCCTTGGCTGTCTTTCTGACCTCAACTATGTAAGCCTTCACGCGCGCACCGTGCTGGTATCGCTCATTCTGGACTTGTTCGGCTTGCGGTAGCAGTGCTTCGACTCGTCCGAGGTCGAGAAGTGTGTACCGCTGGTCGGATTGTTGGATGATGCCTGTGACGATGTCGCCTTCGCGCCCGGCGTACTCCTCGTACTTTCGTTCGCGTTCTACGTCACGGATTCTTTGAGTGATCACCTGCTTGGCCGTGGTGGCGGCGATGCGCCCGAAATCGTTCGGCGTGTCATCCCACTCTCGAGTAATCACACCGTCCTCGTCGATTTCGAGTGCAATTACCCGGATCTCGCCGCTCTCCGGGTCGATCTCAACTTCGGCTTCTTCGGCAGCGTTCGGCATCCGCTTGTACGCGGTGACCAGGGCGTTCGCGAGCGCCAACAGCAAGTCATCTTCGGAAATTCCACGCTCTACCGCAAGGGCACGTAGCGCTTCCATCATGTCCGGGTTACTCATGGCTTCCTCGTCTCATCGCGCATAGTCATGTTGTTCACGATGCGCTCTCAAGTTGTGTTCTCTTCTTAGCTCCGGTCGAGCCCGCCTTGCCTGGCTTCGGAGCCGGTCCCCACTGAAATACCGTCCGTGCCGCGCTAATGCTGCCGAGCGGGATCACACGGGTCTCGCCTCGGTCGGTGAGCATCTCAATCGTTTCGGCATTCGCGCCGACGAGTTGGCCCATCTCTCGGATGGTCGCTTCGCCGATGGGCGTGAACTTGATTGAGACCCGTTCACCGCACGCGCTCGCGAAGTGTTGTGGTCGTCTCAACCCACGCTCAAGTCCTGGGCTGCTTACCTCTAGCTGAAAGGCGCCGTCGATCATTGCGTCGACGATGGGATCGAGCGCTCGCGCTACCTCGGCGAGTTTGTCGACATCGACTCCGGCCGACCGCTCTTTGGGCGCGACGGTTATGCGCAACACACGCATCCGGCCTGTCCCGGAGAACTCGACGTCGTAGATGCTTAGGTCGAGTGCAGAAACTTGGGGGCTGATGGCGTGCTCAATTGACTCAATGGTCGCACTCATTTGCTCTCCCCTTTCTGCCTAGTAATGAAAAAACGTGCGCCTAAGCACACGTCTCCGAACGCAACTACAGGTACTTGGAACTAAATCGGGGCCAATGCTATCAGGACCGACCCAGAGCGATCCGCACGACAAAATAGGACTTAATAGACAAACCCTACTGAAATGGGCTCGTCGACCGTGCTCGCCTCGGCCCTACTTCTGCATGTGGTCCCACGCATCGCCTACCATTGATTCGAGGGTCGGCAATTGCGGTTCCCATCCCAAGTCGGCACGAATCAATTCGCTAGACGCCACTAGCACTGCCGGGTCGCCTGCACGACGTGGCGACTCAATCGTCTCAATTTCTTTGCCTGTGACGGCCCTTGCTACAGCGATAAGTTCACGCACCGAAAAGCCTCGGCCGTTTCCGAGGTTGTAAATGCGGTGTTCGCCGACCGTCGGCGCTTCGGCCGCTAACAAGTGCGCCCGACCGATATCGCCAACATGGATGTAGTCACGAACTGCCGTTCCATCGGGTGTTGGGTAATCGGTGCCGTAGATCGCAACGTTTGGCCTTATGCCAGCTGCGACCTGTAACACAAGAGGGATCAGGTGGGTTTCGGGATTATGCGATTCCCCACATCCGTGGGATGCGCCGGCGACATTAAAATAGCGGAGGCTCGTTGCACTGAGACCGTGTGCAACACACGCGAAAGAGATCGCCTGATCAGCACTGAGCTTCGCAGCCCCGTAGGCGTTGGTCGGGCGCGTGGCTGCAGTCTCAGCAATCGGCACGGATGCTGGTTCCCCGTAAGTCGCGGCTGTCGAGGAGAAGACGAGCCGTGGGACGTCTGTGGCGCGCATGCTCTCGAGCACGTTGAGAGTCCCGCCGACGTTGACTCGAAAGTATCTGAGTGGATCGGTCATCGATTCACCGACGATTGACAACGCGGCGAAATGAAATACGTAGTCACAACCCTGCATGGTCGACTTAAGTGCATCGACGTCGAGAACATCACCAAGTACGAACTCGGCTTCTGGGTGCACGGCCGAGCGATGACCGGAGATCAGACTGTCGAACACCACGACTTCATGGCCAGCTTCGACGAGTTGTGAAGCGACGACGCTTCCGATATATCCAGCGCCACCGATAACAAGGGTTCTCACGGCGACGAAGTTACGCGCAGTCGCGCTCGGTTCTAAGCAGCTTTTCGTCACTTAGAGACGGATTTTTTCGAAAAGCGCTAATGCCGAGTTGCTCACGGCGTATGGACACAACAGTTACGAAAATCGCTAAGCCAACAACGGACCCGGAGATGGCTCCTATCGCGGTTGCCCCGAACAACAGTCGAGCGGCGACGAGACTTGCGGCGAACGCACCGAGTGGCATCAACGCCTCGATCGTCATAGCCCCAAACGGCGTAAAACCGAGCAGCCACTTGATCTCTAACAACGGCACGACATTATTGACTAGGAGGCTCACACTCCATGCGACAGCTGCGCCGAGTATTCCGTGCCGCGGAATAAGCACCAAGTTGAGGCCGACGTTGACTGCGGCCGCCACGGCGACATTCGCTGTCGTCAGCCAACTTCGATCTGCAATGAGAAGCACGCTGTCGACAGGACCTACAGCCACGGTCACCATCCAGGCTGCTCCAAGCACCAATAGAGCGGTCGCCGCCGTGCGGTACTCGTCGCCGTATAGCCCAAGCAATAGCGGAGCGAAACTCATTACGCCAATCAGAGCTGGCCAACTCGCAAGCATCGCCCAGACGCTTGCGGACCGGAAAAGCGTCAACGCTCCTTCGCGGTCCTCGCGCGCTAATGCCGAACTCAGCAACGGTAAGAAAACCTGCCCGATTCCGAGTTGCATCAGGGTGGCTACAAGCATGAACCGTGTAGCAGCGACATATATTCCGGCGCTCGCGGTGCTTGCAAACGCTCCGATAAATATCGCATCGCTCCAGAGGATTCCCGCTTGGAAAATTCGAGCGGGTGCTCGCGGCGCAGAAAACTTCCAGAACTCAAGCGCCAATACTCTTCGCTGCGGAGCGACCGCTGTCTCGCTTGCTTCCGCTCTAGCGCGAGATGTCGTCCTACGCGCTTCGCGAACTATCCATGCCGCCATCGCCAAGCATGCGACAACAATCGGTCCAGCCCATGCCAACATTAGAATCGTCGAACTCGCACTCATCGCGACGGCAAAGGAAACAAGCAAAAGTTGCAACGTGGACTTGCCGTATTTTTCAAGTACTAAAGAAGGGGTAACGGAACCAAACCCGCGGCTCGCACTCTCGAGAATGAAGTACACGACGTTAAGTGGCAATATCGGCGCAAGCAGACGAAAATGCGTTGTGAGGATCGACTCATATTTGCTGTCGCCAACGATCTGTGCGAGTTCATCGGAATATACAAAAAGCGTGCAACCAGCGAGCGCCGAGACAACGACAACTGGAAGCAGTGCCGGTAGCCAAATACCAGCGATTTCCCTTCGGCGATCGAGCGCTATGCGCTGTGAAATGAACCGGAGCAAGCCGAAGTCGGCGCCGAGCACAAGAATTCGGACGAGCACGTTTAGCACAGCGATAGCCGTATAGAACGCTCCGGAGTTCCCGAGACCCGTGCGCGAGACCACGACAACGATCATGAGGTTCGCGAGTCCGTAGTAGATCAAGCCGAGGATGTTGCGCGACCCGCGCCGCCCCAATCGCCCGGCAAGGCTGTCCTGCGGGCTGTCTTCTTGGCTCATCCCGACGTCCGGCGTCACGCGAACCAACCGGGGTCGCGGCCAACTAAATCGGAGATTCGCTCTCGTTCGCCAACAAATGAGGCCTGCAACCGCTTCCGGCAGGCCTCTGGCATCACCTCGGTCGTGGTGGCATTGACTCTCGGAAAACTGCGATTTTCGAATCCAGAAAGACCGAGGTAGTCGACTATTCGCTGTCGACCATCGCCAGAGTAAAGCTCGTGGTCGAAGATGACGCAGACCTGCTCTCGGCCTATGGCATCGAACCAACGTTGTACTTGCGTCGAGTAGTAACCGCGAGCCACATACGAATGGTGCTGGTGCTCGAAAGACGCGTAGCTGGTGCGTTCGAGGTTGGAAGGCAGAACCGTTGCAAGCCGATCTGACTCGGATTCGAGTGCGTCACTAAAGGACAAGTCCTCGTAGCCACGGCGGCGTTCGTGCAGGTAGTGCGACCACGCCCTCTTGATCGGATCTCGAAGAATTGCGATCGCCTGGACGTCTGGCACCGCTGCTCGCACGCGGGCCGGCACTGCCGGATGAAACAAGTAATAGGGACTCGCTTCGCCGACTCGAATTCGTGCGATATTCGCCTTCTTCGCACTCCGTTCGACGGACCTAACCGTCGGAAAATGTGTTCGATACCACTTGAGATTCCGGTGTGCTGCCGTATCGAAATAATGAACGCCTTTGCCGAAGCGAGGAAATTGAACACCCGGGTTTGAATCAAGCCACTCGTGCAGAGACGTAGTTCCACAGCGTTGCGCACCAATAATCATGAAGTCTGGTAACACCCGCTGATTAGCTCCAATCGCACCGACCGCTCGTACGGCGGGTTGCGCGAGCTTCCAGACATTTGACTTGAGGTGCGAAGTAGGCGATGTCATCGGCGACGCACCTCGACTAGTACCTGTTCTAACGATTTCGCATACGCCGCGACTGCTGGTGCCGCTTGTTGGCTACCGACGAAGTCGCCGTCTGCGCTATAGCGCAAGAGCATTTCAATCAAATACATACAGACAAGCGATAGGCACGCGGGTCGAGTGATCCCAAGATCGCGCAACGCAACATCGAAATGCGGGAGTCCGTCAAGAAACTTGTCGCTAGACCCGCGAGACGGCCTTCGAGTCTGCGCGATGTAATGGATCGAATCGAATCCGACCGGCACCGATGACCGCGAACGTTCCCAGTCCCACAAGTTCAGCCGTCCAGCCGTCTGCAACATGTTCCAAGGGACAAAGTCGCCGTGGAACGTGCCAAGCGACAATGGCTCCTCGATCTGGTCGGCAGACCTCTTGAATGCTTCTGTGGCTAAGCGACCAATCACTGCATCTGAACAAGCCGCCGCTCGAGCGAGCACATTTGTTGCGTAGTCGCTTTCGAAAACCATGCAGTGCGACACCCCATCGCCCAATGCCGCCACAGCCATCGCCTCCGAGGCACTCGGCGCTCCAGGCCGGCGAATCGAGCCTGTCCACCCAGGCAATGGACCTAGAAGAATTGCAGTCACATCGTCGAGTTCGGCGCGGGCGAGAGGACTCGGAACTGCAATTCCGCTCGATGTACCACCAACCCGCCCGACCGACGCGAACTCAGCATCTACTAACCGTCGCGTGAGGCGGTTCGTACCGAGCTTCGCCCAAGCCACGACCGCGCCTTCGGGAGTCAGGACTTGCACGACCGGCTTGGCGTTTGTTCTGGGATGTCCTATCCCGCCGATGAACACCAGATCGTCGCGCCCGAAGAATTCACAAACCCACTCTGCTACCGAGCCCTGAGGAAGTGTTGCTGGCAGGTCCGCACGTTTGCTCAAGGCCCTCTGAAGCACACCGCTCCTAGCTGCTGTCGCCAAGGCAACTCTGCCAACGACCTCGACTCGAGATGTCCGATTCGTGCGTCGAAGCAAAGATGTCGCAGCGGCTCTCCTTGTTTCTTTGCTCGTCGGAATCATGGCCTGAACCAAATTCGGCCCGGCGAGCAAGGCATACTCTCTTGTTGGTCCTCCCTGCGGCGAGCGCGCCCAGACCGCGTCTCGCAACGCCTTCACCGGTTCGAGCGCCTCAACCACTGTGAGCCCCTACGACTGCATCGTTCGCCCTGTGCCACGCAGCACGGCGCTCGAGCGCAATGGCCACGGCGACCAGGTGAAACTGCACCGGGACCAAGTCATAAGTCGTTGACTGCACAAGGAACAGGACGATGACGACGAACGCAGCTCGCGCTTCAGGAAATCGCCGCGCCATGAATGCGCGCCGCAAACCATCAAGTAACCACATCGCGATGATTGCGAGACCTGCGTATCCTTGACTGACCATCGCTGTCCACATAAAGCCTTGCGTTCCGATATGTGGGCGCAAAGGGAATAGCTCATTTGGAATGGGCCCACCATGCCCAATTAAGGGCGAAGCATTAGTTGCCTCGACGGCTTGGTCGATGAGATCCGCACGAGTGTTATCGCTATGGCCTGTCTGCAGTCGTTCTGATACAAGGTCTCCAAGCGGAGTCACGGCTAACACAAGTCCCACCGCGATTGAGGTTGCGAAGATCGCGGCCAATTGACGCCGACGCTCGGCCCAGGTTGCAGTAGCCGCAATCGCGACAGCAATCACGACGACTGAGAACCATGCCATCCGATTCAAGGATGCCACGAACGGCGGTATTGCGAGTGCTGACATTGTCGCGATCGCTATTCGTACCTCCCGTTGCGCTACGAGGGTCGCTAGTAATAACACGAACGGGAAGATCATCGTCAGATTTGATCCCCAGTCATTTGTGTATGCGAACGGCGCTATCGGACGCGCGACATCGAATCCAAGAAAATCGTGAATGTCTGATGCCGCTGGATGCAGGTACCTGAATATGAAGTCATTCGACTTGGCTGCGGCTGGCATCAAACGTTCGAGCGGTGATGAAAAGTCGAACTGCGGCCACCGCAGGGCGAGATGCCCGCCGAGCACGATGGTGACCCACAGAATTGCAGCCGATCGGACGACCCGTTCGGTAGGTAACTTCGCGATCGGCGCGTTGTAGATCGCTAGTAGAAACACGCCCGCGGACACGTAATTCGCGAGTCGCCAAGAAAAAAATATGAGAGACGTCGCGTGAGGCAGATTGAATCCCGAGACGATGACCCAACCGATGTAGACCACTAGCCAGCCGAAGCCGCGAGGAACACGCACCTTCCCGCTAACAAGCATCCGAACGGCCAATGGAATCGCGAGCAATGGCAGCGCGACACCTGACAGACCAAGTATCCACGAGAGTCCGTAAAGAGCAAACGCCGCTTCGATCGCCCAATAAGTCGGCAACCACCTCGACCTTGCGTCTCGACCAACCAAGATGGGATCCTTGGTTTGCCTGTGCGCAGTCAAGGCGTGCGACATCATCTGTTCCTGCGCCGAACATCGACCAAAGCGTCGATGATGTCACCGACTAGCTGCACGACGCCGTCCACGCGAGCATCATCAGCGGTCGTTACGAGATCCAAGTCGCCAAGAGCAACCGCCCGGCTAATCGTTGACAACTCTTCAAAAGTCGTTACAGCTAAGACTTTTTGAGCGGCAGCCAATCGACCGACGAACTTCACCTGATGGTCGTCTACATGCTCGCCCGTCGCCGGGTCTCTAGCCACAACGACGGGCAACTTGCCTAAGTCGCGAATTTGCATAATGGTCGCCGGACCGCCGTGACTCACCACGATGTTGGCGGCTTGGATCGCGTCACACATCCCGTCGTAGGAGAGGTAGTCAGACCCCTTCGCTACCGACGGCGGACGCGATGTGCCGTACTGGACGAAGATATCCGAGTCGTCACTTGAAGCCAACGCGTCGGCCCAGTCGACAACACGGTCGAACCGGTGATGGTCAGTGCCGACAGTGATGAAAACTCGTATTGGCATCGTCGGGTTGCGTATCTCATACCTCCTCAATAGAGCGGTCCGACATAAATGCCGCTTGGGTACTGGTCGCGCTGCTCTGGCCACTGCAATAGGAATAGGTCGGCGAACGGCGCACATAGTCGACCGGTCAGAGTCCGCGAATCGATTCTGTCGTAGACCTCCATGTATACAGTCGTGATCTTGCGGCGTCTAGCCAAAACAAAAAAAGGGAACGCGACTCCTGCGCCATTGGAGACGACAACATCTGGATCGAATTCAGTGAGCACGCGACGAGCCAAAAAGAAATTGCGAATCAGATTCTTAACGTTGCGCGTAGTCGGCTGAAATGCCCACTCGACTTGCTCATCGACAAGAATCGAACGGGCGTCCGGCTTGTCGAACGTAACCCACATTCGGTCATGTTGTTTCCACCATGCGGCCATTCGAATGAGTTGAGCGAGATGACCTCCGCTTGAACCGACGAGCAATACCTTCGCCGGGCGAAGTTTGTCCTCAGCAGTCATTAATCGCGTCTGACGAGTACTGCGCCAGCGATGTCAATACCAGCATTTTGTAGTTCAGCGATACCCACTGCCGCGTCACCGGTCGTCGTCGCCGCCGACAGTGCAAGCACACACGTGTCGCCAACGGCGGAGAGATCTAGACACGCCTTTGACTCAGACAGTGGCGGACAAACGATGATTAGCGTGTCGACATTGGCGCCGACGCCTCGCAACAACTCGTGTCCATCGTGATTGGCGAGCATGCCAGCTTGTAAGGGCAGATTCGTCCCACTACCGATTGCAAGAATCGCACCGACCGGCACTGCCACACCGGTCGCCAAGACGTCTAACGCCTGATTGCTCGCGATCGCGTCCGAAAGGCCAGGCTTTACCGGCACCCCAAGTAAGCGTTCGATGTGATTTTGTTGCGGATCAGTAGCCACGACAGCTACTCGCCTGCCCGCCGTGGCGTAGGAGCGGGCTAGCCCGTTTGCGACGATGGCGCCTGCTTCGCCTTCATCGATCGGGACTACCAACAACTTCTCTTGAGCGTTCGGCATCGAGCCGATCCGAGACCGAGCGCGATTCGCGGCAGCGGCGTCAAATGTCGCGGTGCGCGAAAACTCGCCGAGCGCAGTGATTCCAGCTAGCGCAACGTCTTCGGCCGAATGGAACCGATGGTCAGCCCGATCTCTGACAAATGCCAAACCAATCCCGGCAATCAGACCTACGACGACTGTCGCACCGGCTTCACGCGGCCCAATCGGAGTGTTCTGTGTCGCTGCTCCTGGAGTACTGACTACCTTGCCGACGTTCAACGACACGCTGCTAACTCGCACCAACGCATCCTGAAGAGATGCGACTAGTCGCTGCTTCGCGTCGCGTCTCGCCTCAGCATTGAAGCGCGCATCTGAACCGGCTTGGAGCGTCGCGATGTCTGCCGAAATCGCCGCGATGTCTGTAATCGCGGCTTCGATCTGAGTATTTAACGAATCCGCAACCTCTTGCCGGTCGTCGCTCAGGTCCGCCAAACGCACTGCCACGAAACTGCGAGCCCATGCACTAGCGCGCTCAATGGCCGTGTTGGCGTCAGCAGCCTCATAAGAAATTCTGAGTAGCTCGGTATTTTGCACGGCCGAGGTCGAGACATGACCGACAAGATCTGAGCTTTCTTCGCCACGCAAGACAAGTTCATCTCGTACGCCTTCCGCCACATCGAATGAGACGGCGAGCCGCATTTCGGTGTCCATGTTTACAAGGGTGTCGCGTTTGGATACCAGCGGAGTGTTCGAAACCGGGTCAATGATAGGAGCGAGGAATACGACGGCGGTCGCCTTGTAAGACTCTGGCGCAACTACGCGCAATGCGCCCACAATTAGTCCGAACAAAACAACTGTGGAAGCGACAACAACGAATCGCCGGCGCAGCACGGCTAGGTAATCACCGGCGGTACGTTCCACTATTTGCTCCTTGTTGGGGTCTGACAACACCAGGAACAGGTACACCTGGCATCGGTACTGTACTCATGCAACTTCGTCTGCATGATCCAAAAGTCTCTAAACAATTCCCGCACCAAAACGATTTGCGAGGCGCATCAATTTGCCCGCGTCGACTATCCCAGCAGCAACAAGTAACGCTAGATACGGCCTGCGATCATTTGGCCTGAGGCGAAACGACTTGAGCGCCAATCTCGCTCCCTGCGCACGATGTCCTGCGGCCGCAAGCGCGAACGCTCGGTGGCCATAAAGGCGCGCGAGGCCACGCCGATTCGTCGCGAGATCGGGATGGCGTTCGATGAGGTAGCTGATGCCATCTGCAACCATCTGCCATCGATCTTGGAAGTATGTGGTAGCGCCCCACAGGACTTTGACCAATGGGAGTTGTAACGCTGCCACAGGAGCAATCGCCGTAGCGCGGAGAATCCACTCGTAGTCCTCGCCGTAGCTTCCCGGAGTGTCTTCGTCTACCAGGCCGATTCGTTCGACGAGTGCGGTCCGTCGCACGACGACGCTTGACGGGTGTGCTGCTGTGATCCGGTTCGCCAAGAATTGATCATGTGTAAGTGACTCGGTCGGCGGAAGACGCACTGTCGTTCGGTTACCTGCGACAATAAAAATTCCAGTCACAGCCACATCACATTCGGGCCGACTGTCGAGCAAATCAACTTGCGCAGAAATCTTGCCGGGAAGCCAGCAGTCATCGTCATCGCAAAAAGCAACCAGTTCGCCGGAACACGCGAGAATCCCCGTATTGCGACTGCCTGCGAGTCCAGCGAACCGACTGTTGCGCATCGTTGTAATGCTTCGGTTCGGAGTCTGCATCTCAATCGAGAGATCAGGATCGGTGACGTCGAACACCACAATGACTTCGATTTGTCCGTTGTATCGCTGGGTGATCACACCGTCTAAGGCAGTACGTAAGAGTTCGGGACGGTGGTGAGTAACAATCACAACGCTTATCTTTGGCCTGTCAGGTTTGGTCATTGCGAGGCCATTCCGCGACTGTGATCGCGTCGAGAGCGACGTTCGATCATCCGCAACATCACAGCAGTTGGCCATGTCACGACAGACACCACAAGCCTCTTTCTCAGAGGTAGCGCTTCGCGCCACTCCTCATCTGCACTAATCGTCAACCCACGTGAATCGAAACGCATCGGGTTACCAGCTACGGAGTGGACCCGCCCTTGTGGCTGCGACGAATCGTATTGACGCTCCGCGTCCTTTATCGTGCTCGTAACCCCGACGAATTCGACTATCCGATCTACCTGACCTGCTGGATCGGCGACGAGTTGCTCGTATCGAACTTGGAGAACTCGCACACCGAACAGGCGGAGGGATGCCGTCAGCAGGTTCCAGATACTCCAGCGCATAGCAATTCGCGCCACTCCGTAACGCGGCATCATCGCATCGCCGTTCGTGACTTCGGGCCGTCGCATCTTCTTGGCCCAGGAATACGCGACTCCCCGCGGATCGCGGACTATGTGGACAACACTCAAATCGACATTCGGTACCCGTCTCAACAGATACGCATAAGACGGGTGCTTACTCGAATCGATGAGCGCGCCTGCGCCACTTACCGTTTTGCATGCCGCATAAACCGAACCTATGTAACTCGAGTAAGTGTCGATGCGATCCCGAAAAGAACCAATCGGAAAAATGAGTCGGACAAGTTCGCGGTTCCGGTCTACGGACCTTCTCAACAGATGTTGGCTATGACCATCGACATTTTCCCATCCACCAAATGCAACCTTGCCTACATCTGCCCAGAACTCGCAATCTGCAAATGGAGTACCGCAACCACAGAGTTGGTTGTCTCGAATCCCGCGATCGTTAAGATGAATTACTTCACCCAAACCACTGAAACCTTTGCGATCGGCGATGAGTCGCTCGAGCAATGTGCTCCCGCTGCGGCCAACGCCAGCGATGTAGACCACGTGACTGCTACTCGTGTATCCAGAATTTTTCATGCCATCGATCGTCGTGAATGCGTAAGCGAGTCGCCCAATAAGTCGGCGTCGGCAACGAGTGACATGTGGCCGAGCATATGGCGGGGCGCCTTAGCACCCCGCCACCAAATTGCCGCTACAAAATTGTTTGGCTCTGTTAGTCAGTCGGCTCTGACCGCGTCAAACGCCAAGGTATATGTCTTGCCAACGCCACGACCGCCAGCGTCACCGACTTCAAATCGATTCACGGGCTTACCACGCCAGACCGTCGCTGAGACCGAGGCTGCTAGCGATCCGTTCACGTAGAGTTTTACTGCACCTGTCGAGGTGTTGGCGACGAGTTTGATCTGGTGCCACACTCCGACCTTCGCGAACACACCCGTATTCACAGTGGTTTGTGTGCGCGGTTCTCGTAGCACAACCTCGCCCGATGGCTTGAGGGCGACTGCCGTCGATGAGACGCCGTTGTCTCCGATGATTCGAAGTATCGGCATCGTGAGATTCGGGTCGTCAACAACCTTGATCTGCAACTCAATTGCGACATTGCTCGTGGCTTTAGCTAGCGAGCCCCTCAGGAAGCTACCGCCGTCCGTTGTTGAGAGGACTGCCCCATAGGAGCCGTTCTGTTTCTGAACTGAGCTAACCGTCGCTCCAATCGCTGCCTGCCATGCGCTGAAACTCTTGCTCTCAAATCCATCGGAGAACAGTGGCTGGACTGGGAGCGCAATCGTCGTAGTCGTCGGCGCAACCGTTGTAGTAGTAGGTGCGGCCGTCGTAGTCGTCGGCGCGGCCGTCGTAGTACTAGGTGCGGCTGTCGTAGTAGTCAAGTTTGGTCGCTGATTGAGATTGAAGTAGGGGTCGTTGCCCATAGCGATCCATGCGTTCAGAGAACTCGCAGATGACGAGAGTCGCCAGTCCCATTCACCGACCGAGGTGAGATCACCGTCGAAGTACAAGAACGCTGCAAGATTCGGATAACTCGTCTTGATTACAGAAGCAGCGTCAACGAACCACTGAGCTTTGGCTCCGACGGCACCTTCCATGAGGCCGGTCTCCCCGACCATCATTGGCTTGTTGTGCGCAACAGCGAAGTCGTGAGTAGATCTAAAGATCGTGTCGAAACTTTCCCATTTCGCTCCCACCTTTGCGGGAGCGAAGTTGTAACCGTCTGAGCAGACCCAATCGACGTAAGCGTCACCTGGGTAGAAGCTCTGAGCCGTCCCAGTGACGTAGCCCCATGATGTGGCGCAGTACACGAAGGCGACGTTGCTTGCTGCTTCTTGCTGGAAAATATTGTGGATGCGGCGGTAGGCCGAGATGTAGTTGGCCGTGCCATTGGTCATCCCGTTGACCTTCGCCCACTCAGGCTCCCAGAACCACCTCAGAAATATCGGTGAGTTCACCGCCTTTAGGCGTTGCGCTGTCGCCCGAATGTGGTCGTCCATCAGGCCCGCGTTTATCGGATTCGTGTCATACGCGGCCCAGGCAATTAGAGGAATACGGCCGTTGTCGATGTCCCACTGGATCTTCCAGTTGGGAATCGTCGAGGTGAACGGAAAGAAGTGATGATCGATGTCAAGTTTGCGACCAAGTTGCGACTCGCGGAGGCCCACCTGGGCCTTGACATTGGCTTGGGACATATCGCCATCGCGCGTCCACATGCCGAAGTATGCGCCGGTCGCAGGCACGAACTTGCCTGACCTTCCATTCGTCGCGGCTTCTGCGTTCGGCAACGCTTGCGCGCCGAGAAGGCCGCCGAACGCAACTACGAGTAGTGCGACAACGCGAGCCCGTAGGTTGCGGTGGCTAGAAATTTTGAACATGTCACTCCTGATCGGGCATGCGAACCTGTCGTATACCCGCCCCAAGGTCGCTCACCTTCGATGTTCTCGATGTTCTCTCTTGCGAAAGAGTCGCTGAATCCGAGATGGGTGACCCGCTCCGAAACTTCTATCGGCGGAGGGACGTCGGGTCTTAACTTTTAAGCGCGATTACAGCGTGATCTAGCTATTACGCGCGACGATCGTCGACTGTTTCGCGAATTGTCAGTCGGTAGAAGTGGCGTTCGATCTGAGATCGATTACCGAATCGTGCATGAATCCTCGCCTCAGAATCGACGCTGCACCACGACCGACAACGCAGAACGCTGTCCGTGCGAGAATCGCGAAGTCAAGACCGAGTGACCAGTTCTCTATGTAGAACAGATCGAGTCTTCGGTAGGCAGCGAAAGATGGATTATCGCGGGCTTCGACCTGCCACAAACCAGTGATACCAGGGAGCATCGTCATGCGGCGAAGGAGCTCGGCATCAAACACCGCTACCTCTTCGGGCAACGCCGGGCGCGGCCCTACGAGACTCATCTCGCCTCTAAGGACGTTCAAGATCTGCGGCAACTCATCAAGGCTCGTGCTACGCAGCACTTTGCCGATCCGAGTCACCCTCGGATCGCGCGCACACTTGAAGAGTGGACCAATGCGCTCGTTGTTGTCACGCACATCGGCGAACACGCGCTCTGCATCAGTGCGCATCGTGCGGAATTTGTACATCGTGAAAGGCGTGCCGAACCTTCCGCACCTCACTTGTCGAAAAACCACATTGCCTGGACCCGACGATCGAACGCCGATGGCCACTACCAACATCACCGGCGCCATCAAGATGAGAATTAGCGTGGACCCAACGACGTCTAGCAAACGCTTGGCTATACGACCGAGCGACGATTGCGTAGCGCTCTCTACGTAGATCACGGGTTCATGCATCAGGTGCTGGACTAGTAACCGACGTTGATCGATGCCAGCGACACCAGAGGTCATCTGGACATGAATTCCCTGTCGTAAGAATTCGCGAACCAGGTCGTTAGCTATGGCCGGATCGACCGCACTCGGAGCGATGACAACACCGGTGACTCCCAGAGTTCGAGCGGCAACTAATGCAGCGCTCGTTGGGCCGAGCCATGGCGGCGAATCCTTGCACATATGGGCGTGCTCGCGGTCGCCGACGACTCCAGTTACCGAGTAACCCAATTCTGGGTGGTCGCTCATAATCTCGGCGATTCGCAATGCCTCGTCGTTAGTGCCAACAAGTAGTACCGGGCGCATGAAGTATCCGTGACGACGTTGCGATCTCATCCAAGCGGAGAAGGCACTCCGGCCGAGCTCCAACATGAAGAACAGCGCGACTCCTCCGCCTAAGACGGTGCGAACAGGCAACTCATTTGAAACACGCCCGACAATCAAGGCTGCAGCGAGCACCAAAGCCGTAGCACGAGCTATCAGCACCGTCTCGAGGGAACGGACGACGGCGACACGGGATCGGTACAAGTGTTGGCTCGCAAGTGCGATGACCGTGGCGACGGTCAAGCCAAGGATCGCAGTTGCCTGCTTAGCTCCGTCGAGCACAGACGCAGACGTGTCGCGGAAGGAAAGTGCCGTCGTCCATGTGGCGAGGACGACAATTATGTCGAGAGACAACAGCGATGCAAACAGACCAGATCTGTGGGGCGTCCGGTTGAGCGCGATTCCCGGATCGGTCGCGGCGCTCGCGTGGAGAGCGTGCGCAGGGGCTGCCCTCGGCGACCGGCCCACGATGGCTCCTCCAGCCTCCGCCCGGTCAACGCTGATACCTGAAAACGCAGTATCAGAATGAATTTGAAACCGTACCGCCCGATCACATTGTAACTACCTAAGTCAACCCCTCGACTTAGCGCCCTCGCCTATGTATTGACCAAGTACCGCATCGATAGCAAGTTCGTCGCGGCTTCCGGTCTTGCGAAGTTTGCGTTCAACTACCCCTCTGGCCAGCCCCTTAGCTCCTACGACTAATTGCACAGGCACGCCGAGAAGATCGGCGTCGGCGAACTTCACGCCAGGGCTGACGTCGCGATCGTCGTACACGACGCTCACGCCAGCAGAGTTGAGTCCGTCGTAGATCGCGACGGCTGCTTGGCGAACCTCTTCTGAAGTGGCGCCTTTACCCGTTAGTGCGATCAGGTGTACGGCGTATGGCGAGATCTCGGCTGGCCAGCATATCCCCGCTTCATCGTGGTGCTCCTCGACGATCGCCGCCACGACTCTCGAAATTCCGATGCCGTAACAGCCCATGACCATGGGGTGTGCTTCGCCGTTCTCATCGGTAAATGTGGCGCCGAGCGATTCGGAGTACTTCGTTCCAATCTGAAATACGTGGCCGACTTCGATTCCGCGATCGACCGAAAGTTCACCGTCGCATTCAGGACACACATCGCCGCTAGCGACAACAACGATTGGAGCGACAACCGTCGGCTGAAAATCGCGACCCACGACAGCATCGGTGACGTGGTGGTCGACTTCGTTGGCTCCGGTTACCCAACTCGTACGTGCAAGCACGCTTGGGTCAGCAACCGCTATCTCTATGTGTTGATTATGCGCTCCGATATAGCCCTTCGGAAGCCGCGGGAAACGTGCGAATGCCGCATCGTCAAGGAACTCATATGCCACGCCCCCGAGAGCGACCTTGAGCGCGTACTCATTCACCTCACGGTCGCCTGGAACGAGAGCGAGACCAATTGCTCCGGCCTCAGTCTCGAACGCTAGGCACTTGAGCAGTTCGCTCGCCGCGCATCCGAGATGTTCAGCTACCGCATTTATGCCTGGCTTGTCTGGCGTCGCAATTTTCGACATCGGCTGAGAACCCGGCGCGACAGGCTCTGGAGAGCGCCTAACCGCTGCTTCGACGTTGGCCGCATAGTCACACGACTTGCACCACACGAAGTCATCTTCGCCAATATTCGCTACAGCCATGAACTCGTGGTTGACGTCGCCACCGATATCGCCCGACTGAGCGCGGACGGGTCGGAAGTTCAGAGCGCATCGCTCGAACACCTTGTGGTACGCGTCGTACATGAGTTGATAGCTCTTGCGTAGGTTTGCGGCATCGGTATCGAAGCTATATGCGTCTTTCATCAAGAATTCGCGGCTACGCAACAGGCCGAATCGCGGGCGCAGTTCATCGCGGTACTTCCACTGGATCTGATACAGGTTCACTGGCAGATCGCGGTAGCTCGAGTACTCGCCCCGTACCGTCGCCGTGATGAGTTCTTCGGCCGTCGGAGCAAGGCAGTAACCGGCATCCTTACGGTCTGAAATACGAAACATGAGCGGTCCGTAAAGTTGCTCGCGGCCACTTTGTTGCCATAGTTCTAATGGCTGGGCGATAGGCAGAAGTACTTCTTGGGCACCAGCCGCGTCCATTTCCTCGCGGACGATGCGTTCGACATTGCGCAGCACCCGCGACCCCAGCGGGAGCCACGAGTAGAACCCTGCGGCTACTTTGCGGACATAGCCAGCCCGCGACAACAGGCGCAGGCTGTCTACATCTGCATCAGTCGGTGCGTCTCGGAGCGTTCTAAGGAATAATTGAGACATGCGCATGGCTTGCGAGGCTACAGACGCCTACGGCAGCGCTGTGCACGATTAATTCGACCTCTGCGCCCCTTTCGTGAAGATGACCCATACATTCTGCGGAGACATGATTCGCCCGTTTTGCGTATTGCGCCGGGGCACGCCTCTGTGCTGTAATGACATCTCACGGAAAGTGGTCGCGCAGATACTGCTCAAGATCTCAGCCAAGCCGCCGTAACTGTTGGCTGATGATCTTGTAGGCGCGGCTACTGATCCTCGCATCGCGGGGGAAACGTACTGAATGGGATGGGTTTGTGCGGGCACTAGATATCTTGATAGCGGTCAGGCGCCGATGGAGACTCGTTGTCATCTTCATGGCGCTGTGCATCGTGTTGTCGTGGTTCACGGCGCCGAGCAACTCGACTGCGGCGAAAGAAAACAGACAGCAATACATCGCTAGTCAGCTAATCAAGAGCGCCACCCGCGTCAGCCTCGATCAGGTTGCACTCGACGCCACCGCTGGTGCAATCCCAAACAAAATTCGCGCCGCTCTCGGCGTACCCGCTAACTCGTTGCTTCCAGTGCCAAAGAACAGCGACAAGAACTCGCCTGTGGCATTCAACATTGGCGATGTCGCGATGGAAGTCAAACCTGAGGGTGCGCGCAACGCAGTCCGCATCACTGGTACAGCTTCTGATCCCTACCTGGCTTCAGTCGTCGTCCAAGTTCTTGGAGACCTCGTCGTTGAAGAATGGAACGGCAAAGACGACATGGGTATGGCGCTTCGGATCGAAGCAGCCGAAACAGAAATTGCGAAGCTGAACGAAGAAATTTCGAAGACAAGCGCCCTATTGGCCACATGCGACATCAAGAACGCGACTTGCCGCCAGAACTACCACGGTCAACTCAATGAGAAGAGAACTCGACTCAAAGCATCGCAAAGTACGCGCTCCACACTTACCCAACAGTTTGAACACCGCAAGGCCAGGTTCTCTACTACCTTCGCCCAGGTCGGGTCGGCCCCAATTTCCACAACAGACAGCGTTACGTTGCCAACCGGAAAAGGCGCTCGTGTTGCGTTAGGCCTGATTGTGGGGTTGCTTCTCGGTTCCGTTGCAGCCTTTGCCCTAAGCAGATCAGATAGCTCCATATTTGGTGTTAGCTCGACTGAATCCGCCACCCGCCTACCTGTTCTCGCCGAGATCCCGTTTGTCTCGCCTAGTCGCCGTCGCCGCTACGACGTGCTCACGCACTCTGCTCCGATGTCCCGCACAGCCGACTCGCACCGCGGACTTCGAACGTCGGTAGAGCTGATGTGGATGGCAAACGCCGAAGAAACCGACTCCCTCGCTCCGCGTACAATTCTCATCACTTCGGCTGGGCCGTCAGAGGGCAAGTCGACCACCACGGCCAACCTCGCGGCTTCGTACGCTGAGATGGGCAAGACCGTGATCGTCCTCGACCTCGACTACCGCAGGCGACGACTACACAGATTCCTAGACGCAGACTCAGACCCACACCTAGAGAACGTTGGCACTCTCGCCGAGCCAGCGGTAGATATCGAGTCAATCGCTTTGCCGACCTCGATACCCGGAGTGCGCCTTGTGAACAGCGCAGCTGCTACCTATTCGCCAGCAGAGGCGACACTCGCTGGCCAGGCTGCCATCCTTGCGGCCAAAGAAGTTGCTGACATCGTCATCATTGACACTCCACCGTTGCTCGTCACTAATGACCCGTTCGACTTGCTTAGCTACGCCGACACAGTCATCCTCATCGCTAAAGATGCGGTAACGAAGATCAGTGCCATCGAGCGAGCTACCCAACAATTGCGTCGACTTGACGCGCCGGTCTTGGGCGTCGTGCTCATCGGAGCTGTTAGCTCCCGACCTGGTTACGGCTATGGCTATGGCTACGGCTACGGATATGGCGACGGCTACGGCTACGGCTACGGCTACAACCGCAGCACCGGACGTAGCCCTGCCGAGGCGCTCGTGTCTCGTAACCCATTTCGCCGGAAGACCACGGTCGAAGAACAAACCGATCGCGTATCACTAAACGAGTAAGCGGCGAGCTGTTCTGAATGCGCGCACAGTGGCTTGAAGAAGACAGTTCGAACAGCGACCCTGAGGGACCGGTTCGCCGTGGCGCATGGCTGTATGGACCCAGGACACATGCCGATGGCGCATCGACTATTCAGGTAGCCAACGAAGCGAGTAGCGCAGAACCAACGGGTTCAACATCGGACGACTCGCTACTAGAGCCCGAACCCGACGCAACTCCGGCATGGGCGATGCCGCTCGGGATCGCCGGCGGGCTTGCGCTCTTCTCACTGTTGGTTTCTTCGCTCGCTACCGGCGACACAGAACTCCTCGCGGGCGTCGGCATGGCGAGTGTTTTGGCAATCTGCTCTGCCTTTGTATTCAAACGCATCGCGAAGTTCGACCAGATCGCGAGCGTGAGCACGGTGCTTTTTGCCGGACTTTCTCTTAAACTGCTCGGAACGCTGGCACGTTTCTATGTAGGCCAGGGAGTCTATGAACGATCCGACGCTACTGAATACGATGCAGTCGCTAGGCAGTGGGCCACGAACTACCTGCACTACGGCCAACTACCAAAAGTCAATCAGTGGACAAGCACCAACCTCGTCAAGCTGATACTCGCAGAGCTATACAGCTACGTAACGCCGTCGATGATCGGTGGCTACATCGTGTTCTCGTGGCTCAGCTTCTGGGGCGCCGTGCTCGCCTGGCGAGGATTCAAGCGGGTCTACCCAAGCGCTAGCAAACGCTACGGCGTGTTCATCCTTTTCGCTCCGTCGATGATGTACTGGCCGTCAGGTATCGGCAAAGAAGCGATTGCGATCTTCGGACTAGGCCTCGCGATCTACGGCACGTGTTTGATTATTTCGGGTTCAGCGTGGCTTGGTACCGCTACGGCTGTCGGCGGCGGAATCATTGCTACGTACATCAGGCCGCACATCGGACTCGTCGTAATGCTCGGAATGGCCGCCGGTTTGATTCTTCGCAAGCGGCCCAAAGGCCAGAAGATAGGCACACTCTTTTCGATAATCGTCTTCGCTCTCGCGGGGTCATTCGTCGTAGGACAGGTCGACGAGTACTTCGGAACGAACGTGCAGACGGGTACTGGTGTCGTCGAACAGGGCGAAGAAGCCGAGCACCGCACGACCCAAGGTGGTTCTGAGTTCGAAGCGACTCCAGTTTTTGCTAGCCCAGCAAACTTCCCACAAGCATTCATGACCGTCATGTTCCGACCGTATCCATGGGAAGCCACCTCGCTTCAGGAACTCTTAACTGCAATCGAATCGTTCACGTTCGCCGCTCTACTAATCATGGGAATACGCCGAATTTTCGGTAACATCAGACGCGACCGTGCACTAATGATTTTCGCAATTGTGACGATGCTCATTTTCGTTGCCTTGTTCTCAAACTTCGCGAACTTCGGAATCCTCGCTCGGCAGAGAACTCAGCTGCTGCCCTTCATGTTCCTGTTGTTGTGCATTCCTGAACGGCCACGCCCAGAGAGTTACAAGTTGATAATGGAGCGCATGCACGAGGAGAGAGCGGCAACAGGACACGAGCTAGGCGGGCCAGTCTTAGTTGATGATTACAGGCCTCATTTTCGCCGACGGTAGCGGCTATCGATGCCCGCGTGGTTGTTGGCGCGCGCTCTGACTCGAAATGCTTCAGCAGAGCGTTTCAGCTCACTCATCCTCTTTGTCTTAGACCGCACCTCAGAACGACGGCGGCTCGGCGAGGGAACCAATGCACGTGCAAATACTGTCGCCGCGATCAGCGCAGGAAGTAGCGCGAGAATCGCGTACTCAACTTGTTCGGTCCGCGATGTGAAAACAAGCGCGTACAACGCGACCGACGCCTGACCCAAGACGGCAGCCGCAATCACGACGGGCGAAGACTCGTCGATCTTCTTTGGACGCTTAGTACGTCGATTTCGTTCCAAGGCAGCAAGCGTTCGTGCTACTGGTTCGCAAAGTATGAGCCCTAGACCACCGATCACAGCACTTACTCGCGTCCCCTGATTCCCTGCGACGCTGACCCCAACCCACATGTACAAAGCAACTAGCGGCGCAGCACCCGCCGGACCGATGCGCGCCTTGACGCCGAACACAACATTCACGATCAGCGGCAACATCGCACCAACGAGCACCCAACCTGTCTCCGTGCCTCCCTCAACGATTAACGCGGGAACGAATGCGGAGATCGGGAGCAACCAGAGCAAGAACCCGTCTGACGCGTGAGCCTGCTCAAAGTCGTGCGCGGCAACTGACCCGAGCCACGTCGCAACGCAGAGCACTACACGAATGCCGATCGATAGTCCTGGCATTGGAGCTAGCGCGAGCACTGCCGAACCTGGGAGAAAGCCGATCAACCCACCTGCGTATGGCCAGCGTTCTTGTGCATATCCCCCCGCGCACAGCAATCCAACCGCCACCCAGACAGCGACCGGCACGAGGTCGATAAATCGATTGTCGACCTCGATCGCTATGAACCCACTGACCGCGGCAACTGCACCAAGCGCGCCAGATGGTTTCACGACACGATGGCTGAAGAACGCCAAGATTCCAGAAGCGAGTATCCCGAACGCTCCGAATAACAGTCCTGTGCCGAGAGATGATCGAATCATTGTCTACGCGCTCTCGACAACTAGGCGAGCAGCGCGCAATGAGGACAAGAATCCCGTCACTTCTGTCGCAGCATCTGCGTCGCCCCGCATCGCGGCAATTGTCGACGCGATCTCAGCTTCGGTTTGGCCATCAGTAATCATCTTCCAAATTTGCGTCCCGCAGGCATTCAGGTGGTGCAGCTGCGCTCCATCTACTTCAAGAAGCACAGCCTCATCGTCGAGATATGCAGTCGCTACGGTCGCTGAGACGAGCAGAGGTTGTGTCACTTGTTTATGCCCCATCATTCTTGTTATGGCCGGTGCTAGCGACGAGATCGAAAATCTTGCGACACGCTATTGCCAAATCTGTTGTGTCAATAGTTACGCACTCGGCGTCGCGCACAATGTCGGCAAGCGCCTCGAAGCCCCCAACTCCGTAGCGCTTGAGTTGGGGAGTCTGTGAACATAACTCGATGAGAACTTCGGCCCTACTTCGAACGACAGGGTACACGTCTCCTGTCGCTTGAAAATCTGGTGCGACGACAACTGATATTGGTACAGCAGCCGCCGGTCGCAGTGGCACGTACCACACCGCACGCATGTGTTCGGCTAGCCACTTCGGGGGAGCTACCACGGCGAAGGCATCCCACATTTGCGAGCGTATCGTCAGAGGTTTGGCATACGGCAGAACCGAGCCTGTCTTCGGGTCGAGTACCGCTATCTCGTCGCTTAGATACCCAGCACCTGCAACGCAAAGTGCAGCAGCAAGAGTCGACTTGCCGACCCCTGACGGGCCGTAAATGAGGACGCCTTGCCCTTCGATCTCAACGACTGCCGCATGCACGAGCACGTGGTCCGGGGCGGATCGCCAAGCGATTTGATTCGCTTCCCAGACGATGCGATCGATGATCGCCCACGATCGGACGCCATCGAGAAGAGTTACCCCATCGAGAATCAGGCGAGAATCCTGATCCTCGCCCTCAATGACAAGATGGTGCTCGCCGACATCACATGGTGGCAGCGCCGCAAAAATTGTCAAGATGCGGTCCTGCCAAACTTCGTCAGATTCGAGGACAAAGCTCGATTGCAGTACGGCTACCGAATGTCGGTTAGACGCTTCCGCTGTCATGACTGTTCCTTGGACCTTCGAGAGATGCTTAGCGCCCGCTTCAATCGACGAGCGACGCTTCCGTCGCGCTCGGCTAGGTAAGAGCGATCTGGTGCGGCTAATGCGGCAATATACCGAAGCTTCGAAGTAAGACCGGGTGTAGATGAAACCCCGTTGAGAACTTGTCTTGCGTAACGGCGATGGGTCGCGGTATAGGAATCGAGCGCAGATTGTTCGCGCCGTGTCGGTCGGTAGTTAGCTGACCACGCCTGTAGCTCAGGTGAGCAACTGATACCGAGTCGGTCGTGCGCGATCTGCAATGCATAGCAAACCGGATACGAGAGATTCATCGCTTCGGCAGTCTCGACAATTGAATGTGGCGCGACCCCTGCCTCAATCGATTCGAACAAGTCGCGCAAAGGAGCGGACCGAGCAGGCCGATTGCCGAGCGCTGCGTGCACAGCCGAATGGACCGCGAGAAGTGGATCAGAAAGCGTTGCTATATGCGTTGTTTCGATGATGACATCTTGAGACTGCTCGAACAGTAGATCGGGATCGAACGCGAAACCGTAGGAACCGTCCACGAACGTCCTGTGCAGGTCAACCTCAAGCTTATCGGGTCCAACAAAGCATGCACCTTTGCCGAATCTCGCTGTAAATCCCGGGCGCGGTTCCCGATAGCGACGGGAAAAGCCATTAGCGATCAACAATGCTGCGGCGGGGTCCCAATCGCGGGACCGTACGAGTAGATCTATGTCTCCGAAGGTTCTAATTGAACGGTCAGGATAGAAACGACGAGCGACGGCGGGCCCCTTCAACACACGCATATCAATCTGCGCTGCAGCGAACAAGTCGTGCACATCGAGAAGCATCGATTCAAGGTTTTGGCAGGTGCGCAAGGATTCATTGTGCGCGTCAATCACTTTGGCTCGCTGGTCTGCGCGCACAGCAACGCACGCTCGCTCTATCGCAAGGACAAGTAGGCCAGTCACGCGTTGTTCGCACGCAAACTCGAATAGCTCGGTGAACTCTGCGTCCGTCGCGGGTTCATCAAGATTGCCGCGATGCTCATCGCGGAGACCAGCCGTGAGTACTTCTTGGATCAAGGTTGCACTCAACATATGGCAACTAAGGACCAGGCGACTCGCTAGCTAGGAGTTGCAGAACCATCGCTGTCGGAACGGCGTGAACGGACCTCGTACAAGAGACGGCCGACTATGAGAGCGCCAGCCCCAGCAGCAATCAACGCTGCTGGATCAGACCCGGTCCATGGGATCTCCCCATTGCCAGCACCACTGGTGGTTGGGGTTGTGGAGCCAGTCGATGACTCAGTAACGACGTCGAAGCGAACTTCGACCTGCACCTCTAGACCATTCTCGTCTCGACCTTGCGCGATGAGTCTGTAGTGGCCAGGCACTGCATCAGTTGGAATCGTCTCAAGTTCGCCGAACGCTCCGTTTGCCGTTGCCCGAAAGTTTCCGAGAAGAGTGGCGTCAGGAGGGAGTGGAGGCAGCGCCTTCGTTCGGGTCATACCAAGTGCTCCATGTACCCGGAAACGGGGCTGTTCGCAAGCCAGCCATCACCTACGACCGTGACGCGCTCACCTGGCGATACTTCGCGCGGCATGTCGATGCTGGCGACACCGAAAACGTCTGGTCTGGTAGTCGTGGTCGAACTGTCTGGACATTCTGGGTTATCAGCGTCGGGGCATGGTGATCCTGCACCGGGGTCTCCCGTTTGCGCAAGGGCAGAACTCGTGAGTTTCGGGGCTACCCATGCTGTTGCGACAGCGACGGTTCCGGCTTTGGCCGTCCACTCGATGGCACGCCGTCGCGTAACTACTTTCGGGTTCAACTCGTTCACCGCCACCGCTTCACGTTCGAACAATCCCTGTCACCGTAGCACCACGCTCTGTGGTATTCATAGGCCGTAACAGGCAAGAATTGCATGAAGTTAGCCTCAACAACTGTAACACCATGTCGTCTTATATTTCATCTATAGATCGAGGTTGACTTGCCGCTAGCACACGCCCGGTTCGTGACACTCGCAACAATCCACGCATCCTTCCTCAGCCAACCGTGTGTTGGCACAACGGCGATGATTCGCCCTCCGACGCGCGGCATGAGGCCTCGCGACACGACCTTCGTCTCTACGCAAACGCCCTCAAAATACAACTCTCTGTGGCGCTGGCGTTCTGCGACCGAAGTGTGGAATCCGGGCGATTTACCGGTTTGTGCTCCGCGCCATTCATATCCGGCGTATACATCTTGGGTCGCGAAACCTGCGTCGACGGCTAGCTCAGCCGCCTTCCACCGCGCGGCATCGAACGACGCTGACTCTTGAGCGAATGCGATGCCTAATCCCCCGAGCACGAGCATCGCTACTACGCCTGCCGCAGCCGTCGCTCTACCTCTAAGCAATGATGCATCGCTTGAGCCTCCGCGACCTGAGCGCAACACAAGGATTCCGAGTGGTCCGATCGCTGGCAAGAGATATCGATCGAATATTGGATATCCGAGCACGATCGCAACTTCATGGACTATGAACATTCCGCCCACCATCGACGCGAGCAACAGCGTTATCGGGTCGATTCGATCGAGGAAAGCTCGACTCCTTATTCGCTCCAATACCTGCAACGCACAAGGAATACATGTGAGAGCGATGACAATTGCGGTCACTGACGCGACGAGCACTAACGCATCGAACGCGAACCGGGGCATGACGTACGGACGCTCACCATGGATGATGAGGTCCCCGAGAGCACCTCTCCTATCTACGTAGTTGCCGACGAACGGGTGCTCGGAATCGAGCGCGTACGTCGCTGCCAAGAACATCATCACTAGTGCCAAGACGGAATAGAGCACAGTTGCCGATAGTTCTTTGCCTCTCCTAACTAATCCCGACGGTCTAGCCAAGATGATCACTGGAAACAACAAGAGTGATACAAGCCGCAAGAAGCCACCAGCAGAAGTAAATGCCTCGCGAAAACTTGAGACTGTCGGAGTCTGCGGTTCAAGAGAAAGACGATTCGGCACACCAGCCCACCAGAGAAGAATGATTCCCACAGCGCCGATCGAGCCTGCGGCGAACAGAAGCAACGTTCGACGTGGTACTGCTGGGCGCTTCGCGAAATCGAGAAGTAGAAAAGTCAGAAAAATCGCGCCAAGCACGACAATGGCGTACTGACGTACCGAGATCGCGACCACAGCACAGAAAAGTGACGCAACAAGCCATTGGGTGGAGCGCGTTGTACCAGTCAACGCTCGCGCGGCTAGGGCAAGTGCGAGAGCGCAAAATGTGAATGAAGGCACGTCAGTCATAAATGTGGGCGCAAGTGTCGACCACATCGGAGATGCCGCAATAACAATTCCGAGGATCAACGAGGCGAACTTGCCGATCGATGCGCAGCGAGCAAGAGCCACAACTCCGATCACACCAACCCAACCAACTACCGCGTCGAAAATGTGCAGTGAGGTAACTGAATCTCCAAATGCCGCTACTACTGGACGGGCCAGAATCAATTGGCCAACTAGCGTCATCGATACCCATCCGTTGAAGTCGATGTTGCCATGTTGGTTCCACTCGAACAGTGCGCGTATGTACGACCAGTCGTCGCTGCGCACCAAATTGAGAGCTCCAAATTTCTGAGCAACGACTACGGGAAGCGCCACGGCAACGACAACGGACGTCAGCGCGACAAATGCCCAATAGAAATACGAGAAAACGTCCGACGAAGCCTTTTCGCTAGCCGTATGCGCGTCGACTCTTGAACTCACAGGTTGCAAGAGTAGAGAGTGCCAACGATCTCGTGCGCCAAACCGAATCGGACGCTTTGTCTCTAGTTCAAATTGCCCCTAGTTTTCGACAACTGCGCGCCGATACCCTTTGGGTCGGGAACACTTCTAGTGGCGAGGGCGAGCAAAATATGACCGTGTCCCAACACACAAATGAACTTGCAATCAACTGGTCGCGCCTTGAATCAGGACTCGAAGACGCAGCGAACGAATACCAGAATGCCGCCCCGTTCCCCCATACGATCATGGACGGGTTTCTGAATCCGACTGCCGCTAGTCGCGCCCTCGCTGATTTCCCTGGCGGGAGCCACGACGATTGGATGTCATACGTTCACTGGAACGAACGCAAGTATGCCAATACCCAACCGGACACGTGGTCGCCAGCGCTGCGTGAAATTCTGGCCGAAGTTCAGTCACCGCGCTTCGTCGCATACTTGGAGAAACTTTCGGGCATCGACAACCTGTTGATCGACGAAACGCTCGAAGGTGCTGGACTTCACCAGAGCCTGCGCGGCGGTTACCTAAATGTGCACGCCGACTTCACAGTGCACCCGAAGCGACGCACCTGGCTAAGACGACTCAACCTGCTCATCTACTTGAACGAAGATTGGCTTCCTGAGTGGGGTGGAGATCTCGAACTGTGGGCAACCGACATGTCGAAGAGATATGCGAGCGTCGCGCCACTAATGAACAGAGCCGTTATTTTCACCACGAACGCTGACTCGTTCCATGGGCACCCAGATCCGATGACGTGCCCGGAAGATCGCGCTCGTAGGTCGATCGCCCTCTACTACTACACAGAGGAAACAAATCCTGTAGTTCGGTCTACCGAGTACCGCGCCCGCCCCGGCGAACGCTTTGCGGCGCTCCCAATTTTTCTCGACAAGCAAGCCGTACACGCGTACGACGCAATCAAACGTCGTTTGAATCTTTCCGACGCAGCAACGAGCGGAATACTTAGATTCTTCGACCGGAAGTCGCGACGCAAGTCCCAGTGATTGAACCCCACATCTCACAGACAATGGATGGACGCAATTGAAGAAAATCGGAATCCTCATAGTCGCCTATAACGCGGCGTCAACACTCGCATCTGTACTTGATCGCATCCCGCGAGACTTTCTCCCGAGGGTCTCAAAGGTCATGATTAACGATGACTCAAGCAAAGACTCGACGTATCTAGTAGGTCTCGGCTACCGACAGATGAACGCGAATGTCCCGCTCGAAATCATCCGCCACGAAACGAACCTCGGGTACGGAGGCAACCAGAAGGCTGGCTATAACTGGGCGATCGACGAAGGTCTCGACATCGTCGTGCTCCTCCACGGCGATGGGCAGTACCCGCCAGAAATGTTGCCAGACATCGTCGCGCCACTAGAGCGTGGCGAGTGCGACGCCGTATTCGGTTCGCGCATGATGGTTCCAGGCGAGGCCCGCAAGGGTGGGATGCCGCTTTACAAGTATGCGGGTAACCGAATTCTCACGAAATTTCAGAACACTGTCGCTGGTATGGAACTCTCCGAGTGGCACTCTGGCTACCGCGCGTACAGCGTCGAAGCACTCAAAGACATTCCGTTCAACAACAACGGCGACGGCTTTCAGTTCGACACGCAAATCATTTTGCAAATGCACGAGGCTGGCAAGACGATTCGTGAGATGCCCATCCCGACCTATTATGGCGACGAAATTTGCTACGTGAACGGCATGTCCTACGCCCGCGACATCGTGAAAGATGTAGTCGTCTATCGCGCTCACAAGGTTGGCCTCGGGACTGGCGAAACTGCATTTGCGACGAACACAAGTTATGAGCAAAAGCAGGCAGATGACACGTCGCACTCGCGCATTGTCGGCTGGCTCGAGAAGAAACCAGCCTGCAAGATTCTCGACCTTGGGTGTGCAGACGGACGACTTGGTGAGCGCCTCGGAAAGCTCGGCCATACTGTTGTCGGAGTCGACCTCTTCGAGGCGCCCGGTGTCGCTGATCGCCTCGCATCGTTCACACAATTCAATCTCGACGACGGAATCCCGCTCAGCGTCGGCACCGGCTTCGATGTTGTCTTGGCAGCCGACGTTCTCGAACACGTGCGCGACCCTGAGTCGTTGTTAACTCAGGCGCGTGGGCTACTCGCAGCTAATGGTTCGATGATCGTGAGCGTCCCGAACTTTGGGCACTGGTACCCGCGTACGAGAGTGGCGCTCGGAAGATTCGATTATGACCGTCGTGGGATCCTTGACGAGGGCCACGTCCGTTTCTTCACACGCAAGAGCTTCGAACGCATCATCGCTAATGCGGGATTTAGACCAAGGCGTACAGCGTCTGTTGGAGTTCCGCTAGAAGCCGCGAATCGGAGCCAAGGGGCTGCGACGAAGCCCAAGCAAGGCATAGCTGGTCATGTTCAGCGCATTGCAGTCGAAGCATGGCCGACGATGTTCGGATTCCAATTCCTATTCGAGCTAGAGCCATCCATTCAGAAATCCAAGGTGACCACACCTGTGGCCGCTGAGGAGAGCGTCTCATCGTCTCAAGTCGCCTAGCGGGGCTGCGCTTTATGCGCCGACCTGCGCCAGAAAACACGACCGATCTAGCGCAACAGCGTTACTTTCGCGCATCGTTCTTCGGTGCGATTCCCGCCGTACTCATTTTTCTGCGGATCCTTTGGAACAACGGTGGGATTTTTGCTGGTTCGTTGTTTAGTGGTTTCTATGAGGTGCAGGCTCGGGCTTTCCGGCACGCCAACTGGGAAATCCCACCAGGCTCGCTTGGCATCGAAGCATTCGTAATAGACGGCAAATCGTACGAGTACTACGGCCCTTTCCCAGCGATCTTGCGCATGCCCCTGATGTGGTTGTTTCCAGGCATGGATGGGCGCTGGACTCAACCCTTCATGTTCTTAGCTCTGCTACTCGCGCTCGGCGCTGCGACGAGACTCGGATGGCAGGTTCGGCAGCTAGTTCAAGGACCAGAAGTTGCCGTCACGAAGACCGAGTGTTGGTGGGTCGGCATGTTCACCTTTGGACTTGGCGCAGGTTCAGTTCTCTTGTTCTTAGGAAGCCATGCGTGGGTCTACCACGAAGCCGAGATTTGGGGCGCGTCTCTAAGCCTGTGCGCGTTTGCCGCTCTCTGCGAATACCTCACATTGCAGAAATCGAATCGCTTGATCTGGGCTTGCGCTTTCGCGACCATGGCAATCAATTCACGCGCGTCTGTAGGGTTCGGGCCAATCGTGGCAACGCTCGGTATCGGCGCTGCGTCACTGTTTGCATTCAGTCGCGAGTGGTTCGGCATTCCAGCCGCGTTCGCAAATTGGCGAAGACGCTTCGGGCTCGCCGTAGCTGCGAGCATTCCGATCTTCAGCTACATGTACGTCAACTTCGCAAAGTTTGGGTCGCTGTTCGTGTTCCCGTCGGACAAACAGATCTTTTCAGGAATCGGCGTCTACCGCAGAGAGATGCTCGCCCAAAACAACAACAGCCTCTTTGGCTTCAAGTTTTTCGCGACTGCAGCGCGGCAATACCTAAGACCAGATGCGCTTTCGTTTCGTAGCCTCGTCCCGTTCGTGGATTTCCCTCGAACAGCGTCCGTACTCGGCGACAGCGTGCTTTTCGACACGATCGAACCGACATCATCTGTGCCTTCGTCGATGCCTGTTTTGTTTGTGCTGTCGATCATCGGTCTCGTTGTTCTCGTCCGAGGGAAGCAGCTACTTCCTGTTCGAGGTATCGCTATCGGCGCGCTTGCAGGGGCTTGGACAGTCGTGCCGTATTCGTATATCGGACAACGGTATATGTCCGACTTTGTTGCTCCTCTCGTTGTCCTCGGAAGCGTCGGTCTCGCTACAGGAGTTCGTTTCGCGAATAGATCACAAGCGCGTCGCCGGTGGTCGACTGCCACCCTCGCATCTGGTGTCGGGTTCGCAGTGTTCGTCAACTCGGCCTTGGCTTGGAGTTATCACTTCGAAACAGAACTACAACCCGAAGGTGCGGTGACTTCATTCGTTGAACAGCAGTATTACTGGCACGAAACTTTCCCGGGTGGCGACCCTCCCTACGTCAAAACTGGTGCCGCGCTTCCATACCCCCCGCTAAAGCGGGGCACAACATTCGTAGTTGGCGATTGCGAGGCCGTGTACTGGTCGCAGGGCAACACCTGGCCTCAAAGCTCCAAGTGGTACGCGTTGGCTCGTTCTGAGGCGAGCGGCCAATATGACCTTCGCCTGCGTTTTGCGTTTGACGACACCGTAAAGGTCCACCCAGTTGTAGTTCGGGGCGAGGCGGGGTCAATCCAGGCGATCGCAGTGCAGGTTCGGAAGCAAACGATCAGATTCGGCTTCTACAGCGAACCAAATCGCGAATTTCATGCGGGTCGCGAAACGGGCCGTGACAAGCTGGGTTACCTATGGGGACGGCCATTGCGTTACGACCCAGAGGAGACGTACGCGGTCCAGGTAGTAATGGACCCGAACAACGGGAAGATAAGCGTCGTACTAGATGGCTATCCAGGCTTCGTATTCTTCGACTACGGCCTGACCACGCCCCAACTCGCCCACTATGTAGTACCAGCAGCGAAAGTCAGTATCGGCGAGAACACTGTCGGTGCTCCGATGTCCAAAAAGTTCAACGGCGCACTCAGAATCCGAACACAGAACCGCCCTGGAATCTGCGATTCGTTGTTGCCCGAGTAGGCGCTCGTCAATCCCGGCTAAGCGAAACGGGAGAAAGAATTGGTGCGGTTGGTGGGCCACTCAACAGCAATACCTCGATTTCGACGCCTCCTGGCTCGAGGAGGTGTGGCGGCACAACGAAGGTAAATGGCGCAAGATCGTCATTCGGTAATTGCGCTGCGGTGAGCGCAACAATTCTGCCGTCGGCCGCGATAGCAATCTGAGTCTCTAGTTCGACGCTGCTGATTGAGCCAATGTTCCAAGCCCAGTCGACAACTGTCGCCTTCGGATCGATGTCGTCGAACAAGTCAATATTGTCGAATGTAGCGACGGCAGCGCTCGAAGGTCCGAAGTCGAACTCAGCAACCATCCGGCCGAGCAGATCGGCATACGGCCCACGCCGATAGACGCGCAAGTCCGCGTCGCCATGCCGGGCAACGACTGTGCGTGTAAGCACATCAGCAAATCCTGCAGCACCATCGAACTCAACGAAAGCGCGACCCGGCGCAGCCACTAGATCTCGTACCGTTGGAAACCAGACCCATGGATACACCCGGCGCAAGCCATCGAGTTGTGCTGGACCCAGCAAAGTTTTGCCGTCGATTTTCACGGGAACTTCAGCATCGATCGCTTCGGCAACGGTTGGCAACACGTCAATCGACTCGGCTCTCCGATCATCTACGACACCAGAAGATTGACCCGGATACTTGATTAACAACGGCGTCCAGAGAACATCGGGAAGATTTTTCGCAGATGGATTGCGCGCGGGTTCTCCTAGGGTGAACGAAACACCGTGATCTGCCGTCACGACAACTAGAGAATCTTCGAACGCGTTGATAGCGCGGAGTCTGTCGAGAATCGTGCCAAGCATGAGGTCTGTTGCCTGCACCTGTAATAAATGACGCTGCCTAGCTGCCTCGGTCCCTGGAACGGATTGCCAAAGTTCCAAATATGCCTCGCCAGGTGGGTCGCCCGGTACGTAACGATGTTTCTGGCCAGTCGGCAAATAGTGCCATGGGTAATGCGGCATTTCTAGATGAAGAAAATCTAGGCGGGGCTTGTCACCCTCGGCGGCCACTTCAAGCGAGTTCACGAATCGTTCGAGGTTCGGTTCGACAACTTTCCAAGCGTCTGCGTTGTCGAACGTTTTCTTGCGTATTGAAGGCGATGCAAATTCGCGCCACAGTGATGCGGCTTTCGTTACCAAGCTGACGAAGCCGCCCTCTGCGTTAGTGGCGCATGACGGTGCTGGACAAAGACGCGTGACTGCCTCGTGGACGTTGAGGTCGTAATCGTCTGCCAACATCGAAAATAGGTTGTCGGGGTACGACGTTGCAATCGGCTCAAAGTCACGTCGTTTGGGGTACCGACCAGTCAAAATCGCTGGCACAGCGCCGTCGGTAAATGCCGCCACAGTTCGCGAATTTCTGTACCAGGTCGAGGTGTCGGCTAAGCCCGCAAAATTCGGGTACAACTCGGCGTCGATCGCCCCCGTGCCGTCTAACAACGACACCAATGGGAGTTCGTCGAGCACGATGAAAACGATTCTTTTTGGCGTACGGACCTCGGATGCAATGCCCGAAGCACCATGCCCGAAGACAACGTCCGCCGCTGGTGACATACCGAGAAACAGCGCTGCGAACAACCCAGGGCCGATGGCAAGGAAGCGCACGAACTGACGCACTTGTTTCGACTTGCCTAAGAAAAACGCGAATGCCGCTCCCGCCGCAACGCCTGCGGCGACGACGGAGACTCGCCCGTACTGCGTGTTGTGTCGAATGACTTCCTCACCGAACACTGCCGCCACAGCGCCACACGCAAATATGTGTATGGCATTTTCGCCACGATGATGCAGCAACAAAGCGAGCAGTTGCTCGAACGCGAAGAGCACAAATGGCGGGACTAGCAAAACCACACAAACCAACGCGAGGAGTTCTACGGCCGTTGTGTCATGGGTCACGAACAAGCCAGGAGACTTGCCGACAATGTCTAGAAGCGGTTGGGCTACGGCTAGCCCAGATAGAGCGAAGAGGTCCGTCAACCGACCGCCGAGGCACGACGTGCGAGATTGGTCCGGAGAAACGTCGCGGGCCATTGACACAATCTACTTCCATGACGTGGCACAATTTGCGACACCGAAATATCCGCGTGCGCCAAAAGGGTTCAGAAATGCAAACTGGCCAGGCTCGAAACCCAAGCAATATCGATACGCATTCGAAAGTGGAAGTACAAGCGGACCTTGATCGTCGCTTGTACCTACGCGCCTGCGCTATAGGAGCATGTAGCGCGGCAATCCTTTTTATTGGGCTGTTGGCGTTGAGTGGCGCGAACTTTTTCGGTAGCACCTACACGACCGACTTCTACTCCGAACAGATGCGCAGCCTCGTCCACTTGCACTGGGATATGCCGAATGATGTTCTTGGTATCGAAGGTTTCGAGCATGCTGGCAAGTGGTTCATGTATTACGGGCCCTTCCCGGCGCTACTTCGACTGCCTTTTCTGATTGCAGCGCCGGGAATTGCCGATCAACTCACGCAATGGTCGATGCTCCTCGCCTTCTGGGTAGCCCTGCGGTCGACTTCGCGCTTGTTGTGGCAAGTTCGCGGACTGGTTGGCCCAGCTAAACCGAGCGAACGCCGCGAAAGACTGTTTGCAGGTTGCATGGTCTTCACAGTCGGAGCAGGATCGTGCTTGTTGTTCCTCGGCGGTCAAGCGTGGATTTATCACGAAGCCGAAATCTGGGGCGCCGCATTAGCTATCGGCGCATTCGATGCAATCCTTCGTGCAGCAAGCGATCCGGCACGGTCGAGATTGCTCGTCGCGAGCGCCTGGACAACTGCGGCGATACTTACACGGGTCTCTGTCGGCCTTGGCCCCGTGGCTGCGCTCGGCCTAATCGGCTTGGCTGGATTATCACCATTCGGGAGAAGGTTCTTCGGACTAGCAATCAACACAACTCGCCGTACGGCGGCCGGATTTCTGGCAGCGGGCATCGCGCCGGTTGTCCTGTATAGCTACACAAACTTTGCGAAATTCGGCAACCTGTTCGTATTCCCGACAGCAGCGCAAAGCATGTCGCAGATAAATCCGCAACGAATCGATTTTCTTGCAAATAGCGGTGGTAGCTACTTCGGTCTCAAATTCATTCCATCCACGCTTTGGCAATACCTTCGCCCAGATGCGCTCAGGCTGCATGCACTAGCGCCATTCATTGACTTCCCAAGTCGCGGCCGCGTATTCGGCAACGTCGTTTTCGACGCGTTCGAGCCTTCCTCAAGCTTGCCCGCTTCGATGCCCGCAATTTTTGCGCTAGCTACGGGTGGTTTTTTCTCGATACTTTTTTCGACTCGTCGCGGCGCCCTCTCGACTCTCCGCCCGTTAGTCTTAGCGGCAACGGTCGGTTCATTTAGCGTGTTGCCATTCGGGTACGTCGCGAACAGGTACCTATCCGATTTCATGCCGTTGCTCGTGATCCTGGGGTGTGTCGGCTTATTCGCTCTGCAAACAGCGAGATTCGCATCACGCGCTCGTCGCTATGTCGCAGCGACATTGATTGCACTCGCCATATTTTCTGTAACCACGAACGTTTCGTTGGCTGTTAGCTACCACTACACGAGTAACTGGACAGCCGAACATCTCACAGCAAATTTCCTAGAGAATTCAGTACGTATACACAACAACGTTTCGGGTGGCCAGCCTTCGGGTTTCAAACAAGTCGATTCTCTGCCGTATCCCCCAGCGGAACGACGTTCTGTATACGTCGTCGGCGACTGCGATGGCATCTACTCCTCTGCTGGAGAAATTCCGTCGCTTGCGTGGAGTCCATGGCATGCAATCCAACGGGGCGAACAGGCCGGTCGCTATGACTTCGAGGTCACATTCGCAAAAAAGACGCCGAAGCCATTCACGGTCGAGCCACTCGTAATTCGCGGTGAGCCTGGCTCCATGCAAGCGTTGTCGGTCATGTACCTGCGCAATCGGAGAATTCGATTCATGTTCTCATCGCAAGGCCACGACGACTATCGACACGGACCGAGGACCGACGAAGGCTTCTTCGTAGACAAGCCTCTGGACTACAGGCCGGGAGAAGTTATGAACATGACCGCGATCATGGATCCGAACAACGGCCATGTCGACATCACCCTCAACGGCAAACTCGTCTTCGAATTCTTCCAGGTTGAGCTAACGCCAGAGCAAAGCGCTAGTTACATTTTCGATACTGACAAAATTGCCTTCGGCACAAACAAAGATCGGTTACCGATGGCAGAACAGTTCTCTGGGACGCTCACGCCCGTCGATGTTCCTCGACCAAGCCTCTGCTCCCTGTTGGGGGTCTAGGTTTTTTGCATCAGTGTCTGGGGACTGAATCTGTGTCGCAACCTGTTTGCCCTGCGCTCTAGGAGGTGCCACGAAGCCGTTACAGCGAACGCAGTTAGGCCGAGCGATAGCAGTAGTCGAAAGCCAGACGGCCAGGTTGAAGTATGTTCAGGTACAAATTTGAATATCGGTAGATGCCATAGGTACAGACCGTACGACACTCTGCCGAGTAGCCGTAGAGGACGCAACCGAAACACCCTCGCCCCAAACCAGTCCGTATCGAGAACAGCAATCACCACTACTGCGACGAGCGCAGCAAACGCGGTGAACCCCCACTCGTATAAATTGACCTGATGTGGGCTCACTCCCCATGCCAGCCACACGAGGCTTGGCACGGCGATCGACGCCGCAACCGTCAAGCCTCGCGTTGGAAGTAGGCGATGAAACCAGAGCCAACTCGCGAGCGATCCAACTAGCAGCATGTCAACACGCGAATCAGTTCTAACAAACAACTCCGGATATGGCTTCACGGTTTCTAGCAAGTCGATTCGATGAGCCACGACGATAAGAATCAAGGCAAGAATCAGAACGAGGCCGATAAAGCGGTTACGCGCCCGGAGCGACATCAGCACGAGACATGGCCACACCAAGTAAAACTGTTCTTCTATTGAAAGCGACCAAAGGTGGCCAAGCCCGCTTGATAGCGAATCGAAATGGAAAACGGTCTGCCAGTTGGCAACATAGAACAACGCCCCCCACACAGACTGCTGGACCGGCTCTGACGGCAGGTTAGTGATCGAGGCATAAACGACATAGGCGAACAGGAACAAGACCAACGCTGGGAGTAACCGCAACGCTCGGCGGGCGTAGAATTTCTGTACTGAGATGCGGCGACCGATGCGATACTCGTCTAGAAGCAGCGTTGTGATCAGAAATCCACTCAGCACAAAAAAGATGTCGACCCCAAGGAAACCAGGACGAAACGTACGTCCGATCGCAATTCCAAGGTCGGAGCGTGGCAACAGCGGTTGCCCAATGTGACTAAGGACCACCAGCGATACAGCTAAGCCTCGGATCCCATCGAGTTCGGGCCTCTGGCCCAACGATCTGCCTATTGAAACCTCTTCGTTCCTTGTTGCTTGAGCAGGCGTGACGACACTCATACGCGGGCAATCCGTTTGAGTATCGGGTTGGAAACTGGCCCGCTCACTTCGTATATCTGTGCATCATTCATACCGTCGGTCAGGGCCGCGGGATCTATCAGAATCTCAAACTGCGGTGAATTAAGTATGGTCGGAAATGTCGGAGCGATACCCGCAATAACGCCATGGATCGCGACTGCGAGCATTCTTTGAGTCGTGCCACTTAGGCCGCCCTTTACCTGCGCTGCATAAAGGTTGTCAGCCAAGACATTTACATCTAGGAAGTCAATGCCGTTCGTGATGAGCGCCTGCACACCTTCAACTGGCTGAGGATCGCGAACATAAGCCTCGACAGGCTGCCCGATGAGATTCGCATAGGGGCCAAGACGGTACAACTCCGAACCAGATACTGCGCCTCTAGGGAGTGCATGCGCGTCCAAGACCCGCCGAAGACCTTCAACCCTATCGAATTTCCGGTAGTTCATACTTTCCGGTAGCGGCCACACGAGGCTTGTCGGCCAGTCTAGAAACTCGAAATAGCCGCGTTCCTCTTCGCTGATCGCGTGCTCGTCTTGAATCAACGAAACCCCGTCAAGATCCCAACCTGTGTCCAAGTCGAGTACGTCCATGACTGTAGGAAGAATGTCTATGGAACGTGCGGGTCGATCATCCGTTATCCCAGAACCTTCGCCCGCCCCAGGAAACTTCATAAACAGCGGCACATAGGTAATGCCAGCGTAATTGGATTCTGTCGCCGTGCGAAACGGCTCATCGCCGGTCAACCCAACGCCGTGGTCGGCGGTGACAATGACTAGCGAGTCATCGTATGCGTCGATGTCTCGGAGCTTCCCGAGAATCTCGCCAATCAGCGTGTCAGTGGCGACGAGTTGCAACAAATGCCTCTGTCTTCCGCGGTCGGCCGCTGCGGTATCTGAAAAGCCTCCAACAGCAAAATCAATTCCGGGCAAGTTCTCTCCCTTGGGTGCATAACGTTGGCCGGTCGCAGTCAGGCTCCACGGGGTATGCGGGAGTTCGAGGTGAACGTAATCAAGGGTCGGTCTTGAGTTCGGCGCCAACGATCGAATAAACCGCTTGGCGAGCGGGATCTGGTTGGTGGACTCCATGCCGCCGCACAAGCATTTCGTGTAAGAGTTCGGCCCTTGTGTTAAGCGTTCAACCCAATTCTTGACAGAACTCTGTGCGGTATCAATAAACCGATTCTTTAACGGCCGTTCATACTTTCTGTTGCAAGTTCGCGAAGAGCACAGGGCTTCAAAAGACGGCTCGAAGACGTTCATCCGATAGGTACCAGCAAGTGCAGTGAACAGCGATTGCGGATATTCAGCTTCAATCGCGAGACTCTCAATATGCCTTGGATACATACCCGTTGCAATCGCTGGTACCGCAAGAAATGTGTATGGAGCGACAGCCGTGTTGTTACGAAACCATGTGCTATCAGCTGCAAGCGCAGCAAAATTGGGGAAGAGTCGACCTTCGATCGCACCATTGCCATCTAGAAGAGATTGGGTAGGGAACTCGTCAAGGACTATCACGACTACCCGCGTAGGACTCTTTATTTCCGAGTCATCTATTTCCGGAACATGCCGCGGAAACATGACTTGGCTCGGACCAGGTGATAGTGCGAATGTGACAACGAACAGAAAAGGGGAAATGGCGAAAAACCTTAGAAATCGCCGTGGCGCGCTCCAGCGCCTGAAACTAACTATCGCGAGCATCGAGACTACAAATGCCGCAGAAAATGGAGTCGGGCTGACTAAGCGCGGTCCAAGTATCTGCAACACGGACGCTGCAGTAAGTAAGCCAAGTGTTGCGAAATGGATTGCGTCCGATCTCGATCGAACGACCGAGCGAACCCCGAAGCTTGCCAACCAAATAATGGCTGGCGGCACCAAGAGAACAAGCACAACCCACGCAATGACATCTGCTCGAACGTACCGCTCCGGAATCATGATGTCGACGGCATTGCGACTTATGAAATCGAAGTTTGGCTGAGCGAACGCCAAGCCAGATATCGCGAATATCTCTACGAATTTCCAAATTTCGGCACGAAGACGTTGACGCTTGACGGGTGCGTCCGTTCCGATCGATTCGCTTGTCACTTCACTGCCTCTCGAAACGCAGGTTCGCACGCTGGCTGCGTGAGGAGCGCGAGCACAGGCACAGGGGTGTGCAATGGCGCCCTATACCATCGGCGCACAACGATGCTGTTCTTCAGCTTTCGGCGATTCTTCGGGTCGACGGTAACGCGAATACATGGTTCGCCGGTTCGGCGCGATTTCGTTCCTGGTCTCGGCGAAAAGTAGTTGTCCCACTCGAAGCTTCCAGCTATCTGCCGTGGGCCGTACCCGAGGTGGACTGCATCAGAGGCGACTCTCCAGCGCGCGCCGTCGAACGATGCCGAATCAGCAGCGAAGTGCACCGAAAGTCCGAAGAGCACCAAGACAGCGACTGCGGCAAATATCGCGTCACGGCTTCGACGCGCATACTCAACTAGCAACGAGCTCGCGACCTCTGGGTCGATCCGATCGAGCGAAGGGATCGTTACGACGACCTTCTTGCGCAAGAGCATCGTGCCTACTAGTGGCACTACGGGAAGTACATATCGATCGTAGAGCGGGAGGCCAGTGATTGCTGCGGTTGCGTATCCAGCTGCATAGAAGGTGATGCACAGGCACAGGTACGCGGCGACCGGATCAACGATGCTCGTGTCTCGCGACTTCACTTTCTTTACAAACGCTGTCGCTACTGGAATAACTGCCTGAGCCAGCCCGACGGCGCCGATTGTGCCGACGACTATGAGCACGTTCCAAAACCACATCGGAACGATGTCGCCACGTTGGCCAGCCACCACACCGTCTGCAAGCACGCCATTGGGAACGAAGTAGTTGCCTACAAATGCCGTGCGTGGCGAGTTGAATCCGACCGCAAGCAAACCGAGGCCGAGTGGAATAGTGACCAAGGCTGTTAGGCCCTTGCCGACAGCGCGGGTCGTGTTTGCGATGGTGGCAGTCCCCCGCCACAGCAAACATGGCAGCATCCACAGCCCGAGCAGCCTGAGCATCCCTGCGCCGCTATAGAACAGGGTGCGAAGCGAGTGGCCCGAAGGCAACTCCGGCGCGAAGTGCTTCGAATCCGGGATCTGACTCCAGTAGATGAAGAAGCCGATGGCCGCCAACGCGATAATTCCCACAAAGGCGAGCATCTTTTTGAATCGAGGGTCACGGTCACGATGAAGCACGGACAACACAATTGGCAGGAACGCCGCTAGTGGCACGATCGCGTATTGGCGAATCGCAAATGCGTACGTGCCCGCGGCAACAGCCAGAATCACGAGCCGCGTCGAGGGGCGGTCACTGAGCAAGGCCCGAACTGCCAGTGCGGTCGCGATACTCGCGACAGCGAAGCTTGGTACGTCTGTCATGAAAGTAACTGTGAGGACGCTCCAAATCGGCCCAACTGCTACGACGAATCCGAGCAACCATGCCCGACTGCGCGGCAGACCGACGCCTCGCGCGGTATTCACACAGCAAAGAATGCCGATATAGCCGAAGATTGCGACTCCGACTTGCAAGGCGACGATGTCGCGACCGCGTATCCAGGTAACAGGGAGCGCCAAGATGAGCTGACCTACCAGCGTCATCGATACCCAATTGTTGAACGAAAGTCCGTCGCCTTCAGCCCAATTGAACAGAGTCCGGATGTAGGACCAGTCATCGCCTCTCGGGACGCCGAGTGCCCTGTGTTGATATGCGAGCAACACTGGGACGAAAACAGCAAGCGATGCAAGCATCAGAGATGGCAACGCCCTTGTGGCGATTCGGCCGAGTCGAAGTGTCGCGACGGCATCAACGGGGGCGGATGCGCCCTCCGGGCGGTGCGACATGGCCAACAACGTTACCCTTGTCGTGGCACCCGATCGCGCTATGAACCGCGCGAATCCCGTAGATGGCCAGTTCAACTAGGTTTTCTAAAATCCGACCACAGAGGTCGGAAATATTTCCTACCTCGGCGCTAGTATTTTGATCGACGACCCCGGCAGTATCGAAGCCGACGACGACAACAAGCCGCATTTCAGAGATCGAGGAGCCTCCATGGCTAAAGGCGCTACCACCCAATCAAGCGGATACCTCGGCCCCGACATCGCCGGAGAACTCGACCGTTACGAGCAGACGGTCGCTGAATACATCGCTGGCGAAATCGACGAAGACGCATTCAGGGTTTTCCGACTCAACAACGGCGTCTACGGCCAGCGGCAAGGTGGCCATAACCAAATGATCAGGGTCAAGATCCCGTTCGGCAAGGTGACACCCGATCAGCTCGAGACCCTCGCCAAGATCTCCGAACAACACTCTCGCGGGTGGGGCCACCTGACTACACGCCAGAACGTGCAATTTCACTTTGTGGACCTGCAAGAAACCGGTGCTGCGCTACGACTGCTCGCCGCTGCTGGTCTAACGAGTCGCGAGGCGTGTGGTGACACGGTGCGCAACGTAGTCGGTTGCCACCTCGCAGGCGCATGCCCGCAAGAAGTCCTCGACATCTCAGCTTGGGCCGACGCAGCTACGCAATATTTCCTTAGATCGGCCTATGCGCAACGGCTGCCACGCAAATTCAAGATCAACTTCTCTGGTTGCGCAGTCGACTGTGGCCAAGCGATGATCAACGATGTCGGTGTCGTCGCGGTGAACCGAACGAATGACGATGGCAGCACAGAGGCCGGCTTTCGCGTATTTATCGCTGGTGGACTCGGAGCCAACCCGCATCCAGCCCAAGCCCTCGAAGACTTCACATCTCGCGAAGAACTCATGCCAACGATCGAAGCCTGCCTTCGGACTTTCGATCACTACGGCAATCGCGACAACAAACTCCGTGCCCGAATGAAGTGGCTAGTAGACACCATGGGCATCGATGAGTTGCGCGAACGTGTCAAGAAGGAACGCAAGTTCTTGAGAGCGGCTTGGGGATGGCCCGGCGGAATACCCGATGTTGTGAAGGCACACGGCGACACCCCAGCGGGAGCTGGCACCGGCCCGATGGTGAATGTGCCGGGCGCTGTCCCGGTAACGCTCATGCGCACCAACCCATTCGATCGATGGGCAGACGCCAACGTCGTCCGTGGAGTCGCTAACTCAACTGTGAGTGCGTACGCATACTGCGATATAGGCGACATCACGACCGATCAGTTCCGCGCACTTGCATCAATCCAGCGTGATTTCAATGCCGACGTCCGCATCACGAATCGGCAGAACGTCGTGTTCCGCGACCTAACAGACGGCGACATCCGTGGCCTTTACGAACGACTCGACGAAATCGGGATGGCTAAGCCGGGCGCCGAGCTAGCGCGCGATGTCGTCGCATGCCCTGGCGCCGACACATGCAACCTCGCCGTTACTCAGAGCCGTGGTCTCGCTTCTGCCATCGGTGAAGAGCTTGACAAGGCCGGGCTTGCAGAGGTCGGAGGCGTTCGCGTCAACATCTCTGGCTGCACAAACAGTTGCGGCCAACACCATATTTCCGACATCGGCTTCATGGGCTTTGAGCGCCGCGCTCACGGCCGAAGCGCGCCGGGTTATCAGATGCTTCTCGGCGGACGCCTAACCAATACAGAAGTCGAGTTCGGTGGCAAGGCAACGAAGGTCCCTGCAAAATCGGCAGCGCAGGCGGTCGTGCGCGTCGTGCAGCGATACTCAGATGAACGCACCGCGAACGAAACCTTCGCCACATGGCTAGACCGTTCGGGTGGTGCAGAAAAGGTCGGCGAAGGGCTGAAAGACCTCGACATATTCCCAACTCCAGAAGAAGACCCGGATTTTTATGTCGACTTCGGCGAGACAGGTCCGTACGTGAAAGAAGTCGGTGAGAGCGAATGCGCGACCTGACCATAACTACGGGCGAGCGGCTTGGTTCAAATGTCGATCTCGGAGAACTAGCCCGAGTGTCGCAGGAACTCGAAACCAAGCCGGCGTCAGCTGCAATCCGTTGGGCCTACGACAGGTTCGAAGGCCGCGTCGTTGTCGCAGCATCGTTCCAGGATTGTGTGCTCATCGACATAGCAGTCTCAGCCGTGCCTGATATCGAAGTTGTTTTCCTAGACACGCAGTATCACTTCGCGGAGACGCTTTGGTACCAGGACCGAGTACGTGAGCGATACAACCTGAACCTGAAGGTGATGCAACCGCTCGTCGAGCCAGACGACATGTGGCAAATCGATCAGAACGAGTGTTGCGCTATTCGCAAAGTAGAACCATTGGCGCGCGCTCTAGCCGACAAGGATTGCTGGATCACGGGGCTACGCCGCGCTGAATCTCCATCGAGAGCTAAAGCCCCCATCGCTCATCTCGACATAGGGCGCGGAATTGTGAAGGTCAACCCAGTGGCTACTTGGTCAGATGTCGATATCGACGGCTATCGGAAAGATCACGATCTGCTCGTCCATCCACTCAAAGAGCACGGGTACCCATCAATCGGGTGCTGGCCCTGCACTCGCCCGACCCACGAAGGCGAAGATGCGCGCGCTGGTCGCTGGGCGGGCACCGGAAAGACCGAATGTGGTCTCCACGGATGGCCAGAGCCCGATATTTCCACGAAACGGCTAGATCAAATCGATGAATGATTGTGCGCCAGCGAAAAGTTCTACTTTTGTCTGGCTGACAAGTGCCGACAACATCGAAGATTCTGCTGTGCACACACGAAACCTGATCCCGTAGAGGACCGAATTGCAAACTCAACTCACCCACCTCGACGCGCTAGAAGCCGAGAGCGTCCATATCATTCGCGAAGTTGCCGCAGAGTTCGAACGCCCTGTCCTGTTGTTCTCAGGCGGCAAGGACTCCGCAATCATGTTGCACCTCGCGCACAAGGCATTCTCCCCCGCCAGAATCCCGTTCCCCGTCATGCACGTGGACACCGGACACAATTTTTATGAAGTAATCAGCTACCGCGACGAGGCTCTCGACATCTACGGCGTACGCCTAATTGTCGCCTCTGTTCAAGAGTCGATCGACAAAGGGAGAGTCGTCGAAGACACGGGTCCTCGAGCAAGCCGCAACCGTCTCCAGACGACGACACTGCTAGACGCAATAGTTGATAACCGTTTCGATGCAGTGTTCGGTGGCGGTCGACGCGACGAAGAAAAGGCTCGCGCCAAAGAACGTGTATTTAGTTTCCGCGATGAGTTCGGGCAATGGGACCCCAAGAACCAACGTCCAGAGTTATGGAATCTTTACAACGGCAAGCATCGCAAAGGCGAGCACATTCGCGTCTTCCCTATCTCTAACTGGACAGAGATGGATGTATGGCAATACATCGCCCGCGAACCTGTCCTAATCCCCTCGATCTATTACGCGCACCGCAGGCGCGTGTTCAGCCGAGATGGCATGTGGTTGTCCGAATCGCCACTAATCCCGATGCTTCCTGGCGAAGAAGTCCAGGAAATGACGGTTAGGTATCGCACAGTCGGCGACCTCACATGCACCGGTGCAGTCGAGTCGCCGGCGACGACTAACGAAGAAATCATTGCTGAGGTCAGCGCCGCGACGATTACCGAGCGCGGAGCGACACGCGCCGACGACAAGTTCACAGAGGCCGCCATGGAAGACCGCAAGAAAGAGGGCTACTTCTAATGGAAATGCTCCGGTTCGCTACCGCAGGAAGCGTCGATGACGGCAAGAGCACACTGATTGGTCGCCTACTACTCGATTCCAAAGCGATCTTCGAAGATCAACTCGAGTCAGTAGAGCGCAGTTCAGCAGACCGCGGCTTCGACTACACGAACCTAGCCCTGCTTACCGACGGCCTTCGTGCGGAACGCGAACAAGGCATCACGATCGATGTCGCCTACCGCTACTTCGCCACGCCGCGTCGCAAGTTCATCATTGCCGACACTCCTGGTCACATCCAGTACACGCGCAACATGGTCACTGGCGCGTCTACTGCCGATCTCGCTTTGGTTCTCGTTGACGCTCGCAACGGCATCGTCGAACAGAGCAGGCGCCATTCGGTTATCGCGTCGCTGTTGCAAGTCCGACACCTTGTGTTGTGTGTCAACAAGATGGACTTGGTCGACTACGACGAGGGGCGCTTCGACGAGATCGTCGCCGAGTTCTCTGCTTTCGCTGCGAAGCTCGACGTCGATGACCTGACTTTCCTCCCGATCTCGGCGCTCAACGGCGACAACGTCACAACGCACTCTCCGAACATGCCGTGGTACGACGGACCGACCTTGCTGCACCACCTCGAGCACGTCTTCATTGGAGCCGACCGCAACCTCATCGATTCTCGGTTCCCCGTGCAACTCGTAATTCGCCCGATGAGCCACGATCACCATGATTACCGTGGCTACGGCGGGCAGGTAGCCGGTGGAACTTTTCGTCCCGGCGACGACGTCATGGTGCTCCCATCTGGCTTCGCCACAAAGATCGCTGGCATCGACCGTCTAGGCAAGCCAGTCGAAGAAGCCTTCCCGCCTGACTCTGTGACGATAAGGCTGACCGACCAAATCGATATCAGTCGCGGCGACATGCTGTGTCGCCCACACAACCAGCCAACGGTAACTCAGGACATCTCAGCGCAGATTTGTTGGTTCAACTCTGATCGCAAATTCGAGGTCGGCAAGGTCTACGCGATCAAGCACACGACCAAGTGGGCCCGCGCGAAAGCCACCGATCTGTTGTATCGCCTCGACGTGAACAGCCTCTCTCGGGACGAAGGCGTCGACTCGCTGGGCCTGAACGAAATAGGCCGTGTCAAGCTACGCACGACCCAACCGATGCTCGTTGATAACTATGAGCGCAACAGAACTACAGGCAGTTTCATTCTCGTCGACGAGAGCACATTCGAAACTGTCGCTGCCGGAATGATTATCGGGGCGGATTAGGCAAGTACACCACTATCGTTCGGCATTGACACGAACACACGCACGGGTGGCAATATCGTCGAGGCCGATGGGCGTTCATGAAATCGCTGCTTCCGGGTTCGGCGGAGCAGCCGAGATCTACGACAAGGCTCGACCGAGTTACCCACTTGCAGTCGTCAAGTATTTCGTTGACAACCTCGATATTGGCCCTGGCCACCGCGTCCTCGATCTTGCGGCAGGGACCGGAATATTCACAGGTTTAATCGCGAATTCAGGAGCGACCCTGATCGCGTGTGAACCGGTCGCTGGCATGCGCGAAGTGCTCCGCAACAAGTACCCGGAGATACCGACCGCGGCAGGCGTCGCCGAAAACTTGCCATTTGCTGACGGTTCGTTGCACGCTGTGACAATTCTGCAAGCACTGCATTGGTTTGACGGCCAACGCGCAACCCTTGAACTCCACAGAGTTTTACGTTCGCGCGGGCGCGTTGGGTTCGGGTGGAACGCGCGAGACCGCTCTATCGAATGGGTAGACCTTGTCTGGGCGATCATGGACCGCGTCGAAAAAAAGGCCCCGTGGCGTAACCATCGAGAAGACCAAACGGGAACGACGGCTGTCTCACAGTTCGGCGACCCACACGGCTGGACAGCCGGGCGCGCTGGCGTCTTCGTCCAAGGATTTTCCGAAGTGAGGTACACACGATTCTTCCACGAGCAACAAACGACCCCTCAGGGAGTCATCGACCGGGTAGCGAGCGTCAGCCACGTGCAGATACTCCCGGAACCCGAACGCCAACGAGTCCTCGACGAAGTGCGCGACATCGTAACGAACCACCCGCAAACCGCCGGACAGAACGTACTCAATCTTGGCTATTGGACAGATTGCTACTGGACCGAGCGCCTCGAATGACCGATCAAATGACAGTGAGCCTTGTTCATGACTTTGATGGTGACTGGCCAGTTCCAGAGGGTCGGCGCCTAGACCTGCCCGGGCGTGGCGTTACGTTCTTACGCGAGATCGACCGCGGTCGCGGTGCGCCCAATCTCTTGTTGCACCACGGACTCGCCGCTACCGGCGGCCTGAACTGGTACCCATCGTTGAATCGCCTGGGCGAACAATTCCGCGTGATTGCACCAGACCTGAGAGGCCACGGACGCGGCGTCAAAGCCCGCAAGATTTTCCGGCTATCAGATTGCGCTGACGACTCGGCCGCGACGCTCCTCGAACTTGGAGCGACACCTGCAGTCGTCGTTGGCTATTCAATGGGTGGCCCAGTCAGTCAACTGATGTGGCGACGCCACAGCGACTTGGTGCGAGGCCTGGTCCTGTGTGCCACAAGCGGAGGATTCTTTCCAACCACGCTCGACCGCTATGTCGTACAAGGCATGCTCGGAGCCGTCGCTGGCACTATGCGCCTAGGAACGCTTGCGTCACGACTACCTCTCAATGTTCCACCGTTACGTCGCTCACGCCATGTCTCGTTGCCGACATGGGCTCAGGCCGAAGTCAGGCGACACGACCTGCGAATGATTGCAGAAGCAGGACACTCGGTCGGCACATATCAGGCCAACTGGCTCGGCGAGATCGATGTCCCGACCGCTGTGATCATCACGACCAACGATCGGCTGGTCGATCCTGGAACACAACGCGCGATGGCCGAGCAAATTCCTGGAGCGAAAATAATTGAGCTACCGCTGTCGCATTTAGCTTGCACCGACTCTGCTTTTGTTGAACCCCTAGCAGAAGCATGCAATTGGGTTCATGAGCAAGCCTGCGCACTCGAAGAGTCGAAACTCCTCGCTCACGCTTGAGAGCCTGCCTGCGCGTCGGAGACCGGATCGGTAACAGCTAATACCTTCGCAATTCGTGAAGCATCGCTATTCGCGTCGATTCCTTGAATCTGCACCAATTCCTCGCGCGCTGCAGCGGATATTGCTTCTGCGTTTACGTCGGCACGGGCAAGTACCGCATCGATGCCATCAGTCATGATGGCTTCAGCCTCCGCTATGAGCGCTGAGACCATCTCGGCTTCAGGTACTACACGAACGATCTTGCCACGGACAAAAAGATGGCCTTTGCCACGGCCGGCAGCGATACCTAGGTCGGCATCGCGCGCTTCTCCGGGTCCGTTCACGATGCAACCCATAACAGCGATCTGGAGTGGAATATCTCGATCAGTGAATGCCGCTTGTGCCTCGTTCGCAACCTTGATGACATCGACCTCTGCCCGCCCGCAACTCGGGCAAGCAATTAGGTCCACGTTCTTGCGTTCTCTTAGACCAAGCGTTTCGAGCAACATCCGTCCAGCCCTGGCTTCTTCTACGGGATCAGCTGTGAGGGAGAACCGAATCGTGTCTCCGATGCCTTCGGACAAGAGAGTCGCGATCCCAGCAACAGACTTGATAAGGCCGCCGGGCAACGGCCCCGCCTCCGTGACACCCAAATGCAGTGGGTAGTCAACTGTGTCGGCCAAGAGACGATAGGCATCGATCATTACTCTGACATTGCTCGCCTTGACAGAGATCTTGACATCGTCGAAATCGACTTCTCTGAAATAGTCAAGCTCGCGCACGGCTGAGGCGACAAGCGCTTCTGGAGTCGCTCCGCCGAAACGCTCGTCGATGTCGGGGTCTAATGATCCACCGTTGACACCGATTCGTATCGAAATGCTGCGATCGCGCGCTTCGCTAGCGACTGCCTTGATCTGGTCAGGCTTGCGTATGTTTCCCGGGTTGAGGCGTAGGCCGTGCACCCCGGCTTCGAGCGCCGCTAGCGCGAGTTTGTAATGAAAGTGAATATCAGCGATTACCGGCACAGGCGAACGCGGGATGATCTGAGCGAGTCCGGCTGCGGCTTCTGGCTCATTGCACGTGCATCGCACGATGTCGCAGCCAGCAGCGGCCAGCGCATAAATCTGCGAGAGGGTCGCGTCTACATCGGCCGTCTTGGTAGTGGTCATCGACTGCACGCTGATCGGGGCATCGCCACCAACCGTTACTTTGCCAACTGAAACTTGGCGAGTTTGTCTACGCGGAAATGTCGGTGCCACGTCTTTGAGTGTAGGTAACGCCATTAGCCTGAGGCGATGCGCGCACTTGTCACCGGCGGAGCCGGATTCATCGGTTCTCATGTTGCTCAGACACTGCTAGAGCGCGGTGACGATGTCGTGGTGCTTGACTCTCTAGCTACTGGTCGTCGCGAGAATGTGCCAGGTGCCGCTCGATTCGTGCACGGTTCTATTGCCGACATCGACTCTGTTGCCGATGCAGTATCTGGATGTGAAGTCGTATTCCATCTAGGCGCACTTGGTGCTGTTGCTCGTTCGGTATCCGACCCTCTCACATCGAATACCACCAATATCGAAGGCACGCTCACGGTTCTAACAGCAGCCCGCGATGCGGGTGTGCGACGCCTCGTGTTCGCTTCTTCATCAAGCGTTTATGGTGGATCGAAAATCATTCCTACACCAGAGGATGCTGTCCTCGCGCCTCGCTCGCCTTACGCCGTCACGAAACTCGCAGGCGAGCACTATTGCCGCGTCTTCGCAGAGCTATTCAATATCGAGACTGTCAGGCTGCGTTACTTCAATGTCTTCGGTCCGAGACAACGACCAGACTCGGTTTACGCGGCAGTGATCCCACTGTTCGCTAGAGCACTGCTCGACGGAGTCCGCCCGACGGTGCACGGCGATGGCCTTCAGAGCCGTGACTTCACGTACGTATCCGACGTTGTCGACGCCAACCTTGCGGCAGCAACGGCTCCTAGCGATCGCTGTAATGCGCAAGTGTTCAACATCGCTGGGGGCAACCAGTACACGCTCCTAGACCTGCTCCGCGAGTTGGGCAACCTTATCGGTGTCGATCCGAATCCTGAGTTCATCGCTAGTCGAGCTGGCGATATTCGTCACAGTTGCGCAGATGCAAGAGCCGCGGCGGATGCATTCGGATTTGGATGCAAGGTCAGTTTTAGTGAAGGTCTTGCAAAGACACTCGCGTCGTTTTGAGAATCGACCAGCTTTATGCTGATACCGCGATGTCCTCTGATTCTTCGGCTGCCTGAACAGCGGCCATCTCATCGACTATCCCACGGAGGACCGCGACGACTTGTTCGCCAGGGACATCTGGGTCTAGGTGCCTGACCCGCTCCGGCATAACGCAAGGAACAGCAACTGCGTCAATCAGTTCGTGGCGTGGCGTGCGAGCGTCTTCGAAATCTCCGAACAAGTCCTCGTGCAACTTTTCTCCGGGCCGAAGACCCGTAAACTCAATCGGCACCGGCACTGCTGCGAGTCCCGCTAGCCGGCGAGCTACTTCGGCTATGCGCACAGGATCGCCCATGTCGAGCACGAGCGCCTCGCCAGGGTCGCCAAGTGCTCCCGCCTGGATAACGAGTTGCACAGCTTCTTCTATCGTCATGAAGAATCGTGTTGCGTCAGGGTGGGTAACCGTCAGTGGGCCACCAGCTGCGATTTGTGCTCTGAAGGTCGTTAGGACAGATCCGCGGCTGCCAAGAACGTTGCCGAATCGCACCGACAGATACCGCTGTCCACAAGAGGTTGCTGCGTCGGCCGTGAGGCCCTCGGCGATCCGCTTCGAATAGCCAAGCACGCTGATCGGATTTGCGGCCTTGTCTGTCGAGATGTTGACGAAGGTGGTCACGCCGGATGCCATCGCGGCATCGAGGACACTTGAGGTCCCCCATACGTTGGTTTTCAGCGCTTCTACAGGATGAGCTTGTAGCAACGGGAGGTGCTTGAGGGCCGCCGCATGGAACACAACATCTGGGCGGCGCTCCATGAATAGGCGCTTGACCCTCGCCCTGTCTCGGATGTCCAAGAGCAATAGATTCGGCGAATCGAGTAGCGCCCTGCCTTCTAGCGACAACTGGACGCCATGAAGCGCAGACTCATCTCGATCGACCATGATCAACTCGGCTGGCTCGAAGTTCGCGATCTGCCTGCACAGTTCCGACCCAATCGAACCGCCAGCACCTGTGACGACAACAACCTTGCCTGTTAGGTACTGCGAGATCTCTGCGACGTTGGTCTCGACCTGGTGTCGACCGAGCAGATCTGCCTCGGTCGGTGTGCGAATGTCGCCAAGGTTGATTTCGGCGCCAAGTAACTCTCCTACAGAAGGCAGCACCCGAAGCTTCAGACCTAGAGGCACAACAAGGTCAGCGATTTCTCGAAGCACTGAGCCGTCCGCGCTAGGGACAGCGACTAGGACCATGTCGGCACCAACGCGGTCGGCGACTGCAGCAAGGTCATCTCGGGTTCCAGCGACGCGAATCCCCATGATCGACAACTGTGAACGACTCGGGTCGTCATCGAGAACCGCGACCGGGATGTGTGGGCTATTGGCATCTCCGAGCATCGCTCTGATCGCTTGTTGGCCACCGCCACCTGCGCCAAACACGATGACCCTTGAACGTCCTTCGCCCTGCGGTCGGCGACGACGATCAGCCACGAGACGCCACGCATAGCGAATCCCAGCCGCGTTGGCGAGCACGAATATCCCGGAACCAAGCGACGATGAGAGTGGCATGACGCGTCCATTGGCGAGGACAAAGCCAGACAAGACATCGCCGACCGTGACGATCGAAATTGTGATGAATATAGTCTTCGCGAGAGCCGCGACCTCCTCGAAGGACCCGAATACCCAGCCGCCGCAATAAATGCCCGTCCTGCGACCAGCTAGATACTGAATGGCCAGAACTCCAGGCAGACTAGCGAGCATTTCCAAATGGTGAACGCGCTCGAAATCCATGTCATAGCGCAAGAGCGCAGCCGACCAGACCCCTATGGTTACGGCTACGGCATCAATCGCGAACCTGCCTAGGTGTTTCCTAGAAGCGTCAGAGGCACTCGGTATCGAGTCCTGCCATCGCCGTATGCGCCCTTTACCCATTGCGCCCCTAGTTGTCACGAATCAAGCTGACATAGCCGAACTGGAACCAAAACCACGTCCAACCGATGGATCGAGCATGCGTGCTCGCCACCCTCAGCAAGGACCCGTCTTTCGTTTTCGTTCGCATCAGGGCGCCCGACCCTCTGTCCACCCCACGGGAACCCGAAACCTTCCCATGAACGACGGTGAGTCGCGCTGATTGCGATTAGTAGTTTTGTCGGTATCGGGTAGTCACCGCAATAGGCAGAATCGCATTACTAGGCCGTTTCCGATCCGATTCGGACGTAACATCATGATTGGTTTCGCGAAGGTGGCGAACCTTTCCAGTGCGTCTGGTCGCACGATGTCAGGCGTCGTCCGTCTGCGAGGCACGAGCCACACGTCGACACGCTGCCCTCATGATGTGTGCCAATTGCACCAACGACGCGGCGAACCTGGCGTCGGCAGAGCCGAAAGCCATGGCAGCGAACCGGATCGCTAATGCGCGGCGCCCCGACGCGGCGAGTCTGCGTGCTATGTCATAACACTCGCGGGCTAGCAACCTTCCTCCAGCGGCGTGTAGCGCCAAGCCGTGGAGTTCCAAAACATCGAGGTGTGCCTGCCACTGCTTAGCAAGATCAGCTGAAAGGCTGTCTTCCCTCAAGCGATACCAACCGAGTGGCTCCGATATCCGACCCACGAGAGCGCCGCCGAGCATGAACCGAATCCACAGGTCGTAGTCCTCGGCACGCCGCCGCCGAACGTCGAAGTCACCAAAGGCTTCGAATAGGTCGCGTCGGATTAGGCATGCAACCGACATGAAATTGGCTTGAGCTATCCAACGCAGTTGTTCTGCATTGTCAGCCTCCGGGAAGGCATCGGCGATCTGATCGCCGAAATAACGCTTATCGGTTCGCGTGTCGTCGTACATCAAGTAACAGTCGGTTGTGACCCAACCAACGTCGGCGTTCTGGCGCAGGTAGTTCATTGCAGTCGCGCATTTCTCGGGCATCCAGATGTCGTCAGCATCGAGCAGCCCTATGACTTCGCCGTGGCTCTCAGCTACGCCGCGATTGCGCGCGCCTGCAAGTCCACGATTCTCTTGACGAACGAGTACGACCTCTCGATGATCTAAATAACGAGATGCGATAGCGGCAGTGTCGTCTGTTGAGCCGTCGTCGACAACGACTACTTCAAGTGGCCGATAAGTCTGAGCGAGTGCAGATTCGATTGCTTCAGCCAAAAAAGCAGCAGCGTTGTAAGCAGGAATGACTATGGAGCACAGCGAATCCGCTTGGAGCGCCCGATACGACAGCTTCGCGTTCTGAGCCGACTCGCGGCGAATGCTCACGCCGCGTGGGTACAAGCTGCGCCGTTGCGCCCGATCCGCGCGATGCATTCGACAATTACATCGAGGTCGGACTCCGACAGCGCTGGATAAATCGGCAGGCTCACGACTTTGGCAGATAGCGAATCAGTGACTGGTAGCTCAACGCCGCTTATGGCATGCGAATCTTGACGATGCACCGGCGGATCGAAATAGTTGCGCGTGTCGACACCTTCGGCTCTGAGAGCGTGCACGAGCAAGTTCCGCGAGGCCCCGAATTCTTCTGCATCAATCGCGATCGTGAAGTCTTTGTATGACGACGTGTCGCCGTCGCTCACTACCTGGCAACGCACTCCTGGAACTATCGCGAGCGCTTCGCGATAACGAGCAGCGCGACCAAGCCGTAACGCTTTGTTCTCCGCGTATGAGTCGAGCGAACACAAGGCGACGGCGGCGTGCATCTCGCTCATCCGACCATTTAGCCCAACAAACTTGGTGTTGTAATCACCAGGATTGCCATAATCGCGACCTAGACGCAACCCTTCTGCTAACGCAGCATCGTTGGTTGTAACGAGGCCGCCTTCGCCCGCCACTACGGGCTTCGTTGGTGTGAGACTAAAGACTTCGGCAATGCCGTGCCCACCGATTGGTCGCTCAGCAGTACGCGCACCTAGCCCATGAGCAGCGTCGAACAACACAGGTACACCCAAATCTGCGCCGAGTGCCTCTACTGCTCTCGGGTCGCATGGTGCGCCAAACACGTGGGTTGCCATTATCGCCCCGATAGGTCTATTACCGGCCTGCAGAGCGCGTTCCTTTGCGTCGGCAAGGTCAAGCTGAAACGTGCTCGGGTCGCATTCCACGAACCGGATACCGCGTGCATTCCATGCGACAGCGTGTGCCGATGCAGAGAAAGTAAAACTAGGAAGCAGCACATCACCGTCTGGTTCGAGTAGCCGCAACACGAGCATTAGACCGGTCGTGCATGAACTAACTGCGACGACGTGGTCGACATCAACGAGTTCAGCTACGGCTTCTTCAAGCTGTCTAACGAGAGGTCCGTTCGTAAGAATGCCAGCGTCGTATGACGGAGCGAGACGCGCGAAAACGGCATCGCGCGGTGGTGCCGGTGGACGCACAAACGGAATTCCTCCCGGAAATGCTGGCTGGCCACCGAGCAGTGCTGGCTTCGAGTCGTTCACTCTTTGGACCTCTCACTATCAGGAGACACGGACCCGGCCCGGTGGACTGGAGTCACGAAGCCGCCGAATACAACAACAAGTGCAAGTAGAAATACCACACCACCAAGAACACCGAATGCAAGGACTGAATGCCTTTTAGGGACTAACAGGCCAAAAGCACTAATGCACGCCTGAAGCGAAATCATGACGAGTACAGATTGACCTCGACCTAACCCTCGGTCGACAAGTTGGTCATACACATGGCTACGGTCACCGAGAAAGAGGGGCCTGCGGGCGATGGCTCGCCGGGTAATTGCGACAGCAGTATCGAGAACCGGAACTGCGACGAACAGTGGGACAACCGCCCACGACGTCGCTCCACCGGGATTGTCGAGTGCTGACACACCAAGAATTGCGATAAGAACGCCGAGCAGATACGAGCCAGAGTCGCCTAGATAGATGCGCGCAGGCGGCCTGTTGAACAACAAGAATCCGCACAATGCTCCGGCGGTGATGAACGCGATCTGTCTACCGCCACCACCATAAATAGCAAAACTGACTGCCACCATCAACGCGGTCCCGCTAGCTAGACCATCGAGTCCGTCAATCAGGTTCACAGCGTTCACAAGTCCGACGACAATCAAAGCGGTAAGCAGCACCCCGAAGATGCCGCCAGGTGGGCAAGTCACTACGAGGCCAGAGATGATACCGACAGCGAACTCAAGCGCGAGCCTGACACGAGCAGAGATCGCTGCGACGTCGTCGACCAGACCGAGGCCTGCAGCTAATCCCGCAGGCAACAACAACACGGGCCGAACTACGCCTAGAGGCCACGCGATTGCAAGGAGCATCGCGAGTCCGCCGAGGTACGGCACGGCCGCAGTCTGGACTTTAAGTGGCCCAGGCTTGTCAGTGATTCCGAGCCGTATTGCTACCACAACAGCGCACGGCGTAGTTGCTAGCGACGCCAAGAACGAAGCTCCAAATGCCATTTGAGAATTCATGATCGCGGTTCCTGGCGCGATGGATCTTGGGATGCCGTCGGATCCGACCGCCGAACGAATACGGTGCTCGCGGTTGAGCCATGGACAGAGATCTCGTGCAACTCTGTGTAACCAGCGCCTAAATAAAGAGCTGCAGCCGCGGCGTTGTCCGTAGCTGCGACAACTTTGACGGCACTGACATGCCTGCGATCCATTTCTCCACTCACGGCGTCAACTAAGAGACGACCGATCCCCCGTTTGCCGCTACTTCTCGCGACCGACACTGCAATTATTTCGGCTGTCGGCAAATCCGAAGTTGCTCCGCTCGCGCTCGCTGGGTAACGGAGCGTTTCCCAAACGCGTTTGGCTGACAGAACAATTCTCGGAGCTGCCCTAAGCCCCGCTCGGATGCCATCACGAATCATGAATGTGCGGTAGAAGCCACCGATCGACTCTGTTGCGGCAACGAAACCGATCACTTCGTTACGGTCGACAGCAACGTATGCAAAGGAGTGCTCGGTGCGAACGATGCGGCCATATATGCGCCGCAAGAATGCAACACCGAGTGAAGGCAAAAACCCTTCAGAAATTCGGTCGCAATGCAGCGATGCCATGCGGGATGCGTCTAGAAGCTCGGCGCGGCGAATTTCAACCATCATCGGAATCCGCGGCAATTAGACGAGCGTAGGTTGCGAGCGTCGTGTCGATTATTCGCTGTTGATCGAACTCGCTGGTTGCCTTGGCTCGCGCAGCGAGTCCCATCTTGGTGCGAAGCTCCGAATCGTTAGCGAGCTGAGCGATGGCGGACGCAAGCGCCTCCACATCGCCAAGTTGCACCAAGCGACCAGTTACGTTGTCGGCGACGACTTGTCGGCAACCCCTGATGTTTGTGGCAACGACCGCTAAGCCCATCGCACTGGCTTCCATGGCTGAACGAGGAAAACCCTCGCGATGCGACGCGAGGGCATAAAGATCACATGCCGCATAGACAGCTTCGATATCGTCACGCATTCCAAGGAACTTGACGTTGCCGATCGCTTCAGCCATGGCTATTTCATCAGGCGTGATTGCATCTGCCTTTTCTGGATCTGCTGGACCCACGATCGCGAACACAACGTTTGGCGAGCTCTTAGTCAAGAGGCGTGCTGCGCCAAATATTTCGCGCAGTCCCTTTTCCAACACGAGTCTCCCGACGACACCACACACAACTTGTTGGTCGGTAGCGCCGATCTGTTTGCGTATAAGTGCAGCTTTGCTTGCATCTACCTTCGAACTGTCGAACCGAGCAAGATCGATCCCGTTACCTAGAACCTTGATACGGTCGGCTGGCACGCCGATTTTGCGCAACACCGATACGTCTTCTTCGTTCTGCAACAGTTCGGCGTTGCTACAGCCCGCGGCGATTCGCTCGAGGCTATAGACAACGGCTCTCTTGGCGAGCCTGTCTTCCGGTACGGCATACAGACCATGGACCGTGTTGACCACGACTGGCACCCTCGCGATTCTGGCCGCAAGCCGCCCGTAGATGCCTGGCTTGGGATTGTGGGTGTGCACAATGTCTGGTCGGAGAGACCGAAACGCACGTACCAGCTCAGCTAGAGCTAACAGATCGCGATGTGGGGCCATTGAGCGGGTGGCGTTGCCGAGTGAGTAATGACGAATGCCCCACGATTCGAGTTCGCGCGCATATGGGCCAGTGGCCGACATGCCGATTACTTCGTAACCGGCCTCTTGGAACGCGCGTAATTGCGGCCCTAGCAGCAGAGCCAGACTGATATCTGTGGTTGTCAGATGTATCAGCCTCGGCGGCTTCTTAGTCGACTTCATTGCACAGCTTCTGCATAGCGCCGACGGTTGACTAGCACTCTGAGTCGATCTTCGAGGGCCATGCCGCCATCACACTTTTTTCGGAACCAACGCATGTCATCGTTGACCTGTATTGGCGAACGATAGAGAAGGTATGGGTCGGCGTCGCCGTAACGATTCGGGCGCGTGCCAGCAATTGATGCGGATCGGAAACGTTCGCGAACTGCCGCGTCGGCAACTGGCGACGGCGACAGCGCTTTCGGATATGCGAAGTCGAGCGGGACCTTGCCTAGCTTCGACGTGATGAGATCAATCGACGTGTCGAGTTCTCTAGCCACTTCGTTATTTGCAAGTCGATCCAATAGTGCGTGACTGTGGGTATGGCTACCGACATCCATCAGTCCCGTAGATACACAGTCTGCGAGCGCCTGCCACGAAAGCGGCTTGCCGTTGTCGGGAAAATCTTCGCCATTCTCGACGAACCGCGTCGCTAGGTAAAGCGTCGAGGGAATCCCGAACTCTTGCATAATTGGCATAGCGATATCGGCGATGTCTGCGGTGCCGTCATCGAATGTGATGGCTATCGGCGACTCGATTGTTTGGGCAGGTTGTTCCGAACCTCTGCTCGGTTCAAGTCTCCGCAGAGCGTCCGAGAGAGACACGACTCGGCCCGACTCACTTAGTTCGGCCATCTGCCTTCTAAACAGATCCGCGGGCAAGTCGACCGCCATAGATGTACGGCCACCAACGCGGTGGTAGATCAACACGACCACGCCCGGATGACGCGGCGTGATCGCGTCGTAGCCAGCCGCCAACGACTTCACAATTTTTTGAGCAATTCTCGCCACGCTTAGATGTACTCCAGTATTCGGCGTGCGGTTAACGACCGCAAGCGTAACGCCATCGATCCGCCACGATGTTCCGGCAGTGTTTCAAAACAGCTCAATATCGCCGAGTGTCAGAGCGAGGTCCGCGCTTTTTGGAACTTGTGAACGCTCAAGCGTCAAGTGTCGCCAAGTCAGTACCGGACCTTGCCGTGGGAATGGCAAGAAACCCGGCACGCGGTCGCCGAGAGCGATCGCAAAATCGCAATCGGCTGCTTTGCGAACTTGTCGCGCTAATGCGCGTGCGGCGTTCGGCTTTCCCGAAGGAATGATCAGCTCTACCAATGCGGCCTCGCGCGCTTCGCCACGACGTCGTACGCGAAAGATTGCGAGTCCGCCCTCAATCCCTCCGGAGCCAACGACGGCGCGATAACCAAGCAGCGGTGTCGCGTAACGCCACGCCAAGAACTCGGCGGACTTCTTAGTCTGCAATCTCTGATCTTGCTTTCGGGTACTTGCGAGGAGCGCCGTCACCGCCGCCGCGTCGGACAGCACATCAGAAGCTGAGGCTCCACCGGTCGAAACCTCTGACCATCGCTCAGCAGGCACACGCGCCCTCAGCATCCGACGAATCGCGAATGGACTACTAGGCCGTACTGACACCGGTAATCGACCGACTACTTGCCAATCCATTTTGAGATATCCGGGTCGGCTTTGGTCATTCGGTGTGTTGAACACAAAGTCGACTGCCGCACCGAAGGTCTCGGACTCGCCTCCGAGTTCTGAAAGACCCAACTTGGTGAGTCTGGTAAATATCCCGCGCCCTTGATACTCGGGATGCGTAGCGGTATCTACCGCGCGCACTGCTGAGAAGTCACGCACGCCGTCGCTGAACTGCCAACGCATCAACACGCGAATGCCTACGATCTTTTCTCCATCTACAGCTACCCACGCTGGCGAGACTCCGAACGAGTTCTCCTCGTGTTTCCAGGCGTAGAGAGCTTCGAATCTCGGATCGTCCTCACGGCCCAACGACGCAGCCAACAAAGCAATCACGGCCTGACGGTCCACGGACCGATACGCGCGCAACTCGAGTCCGTCATCGACTCTGTTCGTGCCCGCGTTCAATGGATTCGCTGTTCCACTAGATCGGAATAAATCGCTTCGATTCGTGCCTGGGCTCTCGCAATGTCGAACTCTGCACTCAGATCCTTTGCTCCGATTGATAGACGCTCACGTAGTGCCTCATCCTTGACTAAGGACATGATTCCATTAGCTAGCGCGCCAGGATCACCTGCATTCACCAGTAGCGCGTTATCTTCGTGACGCAAAACGTCTGGAATGCCGCCGACCCTCGTTGCAACTATTGGCAATCCCAATGCAAGCGCCTCCATGATCGCGACCGGGAGTCCCTCGTATTTCGAGCCAAGAATGAAAATGTCGCATCCGGCCATAAGTCGCACTGCATCTGGCCTATGCCCCGTCAGCGTGACGGTCTCTTCGAGCGACAGATCCGCGTGCAATTTCTCAACGACACCTTGGAGGGGCCCTTGCCCTACTAAACAAAACCGAACTTTGGTCGAAGAACCGAGATCGGCTACTCGACGCGCAGCGTCTAGAACGTTGGGCCAATCCTTCTTAGGGTGATAATTCGCTACGGTCCCGACAAGCACGGTGTTTACGTCTATCCCTAGTTCCGATCGAACTATTCCGCGTTCCTCAATCAACTCCGCTATCGCATCCACATCGACACCGTGGACGAGTACTTCACACTGTTGACGTGCGCGACCCGACATCGACTCCTTCGCCTCTCGTGACACGGCGATCGTCACATCGTCGAGTCTCGAAGTAAAGGCGTTTAGATATCTTGTTGGGGTTTTGAATGTTCCCCATGCGTTGTGTTCAGTGCACACAAGTCGAGGACGCAACCTCTTGGGGAGCGCGCGCACCGCCAACCGCGCCATCGCCGCGACATACGGCGAATGAACATGGACAATATCGACCGGATTTCGGCGCAACATTCTCCTCAGAGAGAACACCCATCGCAGGTCTCGTTCGTCTCGTACGCCAAAACAAGTTGTCGCAACGCCCTCGGCCTCAAAGCGCTCTACGAGCGCGTTCTTCCAAGGCAATAAGTACGCGACGGCGACATCAAATCGGTCGCGGTCTCTAGTCGCGGCCGCACCGAGCAATAGATGTTCAGCGCCGCCGGGACCGAGTCCCTTGATTAGCCACAACACGCGAGTTTTATTTGACACCACACGTAGCATTGCAGATCAGTGATCCGATTCCCGCGCAAGCCAGAGCGAAAATCAAACGGCGCGACTAAATTCGAACGGGTATGTCTCGATGACTGATAGTCGGCCGCGCTTCATATTCATAGGCGGTTTGCATCGCAGCGGAACGACGCTGCTCGCCTCGATGCTCGACGAGCACCCCGACATCTCTGGATTGCGCAACACTGGCGTCCCGCAGGACGAAGGGCAGCATTTGCAAGATGAAATGGTCGTGGCTGATGACCTAGGCGGACCCGGCCGATTTGCTTTCAGTTCCCGAGCACACCTTGTCGAGAGTGACGCAACCGATCCCCTGATTGCGCTTCGTCTCCGTGAGGCTTGGCAGCCTTACGCCGACACGACGCGTAGCCACATCGTCGAGAAGTCTCCGCCGAATCTCTTGCGATTTCGGTACCTGCAAGCGGTTTTCCCAGATGCGCTAATGATCGCAATTGTTAGACACCCAGTTGCAGTCGCCCATGCAACAGAGTTCTGGGCCAAATCGAGTGTCCAACTCCAGCTTGAGCACTGGCTAGCAGCGCATGAGAAATTTGAGGGCGACCGCGCGCAACTCCAACACCTCAAGTTCATGCGGTACGAAGATCTCGTACGCGATCCGGCCGCCGTGTTGGGACCCATAACGAATTACCTAGGGTTGAAGCCTTTCGCTCCGCTGGCAAACGTGCGTGGCGACACGAATGCCAGATACTTTCGTCGCTACAGACACAGCAAATTTGTGCCACCGCGAATCAAGAACTTCCGCGACGTGCTGCACTTCGAACGCCGATTACAAGATTTGCACTACGGCTACAGCCTGCTCGACAAGGCGAGTAACTAACGGCGTTGGGGTTCCAGTGCCTTAGCGGCCGCGCAACTTTCGGTAGGACGACCTGCCGATCCGATGGAGCAACGATCCAGGTGCGATCTTTGAGTACATCGTGCGAGCCACCGAATTTAAAAACGACGTGTTCTTGTGCGCAAGCAATGAGCGGGCGGTGTCGAGTGGGGCTCGCCGTCTGTACTCGGCCATGTACTTACGAATTTCAGCGTGGGTGCGCGCGTACCCATTATCTGCATACTTGCCAACTAGCGGCGTGAACTTCGTGCCGAATTCGTCAGTAGTCCAGTCACCGGTCACGGTCGTCTTAGTGAAGTTGCCAATCATCAGATCGTCGAAGACTTCCCACTTCACGGCTTCCATGAATGAATGGCGTGGGACTTCAAATGTCACGCCGCGATTATTTCCTGACCCGACAGGAAACTCGTGTTCGACGCCACCTACCCGCACGACGATCACATCGACGACGTCGCGCAAAGTTTCGATTCTGGCAAAATATTTTCTTGCCTCATCGACATCAACATCGGTCAATTGCTGTGACCAGTCGTCGCCGAAATCCTTCGGGTCGTTGGCAACTAACGGGTTGGGTAGCGGTTCAAGAAGTTCAACATTTCGCGACAGGCAGTCGTACTTAATGAACGGACCAACAATTTCAGCGGTTTCTGAAGCAAAACCGAGCTTGTGAGCCTCTGGACCAGTTATGTAATCGTTGGCCCAGAAACTGTCGGCACGGTTGTACTGGTGCAGCGACGCGAATGGCACGAAGTATTTCATCCCGAAGCTTTCGATCCGCCGAGCAATGGCCTTGCCGGGCGGAAGCTGCTTTGCCGCGTACGGCAAGATCCTGTCCCCATTTGGCTCAAAGAAATTGATCATGTCCGCATCTCCGAAACCAGAGAGCGCAAGCATGAATGAAACGTCCGATTTCTTGACTGCGTGTTTGACGAAGTTTTCCCAACCGCGCTCGCTGGCATCATTCAGGTTGGCGACAAGGGTGCCATCGATGTCAACGAGCAGCACGGCGTCCTGGTTGCAGTCCGCGATTGAACAGATCCGGACCCGAGCAGAAATCTGATGCCATTCCCGATCTTTGAGAACCCTGACCTTGTAGCCATCGCTGACCAAATAGTCCCGTATGCGACCGCCGACATGATCTGGGAGCAAAATCTCCTTATCTTTCAGCTTCTTTAGTGTCTCAAAGCTCAGATGATCGGGGTGGCCGTGCGATATCCAAATTGCGTCGGCCGCTTCGACGTTGGCCATCTGCTCGGGCGGCACGGCATGAGAAAGCACCCAGCTTCCGAAGTAAGCCGTGCCGGATAGCCACGGATCAGTAGCGAGGACCGGCTTGCCGTCGTGAACAATCAGCGTGGCGTTACCGATTGTCTCGAAACCAAGTTCTAATGACATAGGTCAAAAACCTACTCGCCAAAATCTCCGCGAAACACCATGACGCGGGCCTCTAGCCCTATAGCGAAAGACGCGAAAAATAGGCGAGAATGGTCGACGTGTTCGCGAACGACAGGCTCGTGTATCTCCAGATGCAAAAAACCGCCTCTACGCACATCGCCCGCGTTCTATCCGAGGTAGTCGGAGGCAAGCAGCATCAGCAGCACATTCGTCTGCGAGAAGAAAAACGCGACAGGGTTGTATGCGCCTCGATACGTAACCCTTGGGCCTGGTACGTGTCCCTCTGGGCTTACGGATGTCGCAAAGGCGGTGGCGTGTCCGGCATTTACCACAGGGTGACCGCTGAGCCTCCGTCAAATTTCGAACTAGCGCGTGACTCGATGCGGGCACTCCGCGCTACGCGTCGCTGGCCTACGGAGCAACTTCGCGAGGGCCGTTCGATTCAGCGTCGTCAGCGAGCGACTCGCACCGATCTATGGCGCCCCTGCTATACGCATCCAGACGACGTAGACGCTTTTCGGCGATGGCTGGCTCTTGTGATGGACCCCGACCGTTCACATGAACTGCTCGCGCCCTTCGGCCGCACGGACCTGCGCCGCTGCCAAGGACTTATGGCATTCCGTTACTTCTGGCTGTTGACTGACGACCGGACACTCCTAGAAGTTCCAGGGAATGTCGACTCGATCGAAGCAGTTGAGCACTACGATGCCAAACACACAGTCCACGACGACATGATCAGAATCGAACATCTCGAAGAAGACATAACCCGCGTTCTGGCCCGGGCTAGTTACGATCTGACATCAGTTCAAACTCAGAAGCTCGCCGAGTTGTGCCGTAGCAAGACGAATGAATCGCCCCACCTGCCGACCGCCTCGTACTACGACGACACGTCCTTAGACCTAGTGGCCACGCGTGAAGTGTTTCTCGCAAAAAAATACGAATACGTAGGTCCAGAGTGATCGTTTTGCTTCTCGTCACAAAAAATGAGGGGACATTGCTTCGAGAAAACTTGAGGCACCATCTAAACAACGGCTTCGACCGAATTGCTGTCGCCGATAACTGTTCGACCGACACGACCCGCGAAATTGCGAACGAATTCAAAGACGCAGTCGTCTGGCGTTCCTTCGACAACTTTCACGCGCGACAGACCGTGCGTCACGAAATGTTGCATTCGCTCGACGACGGCAGGGGGGATGTCGCCTGGGCTGGCATCGCCGACACGGACGAGTTTTTTTGGCCATCCGAACCACTCAGGGACATTCTCGACCGAGCCACGCCGTCGACCGTCGCCATCAACTTCGGGGCGAAACTGTTCCTGCCTACAGCCGTCGACCCGCAGGTCGGTTCGCTGATTGAACGCCGCAGATACCGAACCAGTGGAGGCGGAAGTCCGCTACACACGAGCTATGTAGCTGGCAAGACGGTCTACCGCGCCGAGTGGCTTATGTCGATTCCGACCGACCACTGGTGCGCTAGGCACGAGCATCTCTGTATGGATGCGCCAACTGACCGGGTTGCCACTGGACCGGACATCGTGAATCACTACATGATCCAGGACGAAGACCAGTTCGTCGAGAAGGTCGTCCGGCTTATCGAGTGGGCGAAGCCGCCAAAAGGCATGAAAGCACAGATCAAGTGGCGTACGACCCCGAAGCGCATGCGGCCACTCCCCCATTGGACCGAACCATGGAAGAAGGTTTGGTGGGGTGTCTACCAAAGTGACGGTATCCAAGGGATTCGCTCTTACTACCGCAACTCATATGTTGTGCCTGCCGATGATGTAGCCCGCCATGTCTCAGATGGCAACCTCACTTACGACGATGGTCTCGCGATCGCGCGATCACAGGTCCAGCCATGAGCAGACGCGAGGATTCAAGAGCTGGACTCGTAATGCTGATCGGCTCGCCGCGGTCGGGAACGACCTGGCTGCAATCGATGCTCGGTTCACATCCCGCAATTGCGACACCACAAGAGACCGACCTATTCCGTGTATTCCTAGAGCCACTTGCTGCCGCATGGGACAAACAGAACTCCGGAACTATCGATGCCGAACAAACGCGTCGCCGCAAAGGACTCCCGCTGACCATCACAGAGCACGAATTTCTGGAAGCGGCAGGCACACTCCTCGACACCACGCTTGCGGCCATCCAAAAGTTGAAGCCAGGTGCATCGACGATCATCGAAAAAAGTCCTGCACACAGCATGTGTACTGAGACCATCGTCCGATTCGTCCCAGATGCGCGTTTCTTGCACATCATTCGCGATGGTCGCGATGTTGCAGACTCGTTGGTCGCTGCCAACAGCGACGGCTGGGGTAGCAAATGGGCCCCGAACTCAGTAGCGCGCGCTGGCCGCATTTGGGAACAGCACCTGCTTAGCGCCCGTAGAGCGCAACAGCATTCCCGCGATCGCTACTTCGAGTTGCGTTACGAGGACTTGCTCGGACCCGATGCAGCAGACTTGTTGATCGCCACATTCGCCTTCTGCGGAGTCGCAATCGACCACTCAGAATCTTGCGCATTGCTAGACGCAAACGAGTTCAGCCGCATGCGCACGAGCGGTCAGGTTTCTAACTCGATTCTCACAGGTGGCGAGTCTGGTGATGGCGAGCTAGCACGGGCAGAACCGCCGGGATTCTTTCGACGTGGCGGTAGTGGCGGATGGCGTACTTCGTGGTCCATGTCCGACAGGCGCGCTTTCTGCTCTGTCGCAGGCGCATTGCTCGCCGAGCTCGGGTATGAACGAGATGATTCATGGGTAGGCAGTCGCGCTAAACCATCGCTGAGCGTGCGTGCGGCCAACCGCGCTGCAAACTCAGCCGCCGCAGTTTTGCGCCGATTTGCTAACACAATCGAAGAACTCCCGAGGCCTAGGCAAAAGCGTCCAAAGTCGTGACATTCATGGCTACCTCTAGGCCAAAGCGTCGCATCAGCCGAATGTTTTCGGACCGCATCTACGATTACCGATTCTTGACATCGACCGAGTCCGGCAAGGAAAAAGTTGCATACCGACACCGAACCTAAACCTCTGCTCGACGAGCCCCCATCAGAAATTCGTTATCGCAGGGCACTCCATCTGCGATCAGCGGCGCGTGAGTTCTGGGCATCACGACAAGTCATCTTGAGCCTCGCCGAGCGCGACCTCAGGTCGAGGTACAGCCAAACGGTTCTCGGATTCGCATGGAACATCATCGGACCCCTTGCGCTCATGGCCGTAATCACTTTTGTACTCGCCAAGACCAACACGGTCGTACCGAAAGATGTCCCGAGGCCAATCTGGACCTACATAGCCTTGTTACCGTGGGGATTCTTCCAAGGCTCGGTTGCCAATGGTGGCACGAGCCTCGTATCAAATAATGCGCTCCTCAACAAGGTGTACGCGCCACGCGAGGTATTCCCCATCGCGCAGATTTCTGTGCGAATCATCGATTCGCTCGCCCAGTCGGTCGCATTCTTTGGGTTGTTGATCTTCTACGGATTCGCGCCGAAGATCACTTCCTTCTGGATCGTTGTACCGTTGCTCATCGCTCTCGTGTTCACGTCAGCTGTAACGATCCTCATATCGTCGCTCACGGTCTATTTCAGAGACCTACGCCAAGCAATACCGCTCGTGCTACAGCTAGGACTGTTCTTCAATCCGATCGCGTTCGAACTCGACACGATTTCCGCAAAATGGAGACCTCTTTATGTCGGTCTCAATCCGATGGCCGCTGTAATCGATGGCATGCGCCGCAGCGTCTTGTATGGCGAGCCGCCACGCCTTGGTCTCACTCTGATCGCTGCTGGCACATCGTTGTTCATGTTCATGTGTTCATTTCTTATTTTTAAACAATTAGAAGCCGGAATCGCTGATGTTGCCTGAGGGAACAGTTGTAATTGATCAGGTCTGGAAGCGGTTTCGTTCCGACCGTGTTCGTCAACGTCGTACGTCCGATATTTTGGACAGGGCGGCAGTTCGCAGAAACAGCATCACCAAGTCGAATCCGTGGCGCTGGGTGCTCAAAGACATCAACTTCAAAGTTGAGCCTGGCGAGTCTGTCGGCCTGATCGGCCTAAACGGCTCTGGCAAATCGACTCTGCTCAAGATCATCAACCGCGTCATGTTCCCCCACAGCGGATCCGTTACCACCAGTGGACGCGTCGGCGCACTCATCGAAGTTGTTTCCGGCATCCACCCCGAATTGTCCGGCCGCGAAAACACCTTTGTGTACGGATCGTTGCTTGGTCTGAAGCGTTCCGAAATCGCTGCCCGCTTCGACGAGATCGTCGCCTTCGCCGAACTCGAAGACGCTATCGATAGAAAAGTCAAGTACTACTCAAGCGGAATGCGCATGCGGATCGGATTTGCCGTCGCGTCGTTCCTAGAGCCACAGATTCTGATAGTTGATGAGGTGCTCGCGGTCGGCGACTCAGCTTTCCAACAGAAGTGTCTCGAACGGATGCGTCATGTATTGCAGAGCGGCGCGACCTTGATACTTGTTTCCCATGACCTCGCTTCCGTTGGCGCAATCGCCACGCGCGGACTCTGGCTCAACGATGGCCGTATCCAAGCGGATGGACCAATTGAAGACACGCTCGCTCAATATCGCAAAGAAATCGATTCAATGGCTGAGGCTCGCGCAGAACAGCGCGGCAAAGTGAAATTAAAGAACCTCACGGTGACCGGACCAGACGGGGCACCTCCTACAACGAGTGAGCCGTGCTTTATCCGCTTTTCTGCCGAAACCGCTTCGGAGCAGCAGACCAACTTGTTCATTGGTGTAACCCAAGGCGCAGCAACACCGATTTTTGTTCTGCGGCACGAACTTTTGTTACCTGCCGGTTCGACTGACATGACACTTGAGATTTCTAAGCTGCCACTTCCGTCTGGCAATTACTTCCTCTGGTACGGCGCCTACCAGGGCTGGAAATTTGAGCTGTCTCCCTGGCAACCGCTTGGCGCTATGCATGTCGCTGGCTACAAGCTCGACTTGCTTCCACGAGCTATCGCGCGACTGTCACCGATTTGGGTTGATTCTCGCTGGCACGACGGCACCTGACTCCATGAGATTTCATGTCATCACGGTTCATTGGCTTAGCGATCAATGGCTTGGTCCACAACTGCGCCAGATCAGCGAGTTCATGCCTTCGGACACAGTCCTTTACGCATCGTTGAACGGAGTCGACCGTACCCTTTGGGCCCCGTTTCACTACGCAGATGAACTTCCTGGCAACCACGGCCAAAAGCTGAATGCTCTGGCATCGATAGCTAGCGAGAACGCAGATCCAGATGACCTCCTGATCTTCATGGATGGTGACGCTTTTCCTATCGCCCCCATCACCGAAGACATTCTCAACGGCATGCCGCTTGTTGCAGTGCGCCGCGACGAGAACCTCGGCGACCCACAACCACACCCGTGTTTCTGTGTGACTACGGTCGACTTTTGGAACCGCATCGGCGGCGACTGGCGACAGGGCTACACCTGGGTCAACCATCTCGGTTATCGGACTTCCGATGTCGGCGGCAACTTGCTCGGTCAGCTGAGAGAACACAACGTGGCATGGCAACCGTTACTGAGATCCAACAAGGTCAACTTGCACCCAATTTGGTTCGGTATTTACGGCGACGTCGTCTACCACCATGGCGCTGGGTTTCGCGAGCGCCTTGCTCGGGCAACTCTTCAGTTGCGTCGTGCCCGCGTTCCGCAATGGATTCCACTGGCGCGTCGCATGGATAAACGGTTAGCGATACAGGCCGCCACCGAACGACGACGTGAGCATCCACCAGAAACGTTGGCTGCCGAGCTTGCTCTGTCTGACGAGATACTCAACGACATCCGAAAGAATCCGAACTTCTACGAGCGTTTCACTCGCGAAGCTTGAGACTCAGGTATCGCTCGGCGGATAAAGCCCACGGGAGCGAGAAGGGCCGAACGTAACCGTTCCCCTTTGCCAAGCGGAGCCTCCGTGATCCGGTTCGGGTCGTACCGAGCAGCGAGACAAGCCCGAAAATCGTCCTCTGTCTTGCCCGGAGCCAACCAACCGAGTTTTTCAAATAGGTATGCAGCGTCATTCGCGAACCTAGGGAACATGAGCAGCGTGTGATCTATGTCGTGGTCGGCAACTGTGTGTATGAGTTCATACAGCATCGTTGCTAGGACTTCGCGTTGGCGAGAACTACGTCGCGCCCCAATGAAGCCACCAGGAGCCGAACTTCGCATGCCATATTTCGCGACTCGCACCCGACTCGCAACTGCGACATCGAGATTTCGGACCGGAATAATCACATGCTCGACGCTCACGCGCCCTTCGGCGAGGAGCGGACCAAGTCGGGTCGATAGACCAGGTGCTTTGACAATCCGCGCTGCGGTCTTTTCAATATTGCGTTCGAGGCCACCAAGTTTTCCACTTACCTCTACGCCTGGGCGGATTCCGGTGTCGCATCCAAGATCGGACAGCACAGCCATTAGCAAAGTTGTGCCAGCACGGCCGGTGCCAGCGATCACGACTTTGGCGCCCGTAATAGCCGTTCGCTCACTGTCTTCAGAATGTTCTTGGTCATTCGTCAAGCCAGTAATGCTACCGACGATGCTGCGTAGGCATGACTCTCCGATGAGGCTTAGGTGAACCGACCAGGGAAATCGATTTCGTCGACGATCCACCCAAACACTTCTGCTGACTGCGCGTCAATCCTGTCGAGGTCAAGCTCGGTGGCCCGCTGTTCGCGACGCAATCCCCGCCTATATCTCATGCTGCGCTCGAGCCGTGAGACGAGAGGGACGCCACTAGGTATCCGAGTTGCATCTCGCGCATCGCGCACGCGAGACGCTGCTGGCAACGAGTTCCGCCATGTGAGGGGCCGGCGAAATCCGGCACCGTGGTGGTAGGCCACGTCTGCATACACGCCGTACAACAGAGGATCGAGATTGAACCGATTTGATCGCAGCAGTGGAGTCCATTCGATTCCACGACCCTCTAACAGCGCAAGCAAATTACCGCCAACGTCTGTGATTTTCTCGCCTGTCGTCGTTTCCCATGCATGCCCCGCGTTCCAGTCGCCTTCGATCTCGGCCCAGAATCCGACCGTCGTAAAACAGAAGCACGGATGTGGTTGAGTCTGACCAAGGTTTTCATCGCGCCGAACGGCCGCAAGTTGAAGCCCCTTGAGGATGTCACTAGAAATCGGCGCGATCGGAAATGCGTCGCCGTCGAGAAACAAGAGTTGATCGCTTGGATCTGCAGATGCGAGCACCATGTCGGCAAGGGCGTTCAGCTTCTCGGGGTGGTTGCCGTCGAGGTCGACAGCCACATCAAAAAACCCACGTAGCGACGGGTCGATACCGCGCAACGATGCATACGTGCGTACAGGGCCAGACGTGAAACGTTTCAGAAATCGCAACTGTGGTTCGACCCATCGACTGTCTTGCCAATGCACCGTAACAACGTGTAGCAACCGCCAACTCCAACCATAGATACGAGAGCAACTAAAGAACACGAGCGACCGCGGCACACGTCTCGCTCGTGAGGTCGAATGGTACTGTTCGAAATAGTGATCGTGAACGACCGTCTCGTGTTCTTGCGACTCCAAAAGTGCGCATCGACCACCATTTCAGGACTGTTGCTCAAGACTGTCGGTGGCGAAAGACTCGAGCCGTCGCATCGCCGCATCGACTTCGACCCAGGCTCGCGATTCGTGTTCGCTTCCGTTCGCGACCCTTGGTCCTGGTACCTATCGATGTGGTCTTTCGGGTGCCAGGGAAAGGGTCTCGCTCGACGCCATACTGGCTCACGGCCGCGTTTGCGATCGATCGGAACCACGCTCATTCGAGAGGTGAAAAGCGATAGACGGTCCTTAAAAGCCGCGTTAGCCGAATTCTCAGCCCATCGCTCTCGCCCTGTCGAGATGTACGAACGCCTTTACCGCGATGTCAATGATGTGGGAGCATTTCGGGAATGGCTCCGAATCGTTCACGACGACGCTGGCGCAAGCGACCTCAACCCGAACTATTTCCTCGGATCGCTCCCAGCGATCGCTGGTTTTTATACCTTCAACTATTTGTGGCTTTTCGTCCGCGACATAGTCCCGATCCAGACCGTCGGCGCGATCAAGAACTCCGATGCGCTTGCTACCTTCGACGCAGAGCAGAACATCTGCGATGCATTCGTGAGAACAGATCGACTCAGCAATGACCTCCCCGCTGCCCTCACATGTGCGGGCTATGACATGAACGGCGAACTCGGAGACCGGGTTCGCGCGGGCTCCGCTATTCGAGCCAACCAATCGGCTCACTCCGCGCTGATCGACTACTTCGACGATTCGGCTGTCGAACTTGTCGCAGGCCGCGACGCTCTAATAATCGCAAAGCACCAATTCAAGTTCGGCGAATGAGCGCAGGCCTGCGCTCAACCCTGCGCTAAACAATCTCTTGAATGCGATCTGATACCGACGCCGTAACCATCCATGTCGCATCGTGGAACACCCGCGCAGTCACAGAGTTGTGCGTCCGGTCTATGCGCCGCACGGCTGGATACGAATTCAATCTGACAGTGGGCGACGGTGGCTCTACGGATGGTTCGGTGATGTTGCTAGAGAATCTCGCTGCCCGCGGCTGGCTGAAACTCGAGTGCGTCGAGGGAGGCCGAACGCACGCTGAGTGGCTCGACCATTGGTACAACTCTTGTCAGACTCGCTACCTGATCTTCTCAGATTCCGATGTCTTGTACCGTCGCAAGGGCTGGCTTCGCGAGATGGTCGAACGCGCCGCTAGCTCGAATGCCGCGATGGTCGCAACCCGGGTACAAGCGCGAAACGGAGTCGCCTACGTCCACCCCGTCACCGGAGCCAAACGAACTCTTGCAGCACGGCCCGAGCCGTGGCTAGTACTAATAGACCTACACCAGACTCGCGGAGTAGTCACGACGAGCTTCGCGTATGAAGACGGCGGCGATCCTGGCGACGGCTCAGATCAGATTGCATACGACGTGAGCGCCGCATTTTTTCGCGACTTCGAAACCGCGGGGCTACGCGCCGAAGAAATGGGTCCCGGGTTCGCGAGTGCTTACCATCATTTCGGCGGGATGACTTGGTTATCTGGCAAGGACTCGCGCATCTCGTGGGCGAGACGCGCCAAGCAGATCGCTAAGAAGCTTTACTCCACAGCAGCTTTGTTGCGCGAACGCTTAGCTTCTAGGTAGCTGAGGTTGCGGTACTTGCCATAGTTCCCGCGGCACTTGCTCGAGAACGTTTTCTATGACGTCAACATCTTCTGACGTAAGCCGCTCTTTCCACTTATCGGCCAACTCCGAAGCCTTGCGGGCCGTCTCGTAGCCAGTCCCCTCGCGATCTGAGTCAGAGACGAAGGCCTTAGCGCGGTCACCGAACCTCAAGCCCAGCGATTCTGCTGTTCGAGCGAGTGCCACATGCGGATCTTCGCAGGCACGCTCATGAGAGATCATCTGCCATTCTGGGTGCCTTCTCAAGCCATCGTGAAGTCCGAGCATGAGACACACGCACAGCAACGCGCTATGCGCCATCGGCGCCTCTGGCGTCTTGATTTCAAGGCCCCATCGATCTTGCATCGATCGCCTTGCTGCTGCAAGCATCAGCGGAGCGGGCGGCCCGAAGCCGATCGCAACGTGGCTTGCGAGAACGTTGCGCGGCTCGCGAGCGACAACTAGGACACGTAAATCTTCGATCACGCCGTATATCCATTCGAGTGACATCGCTGCATGAACAGACTTGACCACTACAGCGTCGACATCTCGCCTAGGCAACAACGGACGTGCTCCTCTCAGCACGAATTTCGTCGTGAGGCTTAGGCGGTTTCCGAGTCGAGCAGCGTTGCGTTCCTCACGCGGAAGGCCGTCGAGTGCACGCACGACTAGCCGCGCGTACATCGATCGGCGTGCACGTCCTCCGGAAAATGCTCCATCCCAGAGGCGCTCGTACTCCGGCGCAAGGTCTCCTACGTTCAAGAAATCGAATTGCCCCTGACGATCTAACGCCCGGTGTCGAAACGCCATCGGGTCTCGCGTGCCATCGGGTTCATGAACGTACGCAGTTGCATCAGAGTTGCCTAATGCTTTGCCAACCCAAGTCGTTCCGCCGCGCGGCACACCGACGACCAAGACCCGCAACATTTCCTGAGGCTATCGCCGTGCTACTGATAGTTTCGCCAAGGAATGCAAGAGTTTCGTCGTATGCGTGTCTTGTTTGTGTCTGGCACGACAACCGTCGGCGGAGCCGCTCGCAGCACACACGAACTCGCTTCCCTGCTCGCATCGCGCGGCCACGCAATCGCGACTTTGTTGCTCGACGACTCGGCGCCGCGCCGGACACGGCTCCATCGACGATGCATGAACCTTCGAGTCAAGGTGTCCGACACGCCATTCGCAAACATCGTCGATTCCATCACTCGAAGTATCGGTTCGCGCGTTTCGCTAAGGAGCGAAGCCACGAACTACGAGAGTCATACGGCGATCCGTCCGGAGAACGCTCTAGCACGGCGTATCCGAGAGTTCCGTCCAGATGTTGTTGTCGTCAACAGCGTCGACTTGCCGGTGTGGCGTCAGATCCACTATGACCTCGCGAACCTCCGGCTGCCGGCCGTGCTGTACATCCGTGAGGAGTCTGGGCTGCTGCACCTGAGTCACTCCGGCATCCTGCCTGACCTGATTGTAGCGAATGCCCAAGGCCACGTCGATGCTGCCGATGCCCGCGGACACGCTGCGATTCTCGTGCCATCTGTCGTTGACTGCTCGGCATGCCAAACAAACTCAACTCGCGAGGCTGTTCTCTTTGTAAACCCGATCTACGAACAAGGCGTTGACATCGCGCTAGCTCTAGCTAAGGCTCGGCCCGACATCCCTTTCATATTCGCGGAGTCTTGGACGCTCGATACAGACGCGATCGATGCGTTACAGAACGCGATTGCCGATCTACCGAACGTCGAATTTCGGCGATATCGCCCGGACGCTCATGACTTGTACGCGACCGTCGCAATTCTCTTGGCGCCATACCGGTATCCGGGTCGGTCACGCACGATTGCTGAGGCGCAGTGCAACGCGATCCCGATTCTCGCCTCCGACAGGTACGGTCCCCGCGAGGCAGTTGGACCCGGTGGCATTCTTTGCGATCCCGACGGTTCAATTGACCGTTGGGTAGATGCCCTCGGACTGCTCTGGGATGACGACGAGCAATACAAGACGTTTTCTGACCTCGCTATTGCACACAGCAAACGAATAGAGATGCAACCCGCCACAATCATGACTACATTCGAGACCGCGCTAAGCGACCTGCTCAGGGCATCGACCGATTCTGCCGAAGATCGCATGAAATGAACAGTCCGACCACAGAGGCAAACGAAGTCGCTCCGGGTATTTCGGTTGTCATACCTGCCCACAATGCATCGCAAGTCGTCGAACAGCAACTCGTTGCATTGCGTTCGCAGTGCCTCGATCGTTCTGTCGAAATCGTCGTAATCGACAATGCGTCCACGGACGACACTGGTGTCGTAGTCAAGCGCTGCGCCGCAATCGATACGCGGATACGACTCGTCAACGCACCAGCCGGGCGTGGCCCTGCCTATGCGCGCAACATCGGTATCGCTGCAGCTCGCGGCGAGTTGATTGCCTGCTGCGACTCAGACGATGTCGTTGGCGAAAACTGGCTAACCGAAATCATCGATGCGTTAGGTGAATACGAGTACGTCGGCGGTCCGCTAGCAGTAGACCTACTCAACGAGAAATGGCTCGCAGACGCGCGCGGCCGCTGGGGTGCTTTGGGCCCTGGTCGATTCGGCAACATCGACTTCGCGCATGGCTGCAACTTAGGAATCCGGCGCGACGCGTTCCGGCGCGCTGGCGGGTTCGACGAGAGACTGCTCGCCGGCGAGGAAATCGACCTCGCGATGCGTATCTGGAAACTCGGCATCAAACTGCATTTTGTGCCAGGCGCGGTTGTGCACTACCGGTACCGCACAACCGTGCTAGCCAACTGCCGTCAATCTTTTTCTTTCGGCAAAGCGAATCCAACACTCGCTAGACGCGCTTCGACACTCGATGGATTTAGCGCGACTGCGACCGTGGCACGGCATGCTCTCTGGCTAGTCCCGAATGTGTTGAAACTTGTTTCGCGCTCGGGCAGATTGCGGTGGACCTGGATTGCAGCAGGTCTTTGCGGACACATTGTTGGGACGATCCGTGCAAAAAGCGCTTGAGCTCACAATAATCATTGCTGCGCGCAACGCGTCCTCGACTATCGCAGCGCAACTAGACGCTCTTTGTGGACAGCTTTGGGACGGCGAATGGAACGTAGTCGTCGTCGACAACGGCTCGACGGACAACACCGCTCTGATAGTCGCCGACTACGCCACGAAATATCCGATGTTCTCGCTAGCAAGCGAGCCGTTGGCGACAAACGCAGGTGCGGTGCGCAATTTCGGTGTAACGCTTGCACAATCCACCAACATCGCGATGTGTGATGCAGACGACGTGGTCGGTCCACATTGGGTCGCTGCTATGGGTGAAGGCCTGCGCAACAATGTCTGCGTTACGGGACCGCTTGATGTCAAAGAGTTGAACCCCGAGTGGTTGAGCCGGACCCGTGGAATCCCATCGCTTATCGCGCCAATGACATTCCACGATGCCTTCACGATGATGCCAGCGGGAAACTTCGGGATGCGCCGCGCCCTCTTCACCGAACTCGGTGGATTCGACGAAACGATGCGGACCCATGAAGACGCTGACCTGTCGTTCCGATGCGCGATTGCCGGTCACAGCGTGGCGTTCGATCCGGTCGCTACGGTTGCCTATCGTTATCGTGGCGAGCCTGCAGTCATGTTCAGGCAAGCGCGCGCCTACGGCCGGCACAGGCCTCTCGTTGCTCGCAAGGCAAGATCAGCCGGAATGGCAGTGCCACGTTTGGCAGGCTGGCGATCGTGGTTTCTGCTCGTCGCTTGGCTCCCCCGCTTGCGTTCACATGAAGGCCGCGCTAGCTACCTGTGGGTACTCGGCGCGCGGCTCGGCATTCTCCTCGGTTGTGTGCGCGCACGCACCCTCTACCTGTAGCGCGCTTGTAGCCTTGCTGACCAATGATCGCTGAGTTGGTTTCATGATGCGCCGGGTAGCTATTTGGCTTCGTCTTTGTTGGTACTTGCCATTGCTCACCGGTTGGGCGGTCCTTAGCTCGAGGTCGGTGATCAATGCTGACGCTGACCGCTGGGCAAGCATCGTGAAATGGCCATACAAGAACTTGCCCCGGCGCCTGTACCTGCTCGCGACATACCCCGAATTTCGAACCCTCTACTACTACCGGTTGCGGCGATCGTCGAACTTCGGAGTAGCCGTTGCGGTGATCCTCAGGGTCGTCTACCCGGGTGAACGCACTCTCTTCCTTGGTTGCCCCGACATCGGTCCTGGTCTTTATATTCAACATGGCTTCGCGACGATCATCGCAGCGAGAAAACTCGGGGCGAACTGCTGGATCAACCAGCAGGTCACGATTGGATTTGTGAGTCCTGGAGCGCGACCCACTATCGGCGACAACGTGGCGATACACGCGGGGGCAAAAGTCCTTGGGGAGATCATGGTCGGAGACGGCGCCCGCATTGGCGCAAACGCGGTGGTCCTTGAAGATGTTCCTCCTGGTCACACTGCCGTCGGCGTCCCAGCACGCATGCTTGCACCGAAAGCCAAATCGGACTGACCGTTGCGCGTCTATTGGTACTGGCCGTACCTTCGATCTGAACAACTCCCGCTAGTCGATTCTCTGTGTGCGCTTGACTGCGATGTCGTGGCGCACACCGTCGCGAGTCGAATCACCGCCGCTGATGCTCAACGGGGCCGTGGCGCAATCGACAGAAGTCTTAGCGATGTCGGCGACGAACGAGAGCGTTCTATGCGCTGGCTTTGGTCACGGGCAACTATCTATCCGCTCCGTTCGAAGGCACGGCGACACAAAGCTTCGAAGGGCTTCGACGTTGCGCATGTCGTTTTCTTGAATCCATTCACGGACTGGTTCGCTCTCAGGCGGCTTTCGAGGCGAGTTGCTCTTGTTGCTTCGGTGCATGATGCAGTACCTCATCAGTCACGATTGCCTCGATGGATCGAACATCTAATACTCCGCCGCTTATACGCAGTTTGTGGCGAGATTGTTGTCCACCACGCGACCGTCTCACGCCAACTGCAAGAACAGTTCAGCGTTGACGCATCGAGAATTCATGAGGTCCCACTCTGGGTTTTGCCTGCGCCTTTCGAGTTACGTGAACGGCCGAACGATGTACCGACGGTTCTGTGTTTCGGAGCAATGCGTCGCAATAAGGGCATCGAAGTTCTGTTGGCTGCCATCGCCAACCTCGCAGACCTCAACGCAACATTCGTATTTGCTGGCCGTGGGGCACCTGAGATTGAACATGCGCTAACCCAAGCTGCAACAAACGACCCGCGTATCAAAGTCGAGATTGGTTACGTCGACGAAGAGCGCAAACACGCATTGCATCGCGATGCCGATCTCATTGTCCTGCCTTATACGAGCTTCGCATCGCAAAGCGCTGTGTTGCACGATGCCTACGGTCACGGACGACCAGTCGTCGCCACCGATGTCGGTGCCTTAGGCGAAACCGTTCGAGACGACGATACTGGAGTCGTGGTTCCGGCTGGCGATCCTCACGCTTTGGCTACGGCAATCCGTGAGTCTCTTTGCGACGAACCACAGTGGCTGCGGCACGCTCGCCAAGCGACCGCTGTGGGCGAGTTGCGAAGTCCTGTTGTCTATGCGCGCGAGTTACTTACGGTGTACGAGTACGCAATCGCTTCGCGCAGCGGACTTAGAGCGTCTCGCCCCTGAACTCGCGGCCGTGCAGGACGCCCTTGGTATCAAACAACAACGGGGCGAACTCACACAGCTGCGCGAGGTCGAACTCTGGATGGTCGACGAGAAGCACGACAAGGTCAGAGCCAGCGATTGTCTCCGCAACGAGTTCTACGACAGGCAGTTCGAATCCGACGCTGACTCCGCCACTTAGGTACGGGTCAGCAGCGGTCACTTCTGCGCCAAGCTCGTGCAGCAACTCGGCGACAGCAATAGATGGAGACTCTCGCCAGTCCGAAGTGCCCGCCTTGTACGCAAGGCCCATCAACAAGACCTTCGAGCCGCGAACCGAGCGACCAACATCGTTGAGTAACGCCTGCAAACGTCGCACGACATACTCAGGCATGTGCTCGTTCACGTCGTTGGCTAGCTCGACGAACCGGAACGAATGACCACTACGACGCTTCACGGACCACGACAGATACGACGGATCGATCGGCAGACAGTGACCACCGACTCCGGGTCCGGGCCTGAACTGCATGTAACCGAACGGCTTCGTGCCAGCGGCATCTATGGCGTTCCAGATGTTGACGCCGAGATCGTTCGCGAACATCGCTAGTTCGTTTACCAAAGCGATGTTGACGTGTCGAAAGGTGTTCTCTAGGAGTTTGACTAGTTCCGCCTCGCGGGTCGATGCCACCGGAACTGTCTTGTCGACAATTTGAGAGAAAAATGCATCTACGGCGGCCAAGGAATCTGCATCGACACCGGACACGACCTTCGGCGTGTTCGTGAACACGAAGTTCGGATTGCCAGGGTCGATTCGTTCCGGCGAGTACCCGAGGAAGAAATCGGTTCCAGCACGTAGGCCGCTCGACTCGAGGATCGGAAGCACGAGTTCTTCTGTCGTCCCGGGATAGGTCGTGGATTCAAGGATGATTACCGAACCAGCGCGCATGACCTTTGCCAAAGCTCTGCTAGCTGACTCAACAAAGCTGAGGTCTGGGACACCATCTGCAAGTGGCGTAGGGACCGAGATAACTGCGACATCGAACCCGGCGAGGTCACCTATCTGATCAGTTGCTGTGTAGCCACTAGCCAAGGCCGCCTGCAGTTGCACGCTCGGAACATCTCCGACATAGCTGTCGCCGGAGCGCAACATCGCGACTCGGCGTGGGTCGAGTTCGTAACCGACGACGTTGAACCCGACTTCGACACAACGCATCGCTACTGGCAGACCGACATAGCCCTGCCCCACGATCGCGATCGTGGCCGAATGTGAGTTGAGCCGAGAGAGCAGCGGCTTGAGGTGGCTTGGTTCCAAGAACTCGAAATAATAGTGGCGACCGCGAGCGCCCGACCAGAGCCAAATGGACTATCAACAAAGTGCGCGTTAGTGCCTTTGCGCATTGCCTAGATCGCTTGCCGCCTGTCAGAATGGACTTTCGCGCCACGTTCGTTCCCCCACGGAGGTCTTGTGCGCAGGTTCAAATCGAGCGTCACGATCCTCGCGTCAGTAATCACGTCTGCCGTGTTAGTCGCGCCCGTTCCAAATCCGGCGCAAGCCGCTGTGTCGACTTCTGCGGCGATCGTGAGCCTGTCAACAACGGGCGGGCTTCTCGAAGAAATCCCCTACTCAATAAAGGACGTCGCCATCTCGGGCAACGGCCGATACGTCGTTTTTTCGACAGACGCTGAGTTCGCGTTAGGGGACGAAAACTTTGCGTTCGATGTCTTCCGCAAGGACCTCCAAACCGGAACGATTCTGCCTGTGTCTATTAGCGATCAGTCAGTGTTCGGCGACGATGACAGTTACTTGCCTTCGATCTCTGCGGATGGGCGCTACATCGCGTTCATGACAGACTCAGACGAACTCGATACCTACGACTTTCTGGACAGAGACGACAACTTCGAGTCGGATCTATATGTGCGCGACACCGTGGCGCGAACCACGCGCCTGGTCGCTCAGTACGACACGCCAGATGATCTCAACTCGTATCCGTCATCTGGCGAATACGGCGTCGACTCCGGCACGATCTCAGCCGACGGCATGCACGTCGTTTTCACTTCGAGGTCTCGACTCACGTTCTTCGGAGACACAGACGAGAGCGACCTCGACGTTTTCGTAAGGGATATGGCAAACACCGGAGTCACCCGAATATCGCGGAACCCTGCAAACAACTCTCAGGGGGGTGGAGCGACTGGTGCAATCTCTGGGACTGGCCGGTTCGTTGCGTTCATGTCTGCAGCGGCTGACATCACGACCGCTGCCGACACGAATGGCACGACAGATATTTTCTTCTTCGACCGCGATACCGATGCTGATGGCAGGTTCGATGAAGCCAACACGATGGCAACTTCACGCGTAACGATCGATGCTGCTGGTGGCCCGACAAACGGAGCGAGTTTCAGCCCGACCATGACCCCAGACGGTCGTTTCGTCGCTTTCACTTCAGTAGCAACAGACCTCGTGGCAAGCTCGCACTCTGGAGTATTTGTTCGTGATCGCTTACTCGGGGCTAATTCCTGGGCATCGCCGACGTTCGGACCACCAGACGGAGACTTTGCGAGCATCACGCTTAGCGATAATGGTCGTTACGTTGGATTCGAAAGCAGTGCGTCGAATCTTGTGAACGGAGATCAGGTCGGTACGCGCGACGTATTTAGGCGAGATCAGACCGGTACAACAACTCGCGTCAGCACAGGCAACAACGGCAGTACCCCGAATGGCGATAGTTCTAAGCCAACCATCTCAGCCAATGGCGCGGTCATGGCGTATCAATCTTTCGCGAACAATCTCGTACCGTCGGATCCTCACGCTGCGGCAGACGCATTTGTATGGTCGCCACTGCCCGACGTGACCGCGCCAACTGCCGTGATGCTCCGGCCTTCCTCGCGCTACACAACTTCCGGCGCTCTTACCCCGATCTGGTATGGCTTTGACACTTCGAGTGTCGCGACGTTCGACGTGCAATGGCGAATCGCTCGCTATGACGGCATATTCGGGGCCTGGGCTAATCACCTAAGTGCGACTACGGCCACTGGCGAGGTGCTGTTGCCGACCATCGGCCGCACTTACTGCTGGCGTGTAAGGGCTACCGACGTTCACTCGAATACTTCGGGATATTCGACCCAGCTCTGCACTTCCATCCCGCTGCGGGCAAAGGCATTTACCTATTCGGCTGGCTGGAACTCCGTGAATTCACCGGATTCGTATGGCGGTGCATACATGAGGGCAGTGAGCGCTGGACGGACAGCGACGCTCACCGGCGTAAAGGCAAAGCGCGTAGCGCTGGTGGCCACGGCATGTCCGACATGCGGTTCTGTAACGGTTACGTTTGCTGGACATTCCAAGACGATCAGCCTGCGCGCTAGCTCGACCGTACGCCAAAAGGTGATCGAAGTTTTTGCGCTTCCGTCGTTGACCACGGGAACCCTAAAACTCATGACAAAATCCGCATCACCTGTGTACATCGAAGGTCTAGCGGCTTATCAAGACTAAGGACAGCAATTGAATCGCAAACGATCGCCGCAGAAGGGTCCATCGCTGATGATGCTCGTGAGCGACTGGTGGGATGACACGCCGCGTCGTGCAACTGTCGGGGTAGTCGCGGCTATCGCAGTTCTCGCTGGAATCGTCGCCCTTTACGCTGCATTGGAAGAGAGCGACCCATCGAAACCCGGCCCAGAGGCCGTTGCGGCTATAACAGACGGCACCGACGGCAGCAGTCCGACAGCGTCATCCGTCGCGTCATCGACTTTGTCAACTGATTTCCCGTTAGAGACCTTCACGACTGATCCGTCATTCGTCGAGACAGACCCGACTGAAGTATCGCCTTGGGACGACACAACAAACATGACATCACCGGTAACAAACGCCCCGACACCATCGACTACAGCGCCAGATCGTCGGTTGCCGGTAACCGCGTACTCAGAGGAGTACGAGAAATACTGCCGATGGGCTTTTTCACTTAGCCCGGATGGGATCTTGTACGACCCTGAGTTCACAGACGACTTCTACGTTTTAGATGACTGTATTTATGACCTTGACCCGACCTGGGGCGACTTCTACGCGAGCGCAGCGGAAGCCGCACAAGCGGGGATCGACGATGCGATCAGCACTCTCGAAGGCTTCCCACTTGGCGACCGGCTTTGCTGGGTAGATCCAGCGACAGAGCAAATAGGCGGATGTTGGGTCACGCCTTACTCGTTCGAGTAGGTCACGCAACAGGCATCGAGAAACTTATCGGTAGTGGCTAGACCGTGGCGCACACCCATGGGTTGCCAATAGAGCTATTCGTGACCGTGGGGTCTCGCAGGTCTGAGGCCTTAGAGACAGAGCCCGCTCCGCACTCGACCGTAACTCCACCGAGTTCGACGCTCAGGAAAAGCGGGACGTCGTCGCCTACATAGCTCAGCACGCCATTTGCCACCGCAGTCTTGCGAAGCTCGCCACCGATAAAGCCGACCGTAGCCGTCTTCGTTTGCACGGGGAATCCGACGACTAACGCTGCAAGCGGGCTTTCGGCCGTCGTCGTAATCAAGAACACGGCCTGGTCGGCGAGGTCATCGTCTGGCGAGATCGCTGCGAGGCAACGTGATCCTTCTGGTCCGTTTGGCGCCTTGACAACGATCTGCTCCGCGGGAGTGATCCGCCAACAATCAAATCCGGCCGTTGATCTCCCACGACTCAAGGCCCATTGAATCCCTTCAGTCTCGCCCTCTACTTCTACATCGAATGGCTCAGCGAGCACGATCTCTCCTGGATCGACGCCTTGCTTCAGCTGTTCTGCACTAGGCGGTTCGACCGAGACATCAACACCGAAGTTTTCGAGTGAATAGTCGAGCCATTCGTCGCCCGACATGACCCGAACCCTCGCAAGGCGATTATCCGAATTCACCCAGATATCTACCTCAGGCGCGTTGAAGAACAGCAAACCACCAGAAAGACCCTCAACGTTGTACTGGGTCAGGTTGTCAGAATCGTCGCCGACGACCTTAAGAGTCGCGCCCCGCGACTCGACCAATTCGAGTAGCCGCAACGGATCAAACGGAATAAACGGAGCAGCAAGCTTTTCGATAGCAGTACCCGAGGTAAAGCTCCCCCATTCGGAATCGAACTCGACGCGACGTGCGACTGGTTCGTATATGCCTAGTCCCTTGGCCGTTCCGCCGATCCTGTTATCTCTCTCGAAGTATACGGTCCCACCGACCCACCGGATTTCGAGCGGCAACCTTGCTTCCCCACGGATGTGCAATGAAGATGTAACAGCGCCGATGTCACCAGAAGCGCCTGCTCTAGACCAGCGACCTGAGACTGGCTCGATGGAGCCACCCGTACGCAACTCGCCACCTATCTCCGAGCTACCTTGCGCGGACGTAGCGACAACAATCTTTTCGATCAACGAGAGCACCTTCTTGGGCTCCTTTTCTCCGGTGCCACTACCGCACGAAGTCGCCAAAATTACGACAGTCAATAGGAGACTGGATTTGATAAATATTGCAAGAAGCGTGTTCCTACCCTTTGTCACGCGGGACATACCTCAGTACGTTCGGATCCAATTGCGTCGGCAATCGCTTCGACGTCAGCGGCAGGGGCCATTGCAACTACATCTGCACCAATTGCAAATGCACCAGCGTGCATTTCGCCGCACGACCGATCAAAAAATGTGCCCAGGTAGGTTTCTGAATCAAGGCCTTCTGGCACGAAGCCGATAAGCCTGATTGTCGGAGACGCATCTCCTTCGGCTGCACTGCATGTCGCCATTACTGCCGGAAAACCGATCGCCTTAAAACTCTTGCTCGTCAACAACGCGTCGCGGTCATCGAGCGCGAAGCGGCTGCAACCGTGACCAGCCGCTTCGAGCTTTTCGGCCACGATCCGGATGCTTTCGATGCCTGCCGGGTCCCAATCGAATACCACGGCCTCGTCGCATGGTGTCCCTAGGTACTCTCCGCCTACCGCTTCGGCGATCATCATCGCGACTGCCTGCGTGTCCGGCTGAATTGAAAACCTGTCGCCAATCGTCCAACGCAGGCCTGGGAGCCCGATGTTTTGCTCCTTCGATTTCTCACAGATCGCTTCAGCGCGGTCTTTGATGAACCGATCTCTGTCCGAGTCCGACGCAAAGGTGGAGATCTCTAGGGTCTCCTCGAACGCTGTACATGTCCCTTGAGCCGTGGGCACCACTGAACTGTCGATGATCTTCTGTGAATGCTTGAATTTGGCAAAATCGGCAGCTCCGTAGTCCTCGCAAGTTCCAGGAAAAGCAGATGCCATTTCGTTCTTGATTCCAACGTTCTCCGCTAGACCGGGTTCAGTCCACTCGCTGCGAGGTTCTGCGCAAGCCGAAGTCATCAGCAATCCTGCAAACAAGAGAGTAGGTACCAGCAACTTCGAAAACACAACAACATTCCTTCCGTATAACTAGTAGGGGCCCGCCATGTGGCGGGCCCCTACAACTGCAAAGCTTCTCACTTAAGAGAAGCTACTAATCGCTTAAGCGAGGATCGTAATTCCGCTTGCTGGCAAGCCAAGCAGAATGCTGGTTCCGTCGCCGATCGCTGCGTACAGGATGTTCGCTTTGAAGAAGCCCTGGTCGTGTCCACCTGCAGAGTTGCGTGCGTTGTCGATACATCCAAGCGCTGCGGCCTGGCTCACACGGTAACCAACGATCGGGACACTGCCGTCGCCAGTACCTGCGACTGCGATAGCAGTCTTGTCCTTTATGACAGGGTCGAAGAACACGGCAGAGTCTGTAACTGCACCAACTGCAACACCCTTGGTGACGATTCCGTAAAGGTCCACAACGTCGGCCGGGTCTTGCTCTGGTGTCGACGGGTCGCCATCAGCGAAGCCTTCAACACGAATGTAGGTCGACATCTTCGACAGGTCGCTGAACGTAAGGTCAAACTTGCCGTTGATCGTCCACTCCGTGAGGTCCTCTTCCGGCTCTTGAACCGGAGGCGTAGCTGTGCTGTCGACGTTGGTCACACAGTCAGCTTCTGGTGAGGAAATCTTCGAGCCCCACTTTGTGATCGTCAAGACGTCACCGCCTGGTGCTGCGCCACCAATAATGCACGTGCCGTAGCTGACGGGGTTCGGAAGGCCCTTGGTACTTACCGTGATGTCCTTGTCGTCCGTGTCGGTGAGACCCCAACCCTTGCCTGTGGCCGGGTCGATCACGGAACTCTTGAATCCGGCAAGTCCAAGCATGCCTGAGCAACCACCGATCGGTTCTGGTGCTGCTGATTCTGCTTGTGGCGTACCGCCACCAACTGCAAACGCTCCGGCCATAAGGCCGCCTGCGAGCGCAATTCTCATTGCTCGTGATGCAATTTTCATTGCTTTTTCTCCTCTGTCGGGTCAATGTTCTGTGCCTCGACCGCCAAGCACGCTGTTCTATTGTCTCGACAGAAACCTTCGGCTGCACACGCCACGCGCCCGCGACGCGTGCTGCCAAACCTCAAGTCCCCCCCCACACCCTGAAGCGCCGCACAGAGTTGCCTAGATGCGACATTTCAGGGCCGTCCCGAACCCGAAGGTTCGTACGGTCCAGTGACATCATTACCGCGTATCGTGGTCATCGCAATAGCAATAAGGCGACGTTTAGCGGATTCTTCGCACAGAGCGATAGACATGTTGCTTATGTTGCTCATGTTGCTTGTGTGATGTCAGAAATTGGTGTTTATCGGCCTTGCAATGTCTAAGAACATGCTTGAAAGGAAGATGAATCCGAGCAAACTCAACGTGACAATCATGACCGGCAGGAGCTTGGCAAAATCGACCCTGACCGCCCGCCTGCGGACCTTCGATGCGATCGCCTCGTAGGTAGCAACAGCGACGTGCCCACCGTCAAAGGGCAGTAGCGGCAATAGGTTCAATAGGCCTACAAACAGGTTGATTGATGCAAGCAGCGCAAACACTGTCGGCCACCCACTCTGCACAGCATCGTTGGCGATCTTGCCAAAACCGATCGGTGAAATGAACCGGGCGCCGCTACTTGGTGTCCCAGGGGTCGGCTCAGGCCCACTGAAATTATCGAAGTATTCGCCTATGCCCTGCGCTGAAAACATGTGGCCTAACGCTCCGAGCGTGTCGACCCCTGCTCCCCATGTTCGCATCGGAGCAAGTCCAAGACCTTCGATGATCCCGACATCTGGAGTGACTCGGAGTGGGCTAAGGCCAGCAAATCCGGATTTCGTGGAACCTTCGAACTCATCGAGCGCGATCAGGTCGGAGACGGTGTCGCGATAGACAGTCATGAGCGTCAGTCCGAGATCGAGTTCAACTCCATCTCTGCGGACACTCACGACGATGTGCTCACCAGCACGTCGCCGGAAGTCCGCTGTCATCGCGTCCCAAGAATCGATCGCATGGCCGTCAACAGCAACGATCTCATCGCCACTGCGCAAACCAGCTTTTGCTGCTGCGGACTTGACCTCGCCCGTCTTATGTCCGTCGGGGCCAAATACGTCGAGCGATTGCGTGACATCGTCGATAGTCATGGAAATCTTGGCGGCCTTGTGATCTCCTGCGCCGACAAGAATCGCGTAGACGAAAATGGTTGCGAGCAAGAAATGCGTGACAGGCCCGGCCACGACCGTCGAGACCTTCGCACCCCAGCCCTTTGAGCGATAAGTGCGGGGCTCGTCTTCGGTGGCAATGTCTTCGAGGTTTGTCATGCCGATGATCTTGCAGTAGCCACCTAGCGGCAGCGCCTTGATTCCGTACTCGGTTTCGCCACGTGTCATCGACCAGATGCGCGGCCCGAAGCCGATAAAGAATTCGGTCACCTTCATGCCTGCGCGCTTGGCCATCAGGAAGTGACCTAGTTCGTGCAACCCGATCATGACCACAAAGAAAAAGAAAACAACCCCGAGGGTCCCTGCGAGCGTCGGGTTCACTGCGACAAGTACTACTGCAGCCGCCACAAATACCGCGATGCCCGCTAGTACCTGTCGCACCTCGATCGCAAGACTCTCTAGTGGATCCTTCACTGCGTCCTCCGGTCGGCAAGCCTCTTGTCGAGAACCTTCTTTGCACGTTCGCGCGCGATCCGGTCCGCTGCAAGAATGTCTTCTAAATCATCGGCAGGACCGACATCGTGTTGCATGACTTCTTCAACAACTTCCGCTATCTCGTTCCATCTGAGCGCACCAGCAAGGAATGCCTCGACCGCTATCTCATTAGCACCAGACAGTGTTGCCGGCACCGCACCACCGGCGCGTCCGGCCGCGTATGCCAAACCGAGACAACGAAACGCTCCGGTGTCAGGCGGCTCGAACGTCAACTGCGAAAGCGATGTCCAGTCGATGGTGCCAAACGCTTCGTTCAACCTTGATGGCGCACCCAAGGCCAGCCCGATCGGCAAACGCATATCAGGCATCGATAGCTGGGCGATGGTTGCGCCATCTGTGAACTCGACCATTGCGTGGATCACCGATTGAGGGTGAACAACGACGTCGATATCGTCGTAACCGATACCGAAAAGCTCGTGGGCCTCAATCACTTCGAGACCCTTGTTCATAAGGGTTGAGCTGTCGATGGTGATCTTCGCGCCCATATTCCATGTCGGGTGGTTTAGTGCGTCTGCCACGGTCACACCAGCGAGACTCTCAGCACTACGCCCACGGAATGGTCCGCCACTCGCCGTGAGAATGAGGCGCCGCACTTCGCTGGTGCCGCCTGACCGCAAGCACTGATATAGCCCGGAGTGCTCTGAGTCAATCGGGATTATTTCACCACCCCCGGCCGCCCGCGCCTTGGCTACGACCGGTCCAGCCGCTATCAGGCTTTCTTTGTTAGCTAGACCAAGGCGCTTACCCGCTTCGAGTGCGCTAATCGTCACTGGCAGCCCTGCAAAGCCGACCACTGCATTTATCGCAACATCGACATCATCGAGACGCGCTAATTCTGCGAGCTGGCGATCCGTAGGAGCCAACACCGCGCGGTCTGCAGATACCCCGAATTCCTTCGCCTGCATATCGAGCAGGGCGCCGTTGTTGCGCGCGGCGAGTGCCACTACCTCATATTCGTCGCGGTGGCGCGAAATGACATCGAGGCTCTGAGTGCCAATGGATCCTGTGGACCCGAGGACCGCGACGCGACGCAATGTCATATTCCTAGGTTACGAGCCGAACTACAAAGAATTCGTTCGGAAATCTCAGCCCGTGAAGTGAACCATCAAGAAGAACACGGCTGGCATCGCGAACAACAGACCATCGAAACGGTCGAGCACACCGCCATGTCCGGGGAGGCTCCCGCTGAAGTCCTTGATACCGAGATCACGCTTGATCATCGACTCGCATAGGTCGCCAAATAGCGCTGCTACGCCAGCTACTAGACCTACGAGAACGGCCCAAGAGCCATGGCCTTCGAACGGATCGAGTTGGACAATAAGAGCTGCGCCGATGACGACTGCCGCAAGGATTCCGATGGACGTACCTTCGATGGTCTTGTTCGGCGAGATTCGTGGCGCTATTGGCGACTTGCCGAATTGCTGGCCTACGAAAAGTCCGAAAACGTCGTATCCGACAGTCGGTAGCAGCGCTGCTAACAACCACTCAGCTCCATCGTTCTGATGAAGCAAGAGGCCAGCGAAACCACCGAGCCCGCCAACCCATCCAAAAGCAAACAGGGTTACCGCAATACCGATGAGTGGCCGGCCGGGGCCTGCCTCAAGCAGGAACCAGAGCATCGTCGTAACGATTACGAGCCCGACAACTACAGCAAATCCGTATACGCCTTCGGACCACGTCGCGATCGGCGCAGCGAACGTACCTGCTATCACAACTAAGTGCGCCGACCGCAAGTTCTTCCGGTTCAGCGTTGCGACGAGCTCGACCGAAGCCGCACCAAGAATGACCGCTGCTAGCACCGCTACAAAGCCCTCGCCAGCAAGGAAACACAAGAGTGCTACCAGGCCAAGAAACCCTGCCGTAATCGCGGCGACACCAATGTTGCGTCCACCGGCTGATGAGTTCCCAAACGGGTCTGGACGACCGGTGCCCGCAACTTGTTGGTTAGCTGGTCGTGGCGGTGTCGCTCGCCGTGGCGCTTCGACCTCGCGGCTTCCGGAGCGGCGTTGAGCAACTGCGGCAGCAAACTCCTCATCTGAATCATCTTCGGCCTCTGCTAGCGCGCCAGCAGGAGCCTCGTCGGCTGCCGCAGTGACTTCGGCTAGATGCTCTGCGAAGCCTGCTTCCTCGAAGTCTCCGCCGTCAGAGCGAAAACGCGGCGACGAGCTAGCAAACGCCGAAAAATCGTCATCCTCGCTGGCATCGGCTTGATCGAAAATTGCAGGAACTGCACCGGTAGGCGGGTCACTCCAATGTGGAAGCTCGGTTGCTTCGGCTTCGACGATAGGCATTGCGATCGTGTCCGGGCCGCTGTCGTCGTCGAAAAGCTCAGCCTGCTCGTCTGATTCGTCTGCCGTTTCGACCACTATTGTTTCGGCGTCATCGTCTGTGGAACTCCAAGAAGGGCCCGAATCGGCCCAGTGCACGGCCCTAGCCGGATCGGCTACTGGTTCGGCACCCATAATGCGCACCCCTTCGGGCGCACCTTTCGGATCCTCAGTTAGTTCGTCATCGCCATCGTTGAAAGCCACGGCACTCTCCCCCGGACAGCGTCTCCGCCCGCCCTACTAGTCACCCTATGTGCTGACCCGCGCGTCGGGCGCCACCAGCACATCCACGCCAAACAGAACGCCTATATCTCTAAGAGCTCTGCTTCTTTGTGGGTTAACAGTCGATCGAGTTCAGCCACGACATCATGGGTGAGTTTCTCGAGTTCTTTTTCGATCCGAGCGAGTTCATCATCGCTGATCTCATGATCCTTTGCCTGGTGCTCAAAATCTTGACGCGCTTGGCGGCGCACATTGCGAACCACGATGCGGGCATCTTCTGTCTTGGTCTTGACGATCTTGACGAGGTCCTTGCGGCGTTCTTGTGTTAGCTCGGGAAAGACCACTCGAATGACTTCGCCATCGTTGCTTGGATTGATCCCAAGATCGCTTGCCTGAAGCGCTTTTTCGATTGCCTTCATCGCGCTCTTGTCGAACGGCGAGATGACCAGGACTCGCGGCTCCGGAACCGTGAAGCCTGCAAGCTGTTGCAGTGGCGTTTCGCTGCCGTAGTACTCAACCCTGAGCTTCTCGACAAGCGCGGGAGCGGCCCTACCCGTTCGTACGGCTCCGAACTCTTCGCGAAGGTGCTCTACTGCCTTGTTCATCTTGTCTTGCGCATCGGTCAGGCGAGCATCCATTTGGGCCTCCGTAGGTCCGGTGAGCTGAATTGTTACAAGTTCTCTAGTTGACGAGCGTGCCGATTGTCTGGCCAGCGACCGCGCCACGAATGTTGCCAGGGTGTGTCACATCAAAAACGACTATCGGAATCTTGTTTTCGCGGCACAGAGCAATTGCTGCAGTGTCCATGACACTCAGGTCACGTTCGATGATCTCACGGTGGGTTATGCGATCGAACTTCACAGCGCCTGCGTTCTTGCGCGGGTCAGAATCGTAGATACCGTCGACACCTGAGTGTGTGCCTTTGAGAATCGCGTCGGCGCTTATCTCTGCGGCTCTGAGCGCAGCCGTTGTATCAGTCGTAAAAAATGGGTTGCCTGTACCTGCTGCGAAAATCACGATGCGGCCTTTTTCCAAGTGGCGAATTGCCTTGAGCGGAATGAAAGGCTCGGCCACCTGCGCCATCGTGATTGCTGTTTGCACACGGGTCGGTTGGCCGAGATTCTCGAGCGCATCTTGGAGCGCCAGTGCGTTCATGACGGTGGCGAGCATGCCCATGTAGTCAGCGCGTGCCCGGTCCATTCCGCGCTCAGAGCCAGCGAGGCCACGGAAAATGTTGCCGCCACCTACGACCACGGCAATCTCGACACCGAGTTCGGCGCGAGCCTTAGCTGTTTCTTCGGCGATCCGGCCAACAATGCCAGCGTCGATGCCGTAACCAGTGTTGGTGTCAGCGAACGCTTCGCCAGAGAGTTTTAGAACTACACGGCGATAGGCAGGTTCTGGCATCGGAGGCTTATTCCTCGCCGATCTTCACTCGAGTAAATCGAGCGACCGTTACTGAGTCACCGACTGACTTGAGAAGCTGCCCGATCGTGGTCTTGTTGTCTTTCACAAATGGCTGGTCTACGAGGCAAATGGTCTTGTAGAAGCCGTTGAGTTTGCCGTCGACGATCTTCTCGAGCGCGTTCTCTGGCTTGCCCTCCTCGCGGGTTTGGGCTTCGAGCACCTTGCGCTCAGCTGCGACTTCCTCGACGGGAACCTGGTCTCGGCTCACGAACCGCGGCGCCGCACTTGCGATGTGCAGAGCAAGGTCGTGAGCAACGGCCTGTGCGTTCGCATCGCTACGGTCGGCTCCGGCTAGCTCGACGAGAACGCCGATTACGCCACGCTCATTCTGGATGTGCTTGTAGGCATCGAGCACACCAGTAGCTGACTCGAAGCGGGCGACACGACCGAGCGTCATCTTCTCGCCAAGCGTTCCGGCGAACTGAGTGATCGCTTCTTCGACAGTGGTCCCGTCGACGGTTGTTGTGGCAATGTCGTCAGAGTTCACCGCAACTACCTGCGCTGCGAGCTTTGCAACCATGTCCTTAAACAGCGGGCCCTTGGCTACGAAGTCTGTCTCGCAGTTCAACTCGACGAGCACCGCAAGATCGCCAGAACAAAGAACGTCGATAGCTCCCTGGTCTGCTTCGCGGCCAGCTCGTTTCGAGGCACCAGCGAGATTGCGCTCACGCAACCAGTCTTTTGCAGCATCGAGGTCGCCACCACTTTCGGTGAGTGCCTTCTTGCAGTCCATCATCCCGGCGCCTGTGATCTTGCGTAGCGCCGCTACGTCTTTGGCCGCGATGTCAGCCATATGTCCTCTTCTCGTTTTCTTGAATGTCTAGTTCGTTACTAAGCGCTATTCGGCGGCCGTAACGGCTTCGGTTTCGGAAGCTTCGCCAACTGCGACTTCTGGCTCAGTTGGCTTCTCTTCGGCCTTTGCCGCTGCAGCACGAGCTTCGATTTCACGCTGTTTTGCAGCGGCAGCGTCGCGAGCTTCGGCCTGGCGTGCCGCAAACTCTGCCTGTTCTTCTGGCGTGCGAACTGGGGCAGCTGGTTTGGCCGCGACTTTCGGTGCTGCACCTTCTGAGCGGGTGCCAGCGCGGCGCTTGCTGTTTAGTTGCTTGCCTTCGATGATGGCGTCGGCAATCACGCGACACAGCAGGTTCGTGGAGCGCATCGCGTCGTCATTACCCGGGATCACATAGTCGATGACATCTGGGTCGCAGTTCGTGTCAACGACAGCGATAACCGGAATGCCGAGTCGGTTGGCTTCGGTAACGGCAATGTGCTCTTTGTTCGTGTCGATCACAAAAATCGCGTCCGGGATGCGGTCCATGTTCTTGATCCCGCCGAGGTTGCGCTCAAGCTTCACGACCTCGCGGCGTACTTTCAGACCTTCTTTCTTGATCATCAGGTCGATGTCGCCGGTCTCGATCGTTCGCTGGCGCTCATGAGCAGAAAGCCCTCTTTCATGAACGGAATCCTGAAACCCGAGCAGGTCCCCTTGAGCGGCTGTCCGCGCATGGCCGAGCAGTCGATCAGCTTTCC
>SXJP01000024.1 GCA_005779395.1 Actinomycetota bacterium
GGGTCGCTAGCGCAACTGGCAGCGCGTCGGACTTTTAATCCGCAGGTTCCGGGTTCGAGTCCCGGGCGACCCACCAATTCTTGAACTAAGCCATGGCCGTCTCACCTATTCCGACGGAGCCTCTTGCGGCGAGAGCTTGGTATGTGCTTAGATGTACCGTCTAGTAATCACGGGGGCGGCGCATGAGATTCAATTTACGTAAAGGTCGAATCATTCTCGGGGCTCGGATTGTCGGACCGCATTCCGGCCGCGAACACTGGAAACGTTGCTACGGCGAACGTGGCCCGCGACCAAGCCACCCGTTCACCTTGCCAACAAACTCAGAGCAGGCCCTTGAGTCCAAAGTTGCTGTAAGCAGCACCCTTGGCTACGCCCCGAGGCGCTAACCCCCACACTTGACTTTCGCAACTTTTCGCCTGTTGGTCGGCAGGTATCTCCGACCCGGGTCGCGGCGAGCTCAGCATCTGTGAAAGGCGCCACATTCCTCGCGGCTTTCATTCAGATCGCATCGCCCCCCCCCGATAGATAATTCATCTATTGTTTGTTTTCTATCCGAGGTAACCCGTGTCCGTAATCCCGCGCTTGTCTCGGGTACTGCTTGGGGCACTATTTGTAGTGATCCCAGCAGGCGGCCTAACGGCCACAGCCGACGAACCAGATCCCGCCATGCCAACCAACCACACCGAATGGCTAGACAGACTCTTCGCAGCCGATGTAACCCCACAAGCCGGGCTCACCAAGATAACGACCAGCGGCTCAAATTCCTGCGGTATCGAGGAGTCGCAGACAGTTGCATGCTGGGGCGGACTTTACGACGACGGCTTTCTGCCCCAGCCGAATAACGCTTTCATCGAGCACGAGGAGTCGAGTTCTGGCGGTTGCGGAATCAAACCTGATCACAGAATCGCGTGTACTAGCGGTAGTCCATCGGACCTGCCCGACGGCCAGATCGACGTTGCTGCCGGAGGGGGGCTGTGCCCTCGAGGTGACTGGGTCCCTGCGCTGTTGGGGTGAACCGAACCGTCTACCCAACTGGGTCGCCATCTGACAATTCCGGAATCTTCGGAGAAATTCACGAACTTCCATGGTCTCTACAGATGATGGTGCCGGCCACAAAGCGCGCCACCTATACGGTCTCATGTAGCGCGTTCGACTCAACTGGAAATCAAAGTTAGACAACTGAGGTAAGCAAGATGACAACGATCAGTTTCTGAGACGTGAACTGATTAGTCATCGGCAAATGAACCGGGTGAGGGCCGGCGCGCAGCCAGGCCTCTTTCCATTCTTGTGCGATATCCGTCACATCTCAGACGCTCCGCTAGAAACTGCGTTGCACACGTGCTTAGATGAAATATCTATTCATGGTCTTGTCAAGGGAGTACTGGCTCATGCAGGGGTTTTCACGTGTCGCACGCATCGTTGGGACCGCACTAGTGCTGGTCATTCCCTCGGCTGGTCTTGCTGAGTCTGCCGTAAGCGGGCCACAAGCCGTCACTACGCCGCCAGCAAATTTCGAAGAATGGCAAGGTCGGCTCTTCGCTGCTAACACAGAACCTCAAGGTGGGATCACAGTGGTGGCAGCCGGAGGGTTCCACTCTTGTGGCATAACAACAACCAAGACCGTCATGTGTTGGGGAGATAACGAGTTCGGACAGACAACGGCGCCGGCCGGTACGTATACCGCCGTCGTGGCTGGGACCTACCACTCATGCGCCTTGGCCACCGACCAGACCATCAAGTGTTGGGGCAAAGCCGACAACGGGCGCACCATCCCGCCGACAGGCAAGTTCACCGCTATCGCAGCTGAGGCAGCCCACGCTTGCGGGATCAGGGACCAGTTCAAGACCATCACCTGCTGGGGCTATAACTCAGACGGCCAGACAGCAGCTCCAACAGGCGTTGCATTCATCGCCGTCTCCGCCGGCGGCTTCCACTCTTGTGGCATCAAGACCACAGGCAAGATCGCGTGCTGGGGAACTATCAAGGCCGGGCCAACAGGTCCGGCAACCGAAACCTTCACGTCGATGTCTGCCGGTGGGCTACACAGCTGTGCGATCAACCAAGGTAAGAAAATCAAGTGCTGGGGTGGAAACGGCGATGGCCAGACCAACGCTCCAACAGGGACCTTCGAGTTCGTTGACTCCGGAAGCACGCACGCTTGCGCCAAAAAATCTGACCAGACTCTTAGCTGTTGGGGTAACTACGCGAATGGCCGAACAACAGTTCCAAGCGGTGCCTACAACATGGTTTCTGCCGGCAGGGCACACAGTTGTGGTGTCGCTGTCAGTCGAAAAGTCATGTGTTGGGGCGATAACACAAATGGCCAGGCAGTGAATCAGGACATCCGCACTACTAGCGATCCCTGGGTGACCCAGTACGTCAAGAACCTTGAGACTGCACTCAACACCGAATCAGTAGCGGCGACGAATGCGTTGAACGCACTCACAGATGAACGCAACAAGCTGCTAACTGCGCCGGTGTGTGAGCTGCGGACCCCAAGTGGACTCGGTAAGGCGAAGGTCGGTGTCACAAAGACCCTCGGCGGCACAGTCCGGTGGAGTGGCTCGGCTACTGGTGCACTTGCGAGCGTCACTATCACTCGAACGCTTGGCGGTCGTGTCGAGTACTGGAACCGTCCCGGCAAATGGACAACCACCTCCGTATCAAGGACCATTTCGCCTGCTTCCTCAACGACCGGGCTGAAAGAAGCTCCGTGGAAGTTGGCTTTCCGAGTTCCCGCCACGGTCGGCGCCGTCTACACGGTCACATGCAACGCCGTAGATAACACCACCAACTCAAGCCCGACGGCCGATGTCGCAAAAATGACCGGCGTTGCCTAAACACGAGAGGCTTCTTCAACGGCATTTGATCCGTTGAAGAAGCCTCTGAGGGAAGTTTCCTAGCAATTACTTGACGTGGAGGGTGGTTGCCATCCCCTGTTTGAAGTGGCTCTCAACAGTTCCGTCATCTTCGGTTTCTGTGACATTGCAGAAAAGCACGTAGTCGCCAGCAGCTAGCTCAAAGTTCACGCGCTTCGTTGCGTCAACAGCGATGTCCTCAATCTCTCCGATGAATGCACCATCGGCGAGTTCATCTTCGACCACAGCACCGTCGGCATCGACCGGCAATTTTGCTGGGTCGTCGCCCTTTACGAGCACAAACTCGTGAGTCTCAACGCCGGCGTTTACTCCAGCAAACTCGTACTCGCCAGCGTCGACCGAATTCGGATCTGATTTGACCGTCCATTCAGACAGTTCAACTTCGATCGACTTCGGACCGTCGTCACCGCCGCACGCTGCAACCCCTGCCATGCCAAGAGCAATTGCTCCTGCCAGCCGTAGAGAAATACTGAAAAACCTAACGGGACTTACCATAACCCCCCCTTAGTTGAATCAAATAGACGGCCTACACCTACACACCACCGGCGTTTGCTGCGTCGAGGAGTTCAGTAAGCCCTAATTCACTTGCGCAAGAACGCATGTATTCGAAGTCCAGCGAGTTTGCCTGAATAGTGAGCAGCCCGACGACGTCGCGCCACTGCCGGTCAGATACCCTGCCACCGAGTCGGAACCAATCAAGTTTTCTCAACACCTGGTCCTCTGGCGACGTGACCCAAACGCCGCTCCCCTCACCAAACAGCGGTACCCAAACCCGTCGTTCGATCTGCATCCGATCAAGCAAGCCATCGCCGAGCACGAATACGTCGACTTTCGCTGCGGCTTCTGCGCCCAGCACGTTGAAGGAAGATCGGGTTCTAATCGCGAGACGCGCCGAATCCAGTGGAACGTAAAATTCGCCCTGCAGCGACTCAAGTAGTCGATCCTCTGATTCAACCGCTAGATCAATCGCGACATCGACATCGACTGTCGACCTCGGCTCGCCGAACAATGAACTCGCGACTGACCCGCCAAGAGCGTACGGGATCGCTAGCTCATCGAACAACGCAGCGATTTGTTGAACGAGTTCGATAGGCCCGAGTACCACGATCTACTTAGGGGCTTTCGCGAAGACGGCGTCTGCTAGCTCTCGACCGAAGCGCCGGACTGCTAGCTCATAGCCTTTGCTCTTTTCTGACAACCCCGGAGAACTGAAATTGATGCCAGCCTCTGCTAACCGGCATACGTCTATCGACAGTCGATCGACTAGCTCTATTCGCTCGTCGAACGACATTGAACGCCACTGTTCCACTTGCATTGCGAACACCGCAGGGTCTGTATCGATAGGGACACAACCCATCTTTCGGGCCACAAGTTCCATCAAACGATGCTACCCACGTCGTCGACGACTCATCTTGGCGAAAAGTTCGACACGCTCACGCCTCGCTAGTAGTGGTCGTTGGCGGGCCGCAAGTCTCGACGATGTAAATATCGATTGGAGTCTTGGCGACGATAGCGTCGCTGAACTTGTATTGATCTACAGCAGACATGAGCAGCAGGATCTGCTTCTCGATTTCTTTCGGGGACCGCGTTGCGAGCAGATCAAGCTCAGCTAAATACGCGTCGACAGCATCACGGAACACCTTGTCAAACGTTGCAGGATCGTCGACCACAGCTGGTTTGAGCATCGCTGCCACGTCCGGGAGTTTCTGCGCCACCTTGCAGAATCCGGCTGTGTTGTTAGCGCCAAGGCCAGGAATACTCGAGGTGCCGCTACACGCCGAGAACGTCGTGGCCACGCACATCGCGAGAAAAACCCCGAAGGAAGTCCGAACTCGTAGTCGCCGAAACATTGGCGCGCAACCGTAATGCGGCCTGGTATCTACGGTGTGGTTCAAGCCCGTTTGGAGTTGCAGATAGGTGCTACTGCTAGTGTGCCCATGTTCCTTGAGGAGCGCGAGCCCCCATCGTCTAGTGGCCTAGGACGCCGCCCTTTCACGGCGGTAACGGGGATTCGAACTCCCCTGGGGGTGCCAGTTTGGTCCTGTGGTGCAGTTTGGAGTGCACGCCGCCCTGTCAAGGCGGAGGCCGCGGGTTCAAATCCCGTCAGGACCGCGTCAGCATCCGGCTTCGGCCGACTGCTTCACGGCCGGGTAGCTCAGTCGGCAGAGCACACGCCTGAAAAGCGTGGGGTCACCGGATCGACGCCGGTCCCGGCCACCATCGCACAAGCGCGACATGAAACAGCGCCCAACTAAGAAGGCCGACCCGTTGGGTCGGCCCGTTAGATTTTCTTGGTACTTCGACGTAGTTCAGGACTTAAAGAGTCTGATCCTCAGCGACGACCTCGAGACAGGCACGAACTTCACTGACCTTGAATCGGCGATGACCACCAAGGGTCCGGATTGCCGAGATCTTGCCAGAGCGCGCCCACCGCGTGACAGTCTTGGGGTTGACTCGAAACATCTTTGCGACCTCAGCAGGGGTCAACAATGCTTCTTGTTCAGCGTTTACATCTTCATGCTTGTTCATGGCGCTCCTAGTGCGACCAATCCGATGGGGTGAGCCCACCGCTTCCCTTTATAAGACCGGGCGACAATAGCCCAACTCGGTCTCGATATGACCCTATACCAAAAAATCCGGACACTATCCCCGAAACCCCACATATTCAGATTGCCCTAAGCTCCCACTCAATGGCGCGGGTTATCTCAGTTGCGAACCAAAAGGGCGGTGTTGCAAAAACCACCACGACGCACACACTTGGTATCGCACTAGCGCGATTGAACCAGCGAGTGCTGCTCGTTGATCTTGACCCACAAGCTTGTCTCTCGTTTTCCGCCGGGCTTGATCCAGACTCATTAGACCTGTCAATGCACGACGTATTGACCGGCCGAAAAGAGCTAGGGGACGTCATGGTTCGATGCGCAGATGTCGTACTCGCCCCTGCGAACATCGATCTCGCTACCTCGGAACAAGCTCTGCTCGGTAGAACTGGCCGAGACTTCACATTGCGCGAGGCCTTCGACACGTCTATCGATGAATTCGACTTTGTACTGATCGATTGTCCACCGTCACTCGGTCTGCTCACCGTGAATGCGCTGACAGCTTCAGCCGAAGTCATCATCCCATTGCAATGCGAGACACTCTCACACAGGGGCGTCGCACAGTTGCTAGACACCGTCGAGGTAATCCGCAAGTACACGAATCCAGCGCTAGTAGTCCGAGGTGTCGTGGCGACCATGCACGATGGACGCACGCGCCACAGCCGCGAAGTACTCGAAGACGTACAGAACCGATTCGAGCTCAAAGTCTTGGAACCCGTTGTACCCCGTTCGGTGCGTTTCGCAGAGGCGCCACTGCGTGGTCTTACGGTGCTCGACCATGCACCCGGCTCTGTTGGCGCGGTTGCCTACACCCAGATCGCCGAATCGCTTGTCTAGCGGTCAACAATCTGGACATCTCCATGTCCTTTGATGACCGAACCAATTCGCCAAGCATCATGGCCGTGGGTTCTCAGGCGATCGACCGCAGCGTTCGCTGAATCTGCTGAGACGATCGCAACCATCCCTACCCCAAGATTGAAAACTCTCTGCATCTCTTCACGGCTCACGTTGCCAGCTTGTTCGATGACCGAAAAAATTCGGGGCTCTTCCCATCGGCCGCGTTCGATTCGCGCATCACACCCGTGTGGCAGTACTCGGTTAATGTTGCCTGGCATGCCGCCGCCAGTGATATGAGCAAACGCATGCACCTTGACGTGCGCAATCAAATCGAGCATCGCTTTTGTGTAGATCACCGAAGGCAGGAGAAGCTCTTCGCCGAGCGTTCTGGTAGCACCCTTCCATGCTGGCTCGTCATATCGAAGGTCAGCGCGGTCGATTGCGCGACGCGCCAATGAGTATCCGTTGCTCCTTAAACCTGGGCTAGCGATCCCGATAATGGCGTCCCCTGCAGCAACGTCGCGCGGCAACAACTTCTGGCGCTCCACAACACCGACTGCAAAACCAACCATGTCGAACTCGTCAGATTCGAGCAAGCCTGGGTGCTCACTCATCTCGCCACCGATCAGCGCACACCCAGCCTGGCGACAACCGTCAGCAACACCAACAACTAATTCCTCGAGACGCTCGGGCATGAGTTTTCCGACACTGATGTAGTCGAGAAAAAAAAGAGGCTCTGCGCCTTGCACTGCGATGTCGTCTGCGGACATCGCTACGAGGTCAATACCAATTGTGTCGTACCGTTCGACGATGCGCGCAATCTCTGACTTTGTTCCAACGCCGTCGGTGCTGCTCACTATCAACGGCTCCCGATAACGCTTCCAATCGACGGCGAACAGTCCACCAAATCCACCGATGTCGCCACGCACCTCTGGCCTGAATGTTGATCGCACATGAGGCTTTATTAGCTCTACTGCACGCTCGCCTGCGTTGATCGAAACACCGGCTGCCTCATAGGTGAGGCTGTCGTGCTCTTTGCGGAACCTCATTGAGCTGACTGTTCCGGCAATATCTGGCCGAAGTCGTGATCGGCGGCTGAGCGATTCTCAAGCACGAGCTTGGTGTCTTGTAGCGGTACTGCAACTGGGTAATTGCCAGTGAAGCAAGCACTGCAAAAACTCTCGTGACCGACCTCGGTGGCTGCAACGAGTCGGTCGAGATCCAAGTACGCGAGCGAGTCGACGCCCAAGAAATCTTGGATTTCTCCTACTGACATGTCGGCCGCGAGTAGGTCCGCTCGTTCTCCGGTGTCGAGACCATAAAAACAAGGCCAGCGATACGGAGGTGAGCTGACACGAAAATGAACTTCGACAGCACCGGCTTCTCGTAAAACCGTAATTATCTGCCTGGTTGTTGTGCCGCGAACAATGCTGTCGTCTACGACAACTACTTTCTTGCCGCTTAGATTTGCAGCTATTGGATTGAGCTTGATACGCACACCCGAGCCACGCTGACGTTGGTCGGGTTGAATAAAGGTTCGGCCGACGTAACGATTTTTTACGAAACCATCGCCGTACGCGATGCCACTTGCACGCGAGTAACCCTGCGCTGCCGGTACACCCGACTCTGGAACAGGCATGACCATGTCTGCATCGGCAGGGGCTTGCCGGGCTAGTTCTTCTCCCATGCGTTGGCGTGCGAGGTGCACGCTCTTTCCGTACAACTGCGTATCGGGTCTAGCGATGTATACGAACTCAAAGATGCAGAGGTTCGGAGTCGGATCGGCATACCGAATCGAACGAACACCAGCCGCGTCTATAGCTACAAGCTCGCCTGGCTCGACCTCGCGCACAAAATGCGCTCCGACAATGTCTAACGCTGCGGTCTCGCTCGCTAGCACCCAACCGCCATCGGTTCGACCTAGGACCAGCGGTCTGATGCCGTGCGGATCGCGCACGCCGAACAGATGGGCTTCATCGATGAGCACTAGCGAAAAAGCTCCCGACAGTTTCGGCAAGACGGTTGTGAGCGCCCGTTCGAGATCGCGTCCATCTGAGTCTTCGCCGTTTGAGAACTCCTGAGCGAGTAGCGCTGCGATGAGCTCACTGTCAGAGGTGGAATCAACTTCCGTGGCTGAGTGCTCGAACATTCCTGGCAGCGTTCCGAGCACCTCAGCAAGTTCTGTTGTGTTGGTGAGATTGCCGTTGTGTCCGAGCGCAATGCCACCGTCGGCGACACTGCGGAAAATTGGTTGAGCATTTCGCCACTCACTAGACCCAGTAGTGCTGTAACGCACGTGCCCAATTCCGATATGGCCATCGAGCGCTGCAAGTTTCACATCGTCGAAGGCTTGCGCGACGAGTCCCATTTCCTTGATGACAGTGATGGTGTCACCGTCGCTACACGCAATGCCGGCCGACTCCTGGCCGCGGTGTTGCAAAGCGAAGAGACCGAGGTAGATCTGGTTCGCGACCATGTGTCCCGGCGCGTAGATGCCGAACACTCCACATGCATCGCGAACATCGGATCCCACGTCGGCATTCTCGCATACGACCGGTAACCTGCCGGTTTCATGGCTGCAAATACTTCTGGATGTTGCCTCTGGTTCACTGGTCTCTCTGGTGCTGGCAAGACCACGATCGCAACCATCGTTGTCGAGCAGCTCGCCGCAGCTGGGCACAGGGTCGAATTGCTCGATGGTGACGAAGTCCGTGAGCATCTAAGCCGCGGCCTGACATTTTCGAAAGAAGACCGCGACACCAATGTGCGTCGGATCGGTTGGGTCGCAAAGGTCCTCGCTCGTAACGGGGTGATCGCAGTTACCGCTGCGATCTCGCCATATCGGGAGATTCGAGACGAAGTTCGTGCAACGATCGACAACTTCATCGAAATCCACGTAGCTACGCCGTTCGAAGTTTGCGAAGTTCGAGACGTCAAAGGCCTCTACGCCAAGGCTCGGTCTGGTGACATTGGACAATTCACCGGCATGAACGACCCGTACGAAGAACCGATTTCGCCAGAGTTACGAATCGAAACTGCGGGACGCACTCCGGAGGAATCAGCTGCCGAAGTTCTGACTTATCTACGAAGCGAACGTTCGATCGCGTAGCGCCAAACATCGGTCGCCTCAACTAGACCGACATTCGCGCAAGCGCCGAAACTCACTTCTGCTCCACCAGCAATACCGACGACAGCAGCAGGGATTTCCGCGGCAACTGCTGCGGCGAGTAAGACTTCGACATCGAGCTGGCTCACAGAGCACACGACCCGGTTACTTGTTTCGGAGAAAAGAATTTCGGCCTGAGAGCAGGCCTCAGAAATTGGTACACCGGCAAGGTCGATCACCACTCCGACATCGCCAGCGATAGCCATCTCGGCAATAGCCACTGCCAAACCGCCATCGCTGACGTCGTGTATTCCAGCAACTGCGCCTGAGTTAGCTAGCTCTGCAACAAATGGCAACAAACGTCCGGCGGCTTCGAGGTCGGCGATTGGTGGCACGCCCGCATGCAATCCGTGGAGCACAGATGCCCACTCACTTCCGCCGAGTTCTGGCGCGGTCGCTCCGAGCACGAGGACAGCGTCGCCATCGCGCAAAGCTGCAGCCGGCGGTATGACCTTGAGATCGTCAATTAGGCCGACTACTCCTACCGTCGGGGTCGGGTCGATGTTGGCTCCACGACTCTCGTTGTAGAAGCTCACATTGCCTCCGACGACAGGCAGGTCAAGCGCCGCGCAAGCTTCGCTCATGCCGTCTACGACTTCGCTGAACTGCCACATGATTTCGGGGTGTTCTGGGTTGCCGAAGTTCAAACAGTTGACCAACGCCTTCGGGACTGCGCCAGCGCAAGCAACATTGCGTGCTGCCTCAAGCACGACTAGCGCGCCACCGACACGAGGATCGAGTGCGCAAAACCGAGCTTTGCCATCGGTACTTATCGCAAGGGCCTTCGTCGTGCCTTTGAGACGCAACACTGCCGCATCGCTACCAGGCCCAACGACCGTGTTGAGGAAAAGTTGGTGGTCATATTGCCGAGATACCCATGTCTTATCTGCAATTGTCGGCGTAGCGAGCAAAGTGAGCAGCTCTGCGGACAAGTCGACGCCATCCGCGAATTTTGTGGCAAGCACGCCACGCGGATCGTCGGCTTGGCGTTCCGCAAGATCATCCGGCACGGCAAGCGGCCTGTAGTAAACGGGACCATCGCCGAGTGAGCCGATCGGGACGTCTGCGATGGGAGCCGAATCACTCGAAAGCACCTCGGCGTTATCGCCATGAGGCCGCGCCGGATTCTTGCCGGGAATCCCGAGCGCATCGAAACGACCGTCGTAGACGCGAAAACGTTCTGTGTCGGTGACAAGTCCGACAACGCTGGCACGGACCTCCCAGCGCGCTGCGACCTCGAGGACATCATCGAGTTGCTCGGGCGTAACGATCGCGAGCATCCGTTCTTGACTCTCTGATGTAAGAAGTTCTACTGGCGTCATCTTCGGTTCGCGGCGCACGATGCGAGCAACATCGACATCCATCCCCGCGCCACCCTTAGCTGCGGTCTCACTCGCCGCACACGACAGCCCAGCTGCGCCAAGGTCTTGCACGCCTACGACAAGCTTGCGCCGATACAACTCGAGGCACGCCTCGATCAGCCGCTTTTCTTCAAACGGGTCACCGACTTGCACGCTCGGACGCTTATCGAGCGAACCTTCCGCGAACCCTGCACTCGCAAGCACACTCGCGCCACCGATCCCGTCACGGCCAGTACCGCTACCAAGCAGGACTGCAAGGTTACCTGGAGCACCAGCTACCGCGAGTTGGAGTTCGTCGTGGTTGAGAAGACCCAAACAAAAAACATTCACGAGCGGGTTATCGCGATAACAGTCGTCGAACACGACCTCACCACCGACGGTAGGCACGCCAACGGCATTGCCGTAACCGGAGATTCCCGAGACGACACCTTCGAAGATATAACGGGTACGAGGATCGTCGAGATTTCCGAACCTGAGCGGGTCCATCAAAGCAATTGGTCGCGCCCCCATCGAAAACACGTCACGAATTATTCCGCCTACGCCAGTCGCTGCACCCTGATAAGGCTCAACCGCGCTCGGATGGTTGTGGCTCTCGATACGTATCGCGACAGCAAGATCTCGGCCGACGTCGATTACTCCGGCACCCTCACCTGGCCCGACCATTACCCATGGAGCATCTGTTGGAAACCGTTTCAGGTGTGGTTTAGAAGACTTGTACGAACAGTGTTCGCTCCACATCACCGAGTACATAGCTAGCTCGAGATGTGTTGGCTCGCGTCCTAGTTCGGCTACGACGGCCTCGAACTCGTCGTCGGTCATTCCGAGTTGTACATGCAATGAGTCGGCCACGGTTTACACCTAACTCACTTTGGCGCACGCGCTGAGCACGGAACCAAGCAAGACGTTGCCATCTTGGCTACCTAAAAGTCGATCCGATGCGCGCTCTGGATGTGGCATGAGTCCGACGACGTTGCGGGCAGCGTTGCACACTCCCGCGATGTCGTCTAGCGCGCCATTCGGGTTCCTCACATACCGGAACACCACGCGATCCTCGGCTTGAAGTTCTGCGAGGGTCGATGCGTCGCAGATGTAGTTGCCTTCGAAATGGTTGATTGGAACTCTCAATACTTGTCCGACTTGCGCGCCGTTCGTGAGCACGCTCCGCGACGTTTCGACCCGAATTTCTGCTGGCTCGCAAAGAAACTTGAGACCAGCATTCTTCTGCAGTGCTCCTGGCAACAACCCGGCCTCGCAGAGGATCTGAAAACCGTTACATATACCGACCACCGGGCCGCCAGACGCCGCAAAGTCCGCCACAGCCTGCATCACAGGCGAAAAGCGCGCAATAGCGCCGGTGCGCAAGTAATCGCCGTGAGCAAATCCGCCAGGGACGATTACGGTATCGACACCATTGACGGTCGGGTCTCCGTGCCAAAGAATAGAAGCATCTGCGCCGAGCTGAGTCATAGCGTGAATCACATCGAGTTCGCAGTTAGTACCAGGGAATTGGATTACCCCGACTCGAGTAGTCATGGACGAGCAAGTTCGGTAACAGAAACTGCGTAATTCTCTATTACAGGGTTTGCGAGAATTCGCTCACACATCTCTGTGACTTGTCGTTTTGCTTCTGCCTCGCTTGCGCACTCGAGTACGAGTTTGATACTGCGAGCAATTTTCAGCCCAGAAACATTGTCATAACCGAGTGCAGGCAGCGCTCGCTCGACCGTAGATCCAGCCGGGTCCGCTACACCCGGAAGGTGTGAGATATCTATGTGGGCTTCGTAGCTCGGCATTCCGGTCATCGTAGATGTTGGGCGCCATCGAACCAGTCTGAGAACGCAAGAGAGGTAATCATCTCGTACGCCTCAATGTATTTAGCGCGTGTGTTGACTATTACGTCTGCCGGCATCGGCGGCGCTGGCGGTTCCTTGTCCCATCCGGTCGCGAGCATGTAATCGCGGACGTACTGCTTGTCGAAACTTGGCGGCGCCGACCCAGGCTCCCACTTATCGGCGGGCCAGTAGCGACTCGAATCCGGCGTCATCATCTCGTCGATCACGAGGAGATCGTCGCCTCTCAACCCGAATTCAAACTTCGTGTCGGCGAGAATGAGGCCGCGACTAGCCGCATGTGAGGCACCGAACTCGTACAAGTCCATAGAGCTTTGACGTGCTCGTTCGTATAGCTCGCTCCCCACAAGCTCCACAGCCTGAGATTTCGTTAGCGGCATGTCATGGCCTTCCTCGGCCTTGGTTGATGGCGTAAACAACGGCGTCTCTAGACGATCTGCCTCACGCATTCCTGTCGGCGCTTCGAAGCCACCGATGGTTCCGCTGGCCTGATACTCGGTCCATGCCGCTCCAAACAAGTAGCCACGCACGACACATTCCATGCGCACTGGTTTAGTGATCGTGACAAGCATCGCCCTACCCGCAAAATCGCCAGCGACATCGGGCAAGTCAGTCGGGTCGCTAGAGATGACGTGGTTCGCGATTATTGAGGAGGTTTGTTCGAACCACCAAGTAGACAACGCCGTGAGCACACGACCCTTGTCTGGAACGATGTCGCTGAGCACAACATCGAATACCGAAATCCGGTCAGAGGCGACCATGAGCATCGAGTCAGCATCGACCTCGTATAGGTCTCTAACTTTGCCCGAGTAGATGGGCTTCAGGTCAGGCGCAGACATCGCCATTAGAGATTTCCAAGCGCGTCTAACGCATCGAACGTCCGGCCGATATTCACTAACGATCGGTCGAGATCGAACGCCCTATCGAGCTGCGCTTGCGAAAGGCGATCCGTAACGTCTGGGTCCTTCTCTAGCAATTCGCGAAACATTGTTCGGCTCTCCCATGAGGCAAGAGCGTTGCGCTGCACAATCCGGTAAGCGTCATCGCGCGCTAAGCCGCCCTCTACGAGAGCCAAGAGAACGGGCTGCGAGAACACAAGTCCGTAGCTCGCGTCGAGGTTCTCGCGCATGCGTTCGGGATAGACCTGCAGTCCGCTAACCAAACGATGAGCTACGAACAACATGTAATGACAAAGTGTTAGCGAGTCTGGAAGAATTATTCGCTCGACGGAACTGTGGCTGATGTCTCTTTCGTGCCAAAGCGCGACGTTTTCGAACCCTGCAGTGAGATTCCCGCGTAGAACTCTGGCTAGGCCACAAAGTTGTTCGCTCTTGATCGGGTTGCGCTTGTGTGGCATCGCCGAGGAACCCTTTTGACTTCCCGTCGCGAATGCTTCTTCTGCCTCGCGTAATTCGGTGCGCTGCATGTGGCGAATCTCTAACGCGATCAGTTCGATAGTCGAACCGATCGACGTGCACGTATACAACAATTGCGCATGACGATCGCGAGCAAGAACTTGGGTCGCCGGGACGGCAGTGAGCCCGAGTCGATCGCACACGAATTGCTCGACACTTGGATCGATATTTGAGTAGGTACCCACTGCGCCACTCAGCTTGCCGACAGCAATTGTTTCGCGTGCCGCAGCTACGCGCTCACGGTCGCGGCGCACCTGTAGCGCCCACAAAGCAAGCTTGTTGCCGAAGGTTGTTGGCTCAGCGTGAATGCCGTGAGTGCGGCCGACCATTGCCGTGTTGCGAAACTCTCTGGCCCTAGCGGTGAGCACATCCTCGAGGTTCTTGGCTGATTCTGCAATCAGGTCCAACGCCTTCGTAAGCGTCCATGCCAGAGCCGTGTCCACGACATCGCTTGATGTCAGTCCGTAGTGCACCCACGCGCCAGCAGGTTGGCCGACACACTCTTGCACTACATCGACGAATGCAGCAACGTCGTGATCGGTGACTCTCTCGCGTTCGAATATCGCTTCAACATCGAAGGCCGCGCGTTCACGAATTGCTTGAGCATCAGCTTTGGGAACGACGCCGATCTCAGCCCAGCCTTCTGAGCTAAGAATCTCGACTTCAAGCCATGTTCCGAATTTCGCATCATCTGAAAAGAGCGCAGCCATCTCGGGGCGTGAATAACGAGGAATCATCTGATCAGTCCTTGAGCGGCAATATCCCGACGGTAGTGCATGCCGCGAAACGAAATAGACGCGGCACCGGCGTACGAGAGGTCGACTGCAGACTGCAAGTCACACCCCGTAGCCGTGACACAGAGCGAACGACCACCTGAGGTCTTTAGCCCATCGGGAGTGCGACTCGCACCACCGAAGAAGACTTCGACCCCCGGTATTGCGTTCGCGACTTCTAGACCCGATATCGAGTCACCGACCCTTGGAGTCGTTGGGTAGCCCTCAGCGGTTAGCCACAATCCAACGCTGGCGTGTTCGGACCTCAGGACCGGCGTCCGGATAGCGCCACTAGCGCATTCGTGAAGGTGTACGAACAAATCACTCTCAAGTAACCGCATGAGTACCTGGCACTCTGGGTCGCCAAATCGAACGTTGTACTCGATGACCTTCGGACCAGTCGTCGTCATCATCAGGCCACAAAAAAGGACACCGCGGTACGGCGCGCCGCGCCTCTCTAGCTCGACGAGAGTCGGTCGTATCGCTGTTTCCATGACCTCGTCTATGAGCTCTTGAGTTACGAACGGCACAGGGCTGTATGCGCCCATCCCACCAGTGTTCGGGCCGGTATCGGCATCACCGATGCGCTTGTGGTCTTGTGCGCAGCCAATAAATACCGCATCAGTTCCATCGCACATCGCGAACAACGAAAGTTCAGGGCCGACCATTCCTTCCTCGATGACGCAAGTTGTACCGGCAGAACCGAAAGCCGTGCCAGACAGATATTCACTCACCGCGCGTCGAGCCGTGTCGAGAGACTCTGTAACGATCACACCCTTGCCCGCTGCTAGTCCATCGGTCTTGATGACCCAAAGATCTTGCATTGTCTCTAAGTATGCGAGAGCCGGATCGAGTTGAGTCGCGTCGAAACTCATGTGTTTCGCTGTCGGCACACCAGCAGCAACTAGTACCTGTTTCATCCACGCCTTAGAACCTTCGAGACGCGCGCTCGCAGCGCTAGGTCCGAACGCGAGTCTGCCCCTTCTCGTGA
>SXJP01000004.1 GCA_005779395.1 Actinomycetota bacterium
GGCGCCAACTCGAATGTCACGCGATCAGCGCCATCATCTTGAATTTCGGTTGGCTCTAACACGACTCGGAATGTCGCCTGGGGCAGGGCGAGCACTCTCAGTTGTTCCGTAACGGCTTTGCTCAATGCTGGTTCATGCTCAACACGCAAAGATGTCAGGAGCTGCGCCGCTTCGGTGCGTGACGCAGCTACGGCGGCCCGTTCGTCTTCGATCGAGGCTGCAACTGCTTCGTACGACCGCAATTCAGAGAGTCGCTTTTCGGACTCATCGCGAAACTCGATGACCGATGCGAGAGATTCGCCGTACTTACGTCGCAATTCCCGCAATCGCAAAAGTCGGTCACGTACTTCTTGCAATCGTTCTGGGTCGGATACCAGTTTGTCTGTCGCGTGACGCAGATCTTGCGCAATATCGGCCAAGCCGTCTTGAGCGACCCTGATCCGCTCCGCGAAAGCCTCGAACGGCTCACGAGATACGAGCGCAGAAATCGCCAAGCCGAGTGCGTCGACTGCGTGTTCAGATAGAGCGGAACGCGCTTGTGACAATGCCGAGCGATGGCTCTCCGCGTCACCCAAAAGCGCTTCTTCGAGAACCAGTTTCTGATCCTCATCGGGCGAAGCGATGCCTGCGTCGTGAATCTCTTGAAGTTGATAAGCAAGCAACTCAGCTTCGCGTGTACGCGCTCGGTCGTCACCACCAAGGCTTTGTAGCTTCTCGGCTAACTCAGCGAGACGCTCGCGACTTTTTGCCAACTCGGAACGCAATGCAAATGCCGCGTCGCCGATCCAACTATCGAGCAACAAACGTTGCGAAGCTGGCACGAGAAGCGACTGCTGTTCGTGCTGTCCATGAAGATCAACCAAGGTCGAGGTGCAATCGGCAAGTTCCCCTGCGGCTACGGGCCTGCCATTCATGTACGCGCGCGACCGACCCTCGCGCGGCACCACGCGACTCAGCACGACCTCATCATCACCACAAAGAAATCGACCATCTACGCGCGCTTCTTCATGGCCCTCGCGCACGAGCGAACCATCCGAACGCGCGCCAAGGAGTAATTGCAACGCCTCAATCAGCAGAGTTTTCCCTGCGCCTGTCTCGCCAGTAATAGCGGTTAGGCCCGGGCCGATCGTGACTGTTAGCTCCGCGATAATTCCAAGGTTTTCAACCCGTAACTCTGTGAGCATCGATCTAGTCGCCCGAGTCCGGTAGCGAGAACTTGTTGCGGAGAATCTGATGGAAAGCCCTACCGCGCTTGGTGACGATTCGCACAGGTGAATCCGCGGCAGCGCAAGTCAGTCTTGTGCCAGGCTCGAGGACTCCGCCATCCTGGCCGTCAACCGCTATCGAAACTGCTCGACTCCCCACTTCGAAACGAACAGCTTCGTCGGGCCCAAGGACGAGCGTGCGGTCGAACAACATGTGGGGAGCGACAGGAGCGACCACGATGCACCGATGTTGCGGCGACACGATCGGCCCTCGCACAGAAAATGCGTACGCTGTGCTACCGGTTGGGGTTGCGACGATCACACCGTCCGCGACATACGTGGTGAAGTGCGCGTCATGGATTTCGACACCAATCTCGACGAGACGACCACTCTCCACCTTTTCGAGCACGATCTCATTCAGGGCAAAAACTTCTCGGACCGTGCCGTCTGCCATGGCGATTTCAGCTGTCAATACCATGCGGTCGGAAATGTCGAATTCCGACTCTGGGCTCTCGATCAGCATTGGCAGCATGTCGTGTAACTCGTGAGCTTCAAGGGTCGTGAGATAGCCCAGGCGACCCGCGTTGACCCCAACGATCGGCACATCACAGGGGTATACGAGACGAACGGTGTGCAACATCGTCCCGTCACCCCCGATCGAGATCGCTAGGTCTAGCCTTCGGGCAAACTCACTGTCTGAAACGCCTAATGATCCGAGACCAGCCCGACTCGCGACTCCCGCAGGTATTCTGACTTCGACGCCACGCTCAGCAAGCCAGGCCGCAGTTTTGGCGGCTAGTTCATGGACTCCAAGTCGATCGGGATGTGGCACTAGGCCGACAGCAGGCATCAGGGTCTATTTTGCCCGATCTCGAGTGGTCCGAGGACCCGATCTAGGTCTTCGCGCGCGATTTTCATAGGTCCGGCCCCAGCTAGAGCTAGATATTCCACATTTCCATCTGCCCCCGTAATCGGCGAAGTTGCGATCTGAGATGCTCCTAGCCCGAGATCGGCTAGAGCATCAAGCACTTCCTCGACCACCTCACGGCGCACGACATCATCGCGGATCACACCACCCTTCCCGATGCGTTCCCGACCTGCCTCGAACTGTGGCTTGATCAGGAGTATGAACTTCGCCTCGGCGCTAGCAAGGCGTACGAGTGCTTCGGCAACCTTCCGGAGCGAAATGAATGACAAGTCGGCTACCACCATGTCCACAGGACCGCCGATGTCTGTTGCCATGAGATCCCGCACATTCGTGCGTTCGCGCACGTCTACGCGTTGATCCTGTCGAAGACTCCACGCAAGCTGCCCATGTCCGACGTCGACAGCCACGACCTGTCGGGCACCGCGTTGCACGAGACAGTCGGTAAATCCGCCAGTTGACGCACCAGCGTCGAGGACCCGTAACCCTTCGACCGAAATCCCAAAAATATCGAGAGCGTGACTTAGCTTTCGTCCCCCACGTGATACGAACTCATTGGCCGCCGGGGCGACGTTCACTGCCTCATCGGCCTCGACCAATCGGGCTGCTGCGGAAGCAGGTGCTCCTGCAACCGTCACGCGCCCAGATGCGATTAGCTCACTGCTGTGCGCCCTGCTGCGCGCTAGGCCACGCCGGACAAGTTCGACATCTAGTCGGCGCCTCACACCGATATTTTCGCCTGCGCGGACCGCGCACTAGGAACTTTGTAAATCTCGTCCTCGCCCATGCCTCGAACGTAGTCTCTTCCGAGTGCCTGACTTTCGACCTTTTCGTGGACTGCGTTATGACTTAGGAGTTCTCGGGGCCGAGATCGGCGCCGTAACTGCGCCGCCGTACGACGTGATAGACGAATCAGAGCGCATCGAACTCGAGGCATTTCACGAGAGCAACTCGGTCAGGCTCATCCTCCCCCGAGACGATGCAGGACAAGGCGATCGGTATCGGGTAGCGGCCAAAATGCTCGCGCAACTACAAACGAACGGCGTGCTGTTACAAGACGATTCATCGCGGTTCTATGGCTACCGCATGGACTTCACCGATCCCGACGGCGGGCCAGCACATACCACAGGCGTTCTTGGCGCGCTGCAACTGCCCGAACGCGCTGGCGTTGGCGGTGTACTGCCGCATGAACGCACGTTGCCAAAAGCCAAGTCTGACCGACTCGCTTTGTTGCGCGCGACCCGAGCGAACCTCGATCCGATCTGGGGCTTATCGCCAACGCCTGGTCTGACAATGTTGATTGACACCACAGTCGAACTCGCTTCGTGCCTAGACGCAGACGGAACGCGCCACACGCTGTACGCAATCGACGATGACGACAGCATCTCCGCGATCTCGAGCGCGATTACTAGACATCCGTTGGTGCTCGCGGACGGTCACCATCGTTTCGAAACAGCAATCGCCTACCGCGAAGAGCAATCTCAACTAGGCGAGAGCATCGTTGGACCAGACGCGATTCTCTGCTTTGTCGTCGAGTTATCAGACGACGAACTGTGCATTCAACCAATTCATCGTCTCGTTACGGTTCGCGACGAAATCGACGTAGTGTCGCTGCTCGCAGGAGCCTTCACAATCGAGGCCGTTGGTCCTAACACTCCCGACGACTTAGCTGAACTCCGCGCCAAGATGCATGAAGCCGGATGTCTCGGCCTAGCTACAGAGGATCGGCTTTACGCGCTCAAGCCACTCCCGGAAGTTTGCGAACCTGCACTGATAAAGGCAGAGCATGCTGCAGTTCGCGGGACCGACGCAGCGCTAGTTGAGGCAGTAATTGTTCCGCTCCTCGGTAGCGCTGAGTGGCGATACCGGCATGACATCGACGTTGTGGCATCACTCGCTCGCTCCGGAGAAGCAACTATTGGGCTGTTACTAAACCCTGTCAGCGTGAAAGACACAGCCGCAGCCGCCGAGGCTGGCGTTCGCATGCCTCAGAAATCGACCTACTTCTTTCCGAAGCCCCGCACCGGAATGGTGTTCCGGCTTTTCGACTGACCCGCTAAGTACAACGGGGCTGTCGCCTTAGCTAACAGTCCATGTAAGTCCGCTAGTCAGAAGCTTCGAAAGGTCTCCGGGACCTGTCCGCTTAATTGAAACGGCGAGCTGTCTTTGTACCTCAGCCTCGTATACCGGCCGCACAACATCGCGAAAAACACCGATAGGTGTTGGCATATTGGGAGCATTCGCTATGCGCGAAAGTGCGAAAGCCAGCGTTGGGTCCAAACGATGTTCGTCGTGAACCAACAGCTTCTCAACGCCGACGTCATCGACCTCTACGACTCGAGGCTCACCAAACTCGTTGAGCGTTACGCCGTGCTGACCTTCGGCGCCAAACCTGATCGGCTCTCCATGAACAAGGTCGATCAGCATGTCGGCTCGATTGTCCCGTTTCAAGATTGCAGAGAACGCTCCATCATTGAAGACGTTGCAGTTCTGAAAAACTTCTACGAAAGCGGCTCCTTCGTGTGCGTGCATGCGACGGAAAGTTTCCATCATGTGTTTACGGTCGACATCATGAGTGCGCGCAACGAACGATGCCTCAGCGCCAAGCGCGACTGACAGTGGATTGAATGGGTGGTCTAGCGAACCGAACGGCGTACTTTTTGTGACCTTGCCGATCTCGCTTGTTGGCGAATATTGGCCTTTCGTTAAACCATAAATCTGGTTATTGAACATCACGATCTTGAGATTTACGTTTCGGCGCAGCGCGTGAATGAGGTGGTTGCCACCGATCGAAAGCATGTCGCCGTCACCGCCGATCACCCAGACGTTTAGGTCGGGGCGCGTCAACGCAACTCCAGTCGCGACAGCTGGCGCGCGCCCGTGGATGCTGTGTACGCCGTAGGTATTCATGTAGTAAGGCAGACGCGCAGCACAACCAATTCCAGAGACGAACACCATGTTTTCTGGCTTTACGCCCAACTCCGGAAGCACAAACTGCATAGCGGCCAGGATCCCGTAGTCTCCACATCCAGGACACCACCGGACCTCTTGGTCAGACTCGAAATCCTTGCGGGTGAATGTGACTGCAGTTTCGGTCATTTGACAAGTCCGATCATCTCAAGAATTTTCGCTTCCATGTCGCCTGCCCGGAACGGAACACCCTGGACCTTCGTGAAGCTCACGGCATCCACTAGAAATTCGGCTCGCACAATCCGGCTCAGCTGACCAAGGTTCATCTCCGGCACCAAGACTTTGTCGTAACGACGAAGCACATCGCCTAGGTCGCTAGGAAGTGGGTTCAGATGCACAAGATGAGCCGAGGCAACCTTGAGACCGCGCGCTCTGGTTCGCCTTACCCCGGCTTGGATCGCACCCCAAGTACTCCCCCAGCCGAGAACCAGAACCTGAGCACCGTCTTCTGCATCGAGTTCGACACCGGGGATGTCCTTGGCTATTCCTGCCACCTTGTCGGCACGCATGTGCATCATGCGAGAGTGGTTCTCTGGCGAGTAACTGATATTCCCGGTACCGCCTTCGCCGCCGAGACCGATGCCCTCTTTTTCGATACCACCGATTCGGTGCATGAGTCCCGGCGTTCCTGGAATCGCCCACGGACGGGCGAGAGTTTCTGGGTCCCTCAAGTACGGCAGGAACTTGTCGCCATCGTTAGGGACCTCTGCGAACGGCACCGAAATATCGGCCAACGAGTTCACGTCAGGCAACAACCACGGTTCGGCGCCGTTAGCTAGATAGCCATCCGTAAGCAAAATCACCGGCGTTCGATACTTGATCGCGATTCTGCAAGCCTCAAAGGCAGCGTCAAAACAGTGGCTAGGGCTCTTCGCAGCGATCACGGGCATCGGACACTCCCCGTGTCGGCCATACATAGCGAGAAGAAGATCCGCCTGTTCTGTTTTGGTCGGAAGTCCCGTGCTCGGACCCCCACGTTGCACATCGACTAGCACCAGCGGGAGTTCAAGACTTACCGCTAATCCGAGCGCTTCGCCCTTGAGGTCTAGTCCAGGCCCACTGGTCCCGGTCACGCCGAGAGCGCCCGCGAAAGACGCGCCTATCGCCATCGCTGCCGCTGCTATCTCGTCCTCGGCCTGAAGAGTCTTCACACCGAAGTTCTTGTGTTTTGAGAGTTCATGCAGGATGTCGGAAGCTGGCGTAATCGGATAACTCGCGTAAACAAGCGGAAGCTTCGATTTCTCTGCAGCGGCAATGAGACCGTACGCCGTAGCCAAGTTTCCGATGATGTTGCGATAGACCCCAGGGGTGAGTGCAGCCGGACGCACCTCATATGGCATATCGAACAATTCGGCAGTCTCACCAAAGTTGCGGCCAGCCCTGAACGCTGCGATATTCGCTGCAAGCACATCTGGCTTCTTCGAAAATCTATCTGTGATCCAATCGATAACCGGCGCGACTGGACGCGTGTACATCCAGCAAAGCAAGCCCAATGCAAAGAAGTTCTTTGAGCGTTCTGCGTCACGTGGCTTTATCCCGAGGCTCGCGGTTGCTTCAACTGTGATCGATGTCATCGGGACTACGTAGAGGTTGAAGGCATCGAGGCTGCCGTCCTCTAACGGGTTTACCGCAAGTCCGGCTTTATCTAGGTCTCGTTGCTCGAAAGTATCGCCATTAACGATGAGCGTTGTGCCCGGAGCGAGGTCTGAGAGGTTTGCGACGAGCGCAGCCGGGTTCATCGCTATTAGTACGTTTGGCGCGTCCCCTGGCGTAACTATGTCATGGTCAGAAATGTGGACCTGGAACGACGAGACGCCAGCGACTGTTCCTGCTGGTGCGCGAATCTCTGCTGGGAAATCTGGCAGCGTTGCAAGGTCGTTGCCGAATGCCGCGGAGAGTTCCGTGAACCCATCGCCGACTAGCTGCATGCCGTCGCCAGAATCGCCAGCGAATCGGATGACAACTCTGTCGACTGATTGGACTCTGTCAGGAGAGACTTCTATGGTCACCGTTGACCTTTCGACCGCGACGTGTCAGGCCCGCCACGAATTGTTCACAACCGCACTCGGATTCGAGCACCATTTTGAGCGTACAACGGACGGGCACGAACAGCGCGACATGTTGCGCCCGAATTTCGGTACGCCGAATTGGCGCGCACACACCGCCCGCTACTGGCCACTCTCTAAATCTTCGAGCGCAGACTGCGCTAACAGAACCAACTTCTTACGGCCGCGCATGTCCTACGCCTTGCGAGTTTCTTGGGCGACTACTTCGGTGCGCGATCCGGTTGATCCACCCGCCGAGAAGAATCTCCGCTGTACCGAACCGAGCACCACTACCTCTGCGCCGGCATCAAGCCCCTGGAGCCACGCCGGTGCGTCGATCATCGAAACTGGCACACTGCGAACCACTTCAGCAGACCGCGTCGCGACCTGAAGCTGCACGACTTGGTCGCCTGACTTGAGTGTCCGTACCTCTGGGGCACTCGAGAGAGAGCCTGCAAGAACCGAAATATTCATACCGTTTGCCTTCCGAATAGACCTTGAGCCGCAACACCGAGCGATATCACGCCAGGGGAGCAAAAGCGACGGGGAGAACGAATCAGAACTTACACAGCGGCTCGGACAACTACTTCGATAGGAATGCGAAACACTTGTTATCGACCAAGCGCAGCAAGGCGTTCAGCTACATCAAAGAAGCTTCTGTTCCGAGATGCCACGGCGTCGAACCAGTGCCTAGCGGCTGGAGTATTCCCCGACCTATCGTGGAGATCTCCGAGCGCATACCAAAGTCGCAAGTGGTACTCATGCAGCCGCTTAGGCGCGCTTGAGCGCTTCTCTAGCAACGTGATCGCTGCTTCAAGCTTGCCTCGATCTGCTAGCGACCCAGCCATCACGATTCTTCCCTCAGTCACAAGTTCGGCCGAAGGAGATGCCTGAGCCAACTCCGCCCAAAGCGTCTCGACCCTGTTGTGCTTACCGAGCGCACGAAGACAATCCATCAACACAGGGTGCTGTTCAGTGCTGTTGCTAAGCGTGACGAAGCTTTCGAGGGCTTTGCGGGCAGATGGATACTGACCAACTCGATAATGACAGAGTCCCACAAGTTCCTGGACGCCTGCAGCATCGGGATATGAATTCGCGAGCGGATTAACAACCTTCAATGCTTCGCGCTCAAGCCCTCCTGCAAAAAGGTCAGCCGCCTTTCGTAACTGGTTCAAAGCCTTGTTGCGATTCGGGCCGGCGAGGCGCATCAGCTCATCCATCGCCTCGGTTTCTCGACGGCGACGCCGACGAGCCGGATGTTCGCGACTGCGACGTGGAGCATCGCCACCGCCCGCAGCGGCTCGCGTGTCTGACCTCTGCGACTTCTTTACACGTAGCGGAGTCCGAGCCGACTTGGCCGGTTCAGACTCGGCTGCGCCACCATCCTTGTACTTCGGATTCGGGTAGTCGACCCATCGCTTGATCTCCGGCGGATCTGTATCTTTATGGCCCCGTCGTTCGTCTGTCCGTGGCTTTCGATCTCGGACATCATCGGCCAACGACTTGCGACCGACCGGCTTAGAACCTCTGCTTGGTGTGACTGATCCGCCAGAACGCTGACTCTCTGGCCGAGGCGGCCGGCCGGAACTAGCGCCGCCGCGCTGAGGTTCTTGCTTGCCTACGCTGCCAGAACTTGCGCCACCACGACTGCTAGATGGCCTCGGCGAACGGTTCGAGCCTTTGCCAACTGGTTTGCTTTCACGCGGCGACATAACTAAATTCTGCGACTTTCGAGATAGTGGACTGGCTAACGCTAACTGAAAAAGTGTTGAGTTTCTGACCCAGAACGCGATGATGCCCGCCGCTCATGCGACGGGCATCATCCAGAAATATTCCGGCGGCGTCCTACTCTCCCAGGAAGTTCCCCTCCAAGTACCATCAGCGCATGCGGGCTTAACTGCCGTGTTCGGGATGGGAACGGGTGTGTCCCCGCCGCCATGGCCACCGGAAATTTGTCAGTTCTCTCATACCTGTGAGAACCCCATAGCGAGCACGAACATCAAAAAAAACAAGTCCTCGGCCGATTAGTACCGGTCAGCTGAACGCGTTACCGCGCTTACACTTCCGGCCTATCAACGTGGTGGTCTA
>SXJP01000005.1 GCA_005779395.1 Actinomycetota bacterium
GGGCGAGTGCTCTGCGGAGGGCATCGACTCACGGACGGTCGCCTAGCTGATGGAAATTTTGTCGCGCCAACTGTCGTAGAAGTTCCTGTCGACAGTTCGCTTTGGGAAACGGAACTGTTCGTGCCGTTTATCTCAGTGACCGCGGTAGACAGCCTTGATGAAGCGTTATCGCACGCCAACAACACATCGCTCGGCCTGACCGCCGGGTTCTTTTCTACCGACCAATCTGAAATCGATAAGTTCCTCAACGACATCGAGGCCGGTGTCGTCTACATCAACAGGCGCGCTGGCGCGACGACCGGCGCGTGGCCGGGCGTGCAACCATTCGGGGGCTGGAAAGGTTCCGGAACTGGCGGCAAGGCTGGCGGTGGGCCGTACTACTTGCAGCAATACCTGCGCGAACAGTCGCGCACGATCGTAGAAGGATAAAAGATGAGCCCCGTTGACACAGCTTCAAACTCGGAATTGGCTGGCGCCCCAACTCCATTTATCACGACCGAATTACCTGGTCCTCTGGCTCGGTCCGCTATAGCTCGCGACGCGCTCGTTACAAGCCCATCGATGGGTCGCGTTTACCCACTGGTACCGGCGCGTGCTGCTGGGTGCGTGATCGAAGACGTCGACGGCAATCGCTTTTTGGACATGAACGCTGGGATCGCTGTAACGAGTACCGGCCACTGCCATCCAGAAGTCGTCCACGCCATCCACGAGCAGAGCAGCAAGCTTCTGCACTATTGCGCTAGTGACTGGTATCTACCTGTCTACGCCGAATCGTGTGAACGCCTCGTCAGTTCGACGCCAAGCGGCATGGGGGCAGCACAGGTATTTCTCGGAAATAGCGGAACAGAAGCAGTCGAGGGTGCAATCAAACTCGCTCGGTACGCGACCAAGCGACACAACGTGATCGCATTCTTCGGAGCCTTTCACGGTCGGACTCTCGGCTCCTTGAGTCTCACGGCTAGCAAGAGCAAATATCGCGGTGGTTTCGGACCGATGGCAGCAGGCACCTATCACGCTCCTTATGGAGATGCTGCGTTCATCGAAGAAGTCCTCTTCGAACACCTCTGTGATCCTTTAGATGTCGCGGCAATTATCGCCGAACCAATTCAAGGCGAGGGCGGATACAGCGTGCCACCGCCCGACTTCTGGCCAGCCCTACGGCGGATCTGCGACGAGCACGGAATCCTGCTGATTGCCGACGAGGTCCAATCCGGTATCGGTCGCACTGGAAAAATGTGGGCGATCGAACACGAAGTCGGTATTTCGCCGGACATCATCGTCGCCGGCAAAGGTATTGCTAGTGGGATGCCGCTGTCGGCCGTGATCGCTCGCGAAGCGCTAATGGTTTGGGGCCCGGGCAAGCACGGAAGCACATTTGGCGGCAATCCAGTTTCTTGTGCAGCGGCCATCGCAACGCTCGACGTAGTCGAACGCGAACTTCTCGAGAACGCAACCATGATCGGCGCCCGGCTACTGCGCGGACTCGACGAACTCGCATCGTTGAACTCAAGTATCAAGGAAGTCCGGGGCCGAGGTCTGATGATCGGAATCGAGTTTGCGGACCATGACACAGCAGCGCGAATAGAGCAAGATTGCTTTCGGCGCGGATTACTCGTCTTGACCTGCGGTAAGTCGGCGGTGCGCTTAGCGCCACCTCTAGTTATCAGCGCCGATCAGGCAGACACGGCGCTACGCATTCTCGCTGACTCGATCGACGCCGTTGCCTGAATCGTCGCGCTAACTGCTGCGCGTAAACCTGAGCGGCAAATGGTCGGCTTGGCGGATACCAGCCGAGTAGTTGATGACGGAATCTGGCAGTAGTTCGTAGTCAGGAATCCTGCGGTGGAACTCGACTAAAGCGACTCGCAGTTCCATTCGCGCTAGATGTGAGCCAAGGCACCTGTGTGGACCACCGCCGAATGCGAGGTGGCGGTTTGCTGCCCGGTCGAAACGAACGGTGGCAGCGTCTTCGAACTCTGCAGGGTCGGTGTCGGCGGCGCCGATAACGAACACTACGTGTTCGCCCTTTTGCATTTTCTCACCGCGCAGTTCAAAGTCTTGCGCCAATACGCGTGGCACAACCTGAACTGGCGTCTCAGTGCGCAAGAGTTCCTCCACCGCTTTATCTACCAATTCCGGGTTAGCAATGAGCGCATGGCGTCGTTCGGGATGCTGGGCTAGGTACGCGACCATGCAGTCGAGCGTGGCTGTCACCGTGTCGAGGCCAGCGATCAACTGAAGGTGACATATCCCAAGTTGCTCGTCGCGTGTGAGTGGCCTGCCATTTACTGAGCCATGAACAATTCGAGTCAGGAGATCATCGGCAGGATCGGCGCGCTTCGCGTCTAGTCCGTCTTCGAGATAGCGAGTGATCGCAGACGCTGCCGCGTGACGTCGTTCTACCTGTTCCTCTTGGGTTTTACCGCGTGGCCGCACGGTGTCGTCACGCCACTGCATGAATTTGTGTACGTCCGAAAGCGGTAGTCCAAGAAGCCTGAGGAACACTGTGCTCGGTAGCGGTGTTGCAAATTCTGTATGAAAATCACAGCCGTCTGCGTCGGCGAATTTCTCGATCAACTCGATTGTGAGCGCACGCACTTCGGGTTCAAGTTCGGCCATCCTGCGTGGCGAAAACTCAGGGTCCAATAGCCGCCGGAACTGTGCGTGGTCGGGGGGATCTACCTGTAACGGAATGAGAGGATGTTCCTGCCCAATCTTTACCGCTTCCGCGCTCGATGAAAATACCTCCGGATGGCGCATTGCCCACGCGATGTCTTCATATCGTGACAGGTACCACGTGTTGTCCCCGAACATCCCCGCTGCAGCAGACACCGGGCACTGCTCGCGCAGGTGTTGATATACCGGTTCGGGATCGTTCGCCGCTCCCGGACTAAACAGTGCCACTCCAGCATCGAAAGTTTCATCTGCGCCATCGTCGCTTTTCGTCATCGAACAAGACCCTACATGGGCAGTAATTACGTTGGAAAGTACGAAACCTGTCTTCCCGCGAGATAACAGCGCGCGATCCAGTTGACCCAATCGGCGACGGCATTCTCTTTGGTTGAAAACGGTCCCGGTACGAACGCCCTCGACTGCAGGCCGCGCTGCACTCCTTCACAAGCAGACCAGTCTTGACGATTCGTTAGATCCCAAAAATCTACGGTGTTGCTCGGATCGAAGTCGGGGCGTGCGACTGCCTCAGGAGCGAACAGCCATTGGCACTCTACGAAAGTCTCACCTGCCGACCGAGGTTCGATGCGATGGGTCATGATGTAGTCGGGGTGCATCGAGACGAGAAGGTTCGGAAACAAACCGATGTAAGCGACCGAACGAAGCTGTTGCGCATCGAGACCTCGCAACATCAGAGCATCGGAACGACCATCGAGTGACATCGTTGTGGCATGCGGTTCGAGCACCATGGTGCCACCTGCCCACATACCCGCGGCAAAAATGTTGTCGCCGGAATCCGGTGGAGAAAGCACACACAACTCAGGATGAATCACAGTGCAGTGGTAGCACTCGTGGTAGTTCTCGATCGGAAGTTTCCAGTTCGACGGACTCACATACTGATGAGTCGCGCCAATAACAAGCCGCTCCGGTTCATAATTCTCGATGATCTCGACGAACGTGCCTAGGTGCTCAGCAAACGGCATTGCGTCGCCAGAAAGATTCACGAAAATCCAGCCTTGCCATTCTTCTACGCGGATCCCGATCAGTCCGTTGTCTTTCATTTCGAAGCCCGCTGGCTGCTCGAACCTCGGGGTGCGCGCAAGGTCGCCTGAAAGCGTATATGTCCATGCGTGGTACGGACAATGGATAGACCCGCGCTTGTCGGAATCGCCACATGCGAGCAGCTCGTGACCGCGGTGGCGACACACGTTGTAGAACGCGCGTGCCTGCTGGTCGTCGCCGCGGACCAGCAACAACGACTCCCCGCCCACTTCGACTGCGATTCGTGACCCGACTTGCTCGATTAGAGACGAACGCCCAGCGCATACCCAAGATCGAGCGAATAGGTGCTCGCGTTCCCACTCGAGTACCGAGTCCGACAAGTAGGCGGCGCGTTGGAGCATGCTGCCGCTCGAACCTGGCGCCAGCATCGCCTCTAAGGCGCTGCGATCGATTCCCTCTGGTCCGTTCACTTCGGTTCCCATCGTTCGAATGAATTCTTGTTGGCGATCGCGCAGGTCATGTCTGCAACACGCTCGCAGGCACCCGCGAGCGCGCGCTCTGATACCCAGCCTCTACTAACGCGTGGGCGCGGTACGCATCTTGCACTGTCGGACTCGGATCGTGATTCGCGCGAATCGCCTCTGCGAACGCTCTATGTGCGTGGTACTGATACACCCAAACTTTCCGATCCGGATCTAACCCTTGACTAGCGAAATCTTGTCGCCGGAGTTCGACGACATCGATGCGTTCTGCGGGCTCGCCTGGCCTCTGGATAAGCATTGAATCTTCTGGTGCTCCGACCACGAAATCCGTTGTGATTTCGACAGCACCGCGCTCGAAAAACACTTCGAGCCTTCGTTCTTCTCTGCCTTGCACGCCGTTAAATATCGTCACGAGGTTGCCTACGACTCCGCTCGCATGTTCGATCGTCAGCGCAGCGACATCCTCTACCGAATAGCCAAATACAGAACGCGTTTTAGCGAACACTTCGACCGCTGGGCCGAACAACCAGTTGAGCAAGTCGCACGAATGGATCGAGTGTTCGAGCAAGGCGCCACCTCCCGCTTCGGAGCGTTCGCTGCGCCAACTTGTATGACCCTCGACGACAGCACCAGTCGGCCAGTACTGGTCATCACGCAGCGTGTAACCCATCGGCGCGCCGAGTTCTCCCGATTCGATTATCGCTCGAAGTTTTCGATTGATCGGATGGAAACGTGACTGGAACCCGACCTGGCATGTAATGCCGGTCTTGACGATCGCATCGCGAATTTCGGTCACGACATCAAAAGTCGGAGCCAACGGCTTCTCAGCGAACAGCGGTTTTCCAGAGTCACAGACTAAAAGAATTGCCTCGCGATGAAAGCGCGTTGGAGTGATTACAACCACCGCGTCCACGTCGTCACAGCTAATTAGATCTCGGCCATCGGCGAAGCGATGCTCGACGTCACCGGTAATACTGGCGATTCGTTCGATTCCAGCTGGGTCAGGATCGGCTGCTGCAACAAGCCGCACAAGACCGTCTTCTTGCAACAACCTGACCGCAGCGGCGTGTGCCGATGCGATCATTCCGCAACCAATAAATCCGAGTCTCAGCTCGCTCATATGTGGATACGATCTACTGGCAACGCATAGATCGTCCTGCCCTCTCGACCGGTAACCGTCTCCGCGCTGTACAGCGCGTCGAGCACAGCAGTTTCGGTGGCGTCAACGGTTGCCGCGAAGAGATCGTCAAGCGCCGAATCGTTGAGCTGGACCTGCGCGGAGGCCGCACTGCGATCGGAGCGATCGACTCGATGGCGGGTCGAGAAAGCCACGAAGATTTCACCGCTCCCATTATGTGCTACAGATCCGACCCTCGCGAGACCGAGGCCAGCGCGTCGAGCGACACGCTCACATTGTTTCGCGTTTAGCGGAGCATCTGTCGCGACCACGACGATGCAACTTCCTGCGGGTTCCGGGCGATCGCCACGGCCGTAGCCCTCTGAGACTAAACGTGGCCCGACGACCTCGCCATCAACGGTTAGTCGATCGAGACTCCCAAAATTCGCGAGCACCAACACGCCTACTGTGCCGTGCCGCGTAACCCGCGATGCCGTTCCGATACCACCTTTGCAACCAAAGCAAACCATGCCAGTGCCAGCTCCAATCGATCCACTAGCTATCGGCCCGCCAGTGGCAGCGTCGATGGCCGATCGGGCCAAAGAAGGTGGGAGCGATGGGTACTCGCGAGCGTCGTGTAGCCAACTGTCGTCACATTCGCCAACGACGGGAATTACGACGTCATCGACCCCAACACGGGGCGACGCTGCGACCATCGCTTCGATCGCACCGTGGTAAGCGCCCCCGACGCCCATTGTGCAGGTCAGCAAGATCGGGGTTTCTAGTAGACCCCATTCACGGATGGCGAGCGAGCCTGTCAGTTCGCCCGCGCCGTTCAGCACTGCGATACCGGCTGCCATCGGACGCGCGAACTGCGAATCGAGGGCGGCGGGAACGATCGCGGTGACTCCCGTTCGAGCGACACATGGTTCGTCTTGCCAGACTGTGTGGTGTCCGACTCTTACCGACGACACATCGGTGATCGCGTCGTTGGGACCATTAGGAAACGGCCCGATGTGAATTCCGAACTCAGCTGGCCTCTTTCGCTGGGCTGGAACACTCATCAGCGAAACGGTACCGTCTCGGCCCATGGCCGAACTCGCAATCCCTTGCGTGTGGAGCGCAGACACCGATCTGCATTTCGGACAGTCGGGTGTATTCGTCGGTATCGCTGAGCCGAGCGACGAAGAACCCGACCGCACCGATGTGTTGCGCAGCGCGTTCAACTCGCGAAACGCCCGACTTGTTGAGGCAACGAACCACGGCGACGAGCCACTGCTTGCGGTCCACGATGCCGACTTCGTCAAGTTCCTCGATACGGCTCACGAACAATGGATTGCCAATGGATACGACATTACTTATGGCCAGCCGTCGGTACTGCCGTACATCTTTCCGATACCACAGTTCGTTCATCATGTCAGTCCACGCGAACCACACGCATTGCACGCCAACGTTGGTCGCTACGCGTTCGACACGATGACGCCAATCGGGTCAGGCACTGCCCGCGCCGCGCGCGCTGCTATCGACTGTGCGCTAACGGCGTGCGACATGGTGTTGGGCGGGGAACATTCGGCATATGCAGCTACGCGTCCGCCGGGTCACCACGCTGGACGCTCCTTCTACGGCGGGTCGTGTTACCTAAATAGTTCCGCTGGCGCAGCGCAATATCTCCGAACAAATGGCGCGACCCGGGTAGCGATCATCGATATCGACGCACATCATGGCAACGGAACTCAAGAGATTTTTTATGACCGCAACGATGTGTGGTTCGGATCAGTCCACATAGATCCGGCCGCGGGTTGGTTCCCTCACTATGTCGGATACGTAGACGAGATCGGCTTTGGGCAAGGCACTGGCTCAAACGTGAACATTCCTCTCGCCGCAACTTCTAGGGAACCCGACTGGATCGAAGCGGTCTCCATGCTTTGCGATCTAGCTGGCGCGACCAATCCCGATGCAATTGTCGTCTCGCTCGGCGTCGATGCCGCTGTCGAAGATCCGAACAGCCCACTTCAGGTAACGCAGGAAGGCTTCCGATCTGCGGGCGCGCTACTAAATGCTCTACGCGTGCCGACGGTGTTCGTCCAAGAAGGTGGCTATGTCGTCGACCGCATCGGAGCTCTAGTTACCGCAGTCCTAGACGGGTTCACCGCACACGCCACACCCTCTTAGCTTCGGCACTACTCTGCGCGCAGCGCATGAATACAAACCCGAATATCGTAATTATCGGCGGCGGCCATAATGGTCTCGTTGCTGCTGGTTTGCTCGCGAAACGTGGGCTTTCAGTAACCGTGCTCGAACGTCGCCACAAGGTTGGAGGCGCATCCGTTACGGAACACCCGTGGGGGCCCGACTACAAGGTCACGGCGCTCAGTTACGTGATGAGCCTGATGCCCCAGCAGATTCTGAAAGAACTCGACCTTCCTCGTCACGGGTACAAAATCCATCCACAACACGGCTACTTCTCGCCACTCCCCGACGGTAGATATTTGCAACTCCCCGCCGACGACCAACGCCGCCACGAGCAGATCAGCAAGTTCTCAAAGACCGACGCAGACGCTCACGCTCGGTGGAACGAATGGCTCGGCGACCTAGCAGCAACGCTCGGGCCACTTTTAGCAACGGTTCCGCCGAAACTTGGTTCGAAACGTCCGAAAGACTTATTAGATCAGGCCAAACTCGCATGGCGCTTGCGTCACGTCAACCAAAAGAAGGTCGGCGACATCACTCGGCTATTCACAATGAGCATCGCCGACCTTGTTGAGGAATGGTTCGAGTCCGATGCGCTACAGGGCGTGCTCGCCGTTAGCGGAGTTATAGGCACATGGGCTGGCCCGCGCAGCGCAGGCACCGCCTATGTGATGGCCCACCATCAGATCGGCGACCTCGGAGACGGTGAAATCACAGGCTCGTGGGGATTCCCAGAAGGCGGCATGGGCGCTGTCGCCGATGCATTACGAAGTGCAGCGGAGTCGTTCGGAGCGCAGGTTCGCACCGAAGCGAGCGTGAGTCGCATTCTAGTTCGCAACGAAAGAGTCGCAGGGGTTGTTCTCGAAAACGGCGAGGAACTCAGCGCCGACATCGTCATCGCCACGACTCACCCGAAGATCACCTTCCTCGACCACCTCGACAAGCGAGAACTGCCCGACGATCTAGTCGCTGGCATCGGTCGCTGGAAAAGTCGGAGCGGCACAGTCAAGGTCAACCTCGCACTCGACCGGCTTCCCGATTTCACATCAAAGCCTGGCTTCGATCCCGAAGTACATGGCGGGACCATCGTGCTAGCACCGAGCCTCGACACCATCGAAGGAGCTTTTCAGGACGCTCTAGGAGGCCAGCCCGCAGAAACGCCGTTCGCCGATATTTGTATTCCGTCGGTATTCGACAAGACACTCGCCCCAGAAGGCCACCATGTCATGTCAATGTTCACGCAGTGGGTCCCCCACAACTACGCCGACGCACCCCACGTGACAGAACTTGACGCCTATGCAGACAGAGTGATCGCTCGGGTCGAAGAACTCGCACCAGGCTTCACGAACTCGATTCTGCACCGCTCAGTGATCGGGCCCTACGAAATGGAACATACCTACGGGCTCATCGGAGGCAACATTTTCCACGGCGAACTCTCGACTAATCAGATGTTCCACATGCGACCATTCCCTGGCTACGCGGACTTCACTACACCGATCTCTGGCCTCTACCAAGGCGGCTCTGCAACCCACGGCGGTGGCGGGGTCACCGGTATCCCTGCTCTTCAGGTAGTAAAACGTATCGAGCACGATCAAAAACATTGGCGCAAAGGGATTTCCTTCCTGCGCTAAACGTCACAAGGGGGAACAGATGGCTCGCAAAGCGACTCGATCGATCGCCGCGACACTCGCGATTGCTGCCGGGCTAATGCTCGCTTCGGGGGTCACGCCCACCGCCGACGCACGGACCGAAGATGAAAAACTCACATTCACGGTCGGCGTGAGCCAAGAGATCGACTCACTCAACCTCACAAACGGTTATCTCGTTGTCGACTACGAAGTATGGAACCTGCAGTACGCCACGCTCACAGACAAGTCAGACAACGACTTTTCGATCAAGCCAGGACTAGCAGAGACTTGGGAGTCAACCGCTGACGGCCTTACCTGGACCTACCACCTTCGCGAAGGGCTCCTGTGGTCCGACGGTGAGCCGCTTACAGCTGAAGACGTCGCGTACACAATCAACCGTTCTGTAGAAGAGGAATGGTTCAACCACACGAGTATCACAGGGAATCTCACCGCAACTGCGCTAGATGCCACAACAGTCGAGATTGTGACTTCGGCGCCAGACCCACGCCTGCCGATGATGGACGCCTACATCCTGCCGAAGCATGTCTATGAAAACATCGACACCGAAGCACTCACTACTTACGCAGCAGAAGACGGCGTTGGTTCTGGACCGTTCACCCTCACAGAACACGAACCCGGCCAGTACTGGAAACTTGCCCGCAACGAAAATTGGTACGGCGAAGCACCAGCCGTAGATGAAGTTGTGTTCCGGTACTTCGCAGAAGCTGACGCACTAGTCACGAGCCTCGAACGCGGCGAAGTCGATGCGATCGACAGCGTTCCCGGCGAGCAAGTAGAAACCCTCGCGGCCAACGAAAATATCGAAATCGTTCAAGGCAACCAAGGCGGATTCAACGAACTCGCAATGAATGCAGGTGACGGACTCGGCGACGGCCACGCAGCACTCAAAGACGCAGTCGTTCGCCAAGCAGTCAACTGGGCTATAGACCGTGAGGTACTCGTCGCCGACGTACTCGATGGCTACGGCACGCCTGGGGCAGGACTCGTGACCTCAGCGTCACCAGCTTGGGATCTCGTCGTTCCAGAAGACGAGACCTACAGCTACAACCCGGATCGCGCTAACGACATGCTTGATGGCGCGGGCTATGCCGACGTCGATGGCGATGGCATTCGCGAGATGCCAGAAGGCACGAACCCGCTCAAGTTCCGCCTGAACATTCGCTCCGATAGCGAGAACGACAAGGCGGTCGCCGAGTTCGTGGTTCCGTGGCTCAAGGCGATCGGCATCGAGGTAAACGTCAAGGCCGTCGACTCAGACCAACTGACAACCATCATTGGTCTCGGCGAGTATGAGATGTTCACTTGGGGTTGGGTCCCGTTCGTTGACCCCGACCCCGAGCTTTCATATTTCACATGCGGTCAGATCACGATGGATCCTGACTCACCTGGCTACAACGACGGTAACTGGTGCAACGCCGAGTACGACGCGCTGTACGAGCAACAGCACGTCGAACTAGACGCCGACCGTCGCATGGAACTCGTCCAAGAAATGCTCATGGTGTTCTACACAGAGGCTCCATATGCGGTGCTGTGGAAGACCGATGACATCATGGCCTACCGCAGCGACCGTTGGGAAGGTTTTGTGCGCCAGCCTGCTGACACCGGACCGATCCTGTTCACGAACAGTTCGCACTCATACCAGAACATCGTCCCTGCAGGCACGAGCGAGCCAACGGAAACTACCGAGGCCGATACCGCAGGAAACGGCGAAACGGATGATGAAGGAAATCTGCTCGTAACGGTGGGCGCTGCTGTACTCGTTCTCCTAATAATCGGCGGCATCATCTTCTTGAAATTCAATAAGGGCCAAGCTGACCGCGAATAGCTCTCAGCCGTTCAGCCGCAAACAATTTCTAATGAAACGAGCGCGGCGGTGATCGTTCGCAAGATCGGCGTCGCGATAGGGACATTGTTTGTTGTTGTAACCGCGAACTTCTTTCTCTTTCGCGTCGTACAAACCGATCCGGTAGCAGCGGTGTACCGCGGGCGGAACCTGAGCGAAGCTAAGAAGGCCGAACTCGAAGAACGATTCAATCTGAATGGCTCGAAACTCGACCAATACGTCGGGTACCTCGAACAGCTGTCTCATGGGAACTTGGGGTACACCCTCAATAGCCAGCCCGTGTCTTCAGAAATTGCCGAAAAGCTTCCAACGACTCTGAAACTCGTCGGGACCACAACGATCCTCACAGCGGTGATCGGGATTTGGCTCGGGATCAGGGCAGGCTGGCGCCCACGAAGCAAGTTCGACCGAATCACCACTGGCATCACAATGTTCTTTTACTCAACGTCCGACGCGTTTTTCGGCTTGGCACTGCTGTACCTGTTCGCTTCGAAGAACCCCTGGTTCCCTACGGGTGGCCTGATCGACCCAAACAGCACCGCCACAGGCCTCAACCGAATTCTTGAACAATTTCATCACTTGGTGCTGCCCGGAACCGTCCTCGTAATTGGATACCTCGGCCAATATTCACTTGTTCAACGCGCAGCGATGCTCGAAACGAGCGGCGAGGATTACCTCACACTCGCTCGTGCCAAAGGGTTACGCGACTCACTTGTTCGGCGCCGTCACGCTGTTCCAAACGCGCTCCTGCCATCGATCACGCTCATCGCTCTAAACGTCGGTTACACCATCGGCGGAGCAATCATCGTCGAAACGACCTTTTCAATTCCTGGGATCGGTTCTGAGCTGGTCCGAGCGGCCAAGGGACCCGATTACGCGCTCTTACAAGGCATTTTCTTGCTAATAAGCGCTGCTGTTATCGCTGCGACACTCATCGCCGACTTGCTTTACCCGCGCTTCGATCCGCGAGTGAGAACTCCATGACCGAAACCCAAGTGCAAGAAGCAACTCAATCGCGACGGCTTCTCGCACGCCAACGCAAGTTGCGTTCGTTTGGAAGACTCACGAAAGAGTTTCGTACCGACACTGCTGGCGTAATCGGTGGTGTCGTGCTACTTAGTTTCATCGTCATCGCAATCGCGACGCCACTCCTCTTCTCGAGCGACGAACTAGACCGCACGCTCCAGATAGACCAGCCAAAGCTCGCAAGCCCAAGCGGCGAACACTTGCTCGGAACAGACGACAAACGCCGCGACATGCTCGCTGTCTTGCTTTGGGGTTCGCGTACCAGCCTTAGCGTCGGCCTCGCCGCAGCTGTTTTCGCGATCACGATCGGCGCGCTCATAGGGATCTGTAGTGGGTACTTCGGGCGTTGGGTAGATGCAGTACTCAGCCGCATCGAAGAGTGGTTCCTAGTGATCCCCACATTGCCGCTCGCAATTGTTCTTGTGACCGTTCTTGGAGGTTCGCTAAGAACGATCATCATCGTGATCGGGCTCACGTCATGGGCCGGAAGCGCCAGACTGATCCGCGCTCAAACGCTCACGGTCAAACAACGCCTATATGTTGAACGCTCTCGTGGTCTCGGCGCACCCCACAGGCACATAATCCGCAGACACATTTTCCCGAACGTGATGCCAATCATCTTGGCGAATCTCACGCTCACGGTTCCGGTCGCAATCCTTTCAGAAGCGACCTTGTCCTTCCTCGGAATCGGGTCATTCGAACGCGAGTCGTGGGGTAAGACCCTTGAGGCTGCGCACGCCGCAAGCGCTATCCGGCTCGGTGCTTGGTGGTATTTCTTGCCTGTCGGAATCTTGATCACAACAGTCGTGCTTTCCTTCACGATGGTTGGCAACGCAGTCGAGAGGGTTGTCAATCCGAAACTGCGTGAACGATGATGTTGCTATCTGTGCGCGACCTCACAGTTACATACGTCACTCAAGCATCTGCAGTTCCCGCGGTTCGGGGCGTTTCGTTCGACCTCGAATCAGGCGCGAGCCTCGGCATCGCTGGCGAATCTGGTTGTGGCAAGTCCACGATGGGCGCGGCTATGTTGCGACTGTTGCCTAGCTCAGCACACGTATCGGGCGAAGTGATTCTGAACCGTGAAGACGTCTATGCAATGCCGTTCAGTCGGTTGCGCGCGGTCAGGTGGGCAGGTATTTCGATCGTGATGCAAGGCGCATTGCACTCGCTCAATCCTGTGCGCACCATCGGCTGGCAAATCGCAGAAGCAATCGAACTCCACAATCACGACCTTCGCGACCACGCAGTACGTTCCCGTGTTGGCGAACTTCTCGAGATGGTGAGTCTGCCCGCCAAATGCGCGAAGGACTTCCCCCACCAACTCTCAGGGGGCCAACGGCAGCGGGTGCTAATCGCGATGGCTCTCGCATGCAATCCGCAACTACTGATTGCCGATGAACCGACAACAGCGCTCGACGTCATGGTCCAGGCACAAATCATCGAGCTACTGCAGGATCTTCGCAGCCGACTCAATCTTGCCATGATCTTCATCACTCATGATCTCTCACTACTGAGCACTGTGTGCGACCGCATAGCGATCATGTACGCAGGTCGCATCGTCGAAGAAGGGCCGAGCGGGTCATTGCTCAGCGGCCCCGCCCACCCGTACGCGGCTGCGCTCGCCGCGGCATTTCCGACCATCGGTGACCATTCATCTCGCATGACCCCGAGTGGCCTCGGCGGTGATCCACCTGACCCTACAGACCTCGGGAACGGCTGCCCGTTCGCCCCGCGTTGCCCTCGAGTCGAAGAGCTTTGCCTCGGTTACGACGTACCGTTGATCGACATCGGCGATCAACGCAAAGCAGCGTGTATCCACGTTGAACCGAGCCGGGTGGCCCTATGAAGAACTCAACGCTGTCGGTCGAAGATCTCAAAGTTCAGTTCAGCCGTCGTCGCGAAGTTGCGCGCGCAGTAGATGGCGTAAATCTCGACATCGCTGCTGGGGAGGTGGTTGCGCTCGTAGGCGAGTCCGGTTGCGGCAAGACGACACTTGCGCGCACAATGATGGGCCTCGAAATGCCGAAAAGTGGCGAGGTTCGTTTCAACGGATCGCCACTCGGCCGACGAGCGATGCGCGAATACCGGCGCAAAGTCCAAATGGTGTTTCAAGACCCGTCAGGTGCACTTAATCCACGAGACACAATCTATGAAGCAGTCGCCGAAGGGTTGCGGGTCCACAAAGTCGCCGGTGATGAAGTCGCTCAAGTCGCGGCCGCGCTCTCGAAGTGCGGACTGAGACCTCCTGAACGATTCTTTAATAGATACCCGCATGAGGTCTCCGGTGGCCAACGCCAACGTGTCGTTATTGCAGCCGCGATGGTTCTTGAACCGCAGATGTTGATTGCTGACGAACCTGTCGCGTCACTAGACGCTTCTGTGCGTGGAGAGATCCTGAAGTTGTTGCGTGATCTCGTCGATCAGCATGGTCTCGGCATGCTCGTGATCACCCATGACCTTGGACTCGCGTGGAATATCGCCGATCGCATAGCCGTGATGTATCTAGGAAGAATCGTCGAAATCGGTAGTTGCGAAGAAATTCTCGAACACCCGAAACACCCATATACACAGGCTCTGTTGTCCGTTGTCCCGGAGTCCAAACGCATGGAGCAACAAATCCTGACTGGCGAAACTCCAGATCCCCTCCATATTCCCAAAGGTTGTCGATTCCATCCGCGCTGTCCATTGATGCAGAACGGCGAAGCCGACCGGCTAGGAATTGCAGATCGTTGCCGTGGCGCTGACATCGGACTCCGCGATGTCGGCCAAGGCACTCGGGTTGCGTGTCACGCCATCTAGCGCTATTGCAGGTTCCGCGGAATTACCCGATTCCACGTTCGACGCGCGAACGGCTCGCAGTCTTCGTCGACGTCAAGATCGATCTCAACGAAGTAGTTCTCAGCATCACTTCTAAAACGCAAACGCGCTTCGGTCGAGACGGTCGCTTCACTCCAGCGAATACTTACGCGCGTAGTCGCAGTGGCGGTGCCAACCGCCGGATCGACAATTGATGCCGTCACTTCGCCGTGATATTCCTCTGAGTAGTCATCGGTCGTAAGGCCACTATGGGTCGTAGCACGAATCAATCGACCAAGCACGTCGTGTTCAATCGACCAGACAGTCGGCGGCCCATCGTGGTCATCATCAGGATGCGATTTCCCGGATCGCCCATACCCGTGAGCATCTGAGAACAGAGGCACGTCAGCTATCGGGGCATCACCAACGAGTACCGGGATGCGCAGCGAAGTGTGTTCGAGGTCGACTTCGATCGGCAAAGTGTTGGGCGCCATCCAATTGTTGGGCCAATCCCCTCCTGCTATTGCGAGTCGGATCGTGTGGTCTGTCGGGTAGACCCAGGAGCCGACTTCGAGTTCAATCTCAATGTCTGTCCACTCGTTAGGGGTCAGAGGCTTCGGATGCTCCATCGATTCTCTGTGAGCGAGATTCAACAAGCCGCGCGACACAAGCGCGCTTGTTCCGTCTGGAAACACCGACTCGAGCTTGGCGCTGAGTTGCGCCACAGGCGACGCACAACGCACGCGCGTAGAAAAGACTGCGTGGCCGAGCACCTCGACCGGAACACGTTCCACTGGCCAGTCGAGACAGAGCGAAAATGCATCATCGGCGCGTTGATCAAGCGGTTGGCCCCATGGCAGCGCGCCAGCACACGAGATCCAAGCGTTCGTGCCAACGCCGCCGCGCGGTTGCACAATCCCGATACCGGCGCCGTCTGGTCGCAAATCGTGGTAAGTGAGTCGTTCAGGCGGCCAGGTCGGTTCGTACCGCCACCCGCCGTTGTGCATCGTGAGATCGGGTTCAGGACGCGTCGCATATTTTTGGAACACCCGAATCGGGGGCTGCTTATCGATTCCATTCTGAGTACCGCGTAGCCAACGATCCCACCAAGTGATCATCTCTGGCACCAGATCGATGTGAGGTCCGGGCAAACTTGTAGCCGTCGACATGTGACTCCACGGACCGAACAACAATGCCTTCTCGCACTGCAGACGCTCGAAGGTTCTAAAACTGTTGTTGCGGTACCCGTCGGCCCAACCGGCAACGATCATGGTCGGACATTCGATACGTTCATAGCCGTCGCTGCGCCCATCGCCACTCGCCGCGCCACGAACTGAACCATTGCGCCAATACGGACTGTCGACTTGTTCTTCGAGCCAACGCAATAACCACGGTTCGGTTCCGTCAACTCTCCGTCGCCACTCGTCGCGCCAAGAGTCACCGAAAATCTCGGGAACTGGTGGAAGCGCGTTGAACGCAGTCATGTAGTGGCAATAGTCGACGAGATCAATGGCTCGTAGCGCACCACCCGAAAAATGAACGTCGTCGGTGAAGCGATCGTCTGTCGCATAAATAGCGATAATCGCTTTGAGCGCAGCGGGTCGTCGCACGGCAAGCTGAAGTGAATTGAATCCCGAATAGCTAGTGCCATACATGCCAACAGCGCCGGTAGAATAGGGCTGACATGCAAGCCAGCCAATTACTGCTTCGAGATCAAGCTGTTCGCGTTCGGTGTACTCGTCTTCGGCAACCCCCTCAGATGACCCGGTTCCGCGTACATCTAAACGAGCGACGTTGTAGTTGCCCTCTTCGGCTAGCCGCACATACTCAGCGCGATAAGACAGTGTTGCGTCATCTTTTCGATACGGGAGCGCTTCGAGAATCACAGGATTGCGTTGGTCGCCATCATGCCGATAGAGGCTGACAGCAAGTCGGACTCCGTCGTCCATAACAATCCAGGCCTTGTCTTCGATCATCAGCCACGACTCTAGGATCTAGCAATGATTCGCGGGCTCGAACCGTCTCTCTCCAAACCTGCCTACGTGGAGGAGGCTGTATTCACTAAAGAACGCGAACGCATATTCGCACGAGAGTGGTGCGTCGTTGGCCGAGGCGAGGATGCACCGAATCCCGGCGACTACTTCCTCGCCGATCTATTAGGCGAGAGTCTTATATTGGTGCGCGACGAAGCTCTAGAACTCCGCGCCTTGCACAATGTTTGTCGCCATCGAGGTACTCAGCTCTTAGACCCAAGCGGCCCGTGCGACGGCCATCTAAGTCATGGCCTGCGATGCCCGTACCACGCGTGGAGTTATGCGCTCGACGGATCACTTCGTCATGCCCCTTTCCTAGATTTGGCCGCTCTCGCAGACATTTCTCTTCATGAGGCGGGTTTGGCCGAGTGGGGCGGTTTCGTATTTGTATGCCTTGAAGCAGCAGATGCATCAACGCTTACCGAGCACCTCGGCGATATCCCTGAGAGAGTCGCGCGATATCCGCTAGCCGAACTCCGGCGCGGTGCGGTAGCCGAGTACGAGGTCGGCGCCAACTGGAAGGTGCTCGCAGAGAACTACAACGAGTGTTACCACTGCGGTCCGGTGCACCCTGAGCTATGTGAGGTCGTACCTGCGTTTCGCGTGCATGGAGGAGCCGACCTCGACTGGGACAAAGGTGTCCCCCACCGCGACGGAGCATGGACATTCACCATGAACGGAACGAGCAACCGCGAACCTTTTCCGCTGCTCGACGAGATCGAACGCACACACCACAAGGGCGAACTCATCTACCCAAACTTCTGGTTGAGTCTGTCTGCCGACCACGCCGCTGCGTTTTACCTGTTTCCCGCTAGCGCGCACCGCACGCGTGTCGTGTGCGAACTTCTGTTTCATCCCGATGCGATCTCAAATACAGATTTTGATCCGAGTGACGCATTCGAGCTTTGGGACATCACCAATCGACAGGACTTTGCAATCTGCGAACGGGTGCAGCGCGGAATGTTGTCTCGCGCTTGGGATCATGGCTACTTCGCCCCTATGGAAGACCTGTCGCTAGACATCCGGCGTTGGTATGCGTCTCGCATGGGCTCGCAGTGACCGATCTTGCTGTCATCGGTCTAGGTGGCATAGGTAGCGGAGTCGCATACTGGGCTGCAAAGCGTGGTGCGAGCGTACGCGGGTTCGAACAGTTTTCGTTCGGCCATGACCGCGGCGCATCTCACGACCACAGCCGAATAATCCGTTACTCGTACCACACGCCCTATTACGTCGAGCTTTCCAAACTCGCGTATAGCGCATGGGCAGTCGTCGAAGCCGAATCTGGCGAGGAACTAGTCGTTCGTTGCGGCGGTCTCGATCTTTTTCCCGGGAACTGCGCGATTCCGTCCGTTGACTACAGAGCATCTCTTGATGCCTGCGGAATCGAATACGAGTGGCTCAGCGCACAAGAAATCCGAGGGCGTTGGCCACAGTTCAATATCGCGGACAACGTCTCGGGCCTTTTCCAAGCAGACGGCGGACTAGTCGCAGCAGCTAGAAGCGTTGCGGCGCACCAACGCCTAGCCAAGCAACATGGTGCGCAACTAAGCGACAACGCGCGAGTCAAGTCCGTCCAAGAAGTAGTCGGTGGAGTCGAGATCGTCGTTGGCGACGGAACCATCCATGCAGACGCCGTTGTCATCTCTGCAGATGCATGGACCAACACGCTCTTGGCTCAGCCACTCCCACTCACCGTCATGCGCGAACAGGTCACTTACTTCGACTCCGCCACGCCAGAAGTCTTCAGCCGAGACTCATTCCCGGTTTGGATCTGGATGGATGAACCAAGCTTTTATGGCTTTCCTAGTTATGGCGAAGCGGCAACCAAAGTCGCTCAGGACTGCGGCGGTCATGTCACGACAGCCGATGACAGGACCTTCGATACCGACCCAGGTGAACTACAGCGAGTCACGGACTTCACTCAGAACCTGTTCGGTAACGCAGTCGGCGAAGTCACGACGACCAAGACCTGTCTTTACACGCTGACCCCAGACCGTGAGTTCATAGTCGACAGGGCACCAGGGACAGACAACATTTGGGTTGTGCAGGGAGCCGCGCACGCTTACAAGTACGCGTCGGCGCTCGGAGCTTTGCTAACAGAGTGCGCCCTCGACGGCGACTGCACGAGCACGTTCGACCGCTCGCCATTCAGAATTGATAGGCCAGCGATAACCAACCCGCCACTGACACCTTCCTGGATGGTCTGACAGCGAAAATCGACCTACAACGCTTCGAGCATTTGGTCGAGCAACTGGTTCAACAACTGTGGGTTGCCATCGCCCTTCGTCGCCTTCATGGCTTCGCCCATAAGGAAACCACGTTTCTTCTTTTTCATCTTGTCGTCGCCAGAGCGATACGCATCGAGTGCATCTACATTCGCAGCGAAAACCACTTCGAGCACTCCAGACAGGGCACCCGCATCGGACACCTGAGCGATGCCGCGAGCGGCGACAATCGCTACCGGTGCCTCGCCGCTTCGTAAGGCATCGGCCATCACGTCCTTGCCTTGGTTACGCGAGATCGATCCGCCGACGACCATGCCAACCAATTCAGCGAGTCCGGCCGGACGGAGATTCGAGTCGTCCAGCTTGGTCCCCGTCTCATTGAGGAAGCCAAGAAAGTCTCCGGTAAGCCAGTTGACGATGTCCTTCGGAGTACCCCCGCCGAGCACTGCAACCGCAGCCTCGGCATACTCGGCCAGCCCCGGCACGTCGACGATTACGCGCGCGTCGTGTTCCGTTATCGCCCACGCATCGATGAGTCGCTCGCGTTTCGCAGCAGGCAACTCTGGCATCTGCGATCTAACGAGCGAACGCATCTCGGCAGTTGGCTCAACTGGCACAAGGTCTGGTTCGGGGAAGTAGCGATAGTCGAATGCTTCCTCTTTTGAGCGCATCGAGTGCGTTCGACCATCGTCTTCATTCCAGTGGCGGGTCTCCTGCATGATTCGTTCGCCACTAGTGATCAAATCAATCTGACGTTCAGCCTCGTATGCGACTGCACGTCGTACGGAACGAATCGAGTTCATGTTCTTGACTTCGCAACGCTTGCCAAACTCGGTGGCGCCAACGAGTCGCACGGAGACATTGGCATCGACGCGCATCGAGCCTTCCTCCATCTTCACGTCGGACACGCCAATCGCTAGGAGAGTCGCCCGCAGTTCTTCGACATAGCGCGCTGCTTGTTCGGCCGAACGAATATCTGGTTCGCTCACGATCTCGAGTAGCGGAACACCGGCACGGTTGTAGTCGATGAGCGAATGATCCGCGCCATGGATTCGGCCACCATCTCCCCCGACGTGGGTGGACTTGCCTGTGTCTTCTTCGAGGTGCGCCCGCGTAATTCGTATCGTCACGCCGTCAACATCGAGGGTTCCTTCAGAACAGATCGGTTCGTCGTACTGCGATGTCTGAAAGTTCTTCGGCATATCGGGATAGAAGTAGTTCTTGCGGTGAAACACCGAGCGCTCTGGCACATCGAAATTGAAGGCCTCGCCAACACGTAGAGCGAACTCGACAGCGCGTTCGTTTAACACAGGCAGAGAACCCGGCAGCCCCAAGCACACGGGACAGATGTTCGTGTTCGGCTCCGACCCGAACTGATTGGCGCAACCACAGAACAACTTCGTGTTCGTTGCAAGTTCGCAATGAACTTCGAGTCCTACGACGATTTCGTATCCTCGGGACACTTCGTGCGCGGTCATGGTGCGCTCGCTTCTATAGCTTTCGCTACGCGAAACATTGTCGCTTCGCCGAGTGCAGGCGCTAATACCTGCACGCCGATAGGCAACTGTTTAGGGTTACCGTCCGACGTCAGAGTCGCTCCACTCGTCGGTTCGGCAGTTCCGTAAGGCACGCTTATCGCACAGTGCCCAGCGAGGTTCGTGGGAATCGTGCAAACGTCGGATAAGTACATAGCTAACGGGTCGGCGGTCTTAGACCCAAACTCAAACGCAACTGTCGGCGCCGTCGGAGTCAACAAGACATCGAACTGTTCGTAAGCACGCGCAAAGTCTTGGATGATGAGGGTCCGCACTTTTTGCGCCTTGCCGTAATACGAGTCGTAGTAACCAGCAGAAAGTGCGTAGGTACCGAGCATGATTCGACGCTTGACCTCTGCCCCAAAACCAGCGTCACGCGTCGCGGAATTCATCGTCGCGACGTCAGCACCGGCGTCGCGTCTGCCGTATCGGACGCCGTCGTAGCGAGCCAAGTTGCTGCTCGCTTCTGCTGGAGCAATCAGGTAGTAGGCAGATAAGCCGTAACTCACCGATGGCACCGACACGTAATCAACTTTCGCGCCGGCAGCACTCAGCGCCTCAGCAGCGGCTGCTACACGGGCCTGCACCTCTGGCGCTATGCCGTCGACTTCCGTTAGTTCCCGGACGATGCCTACCCGTAAACCTGCGACCCCACGATCAAGCGAATCTGAAAGTGAGTCCATCGTCGCATCAAGCGAGGTTGAATCCATCGGGTCGTAGCCCCAGACGGCTTCGAGCGCTAGTGCAGCATCGCCTACATCAACGGCAAACGGCCCAATTTGATCGAGCGACGATGCAAACGCCACCAAGCCATACCGAGAAACTGAGCCATAGGTCGGCTTGACCCCAACTACGCCACAGAGTGCAGCAGGTTGGCGTATCGAACCGCCTGTGTCAGACCCGTATGCGATCGCAGAAAATCCCGCGGCGACGGCAACCGCCGATCCGCCTGAACTTCCGCCAGGAACTCGCGAAGGATCATGCGGGTTGCGAGTTGGTCCGAATGCCGAATTTTCTGTGGAACTGCCCATCGCGAACTCATCGAGATTTGTCTTGCCTACGAGAACAGCGCCAGCGGCATGTAGCCGCGCTACTGCTGTTGAGTCATACGGCGGCGTCCAACCTTCGAGAATCTTCGATGAGCAGGTTGTCGGGACACCACGCGTGCAGAAATTGTCCTTCACCGCAACAGGTACACCGGCTAGGCACCCAGGATCTTCACCTCTTGCGACGGCAGAGTCGATCGCATCGGCGGCTCCGAATGCCTGCTCGCGCATCAGGTAATTGAATGCGTGCAACTCTGCTTCGCGAACGTCTATCCGGGCAAAATGCTCCTCAAGTACCGAGCGCGCGCTGCGTGCGCCAGTTCGAACCGCAGCAGCGATTTCGCGCGCTGTCATGAGTCGCCCAGAATCTTCGGCACTCGAAACCTATGGTCGAGGGCGTCGGGAGCGGTCCGCAGAACCTCATCACGATCAACGCTCGGACGTACCTCATCTTTTCGAAATGCGTTCACGAGAGGCAGTGGATGCGCTGTCGGGACGACACTATCGATGTCGAGCGATGCCACGTCATTAGCGTGGTCAAGGATTACGGCAAGCTGTTCTGTAAACAATTCGGCTTCGCTTTCAGTGATCGCGAGCCTCGCCAGCTGCGCCACATGCATAACATCTGCGCGCGTCAATGGCGCTGGAACTTCGGGCATGCGGCGAGTCTAAATGCCAGTGTTACCAGACCTCCCCAAATAGGAAATATCAGTGGGGGTACGAGTCGTACTTCGAGTTCGGTAGAGACCACCATTCCTCTGGCGACGGTTTCCACTCCTCGTCTTGATATATGCAATCGACCGGACACGCTGGAAGACACTTATCGCAGCCACTACACAACTCGGAAATGATCACAACATCCGCGCTGTGGTTGAAAATCGCCCCGAACTGGTCTGGGCAGGCGCGCAGGCACGCGTCACAATTGATGCACTCGCTCATCTCGATGCGCAGCGGCGCCAACCGCCACTTGGGATTGCGAAGACGTTGCGCGATTCGTTCACTTCTAGCGCTCGACATCGCCCAACTTTACTTTGGATAGCCTAAATGGCCTGTTCGGCATGCGAACATGGCAAACGCACGATGCATCCTCTATGCTTTTTGGATTCTGGTTAATCGGGAGGAAGCATGAAGTTCTCTAAGCGCGCGACATCGGTAACAGCAGGCGCCGCTTCATTAATGCTCACAGTCGGACTCGTTTCCGCGGTCGCTTCGATCAACGACGACGGCGACACGGCCAACGACAAGGTCGTCGTCGCAGGCGAGCAAGCAGGCGATGGAGAAACCGACACCGATACAACTACCACTGTCGATCATGCCGACATGGATCACTCAAGCGGCGCAGACCACGACGCCTCGCACACAGACGGCACAGTTGACCACTCCGACATGGATCACTCAAGCGGCGCAGACCACGAGGCGACTCACGGCGATGGCACCGTTGATCATGCCGACATGGATCACTCAAGCGGCACCGACCACGACGCCTCGCACACAGACGGAACAACACCGCACGGCGACTCCGGACACACCGGACACGACACTGGCGGCGGTGGCACCACCGACCCAGACCCAGATCCGGTAGACCCATGTGATCCGGTCGTCGATGGCGGCCACCACCATGCCTTCCCCACGACGGACCCTTGTGTAGATCCGGACCCAGACCCAGATCCAGATCCAGAACCGTGCCCCGATGATGGCGGACACACCCACTCGCTCGTCACGACAGAACATTGCCCGGTTGAGACCGCGCTGCAATATGACGACCTGCCATTAGAAGTTCGCGAGATCCTGAACTACAGCTACCTAATCGGTATGGCTTACCCGACCACCGGGGCAGCCACGGCTGGTGGTTGGGTTCAGTCGACAGAATATTTCCCTGGCATCGCAGCCCACTATCTACACGGCGGTGGATGGCTAGACAGCAACTTCGTGCCGTGGGAGCCAGAGGTATTGCTTTACGGATCCGACGGACAGGTCGTTGGCGTCAACTACATCGTGCGCAACATCGGTGGTCCCCCAGAGGGATTGCCCGGCGACTTTGATGTCTGGCATGAGCACCCGAGTCTCTGCATTTCGACAACTACCAGCCTCGTCATAGGCGGCGAAAATCTTTCAACCGAAGAATGCGCTGCGATCGGTGGCTTTGTCATCAACTTCTCGAACTTCTGGCTCCTGCATGTCTGGATCATCCCGGGTTGGGAATCTCCAGAAGGCATCTTCAGCCACGCGAACTCGCTAATCGTCTAGGCCGGAGACGCTGTCTTGACAACCAACCGTTGGCCGCTGTGGCTTCTTGTCGCATCTGTTGCATTCGTCCCTGCGGCCTGTAGCGACTCTGAATCTGAGCCAACTACCACGATCGCTGTTACAACGACACCTCCCACGACAGTCGCCGAGCACGACATGTCCGAGCACGAACACGCCGGCGAGCACGATATGCAAGGCCATGAAGGAACCGGACATGAGTCCGAGGTCGACATCATGTACTCCGACCTTCCAGCCGACATTGCTGCCGAGGTCGCAGTTACCAAAGCGCTCGTCGAGAAATATCCGTCAGCAGCAGATGCCACGAAGGCTGGCTGGCAGAAAGCCACAATCAACCTGAACGGCATCGGTGCCCACTATCTAAAAGGTGGCCCGGTTGGGTTTCTAAACGACTACGAGTTCGACGCAGCTAACCCGAACGTGTTGCTCTACGACGGCGAAGGTCCAGACGCCAAAATTGCAGGCGCAAGCTTCATTCTCACCGAGCCGAACCCTACCGGTTACACGGGAGACCTAGATGTCTGGCACTTTCATTACGGAGTCTGTTTCGACACGAAAAAATTTATTGTCATCGGTGAAGTTGACGGCCACGATGGCTCGAAGATCAACATGACCTCAGCGGAATGCACAGCTGCTGGCGCTGTCGTCTACCCGATCAAAGACCTTTACATGATCCACGTATGGGTCGCGCCTGGTTACATCGAAGACGCTCCAGTGTTCGCGCACGATCACCCTAAGCTCGCAAACGGCACGCCAACAGGCTCGACGGCCTGAATCGCGCTGCTCGCACCGCGTATTCGCCGACAAATGCAAATCTGTCGGCTCCCTTATGTCTAGTCCAAAACAACAGGCCTTAAGGAGGCAACAAAGTGTCAGGTAAGCATGCATTCTTGTCGGATGGCTGGATTATTGCCGTTGAAGCGATCGTCGCAGAACATGGTGGCGCCCACGGTGGTGGCGCTAACACAGTGGTGAATCTCGTCGTCACCGACACGCCGTTCGGCGAAGACAAGCAATTCCACATGGGCACGGTCGATGGTGCAGCGATCATGGGCGGCGGGCACCGCGAGGTTGCCGACGTGACCCTCACCGCTGACTACGTCACGACGAAAGAAGTGTTTGTCGCTGGTAACCCGCAAGCAGGTATGCAGGCGTTCATGTCAGGCAAAATCAAAGTTCAGGGCGACATGTCAAAGCTCATGGCACAGCAAGCCGGTGGCGGTCCTAACCCCGACATGCAAGCCGCAATCCAGGCAGTAACTGAGTAGCTCCGAATTTCTTTGGCTTAACCGGCTTGTTGCGTTGAGCGCAATGCACTTGCGCTCAACGCAGCAGCCGAAGCCACGACAGCCCCGACGATGTATGCGGTCATAAAACCGCGAATCCCGTCTCGCGCTTCGTGGATTATTGAGAACACCTGAATTCCCGTAGCTGAACCGAGCGCAGCGACCATTGCTTGTGCAGCGTTCACCGTGCCTAGTTGCCTGCTATCAACGGTGTTGCCGACGACCGTCAACAAGCTTGGCGACGCGATTCCCATGCCGAGGCCAGCGACTGCGAGGCCAACAAACACAAATGCCAACGAATGCTTGTCTGCGCCGAATGAGAACGACAGCATCGCAAGAATCAAGAAACCCATCCCAAGTATCGCCATGCGCCGTTCGCCTGTCCGCACAGCGACATACCCAGATATCGGTGAAGCCGTACTGAAAATCAGCGGCCGCAGCGCCATCGCTGCAGCGGCTGCTCCCGTTGTAAATCCGAAGTGCCCTGTCACGAGCAAAGGCGAAATAATGAAGCTCCCCATGTACGCGAAATTGGCACAAAACTGTGCAGTAATTGAAGCCGTGAAATTTCGAGTTTTGAAGAATTCCAGTGGCAGAACAGGCGATACGGCACGGCGTTCTATGCGCGGGAACACAAGCAACATCGCTATTCCGAATGCGCCAAGAAGAATGACAGTTGGCTGACTCCAACCCAAGGATCCGCCGCGCTGCAACGTCACGAGTATCGCAATGACACCGAGACCCAAGGTCGCAACTCCTGCCACATCGAGCGAAGCGGTACTTTTTTCGCCAGTGTCTCGAAGCACGACGAGGGCTGCGACAAGGCCACCAACAGCGAACACGAACTGACCAACAAAAATCCACCGCCACCCAAACGCATCGACGGTCGGACCGCCGATCGCTAGACCAATCACGGGTGAACCAGCCCCTACGAGTTGCCACCATCCGATCGCTCTGACCCTGTCGTCACCGACGAAGTGATGCATCACAATTGCTAGCGACGCTGGGCCTGTCGCGGCTCCACCAAGCGCACCGATAACTCGAAACGCAGTTAGAGATGCAGGATCCCATGCGAGCGCCGTGAGGCCACTCATAACTGTGAAGACAGTTAGTCCGGCGAGATAAATGGTTCTATGGCCGCGAAGGTCGCCGAGTTTTCCTGCCAGCGGCATCGAGAACGCAACGGCAAGAATCGGGCCCGTCAGGGTCCATGAGAGTGAGTTTGGCGAGCTATCAAGGTCCTTAGCGATATTGCCTAACGACACGCTGATGATCGTGATAGTGACGCCAGAAGCAAACAATCCAGCCAAGGCGCACCACAGGGCATACCAGCGGTACCTGTCGCTCTCGTGGACTGTGCCAGCGATGCGGAGTTTCCAGAGGCGAACCCAGTCGACGACCGGAACCTCTTCTGTGCCACCGAACTCGACTATGACTTCGGATTCATTGTCCAAGCGTCGGCGAAGCTAGTTGCCTCTGTTGTCTGCGTTCGGTCCGGAGTCGACTTCTTGTTCACGCAAGGCCGCTAGTTCAAGAAACATCTCGACGGTCAGCGTCGTACGGTCCCATTTGATCGGCGCTTGAGCACAACTTGGGCCAGGCTTGAGCGGACCGCCAAACCCATTGCCTGGACGGACAAGGGGCGGTCTCGATGTGCCACCATGGGGTTGGCGTTTGATCACCCATGGTGTTACGACATCTCACTCTCAGTGGTTAATACCCAATTTCGGAGCCTCTACGCACAGTTCTGCGACAGTCCAGCGGTCGTCTTTCTCTATACGGTCTGCTGGTTTCCAGCTCTGCACCCTGGTCACAGTGCCACCTTGGACCATGAAAGTCTCGCCATTGAAGGTGCACTCCGGGCTCGCGAGATATGCCACAAATGGTGCAACGTTCGCAGGGTCCCATATATCGAAGCCCTCTTCCGGTGGCTTCACCGCGTCACCAAGTCCTGGCGTCTCTAGCGTGAGACGCGTCCTGGCACCTGGGCAGATCGAGTTGGATCGCACGTTGTAGCGCTTGAGTTCTTTCGCTGCAATTTGGCTGAGTGTGGCAATCCCAGATTTTGCTGCGCCATAGTTGGCTTGGCCAGGGTTCGAGAACACACCCGATGTTGAACTCGTGTGGATAATCGAGCGGTCGACCTCGATCCCCGCCTTTGCCTGTTCGCGCCAGTACTTCGCAGCGAAATGCGTCGGAGCGAAGTGGCCCTTCAGGTGAACGGCTATCACCGCATCCCACTCGGCTTCGGTCATGTTGATGATCACCCGGTCACGCAGGATGCCAGCATTGTTGACGAGAATGTGAAGGTCGCCGAAGGTGTCTATGGCCGACCGCACCATGCGCTCTGCACCTTCGAAATCCGCAACGTTCTCGCCGTTGACGATTGCTTCGCCGCCCATGGCTTCGATCTCGGCGACAACTTTTTGGGCAGGGGTGATGTCGGCACCTTCGCCGTGCCCACTGCCACCTAGGTCGTTCACAACAACCTTGGCCCCCTCGGCAGCGAACAACAGCGCATGCTCGCGTCCGAGACCGCGACCTGCTCCTGTGATGATTGCTACACGTCCATCAAGTGCACCCATGCCCATTGCTCCCAAATCGTCGTCGCCAAGATGTGTCGCAAACGTACAGGTAGGCGCTAGCGCCCCGACAATCGCGACTCGAACTACCTCAGAAGTAGAGCGTTACCGAGTCGCCACGCCGGAGTTTCTCGCCCGGTTGGGGGTCCATTGAGCTGACCACGTCTCCAGGGCTGTAATGCACGCTGTCGCAAAGCAGGCCGGCGTCTTCGATCGCCGCGCAAGCATCGTTGATCCCTAGTCCGAACGTGTTCGGCACAGTTACTAACTCGGGCCCCTTGCTTATGACAATCGTTACCGTGGACCCGTAGTCGGCTGTTGTTCCAGCGCCAGGGTCTGTCCTAATAACTAGGCCTTTCTCAACGCTGTCGCTGAACGTCTTCGACTCAGTAACCGTGAAGCCGAGGTCAATGAGCGCTGCATTGGCTTGTTTAGAGTCGCTAGAAACCTCAGGAACGGTACGCGGGGCAGGTCCTTGGCTCATGGTGACCACGACCACCGAATCGCGCTCGGCCGATTCGCCAGCCGCTGGCACCTGTTTGATTACTGTGCCCTTTTCGACGGTCTCACTATGGGCCATCTCGAATTCGGGAACTAGCCCAACGTCCTTTGCTGCTGCTTTGACGCCTCGTCGGTCGAGTGTTGCGAGGTCTGGTGTCGTGACAGATGGCGGACCACTCGATACAACAATCGTGAGTGCGCCGCTCGCCCTCACTCCAGCCGCCGGATCTTGCTGAATGACTACGCCGGCCGGATCGTCAGCTTCGCGACGTTCAATCTCAAGATCGATGTCTGCTTCAGCCGCATTAGCAACTGCTTGCGACTCTAAGAGTCCAACGACGCCTGGCATCGTGTGAGCGGTCGCTCCGGTCAATGATCTAGCCGCATACGCCCCGCCTCCTAACACTGCCACAACTACCGTCGCAATCACGACAGGGACGAGCCGTCCTGTGCGGCGCGCTCTGCGCTTCGCGGACTTAGGTTGCTGCGTGTCATCAGCAGTACTGGGCGTGGGCGCGGCCGTATGCGCGTCCTGGTCGAAGACGTTGCCGGTCGACGCCGGGACCACATTGTCGGGCCTGCGTGGATCAGCGGCGATCGCGATAGTCGGATGCGGGTCTTCAACCTGATTGATAACCGTGCCAGCTAGAACGAGCGGCGCAGGTCGTTCGAGAGCTTCACATGCATCGCGCAATGCCGATGCCATCGTCTGAGCATCGGGGTAGCGGTCTGCAGGATCGAGGCAACCAGCGCGTTCGATGATCGCCCTAATCGGACCCCACTCGACCGGCGCTTTGATCGACTCAGATGACCGCTTCGCAAGCGTGCCCATAACAGTGTCAGCGGCAAACGGAATTGAGCCACTGATTGCCTCGTACAGCACAATCGCGAGTGAGTAAATATCGCTACGAGCATCGAGAGCTATTCCGCGCGCCTGCTCTGGCGACGCGTAGCGAGCTGTCCCAAAAACTGCTCCTGCTGGTTCTGTCCAAGAAGCCTCGGCGAGTGCGCGTGCGAGTCCAAAGTCGGCTATCCGCACAACAGCGTGCTCGTCGAACAACAGGTTCGCTGGCTTGATATCGCGATGAACTATCCCGCGAACATGTGCGTATTCGAGCGCTCCAGCGAGGTCAGCCCCAAGCCGCGCAGCTTGCGCGAGCGACAGGTGACTTCCTCCATCGAGCATGGCGCGCAACGATCCACCGGTAAGCAGTTCAACAACCATGAAGGCGATGTGGTCCTCGCCCCAGTCGTGGACGGTAAGGATGTTCGGGTGGTGCAGTGACGCTGCGACTTGCGCTTCGGCACGAAACCTCTTCAAGAAACCGTGATCGTCGGCTAGGGCCTGATGCAGCACTTTGACCGCCACCCGACGTTTTAGTTGCGTGTCGTCTGCCTCATAGACACGGCCGCTTGCACCGGTTCCAATCGAACGCAGTAAGCGGTACCGATTAGCTAGAACGCGACCGGATAGATCATCTCCAGAAAAGAGTGATGAGTCAATCGGACGACTTTCGGCCATGACTGCCACGGTAGTAGCGATGCGTCCGGCCCGAGTGCCACATGCGTGCACCTCAATATGTACTGTCAGAGTAATGAGAAGGCGTAATCGCGAGGAGATATTCCAACTCTTAGTGTTCGGAGTTGGTGGCGCGTTAGCGATCGTGCTCCTTGTTCTCGGGATTCTCGCCACCAACACGGACCCGGCCGACGACAATGCTCTGACTAGGACGATCGAGAACCTGATACCGCCGAGATCGGCCACCGTTGAGTTGCAATCAGAGGTCGGCATCGAACTCGACGCGACGCTCAACTATCAGGTCCAGATATGCGTCGACGGCATGCCTATCCCTGCCGACGAGTACGTCGCAGGGGACCCGAACCTCGGACAATTCATATTCAAGCCAGGTCCAGAACGGTCGATTCGCGAATGGGTTCAGGGTCCCCACGCGGTGACTGTCGGATACTGGTCTCGCGCGGTCACGATCGAAGAGGTCTGGCCCGACTCGAGCACGTGCGAGCCTGCCTCGACCGGCAGCATCGAGTTCATTTCTTGGTCGTTCACTGCTGGCTAATCAGGTTGGTACGCCCTCGCTGAGTACCCGGTCTAATCCCGCCTCATCGAGAACTTTCACGCCGAGTGCCTCTGCCTTCGTGAGCTTGCTGCCAGCATTTTCGCCAGCCACGACGAAACTCGTGTTCTTCGAGACGCTGCTTGCAACCTTTGCTCCGAGAGCAGCAAGTTCGGCCGCTGCTTCTTCGCGAGTCCTGCCTTCGAGGCTGCCTGTCAGGACGAATGTCAGCCCCGACAAATCTGGAGCGCCGTCAAGCTTTTCGACTGTTAGCGGACCATCGAAGTTCAGGCCGTAGACGCGGAGTTTCGCGATCATCGCCAGGTTTGATTCGGTGTCAAAATAGTCACGCAAGCTCTGAGCGATGGTCGGGCCGATCCCCTGTATCTGCACCAGATCTGAGATGGGCGCAGTCATGATCTGATCCATGTGCCCGCAGGTCGCGCTAATTGCTTGGGCTGCTACTGGCCCGACATTTTCGATTCCTAGCCCAACGACTAACCGCCAAAGAGGCCGATCTTTGCTGAGAGCGATGCCGTCGAGCAGAAGTTGCGCAGACTTCTTACCCATCCGTTCGAGTTCCTCAAGTCGTTTCGCGTCGAGCGAATAGATGTCGGACAGGTCGGTGAGCAGTCCTGCGCTAATGAACTGCGCTACGCGTTCTTCGCCAAGACCTTCGATATCCATCGCACCACGGCCGGCGAAATACACGATCTGCTGCAACACCCTCGCGGGGCACTCGTCATTCACGCAATGTGCGTTCGCCTCGGTCACATCTCTCACCAGCGGCCCGCCACACTCAGGACACTTCTTCGGGAACTTCCACGGCTTCGAACCCGCTGGCCGTAGCTCGAGCACAGGACCGAGCACCTCTGGGATTACATCGCCAGCGCGCCTCACGATGACGGTGTCTCCTGGCCGCACGTCCTTGCGCGCGACTTCGTCTTCGTTATGGAGAGTCGCGTTAGAGACATCGACACCACTCACAAACACTGGTTCAAGAACCGCATACGGAGTTGCGCGACCCGTTCTACCAATGCTGACCATGATGTCTGTGAGAATCGTCGTTCGTTCCTCTGGCGGAAACTTGACAGCTATCGCCCAACGCGGCGCTTTGCTCGTTGAGCCCATCCGCTCGCGCATCGCTAGATCGTCGACCTTGACGACTGCGCCGTCGATGTCGTACCCGAGGTCATGACGCTTCTGTTGCAACTCGGCACACCTAAGTCCGACGGCCTCGATATCGGCAATCGAACGCGCCTCAGTGTTAACTGGAATACCAAGTTCAGATATCCACTCGAGCGTCTGCGCGTGCGTCAGGAGTTCGGGCCCACCTTCGACTACGCCGAGTTGATAGCAATTGAATGAAAGTTCACGCGAAGCTGTGACGCTCGCGTCCTTTTGGCGTAGAGATCCCGCAGCCGCATTGCGAGGATTCTTGAATGTTGACTCGCCCTCGGCTTCACGTCGAGCGTTGAGTGCAGCGAATGCCTCTGCTCTCATAAAGATCTCGCCACGCACCTCTATACGGGAAGGAATTCGTGGACCATGGAGCCTCATGGCGACGGCATTGATTCCGCGCACGTTTTCGGTTACGTCTTCACCAGATATTCCGTTCCCGCGGGTAGCGGCACGCACGAATAATCCATTCTCGTAAAGGATCGAGATAGCTAGCCCATCGAGTTTGGGCTCAACTACGAAGGTCGCAACGGTATCGACGAGTTTCGCCATGCGTTCTCCCCACGCTCTGAGGTCGTCGATACCGAACGCATTATCGAGCGACAACATCGGAGTTTCGTGGCGTACTTCGGCGAAACTCGACTGCGCCGCAGCGCCAGGCAATTGGGTAGGCGAATCTGGAGTCACTAACTCTGGATTCTCGTGTTCTATTCGTACGAGTTCTCTGACCAACTCGTCGTAATCGCCGTCGGAGATAGCAGGATCGTCGTCGCCGTAGTAACGGTCGTTGTGGTAGCGAATCTTGTCGCGCAAACCCGCGACGACCGACGCGAGATCTGCAGGCTCTTTACTTGTCGCCACGGGGTCGAATCTATGACTCGGATGAGACAGCTACGCCCCGACCGTGAGTTTCGTCGCCACCGCTTGATCGAATACTCGATCTGCAAGTTCATGGGCAAGACTCAGCGCGAGTTCGGCTTGGATAACTCCGTGTCCTGCTAGGCCACAAGCTGGTGTGATCATCGCTTGGCTGCGCAAACGCAAACCGTCACAGCCGCGACGTGTCAACTCGCACCAAAGTTCGACGAGCGCTCTCCACAGGGGTGCATGCGACTCACCAACCGGCCTGTCTGTCGGGACGGCACCCCATGCGATAAAACCACCCGCGTCAAGAAAGCGGGCCAACCCGGGAGCATCCTCTAAGAAGCGCGTCGAAACTTCGAGGCCAAGCACATCGGGTCCAGCAGCGAGAGCAATGCGCGGGTCTGCCTTGCCACAGACATGGATACCCGTGCGACACCCAACCCCAGCAAGCGCTCCTGATAACGCATCGGTTGCCTTGTCGTGATCGACGGGCGGATCATCGTCATCCCATAGAACCAACGATGGTTCGTCGAAAAACAGTAGCAACTCAGTGTCTGGCAGTTGGGTTCGAAACAAGTTTTCGATCGTTCGAGCCCAGCCTCGAGATAACCGCGTAGCTCTGTCGAACGCGATCTCGGCCGGGACTCCGGCCTCCACTAAGGCGACTCCGAGTGTGAGTGGTCCTGTCAGTTGCGCCTTGACCCGCGCTGGTTTGCGTGGTTGTTGCAACGCCACATCGATGAATGCGAGTAGACCCGCATGCGATGTCGATTCGAGGCTGTAATCGAACGGAGCATCGATGTCGACATCTGGATCAACCACGATAGATCCGTCCGCATTCACTGTTACTTCTGACAATGCGCGTAACCATCGAGCGAGCATGTTCTCTCTGGCATCAAGGTGCGGGAGTTCCGGCACCGCTGGCAGTTCAGGAATCACGCGCAATACCAGTGCGGCGGCAGCCGACGGGTCTAGATGCGGGAGGCTACCTATTGCTGTGGCAAGCCCGGATGGAAAGGCGTTTCCTGGCGCTCGCCCGGAACTCGTTTCGTCGGATATTCCCACCATGGTGTTCCTAGGATACGAGCACCAAATATGGGTGAGCGAAGCGGGCGACGACAATGATTTTGTGGGTCATTCGCAGTGCCTGGATTGTGCTGCCTGTCACATCTGGGGACACCATCGAGGCCGCAATTTCAGACTGGACAGGGCCTTCCCGTTCGGTCGCAGCAGGGTTGCTTTTCGCCTCATGGGCCATCGGCCTTCTCAGTCTGCTCAGCCCGCGTCCGCGCGCATTCACAGCGCTTCGCATCGTCGCACCTGCGTTGGCTGTCTTTACGTGCGCTGCCGCTTTGCAGGCTTCACGTCCGGTCGATTACCTGATCGCTGCGTTAGCTGTCGCAACTTGTATCGCGACATTGAGCAACACTGTTGCGGATGGATGTATCGACGCGGCCTCCTACGGCAACGAGCGGCGCCACCCTCTCCGCCTACCTCCGCAGTTCTCGTTGGTGGTAGTTCCTGCGACCGTCGTCATCGTGATATCTGGGATTTCGACAGGCCCAATGTTGCTCGCAAACAACCGTGCCCTGTTCGGCGCGATAGCCACGGTAATTGGGCTACCCGTCGCCTGGGTCGGAATCCGCTCCCTAGTTTCGTTGGAGCGCCGCTTTGTCGTTTTGGTGCCTGCTGGAATCGTCGTATCGGACGCTCTCACCTTGTGTGATCCGGTGCTGTTTCCCACCGAGCATGTCATTCACATAATCCGGTCTACGGCAATTCCTACAGCTCAAGCCGACGCACAAGATGGCGTCGTCGATGTGCGCCTGGGAATTTCTGGGGGCCTCGAGGTGAAGATGGATGAGCCTGGCCCCTTTCCGTGTCGTGCCGGGCGTCGGCAAACAAGAACGATCAACGCCGATCGTCTATTATTCGCTCCTCTGCGGCCGACCATCGTCCTCGATGGCTGGACATCTCGTGCACGAACTCGGCATTCACACTGAGTCTGGCGCAATTTGCTAGCTAAGTTCTCAAGGTCATGGAACACCTAGCCCACTGCGATGCTCTCGAACGCGAGATCGGTCAATTCGTTTCTGTAGCTAAAGACGCCGATCTACTAAGCGAGGTCCCAGCGTGTCCTGGGTGGGACGTCGCGAAATTGATCCGCCATCAAGGCACTGTCCACAGATGGGCCGATTGGCATGTGCAGAATCTTGCACAAGAGCGCGCGGCCAAATCCGACATCGTTATCGAGACTCCCGAAGTTGTCGACTTCGTTGCTTGGCTGGCCGATGGTGGCGCTGCATTAGTTGCAACACTTCGCGCTACGGATCCAGAAGCTCCGATGTGGGCGTGGGGTGCCGATCAACACGTTGCATTTTGGTCTCGCAGGCAAGCGCACGAGACAGCGATCCACCGAGCAGACCTAGAGCTCGCGTTAGGGCGGACGCCGTCCATCGAGCCTTCACTCGCGATAGATGGCATAGACGAACTCCTAGCGAACATCCCTTACGCCGCGTACTTCGCTCCGAACACAGCGAAACTCGTTGGTAATGGCGAATCGATTCACTTACATTGCACCGACTCGCACGGCGAATGGACGATCACTCTCGGCCAAGCTGGATTTAGTTGGGAGCACGCGCACACCAAGTGTGATGTCGCAGTGCGCGCCCGGGCAGATCAGCTCTTGTTGCTGCTAGTCAACCGACTCGCGCCAAGCGATCCCCGCTTTGAGATTTTTGGAGACAGCAGCCTGCTCGAATTCTGGCTAAAGAATTCAGCGCTCTAAGTATTCTGATTCTTAGGTAGCGATCGCCGAACCGAGCACGACATCACCGTCATAAAAAACGAGCGATTGACCCGGAGCCACACGTTGTTGCGGCTGATTCCACGCGACTTCTTCTCGGTTCACCGTTGCCTCGGCCGCCGCACCGTGCGCCCTAGTTTGGACAAGAACTACGCGGTTCGAGTCTGGCTTGCCGTCTAGAAAACTCGCGCTCGCAAAACCCTGGCTTTGTCGGAGTAAATCGCTCCGGGTGCCGAGCACGACAGCGTCCGTTGTCGAATCAATATCTACTACGAATGCCCGCTCTCCCAACGCGATTCCGAGACCCCTGCGCTGCCCGATCGTGAAGCCATCTATACCTGAGTGTTCGCCGATGACATTTCCAGCGGTATCAACGAACTTGCCTTTCCGACGAGAAATACGCGCTCCCAAGAAAACTTCGCGATCGCCGCTAGCAACAAAACACAGATCCTGGCTATCGGCCTTCGTTGCGGTACGAAAGCCGAGAGCGCCGGCGCGATCACGCACCTCTGCCTTGCTCATATTGCCTACAGGAAGCAGCGTGCGCTCAAGCTCAAATTCGCCAAGTATGCCGAGCACGTAACTCTGATCCTTCGCGGAGTCTTCACCGCGCCCGAGGCGCGGACCATTCTTGGTTGCGACGATGCGCGCGTGATGACCTGTCGCGATCGCATCGAACCCCAACGCGAGAGCGCGCTCGAGCAACGTGCCCCACTTCATCGTGCGGTTGCATTCGATGCACGGATTCGGGGTCGAGCCATTCGCGTAAGCCTCGACGTACGGTTCGACTATGCGTTGCTCGAACTCTTCAGTGAGGTTCCAGACGTAGTGATCGAGATCGAGATTCGCAGCAACTCTGCGCGCATCTTCGACATCGCTGACCGAGCAACATCCAGAGTCTTGTGCGCCGCCCCAAAGCTTCAGCGTCACCCCTGCTGCTTCGTGTCCGGCCTCCTTCACGAGGGCAGCAGCAACAGAAGAATCCACACCGCCGCTCATCGCTACTAAGACTCGTGCCATCAGGCCGCCGCCCGCAGTTGCTCGACGCACTGAACGATGATCGGCATTGCGGCGTCGATTTCGGACTGCGTGGTGCGATACCCGAGACTGAAACGGATCGCAGCGAGCGCACGTTCGCGCGGCATGCCCATGGCTGCAAGCACATGCGACGGGTCGACGGCCCCAGAACTGCACGCCGATCCTGATGCCGCGAAAACTCCGCGTTGGTCGAGTGCTACGAGCAACACCTCGGCCTCTAGCCCAAAGAAAGACACGTGCAAAAGCCCTGGAACTCGCGACTCAGGATTGCCGTTGACCAGCAGATCAGGTATTGCCTGTCGCAGACCTTGTTCGAGGTGATCTCTCAGCCCTGCGATTCGCGCACACTCGGCCGCTCTGTTCGCCGTAGTGATTCGTAGTGCTTCAGCAAATGCAACGATGCCAGCGACGTTGTGCGTGCCAGCACGAAGCGACCACTCGTGACCCCCACCCTCTATAAGCGGAACGAGTTTGGTCCCCTTGCGAACAACAAGAACGCCGACGCCTTTCGGGCCACCGAACTTGTGGCCAGAAAGGGAAACGAGCGCACATTCGTTGGCAGCCGTTTTGACGTCTAACCATTGCGGGGCCTGAACAGCATCGGTGTGAAGCACTGCGTTCGGCGCAAGTTCTCGAACTATGTCTGCGACCGCATTAAGAGGCTGGATTATGCCGGTCTCATTGTTGACAAGCATCACAGACACAACTGCCGTCGTTTGATCGATCGCGTCTCTCAACTCGGCAAGGTCGATTACTCCGCTCTCAGTCGCGCCAACTTCGACGATGCGACAACCCTCACTTTCGAGCCGATGTGCCGCTGCCAGCACAGCTTTGTGTTCAATCCCTGAGACCACAACCCCATCGAGTCCTCCGGAGCGGCGCGCCCAGGCTGCACCCTTCACAGCGAGATTGTCCGCCTCGCTCCCACCTCCAGTAAATACGACCTCGTCTGGAGCGGCACCAAGGATTTCGGCGACGAGTTCGCGTGCAGCCTCTACAGCCTTTTTTGCCTCAGCTGAAGCGCGATGTCCGCCTGATGGATTCCCAAAAGTCTCAGACAAGAATGGGGTCATCGCGTCGACAGCTTCAACGCGCATCGGCGTCGAAGCCGCGTTGTCGAGATAGATACCAAATGGCTGATCGGAACCCATTGCTTTATTGTCGCGCCTCGCCTAAGCGGTAGCTCCAATGACGCTCGGAACAGCGAATCCTTGCATCTCGCACATCATCAAATATCCCTGCAAAATGCCGCCGGAGTCGATAACGCTCGTGACGTTGCCAGCTTCGTCGAGGTTTAGGTTTGCGCCGTAGATCGCGAACCAAACATCGGTGACTTCCTCGTTGGTGTCCGGAACGATGAGCGTATGTACCGAACCAGCTGGCTCGTAAAGGTAAGACCCTGCGGTGTTTACCTCTGGGTATTCCTCATATTTCCAACTGCCAGACAAAGTGAACGCAAACACCTGACCAGTGTGCTTGTGAGTCTGCACTCGGTAGCCAGGGTTGAACCTCGTCCTGATCACCCAAAGTCCAGCTTCGATAGCGACCTGCATTAGTTGCAACGTGCTGCCATCACCAAGGTCCACGAACGGGTTATCTGACTCGGCGCGGTGCATCGCTAGAGGAATTCCACTTGTTGTCATGATCGCATTCGACCACAAACGTGTTGCAAACCCGATATTTACCACTTAGCGTGGGACTCTGAATCCGCTTAGTGATTGTCTCTAGCTACCGAAATAATGAGGACATGCCTATGACGACCCGCAAGCAAGCCAAACACACAAGCACTTCCGTCGTGAATCCCGAGTTCGGCGAACTCGTGTTGGTCCACGGTGGTCGCAAGTCAAGGGCTAAGCGAGACTGGGTCCTCGATGATCGCACGAAGCGGGTCGGTCAAAACGGCGTACTGCAAATACGCGAGACGCTCAGAAGCCTCACGCCGCCACAACCAAAAGACGGCTCTTCCGCAGTCGCATAGCTAATTCGTAGCGCTCACCCTAGGAACTTGGCAAGAATCTGTTGCGCTGCGGTCGTCGGCGGAATCGATCCCGATCTCACTGCCGTTTCGAGGCTCGCCAACATCTGCGAGATTTCCTCGTCACCTCGCAACCTTTCTACGAGTCCATCTGTGACTTCAGACCATAACCACGAACAGTTCTGCTCTGCGCGCAAGACTTCGAGATCGCCTGCTTTAGCGATGGCGTCGCGATGTGACTTGACAGCTTCCCAAATCTCGTCGAAACCGCGACGTTCAATCGCGCTCGCAGTAACGACGCCCACCTGCCACGAACTTGAACGTGGCCGCAAAAAGTGCACCGCGTTCGCATAGTCGGCCGCTGTACGAGTAGCCGCCGCCACTAAGTCACCGTCGCACTTGTTCACCACTACAAGGTCAGCTAGTTCGACTATCCCACGCTTTACGCCCTGCAACTCATCACCTGCCGCTGGCGATAACAGCAGAACGAACATGTCGACCATTGCCGCTACCGCTACTTCGCTTTGGCCAACCCCGACCGTTTCGATCAACACGAGGTCAAACCCCGCGGCCTCGCAGATAAACATTGCTTCGCGAGTGCGTCGCGCAACTCCGCCGAGTGTCCCGCCGCTAGGAGACGGACGAATGAATGCCTTCGACTCTCTCGAAAGTTCTTCCATACGTGTCTTATCGCCAAGAATCGAGCCGCCACTGCGTTGGCTCGACGGGTCTACCGCTAGGACTGCAACCTCTCGCGCATCGCCGATCACGTGCATGCCGAGCGCCTCGATAAAAGTGCTCTTGCCAGCGCCGGGAGCGCCACTAATTCCAACTCTCACGGCACCACCAGTAGCTGGCATCAGCCGATTTAGTAGCTCTGTCGCCGCCTTGCGATGATCCGATCGAGTCGACTCGACCAGCGTGATCGCCCGCGCTAGCGCGCGGCGGTCACCTGCAACCACTCGTTCGGCTAGCACGGCGACATCGAGCATGGTTGCGCAGGCTAACAATCACCGACCTACCAGCACCGTGTATGCGCTCCCCTGACGTAAGCGCGATGATGCACCGATGAAATCAACGACGTTTACTTTCGAAGGCTGTGACGGTTCTGCAATATTTGCACGTAGTTGGCGACCAGATGGCGAGGTTCGCGGCGTCGTGCAGATCGCACACGGAATGGGTGAGCACTCAGGCAGGTACGCGCGGTTCGCGCAAGCAATAGTGGATGCCGGTTACGCGGTCTTCGCAAACGATGACCGCGGACACGGACGCACGGCAGCCTCAGAAGCAGAACTCGGCGACTTCGGCACACCTGGGTGGGAAGGCGTGATCGACGACATTCGCGCGCTTTCGAATTTGGCTAAGGCAGAACATGCCGACTTGCCATTCATAATCTTCGGGCATTCGATGGGGTCCTTCGCGGTGCAACGCGTGATCCTCGATCATTCGACCGAGATCGATGCTGCAGTCCTTTGTGGCACTACAGCCGTCGACGTGATCGCTGGAATGGTCGCAAGCGGAGAGGGCGCTGATCTCACGTCGTTCAATGCTGGATTCGCTCCGAGTCGCACCGACTTCGATTGGCTGAGCCGCGACCCAGACGAGGTCGACAATTACATCGATGACCCGCATTGCGGCTTCGGACTGAATGCGTCAAGTATGGCTTCGATCGCTGAGCACGCGTTGCGCCACGCCGATTCGGAAGCACTCAGCGAGATTCGTCACGATCTTCCGATCTTCATGATTGCTGGGTCGGCCGATCCGATCAACGTTGGCCTGGCACTCGTTGATCTAGTCGCGCAGCGTTACCGAGATGCTGGCCTCAGCGACGTCACCTGCAAGTGGTACACAGACGCCCGCCACGAACTACTCAACGAAACCAACCGCGACGAAGTCACGGCTGATGTCGTTAGTTGGCTCGACCGGGTTACAGATCGGCAGTAAGTAGCGCTAGTACCTCAGCTGCGGCAACCGGGATGCTCGTGCCAGGTCCAAATATCGCGCTTGTTCCGGCGGCTCGTAGCTCGTCGTAGTCCTGCACTGGAATCACTCCACCGACTACGACCTTGATGTCGGTGCCACCTAGTTCGCGCAACTCCGCAATGAGCTGCGGGATGAGGGTCTTGTGCCCAGCAGCTTGGCTACTTACGCCGACGATGTGAACATCGTTCTCGATTGCCTGTCTCGCTGCTTCAGCCGGAGTCTGGAACAACGGGCCGACATCGACATCAAAACCAAGATCTGCGAATGCAGTCGCAATAACTTTTGCGCCGCGGTCGTGACCATCCTGGCCGAGCTTGCACACAAGTATCCGAGGTTGTCTGCCCGCCTTCGTTGCGAACTGCGAAACTTGATCACGAATCTCGACGACCGCCTCATCGCCTTCGTACGCTGCACCCCACACACCAGAAAGTGTCCTTACCGCGGCACTATGACGGCCGAAGACGTCTTCCATGGCCTGAGACATCTCTCCGACGGTAGCGCGAGCCCGCGCGGCGATCACGCAAAGTTCGAGCAAGTTTTCATTGCCAGCAGCGCCGACTCGCAACGCATCTAGTGCTGCTGTACATGCAGCCTGATCGCGAGTCGCGCGAATCCTTTCGAGACGTTCGATTTGTGTGCGACGCACGTCGGCGTTGTCGATCTGCCGGACTGGAATAATCGGCTGGTCTTCGAGTTGGTATTTGTTGACCCCTACAACGACCTCTTCGCCTCGGTCGACGGCAGCTTGTCGGCGCGCTGCGGACTCTTCGATACGTAACTTCGGCATTCCGCTTTCGACGGCTTTGGTCATTCCGCCAAGTGTTTCGACCTCTTCGATGAGCGTCCATGCAGCATCGACTAGCTCGTTCGTGAGCGACTCGATGTAGTAGCTGCCAGCGAGCGGGTCAATGACGTTCGTGACACCGGTCTCTTCGGCGAGAACTAACTGTGTGTTGCGGGCGATGCGTGCCGAAAACTCCGTGGGCAACGCAATCGCTTCATCAAATGAGTTGGTGTGGAGACTCTGAGTGCCCCCAAGTACAGCAGCCATCGCTTCATACGCAGTGCGAACGATGTTGTTGTACGGGTCTTGCTCCGTGAGGCTTACGCCACTTGTTTGGCAGTGCGTGCGCAGCATCGCAGATCCTGGTTTTTTCGGATCAAATGTTGTGATGATTCGCGACCACAACACGCGAGCAGCGCGAAGTTTGGCGACTTCCATAAAGAAGTTCATTCCAATTGCAAAGAAGAAGGACAGTCGCCCAGCGAAGTCATCGATGTCGAGGCCGCGTTCGGTTGCGGTACGAACGTATTCCCAGCCATCGGCAAGTGTGAACGCGAGTTCCTGAACTGCGGTCGCACCAGCTTCTTGCATGTGGTAGCCCGAAATCGAAATCGAGTTGTACTTCGGCATGTTCGCCGACGTGTACTCGATGATGTCAGCGACAATCCGCATGCTTGGTGCTGGTGGGCGCGCGAAGATCAGCAACAACGTCTTGAAGCGCACTGCAACCTCGAGGTTCGCTGGCTCCAACCCGATCGTGTGTTTGCCCCCCTCGACATCGACGAC
>SXJP01000001.1 GCA_005779395.1 Actinomycetota bacterium
CGAGGCCGGTGGTGGGTTCGTCGAAGAGCACGACCTCGGGCTCCAGCGTGAGCGCGCGGGCGATGGCAGCGCGCTTGCGCACGCCGTCCGAGACCTCGGCCGGGAAGCGACCTCGGCGGAGCAATCGGCGGAGGCATCGGTCGTGCCGCGAGTGCGAATCTCAACCCTGCGCGCACCGGGCCGTCTTTCTTCGAACCGGTACACGGCAGTGCGCCGGATATCGCCGGTAAAGGACTCGCCGATCCTCGCGCTGCTATTACGAGTGCTGCGATGATGCTTGAGTTCCTTGGCGAACACGACGCGGCACAACGAATCTACGACGTTGTCGCAAAGTCAGATGAAATCACAGGGTCGACCTCAGACGTCGGTACTGCTATAGCTGAAAGGCTCTGATATGCCAATTACCCCAACACCGAAAATCTGGATGAACGGCGAGCTAGTCGATTGGGAGTCAGCCCAAATCCACGTGCTCACGCACTCGTTGCACTATGGCATGGGGGTTTTTGAGGGGATTCGTGCCTACGAAACGGATCGAGGCCCGGCAATTTTCCGCCTTACGGAACACATGGAGCGGCTCCACCGCAGCGCCGCCATCATGATGATGGATATGCCGTACTCAGTCGACGAACTTGTGCAAGCAGCAAAAGACACCGTGCGTTCAAGTGGGCTTCCTGGCTGTTACATCCGTCCGATTGCCTACTACGGCTATGGCGAGATGGGCCTCAACACGTTGCCGTGCAAAGTTGACGTCTCGATCGCGTGCTGGCCGTGGGGCGCGTACCTCGGCGACGATGCAGTCAGCAAAGGTGTTCGTCTCAAGATATCGAGTTGGGTTCGTCACAACCACAACTCGATGCCACCCGCAGCTAAGACCACAGGCAACTACGTGAATAGTTCGCTAGCCAAAGTCGAGGCGTTGAAGGCCGGTTACGACGAAGCGATAATGCTGAACCCGCAGGGCCTTGTAGCTGAATGCACTGGCGAGAACATTTTTGTGAGTCGCAACGGCAAGCTCATAACACCACCGTTGTACGCAGGCGCGCTCGAAGGCATCACTCAAGACACGGTTACGTCGATCGCTCGCGATAACGGATTCGAGGTCGTCACAGGCGACCTAGCTCGCTCCGACTTGTACATCGCAGACGAAATGTTCGTGGTCGGAACCGCAGCCGAAGTGAGCGCTGTCAACAGTGTCGATGATCGACCGCTTCCTTGCCCTGGCCCGATGACGAGCGTGATAGCTACCGAGTACGCCAAGGTCGTGCGTGGGCAGGTCGATAAGTACAAAGATTGGTGTGAGCATGTCGATTGATCGGATGGCTAAGGCCGTCGAGATTTACGACACGACCTTGCGCGACGGCGCGCAGCTTGAGGGCATTTCCCTAACGGCAGACGACAAGCTCCGGATCGCTGAGCAACTCGACTGGCTTGGCGTGCACTACATCGAGGCGGGTTGGCCAGGGGCTAACCCAAAAGATGACGAAGTATTTGCGCGCATGCACAAAGAACTCGACCTCAAGACCAGCGCGCTCGTGGCGTTCGGCTCAACTCGCCGAGTCAAAGGCAAGGTAGACAGCGACGACACTCTCCGCCACCTGCTTGCGGCGAATACCGGAACCGTCTGTATCGTCGGAAAGTGCTGGGATTACCACGTCACCGAGACTCTCAACACAACTCTCGAAGAAGGCGTAGCGATGGTAGGAGACTCGGTCGAGTTTCTACGCGCTGACGGCCGCGAGGTCATGTTCGACGCTGAACACTTCTTCGATGGCTACAAACGTAATCCTGAGTTTTCATTGCGCGTCTTGGAGGCGGCAGCCACCAAGGGGGCGAGTCGCCTAGTCCTCTGCGACACCAACGGTGGCTCGCTCCCGCACGAAGTCGAAGCCATTGTCGCTGGCGTGTATGACTACTTCGGTGGCGACGTCGGGATTGCTGTACATCTACATGACGATGCTGGCACTGGCGTCGCCAACGCGCTCGCAGGTGTTCGCGGTGGGGCGATACAGGTGCAGGGCACGATCAACGGCTACGGCGAACGCACAGGTAATTGCAATCTCACCACGATCATCCCGAATCTCACTCTGAAAATGGGCGTTGCAACTATTCCCGTCGAGAACCTCGAGCGCCTCACTTCTGTAGCGCACATGGTTGCCGAACTCGTGAACATTCCGCTCAACCCGCAGGCAGCATTTGTCGGCGGTAGCGCGTTCGCGCACAAGGCTGGTTTGCACGTAAGCGCGATCGTGCGCCGACCAGATGCCTACGAGCACATCCCGCCGGACTCGGTAGGTAACGGCACGCGTTTCGTTGTAAGCGAACTCGCTGGCAAGAGCACGTTGTTGCTGAAGGCAGCTGAGCTTGGCCTCGAACTCGACGGCCCACAGGTGAACGATGTAGTCGAGACTCTGAAACGTCTCGAACACGAGGGCTATCACTTTGAGGTTGCTGATGGCAGTCTCGAGTTGCTTATGCGCAAGGCCACTGGCTGGGTCCCGAGTTGGTTCACGATCGAAACATGGAAAGTAGAAACTAGAGAAGGTCGCGCTCGTTGGGACACGGCGAATCCCACGATGCCAGACGCGGTAGAGGTCTATACCGAAGCGACTTTGAAGGTGCACATCGCAGGGGATAGGCGGATCACGACGGCCGAAGGCAACGGTCCGGTCAACGCGCTAGACGCTGCGTTGCGCAAGGCGCTCAATGGCTCATTTCCGGCTCTCGAACAACTGCACCTCACCGACTACAAAGTTCGAATACTCGACTCGAATAGGGGCACCGGCGCAATCACGCGAGTGCTGATTGACTCAACCGATGGACATAAAACGTGGACCACTATTGGCGTTGGCGAGAACATCATCGAGGCGAGTTGGCTGGCGCTGCTCGACTCAATCCACTACGCGTTGCTACAGGCAGAACTCAGAAGCTGACCGCTCTTTCGACAACACATTGAACCGTTGCCAACCTCTTGGCGGTAAGGTCGAACTCGATGCCTACAGACCCATTTGTTGCCGTAGAACACGACGATGCTCCACGGCATCGCCAGAACCTGCCAGCCGGCGTGGCGTACCCGCCGTCGCGTAAATCTCGTCGCAACCGGCCGGGTGACGTCGAGGTCGGCCAGCCGAGCGGGCCGTTGCTCGGTAACCCAGGACCAAATATTGGGTATGCGCTCGGCTTAGCGAAGCGAGCTTCGGCAGAGTTCGTGCTCGGCGCGCATGAACAGCGCGAAGATGCGGCGGCCGTCGTTGCAGAAATCGCGATGAAGCGTGCATCACAGTTCGGGCGCGCGCCCGCTAAGCACGACATCGAGATAGCCATCGCCCTACTCGGATACGACGGGTCGGCAGCCAAGGATTTTGTCGAAAAGAGGCAGCGCGCAATACACGAAGCAGCCCACCACTACCAACCGCGTCGAGCAATCATCGACACGCTCAGCGATGACTTGCTTCGGCGATCTGCGCCAGAATTGCGAGCCGCTGTTACACAGTGGCGTAGCACCGCTCAGATCACATCTAGCCACTAGCCCAGCACAGGGGCGAGCGAGTTCAGCCCAGTTCTTCTTGCAGACTCGCCTCTGGGTCCGATGCTGCAACTGCTGAGCGCAGGCGGTCGAGTGCTGCCTCGTCGTTCTTTAGCCAGCGGTCAAACCAAGCTGTAGTCATGTCTTGGAAAGCGATACGTCGTGCATCGACACCTCCGCCGATGTATGGGAAGACATGGTCGCCCTTAGCAAACGTGACGAATGCCTTTGGAGCAGCCGCTTTCCCGTAGGCATCGACGCTTGCGTTGTATGGAACTGTGTCGTCGTCGGTGCCGTGAATGAACAGCACGGGAATGGCCTCGCCGAGGAAATAGTTCGCGCCATCGTCGACCATGGCAGCGACACCTGACATCGGGATAGCCGCGTCGATCCTGTCGTCGACGCAGCATGCGGCGAAGGTCAGGCCGAGGGCCGTGATGGCGCCAAGTGAGTGGCCTGCAGCGCCGATGTGTTCAGCGTCGATAACAGCAGAGAGCGCCTCGTCTGCGAGCACTTGGTCGATAACGAAGCTTGCGTCAGCGGGTTGGTTGTCGACATCGCCGATGATCGGACCACCTGGAGCCTTCGTGTTCGACAGTGGGTAGGCCGGTGCGACGACGACGTATCCAGCGGACGCCCATGTGCGCCCGAGAACTGCGTAGACATCTGGGTTAGCTGTCCAGCCGTGTGAGAGCACGATCAGGGGATACGGGCCGTGTTCTGCATCGATTTCGGCGTCGGCAGTTCCCTTGACGAGTTCTTGTTCGATCACGAGGTCGCCGAGTGCCGGATACCAAATGACGGTGTCGAGCGTGCGCTCTGGAGCACCTTTGAAATCGCCGTTAGCGTCTGTGACTCTGCTGGTGTCGACGTATGTCTCGCGTCGCACGCCGACTGCGTAACTAGAACGCTCCGTGACGACCGCAACGGGAACCGTCGCAGTGGTGGCGACGCTCGCTTTGGAGGTGGTGGTCTCGTCCGAAGACGCGCTACCGCACGCGGTAAGTACAAACGAGAGTGCAATCAGGGCAGAGGCTTTGCGCATCGGCCCAGTTTGGACTATTTGCGCGACAAATCAAGATTCGGGCTGTGCGAATGCCGACCTAAAACTTTGCGATGATCGTGTCGGCGAACCATTTGAGCGAGTCGAGGCGCACCTGAATTTCGTTCGGGTCGCCTCCGATGAAATACCAGGGGACCGCCTGGATCTCGGTGACGCCGAGATCTGCGAGACGGTGGTATCCGTCGAGATCGAACGCATCGACAGCCAGTACGTTCAGCGAGAAATCGAATGTCTCCCTGCCGTACTCCGACCTGTACTTGTTGACCGCCGTTATAGCGTCGGCGATTTCAGCTGTCGTGTTCTGCACAGATATCCAGCCATCCGCTTTGCGCGCAGCCCTGCGGAGGGCTGGCTCAGAAAGGCCACCGACGATTATTCGAACTGGCGCATCTGGCGCCGGGGCGATCATTAGGCGGTCGAAGTCGTAGAACTCTCCGTGATACTCAACGAACTCGGGTCCATTGCCTGCGCAAACGAGGCGCAATATGTCTATCATCTCGTCGCAGCGCTTACCCCGCGTCCGCATGTCTGTGTGAGTCCACGCGAATTCTTCTGGAATCCAAGAAAGTCCTACACCAAGGCTGACTCGATTGTTGCTCAGCACCGCAAGGCTCGCGAGTTGCTTGGCCGTAAGCAACGGGTCACGGATAGGAAGCTTGACGACGTTGGTCGTGAACTCGATCCGATCTGTGACAGCAGCCATCGCTGCCATCGCGATGAACGGGTCGACAAAGATTGTGTCCGGTGCCCAAAAGCGTCCACCATCGGCTGAATACGGGTAGTCCGCGGTAACAGTCTCCGGAAAAAATACAGAGTCAGGGACCGCGATCGAATCAAAGCCGTTGTCCTCCGCCGCTCGGGCCATTGGTACGAGATGGTCAGCAGGAAACATCGGGAATGGCAAGCACCAGCGCATCATGCGGATTTTAGAACCTGTTCTGATTGTTTAGGTAACTTCCCGCGCATGGGTCTCTCAGCTGACGATCGTGACGCGAAGTAGGGTGAAACCCCTGGCGCCGATCGGAGACGAATGTGCTGTGGCACGGAACAACAGTCGTAACCAGAGGTGCGCAGTTCGTAATGCTTGCAGGCGTCGTGGTGGCGAGCGTTCTCTCGCAGCAGGTCGTAGGTGAGGGCTCGGCAGGCCCGGTATCGTCATGGACTGCGAATGCCAACGCATTCGAGGACAGCCTTCAAAAGCGCCTCCTTCAATTGCACAACGGTGACTGGCTGTCGGAAACTGCACGCACGAATCTCAGCAACACCGTCCATATCTCGCGCAGCACGGATGGGGCGGTGTCCTGGCAATCGATCTCGACGGTGACAGACGCGAACCGGGTTCTTGCGCAACCGCATCTAATCCAGCGTCCTGATGGATCAGTGATTCTCAGTGCAGCCGCGTGGAATGGCAAAGACCCATATGCGATCCTCACGTGGCGAAGCACGAATGACGGCACGACTTGGGGTACCGGTCCACTCAGTACAGTGGACTCATTCCCAGCTATTCCAAATGAAATGAAGGGACTTTGGGAGCCCCACCTCTTCAATCTCGCTGATGGGCGACTCGCTGCCTTGTATGCGAATGAGGGTCATGCGTATTCCTTTCCGTCATATTCCCAAGTAATTAGTGAGAGGGTGTCGAACGACGGTGGTGCTTCCTGGGGCCCGGAGTTTTTTGTCGCAGCGACCCCCGGGACTAGTCGGCCAGGCGTACCAGTGGTCGCGAAGCGCAGCGACGGACAGTTCGTGTTGGCATACGAAGTATGCGGGGCTCCGGGCGAAGTCTGCCCAACGTGGACGAAAGTCTCCGCCGATGGCGTCACTTGGGACGTTGATGTGTATTCCGGTAGGCCAGTCACGGGACACGCATACTCGACACACATCGCATCGCTTGCCGATGGCCGGTTGGTCATCAGTTCCGCAAGAAACGAGGTTTCTTATAGCAACGACTTTGGGGAGACCTGGCTACGACAAGATCCCCCGGCTTTTTCCTTCGCTCAGGGAGATCCAAGCGACTACCTAGTAGCTAACGCGCTATAACCAACACCGACGAAACTTATCTGCGTAGCGACTCAGTATGTCCAGGGCACGTTTCCCAACCAAACGGGCGGGACGAATGTGAGATTTGGATCTATCGCACCGCCGTATAACGGGTCTGCTGATTTTGAGGACGACTACTCAGATAATACCGATGATGGTTGGGCCGAATACAGCATGAGCGGCTCCGATATCGTGGCCTTCGCTAACGCATATTTGGCGAATAACGGTCCGCAAAATTTTAACGCCTCAAGCAAGGCGCTGGCCGGTGATGAAACATGGACGAGCGGGATTTTGATAGCCGACGTTACGCTTCGGTCGTCTGGAGACGCTGGAATAATGACACGCGTGACGAATGCTGGGCATGGCGCGAACGAAGCGCTCGGCTGCTACGCGGCAATTTCCAGTACCGGAAAGGTAGTTCTGGAATTGCACGACGGAAGAAAGAATATCGAGATCGCGAGTGCACCGATGGCGGTCACGATTGGTAGGAAGTACAGGCTCAAGATGTCGAACTCCGGATCAACTGTCAAGGTATGGGTCGATGGAGTCCAAGTGTTCGACACGGTGGACTCTTCAGCACATAAGCGGGGGCAGATAGGCCTCCGCACTAACTTCGCCGACGTTACTTTCGACAATGTCAAGTACACGCGAACAGTCGACAAGGATCGCTTCGTTGACAATGCGGACAACGGCTGGAAGCGCTTTGGCGGGAACTTCTCACTCACTGGAGGGGCCTATTACTTGAACAACGCCAATGGGACAGGGACGACTGGGAAGTCTTCCTGGTAAACCCCGGCACCGGATATGACACTCGAAAGCGATGTCCGTGTTATGTCCGGTACTGGTGACACCGGTTTGATCTTTCGTGCCACCAACCTTGGCACCTCGGCTGATGCAATGAACGGGTATTACGTCGGCATCCGAGACTCGACCGATCAACTCTTACTCGGACGTATGAACGGGACCTGGTCGGAAATAACTACTGCTTCTGTCCCGATCCAATCGGGTGTGAATTATCGAATGAAGGTAGTTGCTGCTGGTCCAGATATTCGCGTCTATATCGACGATATGGCGATACCGAAGTTGCATGTCCACGACGCGACGTGGTCCGCGGGTGCTGTCGGAGTTCGAGCTCACTTCGCGAGTGCGGCATTCGACAACCTCTCGATCACGCGTTAGCCGTCGGTTCCGACAGCGTGTTGAAAAGAAGCCTGGCAAGGGCATCGATTCCCATCATCGCCTTGGGTGGGGCATTGGCTCGGGTTTTGGGACTCGGTGCACAAAGCTTTTGGTACGACGAGGTTGTTTCTCGCGAGGTCGCCACCGGGTCTCCTTGGCCTGTTGGGCCGAATAAGCACGGCGGAGGGCTCGCCACCGCTCTATTACATTGTGCTCGCTATATGGGGACGCGTGTTCGGATTCAGCGAGCTTGCTCTGAGATCATTTTCGGCGCTCGTTGGATCGGTAACGGTCGCAGTTGGCGTGAGTGCAGTCCACAAGTGGGGGTTCGACCGAAAGGCTCAGCGGTCGGTCGCACTACTTCTGGCATTCAATCCGTTTCTCGTGTGGTATTCGCAAGAGGCTCGTTCATACGCGCTTTTGACCTTGTTCGGTTCACTCGCTTTGCTCGGACTCGCTCGAACACAGACTCAAGGCTCCGTTCGCGACTTCGCTCTAGTTGGTGCGGCTCTCGCAGGAGCGGTACTTACTCATTACTTCGCAGTGTTCTTCGCCATCGGACTCCTGATCGTGCTTGGAGGCACAGTCGAGCGCAACCGACGATTGTTGTACTCGCTTCTGCCACCAATCGCAGCGGGAACGGTGCTCCTGCCGCTCGCGATTTCGCAGCGCGCGACCGGTCAGCAGGACTGGATTACCGAGTGGTCTTTGAACTTTCGCTTGGACGCGGCTATGCGCCACTTGCTCCTTGGGCCCAGCATTCCTTGGTCGTGGGTGGTTCCCTTCATTGCCATCACTTTCGTGATTGCGACGGTTCCGATATTTCGAATCGATGAACCGCGTAAACGTATCGCCGCAAGATCGCTACTGGTCGTCGGCATTTGTTCTATCGGGATTCCGATGTTGCTCGCCACGGTAGGTTTCGACTACTTCCTCGACCGCAACGTAGTGCTTGGGTTGATCCCCCTCTTGATGGTTGCTGCGATCGGAATTGCGCTGTACATACAAGTACTTGTCCGCACATGCTTGGCCTCCGTACTCGTTGTATTTTCAATAGCTTCGGTCTTTGCAGTCGTACGCGACTCAGACATGCAAAGGGCGGACTACCGGAGTCTCGCTGCGACTCTCGATGCTGGCGGTCGGCCCGACATTATTTCGATGAATTCGGGACGCGTTCCCATGTCGGCGCTTCGCGGGTACATCGATGGTCATCGCGAGATCGGGTGGGGCAGTACCGCGTACGCGCAGGATGTGGCGTTCATCGGCCTTGATCCCGTACCTGGTCGCTGTGATTGGTGGTATGGACGGGCATGTTCGATCGTCTATCTAAGCGCGGAACCGCCACAAACCATGCCCCACGTGTTTAGGCTCGTGGGAATCGATCGAGTCGACCGGTTCGTGATTACTCGTTACCACGCTGAGGTACCAGTAGCACTCGAGCCGGCTTTCCTTATCCCACCTGGCGATGAAATCGGCTCTTTAGTCTTCGAATTGTTCGACTAAGAAGGCGTGTGTTTCGCCATCGCGCTAATCGTCCATTACTACGTGCTCGGCAGGAAACTCGGGAAGGGTACGCACCAGCGCATCATGCGGATTTTAGAACCTGTTCTGATTGTTTAGGTAACGTCCGCGCATGGCTCTCGAATTTGGATTATTCAACTCAGGGTGTGTCTTGCCGCAGTGGGCTGCCGACAAAGCGCGACCAGAGCATCAGCGTCTGATGGATGAGGTTGCCCTCGTTCAGGCTGGCGATCGCAGCGGTTTCAAATACACGTGGGTCACCGAACACCATTTCCTGACGGAGTACTCACACCTGTCGGCTAGCGAGGTGTTCCTCGGGTATCTCGCTCACGCCACGTCGCGAATCCACATCGGCTCTGGCATCTTCAACATCACACCGCCTGTCAACCACCCTGCACGGATAGCCGAACGTGTCGCGATGCTCGACCATCTGTCACAGGGTCGATTCGAGTTCGGGATGGGCCGAGGATCGTCGACTACGGAACAAGCTGGGTTCGGCATCACGGAACCGGAACTCACACGCGAGATGTTCGACGAAGTCGTCGGCGAGTTCCGCTCCATGTGGAAGGACGACGAATACGCGGGGCACAAAGGCGAGCACTTCAACATGCCTGTTCGCAACGTCTTGCCGAAGCCCTTCACAAATCCGCATCCGCCGATGTGGGTAGCTGCTGGGTCGCCGAGCACATTCGAAAAAGCTGCCCGCATGGGACTCGGTGTTCTGTGCTTCACTCTCGGCGATGTAGAGCAACTAAAGCCTCTGATCGAGATTTACAAGACCACAATCCAGGGCTGCGATCCAGTCGGTGAGTACGTCAACGACAACATCATGGTGACATCTCAGTTGTTGTGCTTAGAGGATGGCCAAAGAGTTCGCGACATTGCCCCAACGCTCGCTGGCGGCTACCAGTCGAGTCTCCTGTTCCGTTACCTCGACACTTTTCCGCGACCAGAAGGTGTTCCCGTGTGGCCAGATCTAATTCCCGAATCTGGTCGAGCCGACTTCGAAGCCGCAATCGAGAATCGCACGTTGTGTTATGGCACGCCCGACGAGGTCGCGGAGTCGGTCAAACGTTACGAGGCTGCTGGAGTCGATCAACTCGTGTTCGGCATGTTGTCATCGGCGATGAGCGGAGAAGTAGCGATTGAATCTGCAGACACCTTCGGCAAGTTCGTTATCCCGCAGTTCGATACCGATCCTTTGCACCGAACTGCCAGGATGCGCGAAGCGCAGAGCGTTTAGCGGCCCAAGATTGCATCGAGTTCGGCGACTGCTTTTGCTCGGTCTTCGGTCACGACAACTCCGGACATCCCGAGAGATACTGCGGCATCGACGTTGGCCTGCAGATCGTCGAGAAACACTGCGCGCTTCGGGTCGACATCGAGGCGATCTAAAGCGATCTTGTAGATCCTCGGATCAGGTTTGCGAACACCTTCGAAAGCAGAGTCGATGATGTCGTCGAATAGTTCATCGACTGGGATCAGTTTTTCCCAATGTGGTCTGTATTCCTTCAGATTGTTAGTGACGATCGCACTGCGGTAACCCTCAACGCGAAGTTCGCGAAGGTGCGCGATCATCACAGAGGAATGGTCCTCGCCTGCGCTAGTACTGCCGAGCATCTTGAATGGATCTATCTCTAACCCGTGGGTTGCAGCGAGAGCGATAAGAGCGTCGCGCGCATCCATGAAACTGATTTCGCCACGCTCAAGTTGATGCCAAGGGTGATCAGTGTCTGAGTGGTACGGACCAAACACAATGTCGCGCAGTGTTGTCGGCTCTACTCCAAGAGATTGAGCGGCGTCACCTATCGCATGAAAAGGCGAGCCCGTAAAAACGCCACCGAAGTCGTAGAAGATCACGTCAAAAGATTTTTCCATGGGCCTATGAGCGTAGGACAGGCCTATATCAATTCATGCACAGTCAACGCTCGGCAGATAACGCGTGGGGTCGATGATTCCTGACTCTGACGCCATGTAAAGGTCGGCGCTGAATACCGTGAAACCGGCGCTCAAGAGCAGCCTGTGGGCGTGACTGGTGACAGGCACCATCACCTCGATTGAGGTAGCTGATGTTGCTGCCGCCATTGCAATCGTCGCGAGTAGCAACGGGACACAGTCGCTCGGGTGAACCGCAACGATTGGTCCGACGCTCGCGATGGTCGAGTCAGGGTCTGGCCATAAGAACGGATATGTGAATGCGCCGTATCCAACTGCCTCATCGCCTCGTTTAGCAACGAGATACCTCGATCCGATGTCCCGTTGCGCGTATTCCATGTCGACGCGCCTATCTCGGAGCGTCACGCGGCGGTCTATCTCGAATAGTTCTGCGTTGAGTTCTTCGACATTCGTGCCGAAGGTGCGCTCGTCAAGATTGACTAGTTCGAGATTTGCAACCTCGGCTCGCAAGTAGGAGAACTCTCCTACAGGATTCATGCCCATCGTGAAATAGAGGTGCTGCGCGCTTGGGGTTTCAGAGGCGAACGTGAAGAGCGGACCACTCACATCAGCGAGCAAGGCGTCGACAAGCGACCGCCCGATGCCGCGTCCCTGGTGTTCTGGCCGCACGAAAAGATCAGCTAAGTAGGTCGTCCCTGAGCGTTCGAGCGTCGCGCCGAAACCGACGACGTTGCCTGCTGCCTCCGCCACAAGTAGTCGCCCGGTTGCTAACTCGTGAGCGTGCAACGGGAGCTGGGCCAACAACTGAGTCGGTTCCTTGGGTCGCGTCGATTGCTCTACTTCAGTACTGCGCCAGACACCGTGGCAGGCAACGAGGTCTTGTGCTGTTGCTGAGCGAATGTTTAGAGATGCCACCATGTGAGTCTTACAGCGACGCGCGCGAGAATGAAAACGTGACGTTGAATCGCGGAATTTGGGCCCAAGCGTTTGCAGCTTCATCGAAGCGTGATGCTGACTTCACAACGATGTCTGGTGTGCCGCTCGAACCCGTCTATGGCCCAGACGACGGCGAGTTCCCAGGAGTCTTTCCATACACACGTGGTCCTTACGCATCGATGTATCGCCAGAAACTCTGGACCATGCGGATGTTCGCTGGGTACGGCACAGCCGATGCCACGAACAAGCGTTTTCATGAACTTCTTGCCGCTGGCGGCGATGGCTTGTCCACGGCGTTCGATATGCCGACGCTGATGGGTATCGACTCAGATGACCCGCGCTCGTTAGGCGAGGTTGGGCGCTGCGGTGTTGCTGTCGACACGATTGACGACGTCGCCGACCTTTACAACGGAATCGACTTAGCCACGATCACGACATCAATGACCATCAATGCCCCTGCGGCTGTGTTGCTCGCGATGTTCGTTGCCAGCGCCGAGAATGGTGGCACGCCACGAGCCAAACTCGGCGGGACTCTCCAGAACGACATCCTGAAGGAGTACCAAGCGCAGAAAGAGTTTGTGTTTCCGCCGCGCCAATCGATGCGGTTAGTCCGAGACACGATCGCGTTTTGCACCTCTGAGATGCCACGTTGGCACACTGTCTCGATTTCGGGATACCACATAAGAGAGGCTGGGTCGACAGCAGCGCAAGAACTTGCCTTCACTCTCGCGAATGGCTTCGCCTACGTCGAGCTCGCAAAACAGAGTGGCTTAGCAGTCGAGGAATTCGCTCCGCGATTGTCGTTCTTTTTTAACTCGCATATCGACTTCTTCGAGGAGATAGCCAAGTTCAGGGCGGCTAGGCGAATATGGGCGCGGTGGCTCGCAGGACGATACGGAGCAGCGGATGAACGTAGCCGTCAATTGCGTTTCCACACCCAGACTGCAGGAGTTTCGCTCACAGCACAACAGCCAGAGATCAACATCGTGAGAACGGCGCTCGAAGCACTCGCTGGTGTACTCGGCGGGACTCAGAGTTTGCATACCAACAGTTACGACGAAGCACTCGCGCTCCCGACTGAGGCAGCGGCTCGGCTAGCACTGCGAACGCAACAGGTAATCGCCCATGAGACTGGTGTCGCGAATGTCGCAGATCCCTTGGGAGGATCGTTCTTTGTCGAGGCACTAACAGACGAGATGGAACGGCGCGCCGAAACGATATTCGCCTACCTCGATGAACTCGGAGGTGGGTCGATGCTTGAAGGCGTCATTCGCGGTGTCGAAGACGGCTGGTTTCAATCAGAGATAGCCGACGCCGCGTATGACTTCGAAAAGCGAGTCAACAAGGGCACGAGAACCATCGTTGGCGTGACTGAATTCTTCGAAGGCAACGACGCTCCGGGACCAGAGCTGCTACGGATCACGCAACAAGACGAAAGACGCCAACTCGATCGTTTGGCTCGAGTCAAAACCAAACGTGATGAGTCTGCGGTACAAGCATCGCTTCGCTCGGTCGCTCGTAGCGCGACGGACCCGGAATTGAATCTGATGCCAGATCTGATCAATGCCGTACGGTGCCATGCAACCGTCGGCGAAGTGATGGCAGCACTCGGAGAATCCTTCGGCCACCATGTTGAGGTGCCAAGAATCTGATGGCTACCAAAATCTTGTTGGCGAAGGTCGGACTAGACGGCCACGATCGTGGGGTCAAGGTCGTTGCCCGTATTCTGCGCGATGCCGGATTCGAAGTTGTCTACCTTGGACTATTCAATTCCGCCGAAGGTGTCGCGGCTGCCGCGCGTGACGAGGACGTAGATGTTGTTGGAATCTCGATGTTGTCGGGTGCACATCTCACGCTCGGCCCCGCCGTCGTGCGAGCAATGGAGGCTGCGGGTCTCGATACTCCGATCGTGCTTGGTGGCATCGTGCCCAACTCCGACCTTGCCGAGATTATGGCTGCTGGTATCGCCGCGGTATTGCGGCCAGGGGCAAGTGGAGAAGAGATCGTCGAAACCGTAACGAGCGTTGTGAAAGCGCGCTCTTAGACTCAACTTCATTATGAGTAAAACTAGGGTCCGTTTCTCGCCAGCGCCCACGGGCTATCTGCATGTCGGCGGAGCCCGAACTGCCTTATTCAACTGGCTCTATGCACGCCACGTTGGCGGCACATTCGTGTTGCGCGTCGAAGACACCGACGTCGGCAGGTCAACGACTGAGTCGGTCGAACAAATCCAGAATGTGCTCAGCTGGCTTGGCCTCAACTGGGACGAAGGCCCATACATCCAAAGCCAGAACTCGAACCGTCATCGCGAAGTCGCGAGTCAACTTGTCGCGTCAGGCCACGCGTATGAATGTTTCTGCACGAAGGAAGAATTAGACCAACGTCTCGAGATCCAGCGAGGCGCTGGCCTTGCTCCCGGTTACGACGGCCAGTGTCGCGATATCGACGAAGCGACTCGCGCCACATTTGTTGCTGAGGGCCGAGGTGCGACGGTGAGGTTTCGGACGCCAGACTCTGGGCGCTCAACATTTATCGATGTTGTCCGGGGCGAAGTCTCTGTCGAATGGTCGACCATTCGCGACTTCGTGTTGTTGCGCCCCGATGGTTCGCCAATTTTTTATCTCGCGAACGCGGTTGATGATGTTGACATGGCAATCACCCACGTAGTGCGCGGCGAGGATCTCATAGACACCACGCACCGCGTGCTCGCTATTCGTCACGCCATGGGTGTTGATGATCAGCCGGTTTACGCGCACTGTCCCTTGATCCTTGGCCCCGGCGGACACAAGCTCTCCAAGCGATATGGCGCTGTAAACATTGAAGATTTCCGCGACGCCGGATACCTGCCAGAAACCTTGGTGAACTACCTGGCCTTGCTCGGATGGGGCACGAGCGACGGCGTCGAACTTATGAGCGCGATACAGATCGCGGAACGCTTCGACATCGCAGACATCAATCGTTCGTCAGCCACATTCGATGGCACGAAACTCGAGTGGATGAACGGCGAGCACATTCGCATGCTCAGCACTCCCGATCTGATCGAGAGGGTTCGACCGTTCGTCGCCGCGGCGCAAACCAAAGGCTTCGACGAAATTAGATTCGCGGAGGCTGTTGGTCTCGCTCAGGCGCGCGCTACAACGCTGGTGCACATCGCGAATCAGTGTGAGTTCTTGTTCGTGACGGACGAGGATCTTGCGATTGATGATTCTTCGTGGGAGCGTCTTGTTGCGCAAGATGGCACAGCGGCGTTGCTTGAGTCAGCAGTGCAACACCTAGAGCGATGCGACTGGACGGTCGAGGGCGTAGACCTGCGACCTTGCGTCGAAGGACTCGGCCATAAACCGCGCAAGGCAATGCATGTGTTCTACAGCGCGATTGAGGGTCATGCTGCAGGACTTCCTCTCTGGGAGTCGATCGTGTTGCTCGGGCGCGAGTCGGTAATCGCGCGCCTAAAGAGTGCTGTCGCCAAACTTTCAGCGACCGTATAACCAGTGGCAGAGGAGCAGCGCCCGCCGAAAAGACGCTTGCGACGTGTACGTCGATTCGTGGTGACCGTACTGGTACTTAGCTTCATCTATTGGACGTGGATTTTCGCCGCAGTCTGGCGGGCCGCTCGCAGAGACGACACTGTCGACAGAACCGTCACTGCCGATGCGATTGTCGTGCTCGGCGCAGCGCAATACGACGGCTTACCGTCGGATGTCCTGAAAGGCCGGCTTGATCGAGCCAGTGAACTGTGGCTCGACGGCGTCGCTCCGATAGTTGTCGTAACTGGCGGCAAGCAGCCACGCGACAGGTTCACAGAAGCGGCAGCTAGCGCGAGATACCTGCATTCTCTTGGCATCCCTGACGAAGCCATTTTGCGTGAAGTTGAGGGTACGAGTTCATGGGAGTCGTTAGCTGCGACCGCCCGATTCTTGCGCAAGGACCACAAGCGGACGGTGGTGCTCGTGTCTGACCCGTACCACATGGCCAGGATCGCCGATGTTGCCAAGGAAGTAGGCCTTGACCCATCGACCTCGCCGTCTAGAACGAGCCCTGTTACGGGATGGGCAGAAAAGAAACAGATGTTTGCCGAGTCGATCAAGGTCGCAGTGGGCCGACTCGTCGGTTATGGAAGGCTTGAACGTCACGGACGGATCGGGAAGCTCGTTCGAGGCCTCGCTACTATGGTCGTCTTGCCAATCGGGGGTAGTTCAACTGGCGGAACGCCTGATTCTGGATCAGGAGGCTGGAGGTTCGAGTCCTCCCCCCCGAGCCGTAAAACCCGGAAGCTCACATAGTCCGAGCGGCGCCTTCCAATAGGCGCCGAAAAGGACGAACTAGTAACTCTGGCCCCGTCGTCTAGTGGCCTAGGACGCCGCCCTCTCAAGGCGGAAGCGGCGGTTCGAACCCGCTCGGGGCTGCCAGAGAAACAAGAGAAGCGCCCGAGACATGCTCTCGGGCGCTGCTCTTGTTGTGGCTTAGTTGGGGCAGTAGTCGGATGGGGCGGAGCGCTGTCTCGCTAGGCATCAAATCAGCTGATGTAGATACGCGAGCGACGTATTGTCGCCGTGTCCCTAGATTCAGCGCGGAGTGGCGCCAAGCCCTAGGCGACGACGAATGCGGCGAGACCAGACATTCGCGAAGCGTGCCGTAGCGAAACGAGTACGCCGCGAGATTGCCCTTAGCTTGTCGCCGGTATCTGGGGCCCGATATGGGTGCGCGGGAAGGATGCGCGCACCGCTGCCCACTTGTGGGTGTCTACTGGATTTACGGGCGGGCGAGTCGCCCCATCTTCGTCGCCGTAGCTGAGGGCCATGCAGTACGCGACCACCTCGTCGTAACGGTCCCACAGGACCGTATATTCAGGATCGAGTCGAGTTACTAAGCCGACACCGGATGGAGGAGCGAGGATTGTTTGTAGCGTTAGGTCTGGTCAGAACTCGCTTAAGGCGGCCGCTGGGCGCCAAGCATCGCCGGAACGGACTTCACGATCGGACCATTCGAGCGGTGGAGCGCAGTCATGAAACAAGATCACGCCGTTCTTGCCGCTGTTCCGTTCAGCGTTGCGGAAGTCGCGAAGAGAGAACTCGAATAAGTGGCGACCGTCGATAAAGGTCATGTCGGATGGCGAGCCAGCGGCACCGGCGACCGTGTGCTGATCGAAGAAGTCATCTGACGTCAGCTCATAGATACTCGTGTCAGGTAACAGGTCGACCTCGATGGTCGGGTTCGGGTCGATCCCGATGATTCTTGTGCCCGGTTCGGCGAGTATCGCAGAGTGTCCGTAGTGGACGCCGATCTCGCAGTAGACGTTCGGACGCAGATCTTCGTGGATCCGGCGCAGGACTTCTCGGTAGCCAAGTTGGACGCGACGGTCGTATTTCATGGTCCGTGAGGCTACAGGCGGGTCCGCGCAACGACGTCGATTCAGTGCGAGCACAAGTAGATAGCAAAAGGGCGCGTGCCGTTGGGTTTGGCGGCGTCGATTGCTTAATGGAGGGCAAAATTGGCTTGAAACCTGCGATTCTTGATATTTCTCGAAAAATATTTTCGCCGCTGGCTTTTAGGTGGCTACGGCTGAATTCGTGTAGCGCGAGCCCAAATCTTGAGGCAAGTTATGACGTTAAATGCCATTTTCGCATCATTTACTGGACGGCGATTGGCGCCAAGCTTGTTAGGTGAAACGTCGGCGAACGACAGCGGCCGAGTCTCAAAGCCCTTATTCCTGCTTGAGGGTTCTTGACCTTCGACCTCCGATCAGTTCTGATCTGTCGGACAAGAGTCAGACATAGGAGGTTGACCCATGAATAAGGGTGAGTTGGTCGAAGCAATGGCAACGTCAAGTGGCCTGTCCAAAGCGGATGCAGAAAGAGCGCTAAATGCGTTCATCGAATCTGTGCAATCCGCAGTGGCGAAGAACGACAAGGTGACCTTGCCAGGCTTCGGTGCTTTCTCGCAGACCTCACGCAGCGCACGAACCGGACGCAACCCGCGCACCGGCGAGCCAGTGCAGATTGCTGCATCGAAGTCGGCAAAGTTCAGCGTTGGTGCCAAGTTCAAAGCAGCGGCATCCGGCAAATAGATCCCTACCCGGGTATGGGGGCGGCAAGGATGGCCGTGGGTTTCCCCGAAGGTAATAACTGACATCAAAGGACCCATAGAAAGGTGGTATCCATGCCTCCTGCAAAGAAGGTAGCTAAGAAGAAGCCAGCAGCTAAGAAGGCTCCGGCCAAGAAGGCTGCAGCTAAGAAGGCTCCGGCCAAGAAGGCTGCAGCTAAGAAGGCTCCGGCCAAGAAGGCTGCAGCTAAGAAGGCTCCGGCCAAGAAGGCAGCAGCTAAGAAGGCAGCAAAGAAGAAATAGCCTTTGCCTTAACGCAACAGTCTCGAGCCCGGTCGCAAGGCCGGGCTCTTGTCGTTTAGGCGTCTAAAGGTCGGTCAGGCGCTTGAACGCTTCGCCAAACTCTGATCCGATACGAGCACCGGCCGAGCGACAAACGGCCTGTTGTGCTTCGAGGAACGACTGTCGTTCGGCAAGTGATTCGGCGTCGATATGCATCGTCGATTCCCATTGGCTCGCGTGGGCGAGCAACGCCTCGATCCGCGCAATTACGTGGCTACTTTCGACTACTTCGACATGATCGATTTCGTCTGGTTCGAACAGCAGCACTGCACTTGGTCTATGCGGTGCAAGACCCTGCTCGGGGAAAAAGTGCGGATCGCGTGCAGCCACAATGGCTTCGATAGCTAGAAGTCCAGCATGTCGATGATCAGGGTGGATCCGGTAACGCTTCCAAGGGTCATGGGCGAGAATCACATCAGGCCGCACTTCCCTTATGACGGCGCACACAGCGGCTCGCGTTGCGAGGTCACTCTCGAGTTCACCGTCGGTGCGACCTAGGAAACTCACACCTAGAACGCCAAGGCGCGCAGCGGCTGCATGTTGTTCCTCCTGGCGTGTACGCACAAGTTCAGCGCTGTCGCGGTTTGCGTCCCATGTGCCTTTGGATCCGTCGGTGAGCACAAGCATGTGAGCTACTGACCCGAGTTCTGCCCACTTTGCTAACGACGCTCCACAACCGAATTCAATATCGTCCGGATGCGCCCCGATGGCGAGCACTTGTGTTGGAATCTCGAGCGGCAATTCATTCATGACGACTGCTCCTTCGCCAGCATCGCAACGAGGTCTTCTGGCAGGTCGATATCGAAACCGAGAGAGTCGTCGAGTAGTACCTCGAAGTGGAGGCCGGCATCTAAAGCATTCTTGCGATGCCTAGCGAATGAACCAGGACCGTATGAGAACTCGAATTCTGCACCGGTCGGGACGGAGATAGCCGGCGTGCCATCGCGTCGTTGATCGGCTACCGCGACGACTGTGCCCGGATCGCGACAAGTTGCGATCGCTTCGATTCCGACGATGTGCGCGAGATCGGCGTGCAGAATCACGACCCGGTCGGCTCCACGACGCCGTGCAAATTCGCGACCGGCATCAGCCGCTGCGTTGAGCGAACCCGGGTCGGCCACTATCGCCGATCCGAACTGTGTTGCGAAGCGCTCGACATCCGGATCGCTCGTAACGACGATCGTGGGGTAACTCGAGCAGACGCTGAGAACCCTGCTGGCAAGTCGCTCTACTAGCAACTCCCGTTCGGCTTCATTGAGCACAGTTGCGAGGCGGTGTTTTGACCCACTGAAAGATCGGATTGGTACTACCACCTCGCAACGAAATTGGGAGGCGTCTTGGGTGCGAGAGGACATGAGGTGCGTAGGATACCGACAGTGAAACGGGCTGCCGCATGAGCCAAGTTGCGGTGATCGGTGCAGGTTCGTGGGGGACAACGGCTGCTGCGATCCTTGCAACTAACGCAGACACGATTCTCTGGGCGCGATCAGCGGACGTAGTCCGTGAGATCGACACAACTCACTTGAATTCGCGCTATCTACCTGGCATCCCATTGGTGGCGTCGTTGCAGGCGACCTCATCACTCGTTGAAGCGGTGGCTGACGCAGATCTAGTTGTTCTGGCCGTGCCTTCTCACGGCATGCGAGAGGTGCTTAGCGAGGCGACGAATGCCATCAAGGAAGATGCGGCACTGCTAAGCCTTAGTAAAGGGGTCGAGCAAACGACTCTGTTGCGGATGACAGAAGTGATTGCCGAAGTCATCCCTGGCCATGATCGATCTCGTATCGGCGTGTTGACAGGTCCAAACCTCGCGCACGAGGTTGCCGCAGGTCAGCCAACTGCGAGCGTCGTCGCGTTTGCTCACATCGCCACCGCACAGCGTGCGCAGACCTCGTTCACGACCCCAACATTTCGGGTTTACACGAACGCAGATGTGGTCGGCTGCGAAATTGCTGGAGCATTGAAGAACGTAATTGCTATCGCGGTAGGTATGGCCCACGGCCTCGGCTATGGCGATAACGCGAAGGCCGCGCTAATCACTCGTGGTCTCGCTGAACTCTCGAGACTCGGCGCAGCACTAGGCGGCGACCCTCAGACATTTGCTGGGCTAGCCGGGATGGGTGACCTGATTGCAACGTGCTCGAGCCCACAGAGCAGGAACAGGTCTGTCGGAGTCGCGCTAGGCCAAGGACGCGCTATTGGTGACATCATCGCTGAGATGAACATGGTCGCAGAAGGCGTAAAGACAACCGGAGCTGTCTTGGCACTTGCTGCTCGTCACGGTATCGAAATGCCTGTCGCTGGGGTGGTAGGTCGTGTCTTGAATGAAGGTGCCAAGCCCGCCAACCTCGTCGCAGACCTGATGGGCCGCGCGCCGAAGTCAGAGAACGTTGGCTCTACCCAACATGAGTGACATGGCCAGGGGAGTTCCCGTCGGAGTGCTAGGTAGCAGGTCGCCAGACGCGGTCGACCAGTTCGGAAACCTGTTGACTAGTAGAGGACAGCGCATCGAATGGCGCGTGATAGCCGAAGATCGGTTCCACGATCCTACTTATTCGACGACGCTTCGCCGGTTGCCATCAGACGGGGTGGTCGTCGAAACAGCGATGCGCATTGCTAGTGGCGACATCATCGAGCGGATATACGCATCCAAAGATCACACGATCATTGAGTTCGAAAACGCCACGCCTGCCGCGTGCGCGGTTGCGGTCATTGTCGACGGCGACATAAGAATCGTGGTGGCAGATCGAGCGCCGATGCAGTGGTGCGCTGGCGCAGACGTTGCCACCGTCAGTTCACGACTATCGGGTAACGAAACGAGTGCGCCGCCAGTGTTATCGGGAAGCGAACTTGTTGGCCTCGTGTGGCCTGTAGCGCACCGTACAACGCTGAGGATCGCGATCGGGCCTAGTGGTGTAGTCGTTGCAGATCTACCAGCGGCAGAGGACGTGCTTCGGGGCTGGGTTCCACACCTGCGGCGCGGCCTAACGGTCGATATAGACGATCGCGTCGTACAGAATGCGATCGACGCAGCCCGCGTGGGCGCATTAGTAGCAGCGCCTGGTGTCGACCTGGCAACGGCGCGCGCCCTCGAAGACTGGGGTTTTGATGCCGAAGCCGCTGCCGCATGGGAGAAACTCGGGTACCTAGATCGACGTCGCCTCAGACGTAGCAGGGATTCCGGTGCGAATGTTTGGGAGACGTTGACCGCAGCTCTCGAAATAAACGACGGAATTGGATTATTGAACGCAGCCCACGATGTCGCGATACGCGACAGTGGCAGCTCAGTAGATCTGTTCCCTCATTTTCCGGCCGCATGGTTAGGGCTAGGGATAGCGCTAAACAATGTCCCGCTAAGGCGAGGCTCGATGTCCGTAGTTCTCAGGTGGCACGGCAATAGACCGGCACTGCTCTGGGAATGCGAAGGTGACTTCGCCATTACAGCGTCGAAACTCAGTCCCGAATTCTGCAGCGATGCGAAATCAGGTGAGGTTCTGCTGCCTGAACCAGTAGCAGAACTATTTTCATATGGCGCTGAGCACTCGGTTACTGACGTCGCAGTCGCGCCTCCGGGCAGTTTCTCTTGACCCAATGGACTAGCGCGACACACTCCTGAAACATTGCGTGTTCTTAGCGTTAACCGAGAGGGAACAAACCCGAAAACTTTGACTCGTACGGTGAGTGAATCTTGCAAGGGAACGCAGCGGCAGAGTTCGTAGTTCTCCCTCACGGATGCGCGACAAAGACGTCGTGGCAACATCGCCCGATAGTCCGTTTCGAATCCCGGAGGTGACACTGTGCGAATACGCACAGCACTATTCAAGAAAGCTGCAGTAATTGCTGGCTTAGCTACTGCGGCAACTTTGGTTTTACCAGCGTCTGATGCTTCAGCACAGGCCGCAGAACCGATCTACGACGGGACTTACATCCCACTCAATTCTGATATTGGAATCAGCATGAACATCATGTTCGTTCTGATAGGCGCCATCCTGGTGATCTTCATGCAGGCCGGCTTCGCGCTTGTCGAGACAGGTATGTGTCGTAAGAAGCACGCAGCGCATGTTGTCTCGACCAACTTCGCGATCTTCGGTCTCGGGTTTGTCGGTTTCGCGCTGGTCGGATTCTCACTCATGTTTGGAGGGTTCAGCTACGCCGGTTACTTCGGTCTTGACGAAGCGCTAGGGACCAGCAAACTCGCTCTCGGTGACTGGACGTTTGCTTACTGGAGCGGCTGGAACTGGATGACCGACATGGACCCAGCGCGGCTTGCGCCCGTTGCGGCGTTCTTTTTGTACATGGTCGCGTTCATGGACACGACCGCGACGATTCCAACCGGAGCGATGGCAGAACGTTGGAAGTGGAAGGCCTTCATCGGTTGGGGTTTGTTCTGCGGCGCGCTCTACTACCCACTGTTCGGTGCATGGACATGGGGCGGCGGCTGGTTGAACCAGCTTGGCAACAACCTTGAGCTCGGTTTCGGATATGTCGACTTCGCAGGCTCCGGGGTCGTTCACGCAATGGGTGGAATCGCATCGCTTGCGGGCGCGATCGTGCTTGGTGCACGCATCGGTAAGTACGACAAGTCAGGCAAGCCCCGCTCGATGCCCGGCCACAGCCTTCCGATGGCAATGCTTGGCACGTTCATCTTGTTGTTCGGATGGTTCGGCTTCAACGCAATGTCAACATTCGCGGCAACCGATGTGCGCTTCGCTGTCGCTGCGGTGAACACTGGAATAGCCGGTGCATTTGGTGCAACTGCGGGCATGTTTTACATCATGAAGCGTCAAGGCTTTGAGAAGCCTGACCCTGGCATGATGATCAACGGAATGCTCGCTGGCCTAGTAGCGATCACAGCACCCGCAGCGTTCGTTGAACCGTGGGCAGCAATGGTGATTGGCATTATCGCTCCGATACTCGTCATCGAGTCGATCATTTTCATTGAGTCCAAAGGCATTGACGACCCTGTCGGCGCAATTTCGGTACACGGTGTCGGCGGAATCTTCGGTGTCTTGTCGGTAGGGATCTTCTCTAGCGGGCAGTACGGAGCTGGCTGGAACCTGACGACTAAGGGCGACGCGGCTTCTGCCACCGGCGTCACCGGAATCCTGTACGACTTCAGCCTTGGGGCAAAGCAGTTGGCTGCCCAGTCCATTGGTTCACTCACGATCATCTTCGTGATGGGTGGGCTTGCTTATGGGTTCTTCAAGATTCAGAACAAGGTAATGAAGGGCGGGATCCGTCCACCAGAAGCAGAAGAACTAGCTGGTCTCGACATGATGGAAATGGGTGTAGTCGCCTATCCAGAAGACGAAGAGATCCTTGCGTTTAGAGAAGACGAACTGGTCTCGCCTTAGTTGCACACCCCTGCATTTCAATACGTGACCAAAGTTTTTTAGAGACGCTAGGCACAGGGTCCGGTCGGAACTCATCGACCGGACCCTTCGCCGTTACTAGATTTTCTGGCAGGGGTGGAATATGGAAGTTGACTCGATACTTTTCGACATTCTTGTCGTGCTTGTCGTCGCGAAAATTGCAGCGGAAGTTGCAGAACGTATTCGGGTTCCTGCGGTGTTAGGCGAGATCGTCGCTGGTGTGGTCATAGGCCCGTCGGCGTTAGGCATCGTCGAGCCGAACTCTGTGCTTGCCACGCTCGCCGAACTCGGAGTGATCCTGTTGTTGCTCGATGTTGGCATGGAGATGGATCTCCGCGATCTCCGAAGCGTCGGCCGTGCCGCTCTTGGCGTAGCCATAGTGGGAGTTGCAGTGCCTTTTGCGGCGGGGGCTGGCGCTTCTCTCGCTCTTGGCCTCGAAACATCGGAGGCAGTGTTTCTCGGTGCGGCTCTGACGGCCACAAGTGTTGGAATCACCGCTAGGGTTTTTGGCGATCTGCGCGCCCTGCGGACGGTCGAGGCTCGCACCGTCTTGGGGGCAGCCGTGGCCGACGATGTGATCGGTCTACTGATACTCACCGTCGTAGCGAGGGCCGTGACGGAAGGGTCAATCTCGGTAGCAGGGATCATCGAAATTACGGTGTTGGCGGTCGGTTTCTTAGTGATAGCGACTGCCGCTGGCCTGCGATTCGCGCCACACTTGTTTCGTGTCCTTGCGCGTGCGAGCAGGTCCAATGGGACTCTCGTAGCCTTCGCTCTTGCGTTCACGCTCGGCCTCGCCGAACTCGCGCACGCTGTGCAGCTTGCGCCAATTATTGGCGCGTTCGTAGCTGGTCTCGTGCTAGCGCGGACCGGCCAGTCGAACCGCATTCGACGCGAGCTAACGCCTGTTGGGCATTTGTTCATCCCTGTCTTTTTCCTGCACATTGGGATCAGCGCAGATGTCGCGGAGTTCGCGTCTCCAAAGGTGCTCGGAATCGCTGGCGCGTTGTTGGCCGTCGCGATTGTTGGCAAACTTCTCGCTGCGGCAGGCATGTTTGGAGCACCAGGGGACCGCTTGCTGATTGGTATCGGAATGGTCCCGCGCGGCGAGGTAGGGCTCATCTTCGCGACTCTCGGACTAAGAGAAGAGATATTCGGCAACGATGTATATGCAGCGTTGCTCCTCGTAGTTCTTGCCACAACGCTTATGACCCCACCTGCCCTCCGGTGGCGGCTCAAACGCATACAGGCTGGTAACAGTTCTGGTGTTGGTACCGACCTCCATCGAGCGTTGTTAGCGGCTCGCAGGATTGCTGCAGGTAATCCCGAAGAAGAGGACATTAATTTCGTTCACGATCTCGAGCCCGGTGTACGCAAGCTTGATGAGGCTGCACAGAACGTACTTATTGAGTTGTTGCACCGAGGAGATCCAGAGACCTGGAGAGTGTTAGCCGTCAGCGGTGTTCTGCATCGGTCGCTGCCTGAGTTGGCGGAGGTAATCGAACATCTCGACGATGAGTCCCTAGTCGATCCGTTAGCAGCATTTCGGTGGAACCGTGTCGACCAACTGAGAGAAAGTGGTGACCCATCTTCGCACGTGTTAGTCGCAGCGTTAGCCCTTGACGTTGTGCCGGATCAAGCGAGTATCACAATTGAGATAGCTCGCGCTACCGCTGAGAGACTCGGGCTGCGCCCTGGCGATATTGAAGGCGCAGTAGCCCTCGTAGCTGATGCTGAACTCCTCGCGGGCTTGGCGCGACGCTCAGACGGACTAGAAGAGGAACCGGTTCTCGAGCTTGCTGCGCATATTGGTAGTCGTGCTCATCTCAGGGATCTCGCTGAGTTGAGTAAAGCTGATGTCCACGAAGTCTGGATGAGCGAACGGATCACAGCGCTCGTCGAAGTTATTCACGATGCTATCGAAGCTTCTGCTGAAGTGAGCAAGGCAGGAAGCGCGATAACCATTCAATCTCGTCGGGATGCTGCTTTGGCTGAGTTACCCGCAGACGCAAACGCAACCACACGCAAACTCGTAGAGACAGCTCCAGCTAGCTACTTGTTGCGCAACTCTGCCCAGACTGTCGCGCGGCATGTAATTCGCCGAGCGATTGCGCTTCGGCGCTCAGAGGTCAAAGTTTTTGTAGACGACTTGGGCGTTGGCGCGCAGCCGCGTTGGCGGGCTGAGTTCAGTTCGCGAGATCGAGTAGGGCTATTAGCCCGGCAGGCTCGGGCGCTATCTGAGTTCAGAGCAGACGTTGCGGGAGCGACGGTTGTCACTTGGCCGGGGGGTAAGGCTCTCGCTTCATTTACGGTTGACTGCGTTGTCGAACCCGATTCGTCGGCGCTCGAGAGGCGCGTGCGCGACCTATTCGTTTTGCCTTTGGTGGCTAGCGCGCAAGGCGGATTGACATTGGAATGGGATGATCATGGCTCGCCCTGGCATACACGATGTACCGTCACGGGACCCGACGCGATCGGAGCGCTAGCAGCGGTTACCACTGCGTTCGCAGTGTCACGAACGACCGTCCACTCGGCGACGATCGTTTCAGTTGATGATGCGATCGCCGATGTATTCGAACTCACCGACCTTCGCGGCCAGAAACTTGGGGCCGATATCAAGGAACGGATTGAGTCAGCGGTACGTGACGGTTCCATCCGCGGCACGAGTGGCCCGCGGCCACGGCTTAGGACTTAAAGCCAACGGACGCGAAGTATTCGCGTGCTTCTGGAGTCGCGAACGAGTGTTCCGGATTCGATTCTCTGACTGGAGTCTGGTCGAAGCTAAGTGCCGCGGGTTCGGGAGCGCATGCCCCGCCCGGATCAGCCATTGCCATGTTTAGGTCAAATCCAACTTCGCGGTTTGAGTAGTCGAGCGTGAATGTCCTACCCAGGTTCCGAGCAAAACGATCACGTAGGGTCAGGAACCAAGTATCGGAGTCGAGGCCCGGTCCTGTTGCAGGGGCACCAAGAAAGCGCCACTCAAGAAATCGGAGGATCGAAGTGTGGTCGTACTGGTGGTGGTCGACCCAACCTGGCCTCACGCGTGGCGATGCGATCATGCACGGGACTCGAAATCCGGCCTGAGAGAAGTCATTGGCATCGTCGGCGCTGCGACGATCGTCTGGCAAGTGCGGTGGATTTACGTGATCGTAAAAGCCTCCCCATTCGTCGTAGAGCACTATGAAAGCACCACGGTTCCAGTGGCTCGATTTCGCGAACGCGGTGAAGGTGTCTTGCACGAATTTTTGACCTGCGCGAATGTCTCCGTGAGGGTGATCGTCGCTGCGGTTATCGCCGCCAAATGACGGATCAACGAAACAGACCGAAGGGAGCGTGCCTGCGGCGCAGTCGGTGTAGTAGTCGTCGATCGTTCGAACATGCGGTGACATGCGGTTGCCCCATAGCAACAGTGGGGGCAAGTCGGACGCGTAATCAATGACTGAAACTCCTGCGTATGCGAGTTTGTCGACGATCGTCATCCACTGAAAGCCACCCTCGGTAATAGGCAGGTAATTGGTCTTGTTGCCACCTGACTGGCCGGCGAGCAGGTATTCGCGATTCGGGTAGGTCGGACCAAGGATTGATGCGTGCCACTGATCCGCGACCGTGAAGCGGTGCGCGAGCTCGCGATAGAAGGGAAGGTCATTACCCCGATAGAAGGACAAAGCGAAGTCGTCGTTACCTGAGCTGGCTGCAACAAATCCTTGGTCGCGTTGGGCTCGACCCGCGTTCCATCCGTGCCCAGGGTCGGGGTGTCCGCAGCCTCTGAATGGATCGGATCCAGCGGCGTTGATTTTGAAGTGCGCGGTCGAGTGGAATACGCCGTCGGGGTCGAGGAACCGTTGGTCTTGCTCTGAATCAACTCCGAACTTGAAGCCGTAACGCGACAGCCCAGCGTTGATGTAGTCGCCGTCGTTGCGTAGCCATCCGAGGTAACTATCGAACGACCTGTTCTCCATCATGACGACAACGACTGTGTCGATGCCAGAATCGCCGGGGACGCCATCTGTGATCGGGCGAGATTTCGGGAACGCGCGAATAGTCGACGTGTTCGCTGCGCGTGTTGAGGCTTCTGCCTTGCCACTGAAGCCCGCAGCGCCTACTGCAGCAGTTCCAAGCGTTGCAGCGCTGTTTCTTATGAATGATCGGCGATCCATCAGCTGCCCATTTCTATGTCGTTGACTGGGTCAGTCCTCGTCGAGGGTGACCCAAATGCCGCCCTCGCGCTCGCTAGCGCTCCAGGAGGGCGTAGTGCCTTTTTCGTCTTCTCGGCCGAACTCATTCGACTTGTATGTTCGACCCGATTTATCGATTGACCAGCCATGGCCGGGGCATAGTAGAGCCTCGCCATCGACTATGGCATCGCACAGATCCCAGTCAAGATGCGGACACGAACGTGCCGCGACACCGATATCCCCATTAGCTGTACGCCAAACCACAGCGTCCGAATCATCGATCTTGGTGGCTACTGGTACCGATCCCAACTCGCCAACGCTCAGAATTCTTGATTCGCGCACCCCGTCAGTTTCGCATGTCTGAGGGTGCGCGCCCTCATGCATCTTGACGGTTACAGTCCGAAGCATGCCCACGTATGCGATGCTCTCAAATCTCGGCCCAGATGGATGGGAAACAATTCTTGAACATCCCGAGCGGATCGAGGCTGTCAGAACCGAGGTCGAGGAAACAGGTCTCAAGGTTGTCGCGCAGTATGCACTATTAGGCCAGTACGACTTTCTCAATATCATCGAGGCGCCAGATGAGCACGCGATGGCTAGAGCAGCCATCATGCTCGCCGCTCGCGGCACAATGAAGACAACAACTTTGCAAGCGATTCCGGTCGCTGACCTGATCTCGATACTTGGCAAATAGCGAGCTAGCTAGTCGTGAGACCTGGTGATCACGTCGAGGTCCGAAACAATTTCGACAACTCATGGTCGCGCGGATTCGAGGTAGTTGCTGTGCTCGAAAGTAGCGAGATCCAAATTCGTAGGCGCTCAGATGGAGCCGACCTCCCAGTGATGTTTCCAGCGCTCGACGTACGCGAAGAACGGCGTCGCAAGATGTGGTGGGTCTAGCTAATGGTCTCGGGCGCCGCACCGACACTTCGACTAGAGCGAGCGTTGTGGAATTCTGGCGAGACTGTCGTTGTCGGTATCGACGAAGTCGGGCGCGGCTCATGGGCTGGTCCAGTTACCGTCGGGGCTGTCGTTGCGCCAAACAAGAACCTTTCCGGCATTAGGGATTCGAAGCTGCTGTCGCGCTCGGAGCGCGTGGTCGCTGCCCAACGAATAAGAGATTGGGTACTGGCCATCGGGGTCGGACACGCCTCGCACGAGGAGTGCGACGCGCTAGGCCTCTCAGCAGCGCAGCGACTTGCAGCGCAACGCGCGCTCGAACAAGTCGAGGCGCAGGGCTACGTCGCTGAGCACATTGTTCTCGACGGGAAACATAATTACCTCGGTGGGCGTACTCGTTGCACAACGGTCGTCAAGGGCGACATGACGATCTTGTCTGTTGCAGCGGCATCGGTTGTCGCGAAGGTTGAGCGTGATGCTCTCATGGCCGAGGAATCAGAACATTTCCCGCACTATCAGTTCCAGTCAAACAGTGGCTACCCGGCGCCGGCGCACCGCTCAGCTCTCTGCGCATATGGGCCAAGTGCGATTCATCGCCGAAGTTGGGCGTACATGGACGACCTTGCTTGGCCGCACATGAAGTACGAGCGCGAACCACGGCTGTTTTAGTTACAGCGCGATCACGATTTTGGAACGCGCTTCGTGAGTCTGAAACTGCGGTGTTTCTCATAGCGCGGAACAGGGTCGGCTAACAGGCCAGATTCGATTACTTCGTGGCGCTTTCCGAAGCTTGACATGAACGCTTGAATAACTGCCGCTGCTGGCAATGCGAGCAGCGCGCCGACAGGACCGAGCAGCGCAGCACCAACTATCACGCATGCGAAAGCGATAGCAGGATGTAATGCGAGCGTGTGCGCCGTAATTTTTGGCGCTAGCAAGTAGTTCTCAACTTGCTGGTACACGAGCACGAATGTGAGCGCCAATACGCCACGTACGGGATCGTCTAGAAGCCCGATAACCACCGCCAGGATGCCAGCGAAGTAGGTACCAACTACAGGAACGAACTGGCTCATCACGCCGACCCATACTCCAAGGGCAACGGGGTAGGGGACGCCGATGAGCGACAGACCAATCCAATGTGCAGCAGCAGAAACCAGAGCCAACAGGAATCGTGAGTAGAGGTACCCGCCGGTCTTTTCTATCGCGAGTTCCCAGCCTCGCAACACCTGGGCTTGGCGGTCGGGAGGTAGACGTGAACAAATCGTTCTTCGAAGCGCTGGACCGTCAGCAACGAGGTAGAACGTGAATAGCCCGATCGTGAGCATCTGAAACAACACGCCGAGTGCTGTGATTCCGAACTCGAGGGCCTTAGTGGCTGCGTTGTTGAGGAAGTCGTTTGTCGTGTTGCTGCTTTCGAGCTTGTCTTTGAGGTCGCCGAAGTCGACGTTGGCGTTGAACTTGTCGTTCACCAACTTTTCGATGTCGTCGAGGTAGCTCGGGGCCTTGTCAACAAAATCCTGAACCTGATTCACTACGAGCGAACCGATAGCAACGATGAACACCGATGTCGCGACGATGACTATCGCGAAAACCAACGCGGTGGCTGGCCCTCGTCGCCATCCGCGCGCAGAAAAGAAGTTGACTGCTGGCTCGATCGCGAACGATAGAAAAAGCGAGACGAGCATCGTGATAGCAAAGCCGCGGAGTGCGTGTACGACGCCTTGCAAGATCCAGAGGACTACGAAACCGGCCCAGAACAATGCAATGGCTCGAACAACCCAGTGTGGCATCGCCCCGATCAGCGGATTCGAGCTGGGCGTGGGGGTCGCGGGTGTTGTGTCGTCGGCCATTCGGTAGCGAGGCTACGGTCGGCTTCGCCGTATTTTGTGGAACTTCAATATCGGGCACGGTGTGGTTCCGCTCTCAGTTGGTCTGTGGGCATACGCTAAAGCCCTATGGGCCAGTCAATAACAGTCACGTCTCGCTCGGGAGCTAACCCGAATACTCGTTTCTTCGAACTGAACCGTTCGATCACGGGCATGGATATTGAGCGTTATGCGGTTCGGCCGCCAGACTCGGCATTGCGACCGCCCGACGTCGTTGCCGCACGCCTGTTCGATCTTGGAGCGACCTCTGCGACTGTGTACTCGAGCATGGTTGGGGCCGAGGCGCCTGTCGATGCATGGCCGACGCTCGAGCCAGAGGTCATCGCTACGCTCGAGCACCTTTTCAACTTCTACGGCGATGCAGCTGGCTGGTCTTTTGAGGCCCGCGGATTGCCATACAAGGCGTCACCCGTCAAATAGCCGGAGGTAGACCCAGCAGGCTCAGACTTTAGATACGAACATATGTTCGCTATCATGAAGTTGTGCCAGTATCACCTCTTCCTCGCCGCGATGCTGCGAGTCGCGCCAACCTCAATATCGCTGGACGGCTAGCTGCTCCGGTGACCATGGCACACGAGCGAGTCATGACAGTTGACTCACAAATTGGTGCGGCGCTACATGGCAATGGTTTGCGGCGCGGCACTGTTGTAACAATCGATGGTGCAGGTTCTGCTGCTGCGACCCTCGAACTTTTAAGCGCTACTACCCGCATAGGGGAGTGGGGCGCTGTTGTCGAGCTAAGCAGTCGCCCTAGAGAAATGGCTGGTCTTGCAGCAGCAGAGGTCGGAGTTTCTCTCGAGCGTTGCGCAATTGTTCGCGACGTTTCTAGTGAACGTTGGCCTGCTGTGATTAGTGCATTGCTAGAAGCCATGTCGATGGTGGCAACAGCCGTTCCTAGCAATGTCCGAATGGCCGACGCACGACGTCTCATTACTCGCGCTCGCGAACGACAAGCAGTGCTTGTTGTTGTAGGCGCAGGTTGGCCAGCAGAAGCTTCGCTTCGGATCAACGCAGGTCCGAGTCGCTGGCATGGTCTTGAGTTCGGCGATGGTTTACTCGCTTACCGGGATCTCTCGATAGCGATTGCAGACAAAGGCGCTGTCCGTCATGCCCATCTAGGGCAACGGGCGCTTGCGGGCTGACACGATGCGCAATGCGAGGGCCGTCTCATGACACGTGTGCTCATCGACGAACGCGCACCTCGGTCGTGTTGTGTGCGCATAGCTAACTGGGAGATCTTGAGCACATGGTGGGAACGACCAGAATTACAAACAAAGCCATTCGCTATCTGTGAGCGTGTTGGTTCACGAGTTGTTGTTAGAGCGGCATCGCCGTTAGCGCTCTCCGATGGCGTTGTTGTCGGCATGCGCAAACGAGAAGCCGAGGCGCGTTGCAGCGGCATCGAGATACTCGATTCTGACCCAACAATTATTGCTAGAGATTTCGAGAAGATGGCTCGCGCTGTAGAGGCACTTACGCCGCGTCTAGAACTAGAAGAGCCAGGCAAGCTCAGCTTTCCGACTCTCGGGCCAGCGCGTTACTTCGGTGGCGATGTTGCACTCGCGACGCGTGTACACGAAGCGCTTACACCGCTTCTCGGTGAACACTTAAGTTGGGCAAGGGTTGGCGTAGCCGACGGGCGCTATGTGGCAGGCCTCGCTGCTCGCGAGTCGCGCAACAACGAGAACAGAATCTTTATTGTGCCGCCGGGTGATTCCGCAACGTTCTTAGCCTCATTTCCTGTTGCTGCTCTAGGCGACCTTCCGCTAGCCGAGTTGCTGATCCGTCTTGGTATTAGGACCCTCGGCGATTTCGCAAACTTGCCAGCACCCGATGTGCTCGCCCGCTTTGGTCGAGATGGTCTCCGTCGCCACGAGATGGCTAAAGGATTCGATTATTTACCAGCAGATCTATCTGTGCCACCACTAGATCTTGTTGAGTGTTCAGAACTTGATCCACCTGTGACGCGGGTAGACGTCGCAGCATTTACTGCTAAAGCGATGGCCGATCGTTTGTTGTCTCGGCTTGGAGAACTTGGTCTTGGATGCACCCGCGTTCGAGTCGAAGCAGAAACAGAACACGGCGAGCAGCTTTGCCGAGTCTGGCGGCACGAAGGAGCGCTCACATCGGCGGCGTTAGCAGAACGGGTCCGCTGGCAACTCGACGGTTGGTTGGCCGCAAACTCACCATCAGCAAACATAAATATTCACGACGAGCGCGCTTTGCAGGACCTATCTGTGTTGGCCGAATGTGGTCTCACAGGCACCGACACGACTACCGGTGCTTTGGTGTTGCTCCGGTTGGTGCCAGAAGAAGTAGTTCCAGGTAGTGGGCGCCAGCTTGGTTTCTGGGGTGGCGATGCAGCAGCCGACGAGCGTGTCGATCGCGTACTTGGTCGGCTACAGGGAATGCTCGGCCTCGACTCTGTCGGCACATTTGTTTTGCAAGGCGGGCGCACTCCGTTAGAGCGAGTCACATTCTTGCCGTGGGGCGAGGCTCGTGAACCACAACGAGTTACGCAATCAAACGACACGACCGTGGTCTGGCCTGGCCAGGTTCCATCGCCTGCCCCCACGCGAGTGTTCGACCCGCCAAGACAAGCAGAACTTCTCGATCATGTGGGGGCATCGCTCAGAGTGAGCGGTCGAGGCGAGATCAATGCAGAACCGAGTGCGTTGCATGCCAAAGAGTTGCCAGACGGTGGGGGCCAAGTAACTAATTGGTGTGGCCCATGGCTTCACGATGTGCGCTGGTGGGATCGCCGTTCAGCGCGTCGGCGTGCGTTGTTTCAGATAGTTATCAAAAACGCTGCAGATGGCGATGTTGCGTGCCTGGTCTCGATCGAGCGGGGCCGCGCCAAACTCGACGCCATCTATTAAGCGATGAGTGTCATGTCGTACGCGGAGTTGCATTGTCATTCAAATTTTTCGTTCCTCGATGGAGCGAGCCACGCAGAAGAACTTTGTGAAGAAGCATCACGACTTGGTCTTGCTGGGCTTGCTCTTACGGACCGCGATGGTTTTTATGGCTCGGTACGTTTCGCAGAAGCAGCACGGCCATTGGGCTTGCCGACCGTGTTCGGCGCAGAGCTAACTATTAGTGCCGCTAACGGATCAAGGAATCGTCTTGTTGTGCTTGGCGAAGGTCCAGTTGGTTACTCGCGTTTGGCAAGGGCAATTAGTGAGGCTCAGCTACGCGGAGCTAAGAGCGCCCCAGAACTCAACCTCGACCAACTCGGGGCTGCCGCTGTTGCCGGAGTGCACCTCACTAATGGCGTAACGAGCGAGCGTAACGATTCATGGTTTGTGCTCACCGGAGCCAATGGGGGAGCAGTGCCGTCGGCGTTGGTTGCCGATGGCCCTGCTGCTGCGAGTTACGAACTCATGGCGCTTACAGAACGCTTCGGTAGAGATCGTGTGCTCGTTGAGTTATGGGATCACGGAGACCCAATAGATAGGCACCGTAACGATGCGCTCGCGCTAATTGCAGCCAAAGCTGGTGTCGAGGTGATTGCTACCAACAATGTGTTCTACGCAACTAGCGCACAAAGACCGTTAGCTACAGCTCTTGCAGCGATTCGTTTGCGAGGCAGCCTCGATGAGATCGACGGCTACTTGCCGGCCTCTCCTCTTATGCATCTACGTCACCCAGCAGAACAGTCCCGAAGGTTTGCTCGCTGGCCTGGCGCAGTCGAACGCACGGTAGAGATAGCTACTGCATGCACTTTTGATCTCAAACTTGCGGCACCGAATCTTCCTGACTATCCGGTGCCAGATGGCCATACACCGATGTCGTGGCTGCGTGAACTTGTGCGGAGAGGCGCTGCAATCATGTATCCACCTCAGCACTCTCACTATGAACAATCGCAAAGTCAGATCACCCACGAACTCGGGGTAATAGACGATCTTGGTTTCGCTGGCTATTTCTTGTTACTGCACGACATCGTTGGCTTCTGTCGCACTAATGACATTTTCTGTCAGGGGCGTGGCAGTAGTGCTAACAGCGCAGTCTGTTATGCGCTCGGGGTAACCAAAGCAGATTCTGTTGCGCTCGGATTGTTGTTCGAGCGGTTCTTATCGCCAGAGCGTGACGGCCCGCCAGACATAGACCTCGACATAGAACACCAACGTCGCGAAGAAGTGATCCAGTATGTCTACGGCCGTTACGGCCGTGACCGTGCAGCGCAAGTCGCCAACGTCATCACCTACCGTCCGCGCTCGGCGTTGCGTGAGATGGCCAAGGTCGTCGGGGTCGCGTCTGGTCAGGCCGATGCGCTCGGCAAGTGGGTCGATCGTTGGAGCAGTGGCCCCGAGGCTTTCGCCGAACTTGTCGAGGCATCAGCAGAACGCAACCCTGCAGAACACGATTTGGCTGCAACAATTCATCGCGGTGACCCTGCTATGCGTCGGGTTACTGCTCGTCGCGATCGCGTGTTCATCGGAACTCCTCGCGGCGATCAAGCCATTGCTGAGCGACCAGCGTTCGAATCGACTCGCCCTCCGGCTATCCCTGCACTAGCTCTTGAGTTAGCCGGCCAAGTACTCGATTTTCCTCGCCATTTAGGTATCCACTCCGGTGGCATGGTCATGGCCGACCGCCCGCTCATCGAGTTCTGTCCTGTCGAGTGGGCGCGCATGGAAGGCCGGTCTGTATTGCAATGGGACAAAGACGACTGTGCTGCTGCAGGGCTCGTGAAGTTCGATCTGCTTGGTCTTGGAATGCTCACGATGTTGCACATCGCTGTCGACATGATTCGCGACACAGAAGGTATCGAAATCGATCTCGCCACAATTCCACAAGAACCCGAGGTCTATGACCTGTTGTGTGCTGCCGACACCGTTGGGGTATTTCAGGTCGAGAGCCGAGCACAGATGGCAACGCTGCCACGCTTACGGCCCCGCTGTTTTTATGACCTTGTTATCGAGGTAGCGCTCATCCGTCCTGGCCCTATCCAAGGTGGGTCTGTGCATCCGTATCTGCGTCGACGTAATGGCGAGGAGCCAGTCACGTATCCGCATCCGCTTCTAGAAAAGTGTCTAGAAAAAACTCTTGGGGTGCCGCTATTTCAAGAACAACTAATGCAGATGGCAATAGATGTAGCTGGGTTCTCGCCATCTGAGTCAGATCAGTTGCGTCAGGCGATGAGTTCTAAACGATCTGCACAACGCATGGCACGATTGCGCGAGCGACTAATGGCTGGCATGGCAGAGCGTGGCGTCACCCCAGACGTTGCAGACGAGATAGCCAAGAAACTCGAAGCATTCGCGAACTTCGGATTCCCCGAAAGTCATTCTGTGAGCTTTGCTTACCTTGTCTATTCAAGTAGTTGGATCAAGTATCACTATCCAGCAGCATTTGCTGCTTCTTTGCTTAACGCTCAACCGATGGGTTTTTATTCACCGCACTCCATCATCCGCGATGCGAGAAGGCACGGGGTAGCGGTGTTGGGTCCAGATGTGAATGCATCGCGCCGTGCCGCCACGCTTGTGCCACGCCCACTGCATTTGCCTCCTGTGGAATATCCGGCCAGAGGGTTTCATGGTGTGGCATCCATTCATGCCATCAGGCTTGGGCTTGGTTCTGTGCGTGGTCTCCACGACGGTTTCTGCGATCTTGTAGAGGACGAGTCAGCTATGCGACCTTTTGCGACCATAGAAGATTTTGTGCGCAGAACCGCAGCCACGACAGATGCACTCGAGGCACTTGCTGGTGCTGGTGCGTTCGAAGAATGTTTCGGGCAATCTCGGCGCGGCTCTTTATGGGCCGCTGGGGCATTACGCGATGCTCGACCATCAGTTAGTCGCGACGGGACTATCAAAGAGACATTGCCTGGCCTGCTCACAGGCATTACTGCGCCAACATTGCCTGGCATGACAGAGCCAGAAGAAGTTGCTTCGGACCTCTGGTCTATGGGACTCACCGTAGGGAAACATCCAACAGAGTTCGTTCGTCTCGATCTAGATAGCAAAGGCGTTGTGACAGCAGATCGCTTGCGGGACCTGCCTGATCGGACGGTTGTCGAGGTCGCTGGGATCGTTACGCACCGCCAGCAACCAGAGACAGCTAAAGGAACTGTGTTCATAAACCTCGAAGACGAAACTGGCCTTATTAACGTCATATGTAGCAAGGGAGTGTGGAAGCGTTTTCGCACCATTGCTAGGGGTGCATCTGCATTACGAGTGCGGGGCGTGCTCGAACGACACCAGGGCGTAACCAATTTGGTTGCTAGCCACATCGCCCGGCTGGAAATCAATCTTGCTGGAGCATCTAAGTCGCGCGACTTCCGGTAGCGGAGCGCCTAAATAGTTATGAGGCAGAGCTTTCAATACCTTCTTCGGTAATCTCCCAGTACAGAACTTCGAGCAGTTAGGTATTCAAAAATGAAGTCTGAGCCTCCGAGTCCGACATGCGCCTCCTTCGCCGAATCCTCGCGCGCTTTGGTGCACTTGTCCGCGCAGACATCGCAGGTGTCCGCGCCGGCTTCGTCGCGCTCTTAGTTTCTGCAGCAACCGGCCTAATCGCAGGCATCACACTCGGCAAGATCGACACAACTCTCGCTGAACTTCCCGGTCTACTAATTCTCGTTCCTGCTGCTGTTGGAATGCGCGGCAATGTGTTCGGCGCACTCGGAAGCAGATTGGGAACCGTCGCTCACACCGGAACGTTCCGTTTGAGTCGCCGCCTAGATACCGACGTCGGCCAAAACCTCGCAAGCGCGGTTCTCCTGTGCCTGTCGTTGTCGTGGATACTCGCAATTGCGGCGAAAGCAATAGCCGCGGCGACCGGCCACGGCTCAATTTCCGTAGCTGAATATGTAGTTATTTCGGTAGTCGGTGGCTTGATCCCAATTGTTGTGGTGATGGCGATAACGGTTGTCGTAACGACAGTCGGCGTGCGCAGAGGATGGGACGTCGACAACGTCGCAGCGCCGGTCGTAACTGCCGCAGCTGACTCGATCACACTGCCGAGCTTGTGGCTTGCAACAAATCTTGTGTCTGGCAACGGACTCAGCACACCTGTTGTGGCAACGGGATGCACGGTCATCGCTCTGCTGAGTTTGTTCGCTGGCCTGCGCTCGTCTGGCTTGCCGCTGTTACAGAGCATCGTGCGAGAATCGGTTCCAGTTCTTGTTGTATCCGGCATCATCAGCATGTTCGCTGGCCTAACAATTCAGGGACGATTCGCGACACTGTCGCGGTATCAAGTCTTGTTCGTCTTGATCCCGCCATTGCTTTCGTTGTCAGGGTCGCTTGCCGGCATCCTTTCTTCTCGCATCGCCACGAAATTGCACCTAGGTCTTCTAGATCCGAACAGGTTCAGCTTGGGCGCGATCGCAGAAGATCTCGTGCTCGTGTATCTGTTATCGACTGCGATCTTCATCGTGCTCGGACTCGGGGCCGCAACGGTCGCAACGTTGCTAGGCCTCACGGCTCCATCGACAATGTCTGTACTGGCTGCTTCAATGCTCGCTGGCCTAATAGCGACGACGCTTACGAACATTGTCGGCTATAGCGCAGCACTCGTCACCTACCGCCTCGAACTTGATCCAGACAACTTTGGTATCCCGATTACGGCAGCAAGTTCCGACCTACTTGGCGCCATTGCACTGATGCTTTCACTAGTCACTCTCGGCCTCACTGGCTGACCGACCTACGCTGGAGTCCTGATGGACGAACGACCCCGAAATTTAAAGGCCATGCTCTCAGAAGCGAAAGACACCTCTGAGCTCATGGTCGATCTCGGTTATGCCGCGCTGTACTTCGGCGATGACGACATGGCCGACGAGGTAGCAGACCTCGAAGGCAAGCTCAACGAGCTTGTGCACGAGATGCGCATCGTTTGCATAATGGC
>SXJP01000025.1 GCA_005779395.1 Actinomycetota bacterium
CCAGAACGCGGAAAGGCCCCGAGACTGGTGTTGTCTCGGGGCCAACTAGCTAGTTCGTGGGTGTTATTTGGTTCTGAATAGTGCTGTGATTGTCTGGTCATCTGTGAGTGTGACGGTGACCTTGTAACACTTGTTTTTGGTTCTTGGGGTCTTCCAGTTCTGTATGAACTGTTGAACTGTTGCGTCATAGCGGAGTGCTGTGCCGCCAGTTGAGACGATCTCGACTGCGTCGAAGGTGGTGTCTGTCCCGCAGGTGTATTCCTGTTGGGTGAAAGACTTGACAATGGCGGTGTCAGAGACGACCGTGTCGCCGTTGTTGACACGGAACTTGAGCGGCACTGATGCGCCACCCTTGATCGTGTTCACGACATTGTTGCCATCAACGGGTGCGAAGAACCCTTCCGTGGTGTAGCTAACGACTCTGAAGGTAGCTGAGCAAATCTCATCGCCCGTGATGCGTACGACCGGTACTCCCTCGAGTGTGCCGAAGAGTTCAGATTCGGGGGTAATTGATGCTTCTTCTGCAACTACGACTCTGGTATTGATTGGATATTCGAATTCAGGTTCGAAGCCATCGATCGTGCCATTGGCTTGGAAATAAAGGAGTGCGTCGTCGAGTATTGAAATAAAAGGAAATATCTCGGGGTCAAATGGGTCGGCTTCGAGGTCCGCGAGGAACTCTTCAGCGTCACTGCCGAACAATCCCGTGAGATCGAAGAAGAATTCGGGTCCGCCGAATAGGACTCGTTCGTCGCCTGAGAAGTTCGCCGAGGAACCGACACTCAAGATTGCTGGTGGCTCGGGATCGTTGATATTCCAGACCGATGGCGTGAAGCTAATGTTGCACTCTGCCGGTGGCAGCGGTTCGGCTGCTATTGGTTTCGCTGTCGGTCCAGCTACTCCGGCAACAACTAGTAATGCGACGAATAGATACCTAAGCCTCGTCACTGTGTTACTTCCTGTGGGTGTATTAGTCGCCTACCCCCCACAGGTTGAGCTGATTTATAGAAGATGCAATTCTAGCAAGTTTCGTCGCATTCGGGTGGAGGTCGGCCTATCGAGATGTATCTGTGGCTTACGGGGAGGTTGTGGTTGCGGATGTAGACGTTGAGGTCGACTCGCTAGGCAGCGCGGTTGTGGCTGTCTCGCCTTCGAGTGACGTCGTTGGGCACGAATCGTCAGTCGGGCATTCTTCGATCATCGTCGTAGAGCTCGACGCGGTCGCGGGTGGGGTGGTCGTGGTTGATTCTTCGCAGCAGCCGGTGTTGCCACCTGGTTCCGTTTCGTAGTCGATTGGTAGGTCGGGTTCGGCGAAGTTACCCACCCCCCAGCGCCTGTCTACGAGCCGCCAAATGTTGTAGCCAAGCCAGTCGGCTCCCGCAGAAGAAAGATGTACGCCATCGCCTGATCGGACGTAAACGCGGCCGTCGCCTGGGATTTCGATCGCTGATGAGTACCCGCCTTCGGGGCCTTCGAGAATCGCGTAGGCATCGACGTATATGACATTGGGTCGCGTTAGTGCTTCTTCGAGAAATACTCGGTTGACTTCGAGCACGCCGCGCTCGCGCTCCGCGAGCCGCATTGGAGGCGCGCCGATCCAGAAAACTGTCCGATCAGCATCTCCGCTAAGTAGATCCATCATTTCTTGAACCTTTGCCCGGTAATCGGGTTCCCAGTCGCCGCGCCGATGTGTGACGATGTTGGCGTCGTTTGCGCCAATCATGAAAATGGTCGCTTCGGGATCTGATTCTTCGATGAGATCGGCCGCATATTCGGGCCAGTCGCGCACGCTCGATGCCAACCCGCTCGATACCTTGAAATCAACGAGCGCGCGCACAACACCGGAGTCCTCGGCATACTGCCCGATGGCGGGCCCAATTCCGCCAGCTAAGGAATCCCCACCCACCCAAAGCCGCAGCGGATCTTCGTGGGATAGTGGACGGGCATCGCGCAGTTCGGCGAGTTTCGATGCAAGATCTCCGAGTACCGGAGAACTGTGGGGGGCCGCTGGCGACTCTTGCGTAACGAACGTGAAAGGTGCGTTCGGCCCCGAATTTCTGTCGTCTGATTCTGCTGTCACGACGAGAGAAATAACGATTGCTAGCGACAACGTTCCAGCACTAACCGCAACTTGGCGTTGGCGCTTACGTTGTTTCCATAACCGTTGACTACGAGTCGGCAGCAGTCGCTCATCGGGCATAGTTCGAGAATTCTAGATGCGCGAGTTGGCCCCGAGACTGTTGTTATCTCGGGGCCAACTGTCTAGTTCCTGTGGGTTATTTGGTTTTGAATAGTGCCTGAATTGTTTGGTCGTCTGTCAAGGTGACGGTGACCTTGTAGCACTTGTTCTTTCCAGTTGGTGTCTTCCAGTTCTGGATGAACTGTTGTGAGCTTGCGTCATAGCGCAGCGCAGTGCCGCCAGTTGAGGTGACTTCGACAGCATCGAAGGTCACGTCTGTCCCGCAGGTGTATTCCTGTTGCGTGAAAGACTTGACGATGGCGGTACCTGAAACGACTGTGCCGCCATCAGAACCTTGAGCGCGCCGGGCCACGTTCTGTGGCTCTGCGAACGCTATGACGACTTCAGACGGCCACTCGATTTCCTGAGTGTCGGCGAAGCTATCGATCATGCCCCCAGCGACGATGGGCTCTATGACAAGAAGGAGGCGCGCGAAAACCGCTAGTCGGTGGGAGCCAGGTCGTAGCTAACTTGGAAGAGCGGAGGATGCTGGTCGATTAGAAACTTCCACGCAAATTGTATGGAAATTTATGCTTTCAGTCGTCTCAAACCGTAGAAATATGTCGATCACTCAATCAGGACTCGTGCGCGTTAACTGTGTTCGTGTGAGAGACGCATAGATCCCTTTCATTGCGAGCAGTTCGGCATGATTTCCGACCTCGACGATCACACCGCCGTCGATCACCAAAATGCGGTCGGCGTTCAGGACCGTCGAGAGTCGATGCGCTATTACTAGCGATGAGCGTCCGACCAGCGCGGCCGCGAGGGCTGCTTGAATCATCGATTCGGATACTGCGTCTAGGTGCGATGTTGCTTCGTCAAGTATCACAATCGCGGGATTCTTGAGCAGCATTCGCGCTATCGCGAGTCTCTGTTTTTCGCCGCCAGACATTCGGTAGCCGCGTTCACCGACAATTGTTTCAAGCCCATCCGGCAAGGACGCAACTAGTTCATGAATTTGCGCCTCGCGCAGCGAATGCCACAAGTCGTCGTCGGTAGCCGAAGGAACGGCGTAGCGAAGGTTCGCCGCGATCGACTCGTGGAACAGGTGAGCGTCCTGGGCGACCACGCCAATGCAACTGCGAAGACTCGATTGTGTGATATCACGAACGTCGTGGCCGTCGACTCGCACGATGCCGTCGGTGACATCGTGTAGCCGTGTTAGCAGAGCGGCGATCGTGGATTTCCCAGCTCCAGATGGACCAACGAGCGCGACCATCTCGCCTGGAGCTATCGAGAAATTGATGTCTGAGAGGATGATGTCACTTGCTTCGGCACCTAGACCGGAGCCTGCGCCTTCAAGTGACGGTATCGAAATCTCCGCTGCGGCGGGATGACGAAATGAGACATGCTCGAACGACACTTCGCCGCGAGGATCAATGAGATCGAAAGCGCCCGGCTTATCGGTGATCGATGGCTCGAAGTCCAAGACTTCGAAAACTCGCTCAAAAGATACGAGAGCGCTCAATACATCGACCCTGGTGTTCGTTAGTTGCGCCAAGGGTTGGTAGATCTGCGCCACATACAGCACGAATGCGCCAACAGTGCCGGCCCGCAAACTGTCGTCAATTGCAAGCGAACCACCAACCCAGTACACGACGGCCGTACCAATAGCTGCGACCAAACCGAGCACTACAAAAAGCACACGTCCATACATCGCCGAGCGGATTCCGTTGTCACGGACTTTTGCCGCACGTAGAGAAAAGCCGTCGCGTTCTTGATCTGGTCGGCCGAATAATTTCACGAGCATCGCGCCCGAGACGTTGAACCGCTCAGCGATTGTTGTGTTCATCTCTGCGTTGAGTTGCATCGACTCGCGAAACAGCTTCTGCAACGGAGGGCCGATTTTCCGCGCTGGGTAAATAAATGCAGGCAGAACGATTAGCGTCAAAAGAGTTAGCTGCCATTGCAAGGCGAGCATTATCGAAAGTGTCACAGCCAGAGAGATGCCGTTAGCTACCACCGTGCCGAGCGTGTTCGTGACCGCTTGCTGCGCGCCAACTACATCGTGATTCAGACGACTTTGCAATGCGCCGGTTTGGGTGCGAGTGAAGAAAGCGAGTGGAAGGCGTTGCACATGGTCAAACAGTGCGACCCGGAGGTTGTAGATCAAACCCTCACCGATTCTCGCGGAGAGCCAGCGTTGCACAAGGGACAAGATCGCGCTAGCGAATGCCAGTAGCACTGCGCCGACAGCGAGCCATGTGAGTAGACCCCGATCCTTCATTGGGATGGCCGTATCGATGAGAGAACGGAACAAGAGCGGCGGAATTGCCGAGGTGCCGGCGGCCACTACTACGCAGGCGACAAATCCAGTTACTGAGCGGCGAAAGGGCCTAACGGCACCTAAAACACGTAAGAGAACAGCGCGTTCGATCTTGCGCCCTCGCACTCCGTCGGCATCTCGGCGCAAACTCATCATTGTTTGGTGTGACTGCAAGTTCCGAACGGTACCGGCCGCGTGCGAAGATCGACCGATGACAACGCCAGAGACAGATCCAGCAGTCCGCCAAGAGATGATCATGACCGTGCGCAGGTTCATAGAGCGCGAGGTGATTCCTGTTGCGTCCTCTATGGAGCACGCGGACGAGTACCCAGAAGCCATCGTCGAGCAGATGAAAGCCATGGGTTTGTTTGGGATTACCATCCCAGAAGAGTTCGGTGGTCTCGGCCTCGATCTACTCACATATATAGGAGTTGTCGAGGAACTCGCATACGGCTGGATGTCGCTCTCTGGAGTCGTCAACACTCACACGATTGCGGCCCTCATCATCCGCGATCACGGAACGCTTGAGCAGAAGCAACGGTTGCTTCCACGTATGTGTACTGGCGAGTTGCGTGGCGGACTCTCATTGTCAGAGCCTGACGCCGGCACAGACACAGCCAACGTGCAGTGCCGTGCGGTGCTCGACGGTGAGGAATATGTCGTCAACGGGACGAAGGCATGGGTTACTAACGGTGAGCGCGCATCAATCCTGGCGCTCGCTGTCCGGACCCCCGAAGGAATCTCTTGTCTCATTGTCGAAAAAGAACCTGGCCCGAGTTTCGAAGGGATCTCGGTAAGTAAGAACATCGCCAAGCTTGGATACAAAGGCATCGAGACCGTCGAGATGAGTTACGCCGACCATCGGATTCCTGTGGCGAATCTCATCGGCGACGCTGGCAGGGGC
>SXJP01000026.1 GCA_005779395.1 Actinomycetota bacterium
CCAGCTTGGAAGGCTGGGACTCTAGCCATTGAGCTACACCCGCGAAGGCGATGAAACTAGCAGCGGGAACCCATTCGCCATGCCCTGAGCCGAGGGACTAACAACTCAGTCGTGGCGAAACTTCCTGGCCCATTCACCGGAGCGAAGGCGTGGACCGGCGATCAGATGCGCGCCGACGAGGGCTGGGTCGAAACACTGACAATCGAAGAAAGTGACGAGATCGTTGCGGCAGTTGCACACCTGACCCGAACTGGTGTCGGGATCGGCGAATTGACTCGCCGAAACTTTGACATTCCGTTCCTGGCTACGCGTGTCGCCTCATGGTCGCGGACGCTGCGCGATGGTCGCGGGTTCGTGCTTGTGCGCGGGATGCCCGTCGAATCGGCTAGTTCACACGAAATCGAGTTGGCGTTTTATGGACTCGGGCTCCACCTTGGCACTCCAGTCAAACAAAACAACGACGGCGACCTGCTCGGACATGTTCGCGATACCGGCGACGATCCGAACGATCCGGCAGTGCGACGATACAAAACTCGAGTAGCTCAACCGTTCCACACCGACGGCTCTGATTGTGTTGGTCTCTTGTGCATGAAGCCGGCAGCGATCGGTGGCGAGTCAACGATCGTGAGCTCATGGTCGGTGTACAACGCGATGCTCGAACGTCGGCCGGACCTCGCTCCGCTCTGGTTCGAGCCTTTCAGTCTCGACCTCTATGAGCAGCAAGCGCCTGGCGAGAAAGGCTGGTTCGATGCGTCTATCGGCAACGTCGTTGGCGACCAACTGTTCACCTTCTATCTGCGTTTCTATATAACGCAAGCGCAACGACATTCTCAGGTGCAGCGACTTTCGGACACCCGAGTCGAGTTTCTGGATCTTCTCGACGCTCTATGTGACGAACTTCGGCTCGACATGGATTTCTTGCCCGGCGATATTCAGTGGCTCGCAAATTCGTCGATCTTTCACGGTCGAACCGAATACGAAGACTTCGCTGATCCAACACAGAAACGCCATCTACTCAGGCTCTGGCTATCTGACACGAACCATTAGCGGCTCGCTAGCGGCAAACAATTTCTACACGTAGAAGTAATAGTCACGAATGAAATGGATTGCGACCGTGAGCGTGGCTAGCAGTATGACCCCTTCGAGGTAGCCGCCGAGTGTTGCCCTTGAATTGCGCTTCGCCTTCGAGATCTTGACCTGTCGACGAGCATTTTTTGCCCAGTCGGCGCGCTGGCGAGCGCTTGCCTCGCGAACGGAAGCCGACTCGACAAACTTTGAATCGAATGCTTGTGAGAACGGATCCTTGGGGTCGTGTTTGTCTGTAGGCACAAGGAACAGCGTACCGAAGTAGCGGGGTATACCGACAAGAAAAGTTCGTAGAACCGACCTAAGGAGCGAACACCTGCAACGCGCCGTGCTCTGGCACGATTACGCGATCCCATGCAACGACGGGCCCGCCAAAGCGGCTGTACATAACCGGTTCGCGGGTTCTCGGCAGGCTGATCTTCGTCCCGTAAACGACGCCGTGAATCAAGTTCCATGCCTTGATTCGGCCAGCAGTTGATGTCGCTATGAGGACATGATCGCCGAAGACAATCGGTATGTCGCCAGACAGCGCGTCGTCGAGGATGGCGCTGTAGTTCGCTCCGGCGCGCGTTAGTACTAGCGGTGGGCCGTTGGCGCACGTTTTCTGCGAAGCGATTACTAGTTCTGCCGTGATGACCCGTAAGACAGGTTCGCAACCTTCGCTAGCTGGCACACTCCAAACGGCATACCCGAGAGATGCTGACACCGCAGACACATGCGTAGTTGTCGAGCCGAAGAGGCGATCGCCCGCGACCGCCAAGGATTTCATGCCGGCGATGGACGAAATCGGTATCAGGGGCTGCCCCAGATCAAGGTCGTAGGACGCGCCTGTCGTATCTGTAGCGACAAACAGTCGGCCGTCCGACGCGACGAACGCGGTAACTGCACCACCTGGTGTGCGGCTGTACCGCCAGAATCCGGTTGCAGCGCTGTAACCCGCAACCGCTGTGTAGTCGGTGCCTGATGACGTGCGTGTGAGAACCGTGCCGGACGTGACGGTCACTTCCTGTGCCCCGAGGCGGCGAGTAGATGTACCTAACTCCGCTTTCCACGCGTGGGTACCGTCAGCGATGTGGAACGCGAATAAGTCCTGTGCGAATCCCGACGGTATTCGTCGTTCGACCGTCACGAATACGAGGTTGCCATCAGTCGAAGGCGGACCGATCGAACCAGCAGAACTTGAGCCGAAAGCGCGCTGCCAACGACTAGCGCCGTCGCCGAGCCGAAACGCTCGCAACCGAACTGCGCCATTGCCTCCGTTGTCACCCGCGATTACGAGTGCCGATGTCACGACCGGAGGGGTGAACTCGCCACCGTCGACCCGCCACGACCCGGAAAGCGATTGGAGTTCTGCAACACCGATTCCAGAGTTCGGGGCTGCCGCCGTGCGCCCGCTCACGCGACCGGGATTGCCCCAGCCTTTTGCCGACAGTGCAGCATCGCTTTCTTGAACTGGAACTACGCTCACGACAGCAATACAAATGCCGAAGAAAAGCGCGCGTGGGGTGCGCAAAATCATGGCCAATTATTAGCATTCATGCACCCAAAAGCGCAATACATGCCCAAATGGTCGGGGTGGGGGGACTTGAACCCCCGGCCCCCGGCTCCCAAAGCCGGTGCGCTACCACTGCGCCACACCCCGTTGACCGCGGAGGCTACCTTCGCATCTCCCCAGTGAATCGAAAAGGGCGAGATGGCAATCACGTGGCGTGCAAGGTCGAACAGCAGAGAGAACGCGACAGCTACGGCTTCGATGGCATCGGTGGGAGCGACGAGCGCTGAGCAAGTCGCCGAAACTGGCTTCGATGGAAAGCTCGGCGAGATCGTTCGTTTGAGCAAGGGCGAACGCAGCAGTCATGCGACCGTGGGGCTTGGCAATAATCCTGACGCAACAGCATTGCGAGTTGCTGGAGCAGCGTTGGCGAGGGCCTCGCGTCATGTCACCGAAATATGCATCGAACTCCCGGCCGTGGCAGATATTTCGGTGGCGCAAGTCGCGGTCGCAGTTATCGAAGGATTTGGTCTGGCGAGTTATCAGTTTCTCGAACACAAGTCGGAACCGAAGGCACACAGCATCGAGGTTGTGGAACTCGTTCATGAAGATACCGAAGGCGTCGAGAGGGCCATTGCGTTAGCTGAGCCAGCGATCGCAGCTGTCACCCTCGCTCGCGATCTTGCTAACCAGACTCCAGCGCGTATGACGGCTCGTCACTTGGCTGATGTCGCTATCGCCGTAGCGTCTCGGTGCGGTCTCGCTGTTGAGGTTTGGGATGAAGCGCGCATAGAGCAGGAGAAGCTTGGCTGCCTCATTTCTGTTAATGCCGGTTCTGCTGAACCCGCACGAGTGATCCGTCTTGACTATCTGCCTGAAGCTGAGTATCAGGCCACCGGGCATGTAGTACTCGTAGGCAAGGGCATCACGTTTGATTCCGGTGGACTCTCGTTGAAGAAGCCGGACGGCATGTACGACATGAAGGGCGACATGGGCGGTGCCGCTGCCGTGATCGGGGTGATGAGCGCGTGCGCAGAGTTGGGAATCGCTGTGCGCGTTACTGGCTTGGTGATGGCGACCGACAACATGCCGGGCCCGAATGCGACCAAGCCAGGCGAAATTGTTTCGGCGCGCAACGGCACGACCGTGGAGATTCTCGACACCGATGCCGAGGGTCGATTGGTGCTCGCAGATGGTCTTTGCCTCGCAGCAGAGCTAGCACCTACGGCGATAATCGACATCGCGACGCTCACGGGGTATGCGCGCGTTCTCGGCACGCACTTCACGCCGGTCATGAGCAATGACACGACCGTCTGTGCACGGATTAAAGCAGCGTCGGTGACCACGGGTGAACCGATATGGGAGTTGCCATTACCCGAAGCTCTCGCTACCGCTCTTGTGTCACCACTTGCCGACCTACGCAATATTCCCGATCCCGATGATGCAGGCACGATCGCCCCAGGGTTGTTTCTAAAAGCTTTTGTCGGAGGTATCCCATGGGCGCATCTCGACATAGGTGAGACCGGTTTTGCTTCTAAGGACGAGGCCGAAATTACGAAGGGTTGCACTGGTGTCATGGTTCGCACGCTCCTCGAGATGCTTCGCAACTGGGAGTAATCACCAGTTAGTCATCTAAGAAAAGGAGAGGGTCGCCGGTACACTCAGCTCCCTTATGCAGACAACCGTAGAGACTCTCGAAGACCACAAGGTGCGCCTCACCGTGGCAGTTTCGGACGCCGAATTCGATAAGGCAGTCGACAAGGCGTTCAAGAAGATCGCTTTCGAAGTCCGGCTTCCAGGATTCCGCCCAGGCAAAGCACCTCGGAAGTTGCTCGAAGCCCGCATCGGCACAGACGCAGCCCGCCAGCAGGCGTTACAGGATGGCTTGCCGGAGTTCTACGCCAAAGCCGTTGTCGACAACGATGTAGACGTCATTGGATTTCCCGAAATCGAGATTACGGGTGGCCAAGATGACGGCCAGGTTGAGTTCACTGCAGTTGTCGAGGTTCGGCCAGTGGTAGTGCTCGTCGGTTACGACTCACTGCTCGTCACAGTCGAAGTCGAATCGGGTAGCGATGAAGCCATCGATCGTCAGATCGACTCAATGCGCGCCCGCGGCGGCGAGCTCACAGAATCCACCCGCCCGCTAGCCGATGGTGACTATGCGACGATCGACATCTCCGGATCCGCTACCAACGATGAAGGCGAATCCGAAGAACTCGATGGCTTAGTTGCTAAGGAGTTTCTGTACAAAGTCGGTTCCGGCAATGTCGTGCCGGAACTAGACGAAGAGCTGAGCGGAACCAAAGTTGGGGCAACACTCAAGTTCAGCGCAACTCTCGGTGACCGCTTCGGCGACCGTTCTGGCACCGAAGTTCAATTCGACGTCGAAGTCAAAGGCTGCCAAGAACAGGTTCTTCCCGACCTCACTGACGAATGGGCGAGTGAAAACTCTGAGTTCGAAACGGTCGAAGAGATTCGCGCCGACCTTCGTTCTCGTCTCGATCTGATGGGCAAGCTCAAAGCCCAAATGTCGTTACGCGACAAAGTGATTGAAGCTGCCGCAGCGTTAGTACCCGTGGTTGCTCCGGAATCGCTAGTAGCGCAAGAGTCTCGTCGGCGCTTGCAAGACCTCGAGCAGCGGCTAGGTCAACAAGGTCTCGGAATCGAGCAGTACCTAGGTATGGCGGGTACTGAGCCTCAAGCGTTCTTGGACCAGCTTCGCGACAGCGCCACTGCGGCGGTGCTCGCTGACCTAGCTATCCGTGCTGTTGTGAGCCAAGAAGCAATCGAGACTTCCGAAGCCGAACTAGATGCCGAAATAATTCGCCTCGCGGAAGAAGCAGGACAAAAGCCCGACAAAGCGCGCCGGAACCTCGAAAAGAATGGTTACATAGATTCGATCCGTAGCGATATTGCTCGCGGTAAAGCACTGCAGTTCCTAGTAGACCATGCCAAAGTGGTCGATCAGAACGGTGAAGCAGTAGATCTTGCGCTACCAGAGCCCGCGACGGCCGCTACGGTGCCAGAAACCGAATCCGATACACAATCAGACCAGGAGTAACTAGAGATGTCGACCCACGAACTTGCAAGCGCTCTTGCAGCAGCAACTTCACCGCAGTTGTACGTACCAATGGTGACCGAACAGACCAATAGAGGCGAGCGCAGCTACGACATCTTCAGCCGTTTGCTTAAAGACCGGATCATCCTCTTGGGTACACCGATCAACGATCAGATCGCGAACCTGATCGTCGCTCAATTGCTACACCTCGAGTCGGAAGATCCCGACAAAGACATCATGATGTACATCAACTCGCCGGGTGGCGACATCATTGGATTGTTCGCAATCTACGACACGATGCAGTTCATCAAGGCCGATGTCCAGACCATCTGCGTCGGCCAGGCAGCATCTGCTGCCGCGGTGATTCTCGCGGCTGGCGCGCCAGGCAAGCGATTCACACTTCCGCATAGCCGCGTGCTGATTCACCAACCTCATGGTGGAGCGTCGGGCCAGTCGGTGGACATTGCGATCCAGGCCAAGGAAATCGTTCGGATGCGCGAACTTCTCGATGAGATGCTCGCCTACCACACAGGCCAAACGGTCGAAAAGGTGTCGAGCGACACCGACCGCGACTTCATAATGAGTGGTGCAGAAGCTAAGGACTACGGAATTGTGGACGAAGTTATTTCGAGCCGCGATCTAAGCGCTGTACCGACTGCAGAGGGCACTAGCTAAAAATCGCTAGTTCGGGTCAATAGTTGGCCATACGATCAAATTCGGATCAGAGGAAAGCGGGGTATCCCGGTGGCGAAGTTCGGAGACGGTGGCGACTTGCTGAAGTGTTCTTTCTGTGGAAAGAGCCAGAAGCAAGTAACGAAGCTCATCGCTGGCCCAGGTGTATACATCTGCGACGAATGCATCGATCTTTGTAATGAGATCATTGAGGAAGAACTCTCTCAGACCACCGAAGTTCGTTTCGATGAACTCCCGAAGCCCCGCGAAATTTACGCGTATCTAAACGACTACATAATCGGCCAAGAGCAGGCCAAGAAGATTCTCGCAGTGGCCGTATACAACCACTACAAGCGCGTGCAAGCCGGAGCTTTCGGCGACCCCGACGTAGACCTGCAAAAGAGCAACATCTTGCTGTTGGGTCCTACAGGTTGCGGCAAGACGATGCTCGCGCAGACTCTTGCTCGGCTACTCAAGGTTCCGTTTGCGATAGCGGACGCAACAGCGCTTACAGAAGCCGGTTACGTCGGAGAAGATGTCGAGAACATCTTGCTCAAGCTTATTCAGGCCGCTGACTATGACGTCAAGAAGGCCGAGAAGGGCATCATCTACATAGACGAGATCGACAAGATTGCGCGCAAGTCAGAGAACCCTTCGATCACCCGCGATGGTTCGGGCGAAGGTGTGCAGCAGGCCTTGCTCAAGATCCTCGAAGGCACGACGGCGTCAGTGCCGCCGCAGGGCGGACGCAAACACCCGCACCAAGAGTTCATCCAAATCGACACAACGAACATTTTGTTTATCTGTGGTGGAGCATTCGCCGGCATGGACAAAATTGTCGAGGCGCGGTCGGGTAACCGCGGGATTGGCTTCAGGGCCGAAGTGCGCAACCCTTCGGAAAAAGATCTAGCAGAGTTGCTTACCAACGTCATGCCAGAGGACTTGCTCAAGGTTGGTCTGATTCCGGAGTTCATCGGGCGTCTGCCAGTGATCGGGGCAGTTCATAACCTGGACCACGAGGCTCTCGTTCGCATCCTCACGGAACCGAAGAATGCACTCGTGCGTCAGTACCAGAAGTTCTTCGGCTTCGACAATGTCGAACTGATTTTTACTGACGATGCGCTCGAACTCGTATCTCGTCAAGCTCTAGAGCGCGGTACAGGCGCTCGTGGACTTAGAGCAATACTCGAAGGTGTGCTGCTCGAAGTGATGTATGACTTGCCGAGCCGGTCCGATGTCGTGCGTTGCATAGTCGACAAAGAAACCGTGCAGCGGACCGTGCCACCGACTCTGATAACTGAGGCCGAAGACCGCCGTAGCGCGTAAGAATCAGCTCGTCACGAGGCGCGCAGTGAAGCGCCCATCGTTGTGCTCGACCATAAGAGGGACCTGGTAAGCGTCGCTCAGTATGGTCGATGTGAGTGTCTCGACGATCGGACCTTGGGCGAGGACCTTGCCGTCTTTCAAGACCAGAGCGTGAGTAAAGCTCGTAGGGACTTCTTCAAGATGGTGGGTCACGACAACCACCGACGGTGAGTCTGGGTCTGCTGCTAGATCGCTTAGATCGCCAAGTACGACCTCGCGCGCTCCTATATCGAGGCCACTCGTTGGTTCATCGAGGAAAACAATTTCGGGCGCGTTCATCAACGTGCGCGCCAACAAGACTTTTTGGCGTTCGCCAGCCGAGAGCGTGTCTAGCGTTCGGTCTGCGATTACCGAGACTCCGAAACGGCTCAGTAGGGACACGGCGCGATCTACGTCCGAATCGTCGTAGTGATGCCACCAGTGGGCGAGTGCGCCGTATCGGGCTGTCATCACCACTTGTGCCGCTGTCATGGTCGGTTCAAGCTTTGCAGTAAGAGCTACAGATGACAACGACGTCCGGCGTCGCAGAACGCGTAGGTCGCAGTGACCGAGTTCTCGGCCGAGGCAACGAACAGTGCCTTGCGACGGGTGCAAGAACAAACTTGCGATACGAAGTAGAGACGTCTTGCCCGCTCCGTTTGCTCCGACTACTACCCAGCGTTCGTGCGTGGCGACTTGCCAGCTGACTTTGTGCAAGATCGAAGTACCGTCAATTCGGAGGGAAACATCGCATAGTTCAACCGCAGGTGTCATGACCGCCGCAGGTTACGCGCATCGGGAAAATCAACCTCGCGTTCTAGACTCCGCTCATGTTGGGCCAATCTGCATCATCCATTCCAGACAAGCCGAGCCTCGAAGGTCTCGAATCACGGTGGTCGGCCCAATGGGATGCCGCTGGCACCTATCGCTACGACCGTGCGCGGGCGCGGGGCGAAACGTTCTCGATCGATACGCCTCCACCTACTGTTAGCGGGTCGCTGCATGTCGGTCACGTTTTTAGCTACACCCATACAGATTGCATTGCTCGTTACCAACGCATGCGCGGGCGCGCCGTTTTCTATCCGATGGGCTGGGACGACAACGGGTTGCCAACAGAACGAAGAGTCCAGAATTACTACGGCGTCCGCTGTGATCCCACGTTGCCGTATGACTCAGACTTCGTTCCACCTGCTGAGGCAGGCAACCTCAAGAAGGACCACCGGGCGATTCCGATTGGTCGTCGCAATTTTCTCGAACTGTGCGAAGTTTTGGTAGCCGCCGACGAAGAAAAGTTTGAGGAACTGTGGCGCAAACTTGGCCTCTCTGTCGATTGGTCAATGACCTACACGACCATCGGCGAACGAGCTAGGCGCGCTAGTCAGCGGGCATTTCTTCGTAACATCGCCCGTGGCGAGGCTTACACGGCCGAGGCCCCGACCTTGTGGGATGTCGATGACCGTACCGCCATTGCGCAAGCCGAGATGGAGGATCGCGAGATCCCCGGCGCGTTTCACCGCATCGCTTTTCACAGTGTCGATACAGGTGGAGATGATGTCTTTATCGAAACGACTCGACCGGAGTTGATCGCAGCCTGTGTAGCTCTAGTGGCGCACCCCGAAGACGATCGCTATATGCCGCTGTTCGGCAAGTCGGTCCGCACGCCATTGTTCGACCTGACGGTGCCGGTTGTAGCCCATACGCTTGCAGACCCAGAAAAGGGCTCTGGCATCGCGATGATCTGCACCTTCGGTGATGTCACAGACGTGATCTGGTGGCGCGAACTGCAGTTGCCAACTCGGGCGATAATTGGCCGCGACGGGCGAATACGGCCCGAAGCGCCAGCGGCGATCACATCGGACAGGGGCATCGCAAACTACGCCGAAATCGCTGGCAAGACGGCCAAGCAAGCCCAGACCAGGGTCGTGGAACTTCTTGTCGGGTCAGGCGAACTCATCGGCGAGCCAAAGCCTCTGACCCACCCAGTCAAGTTCTATGAGCGCGGTTCGAGACCACTCGAGATTGTCACATCAAGGCAGTGGTATATCCGTAACGGCGGCCGCGACTTTGAACTTCGTGAAGCGCTTGTGCGCCGCGGCAAAGAACTCGATTTTGTACCGGACTACATGAGGCAGCGATACGAGAGTTGGGTCGAAGGTCTCAACGGCGATTGGCTAGTTAGTAGGCAAAGATTTTTCGGAGTCGCGATTCCGGTTTGGTACCACGCAGACGATGAAGGCGGCCCCTGTTACGACCGTCCGATTTTTCCGGACGAATCCATACTTCCTATCGACCCATCAGCGGAAACGCCAGCAGGATTCTCCTCAGAGCAAAGGGGTGTGGCTGGAGGATTCGTTGGCGACCCAGACGTGATGGATACTTGGGCCACTTCGTCGCTTTCGCCGCAACTTGTTTGCGGTTGGGAGGACGACAACGACCTATTTGCGAGAACTTTCCCAATGGACCTGCGTCCCCAAGGCCACGACATCATTCGTACTTGGCTATTCGCGACGATGGTGCGCGCACACCATGAGCACGGTCAGATTCCATGGAGTCATGCAGCGTTGAGCGGATGGGTTCTCGACCCCGACCGCAAGAAGATGTCGAAATCTAAGGGCAATGTCGTTGTGCCGACTGAATGGATCGACCAGTACGGCGCTGACGCGGTGCGCTACTGGGCGGCAAGTGGTCGCCCCGGCACCGACACGGCGTTCGACGAAGGCCAGATCAAGATCGGCCGCAAGCTTTCGATGAAACTATTGAACGTCGCGAAGTTCGTGCTCGGAATACCAGAGTCGCGAATCGTCGACATTGATGAGATCAGCGAGCCAATCGACCGGGCGCTTCTTGGTGAACTTGCAGTACTTGTCGATGAGTGCACGAAGGCATTCGAAGCGTTCGACTACGCACGCGCTCTCGAACGAACCGAAAGGTTCTTCTGGGCGTTCTGCGACGACTATGTCGAACTGGTAAAAGGACGCGCGTACGGCAAGCACGGAACAGCCGAGCGCGATTCAGCTTTGGCGACCTTGCAAACTGCTTTGTCGACGATGTTGCGAATGTTCGCACCTTTCTTGTCTTTCGTGACTGAGGAAGTCTGGTCATGGTGGCAGCCCGGTTCGGTGCACCTTGCTGAGTGGCCAGAGTCAGCGAAGTTGTACTCAGCTGCCGATGGTGAGGCCGCGCTCATTTACCACGTTGCGGCCGAGGTAGTCGGTGCCGTACGCAAAGCCAAGAGCGAACAGCAGAGGTCGCTAGCAACGGTCGTAACCGAGGCGCGGGTCGTCGACACAGGTCAGCGATTGCAAGAACTTTCGCGAGCCGTTGTCGACGTACGCGACGCTGGCAAGATCGAAGCTCTTGAGACGGCTATCGGCAGTGAGCTAACGGTCTCAGTTGATCTCGTGGCGCCCGACGCTGGCTGAGTTACATGAAACGAACGTCAGCAGTACGTGACCCGCGGGCGTGGCTCGACTCGCATATCAATCTCGAAAGAGGGATCGGGATACCGAGCGCGACTGCGAGAGCGACCGCTCCGACACGCGACCGGATTCAAGCGTTGCTGAGCTTGCTAGGTAGACCAGAACTCGAGTTTTCGACAGTCCACATCACTGGGACCAACGGTAAGACTTCAACGGCGCGCATGGCAGCCACGTTGTTCGATTCATTGGGAATGCGCACAGGTTTGTACACAAGTCCCGACCTGGGTCGAATAAACGAACGAATTCTGATGGAACTTCAACCGATTCCTGACGAAGAACTCGACGAACTTTTGCAAGTCGTCGCGCTATGCGAGCCATCTCTTGAAAAACCACCGAGTTACTTCGAAATTTTGACAGCGGCCGCTCTAAGGGGATTTTGCGACATAGCTGTCGACGTTGGCGTAATCGAAGTCGGCCTTGGTGGCACATGGGATGCGACGACCGAAGTGGATGGTCGGGTAGCAGTTGTTAGCAATATTGCACTTGACCACGAAAATTTTCTCGGGTCGTCATTGCCAGAAATCGCACTAGAGAAAAGCGGGATTATCAAGTCGCATAGCCATCTTGTGCTTGGCGAAACCGATCCTGACCTGAGGTCGATTTTTCTCGACAGAAGTCCTCGTTCAGTGTGGGAACGCGATCGTGATTTCGGTGTCGTCTCCGAACAAGTCGCTATCGGAGGTCGTGTCGTCGAACTGTTTACCCCTGGGGGAACCCACGAAATCTTCTTGCCCCTACACGGTGTGCACCAGGCAGATAACGCAGCGCTCGCTCTCGCGTCAGCAGAGGCATTTCTCGGCGACCCAATAGACTCTGAAACTGCGCGCCACGCGTTTGCAAACGTAACTTCGCCCGGCCGCCTTGAAGTCGTGGGTCGTCAGCCGCTAGTTATTCTCGATGGTGCACATAACGTCGCGGGAGCACAATCGTTGCGGCGCGCACTCGCGGAAGAGTTCACAATCGATGGCCAGCGAACTCTTGTCGTAGGTCTCCTTCGTGAGAAGGACCCGAAGGAAATGCTCGCGGCGCTAGGGGCCGATGACTGTACTTTGTTGATCCTCTGTCCGCCACCGTCACCACGTGCGCTCGATCCGCGACTAATCGAGCAAGCGGCTCGCGAACTTGGCTACCCGGAAGATCAGATCGAGATCGCCGAGGACGTTCGAGGCGCGGTCGGGCTCGCTGTGCTCGAGACGCCGCGCGACGGTCAGATAGTCGTCACCGGTTCCCTTTACGTTGTGGGCGCAGCGCGTTCGATGTTCTTGGGAGTCGGCCGATAGCGTTTTCGACTCATGAGTGACACACGAACCCTTATTCTTTGCAAACCAGACGCTGTTGAGCGCCGCGTCGTAGGTGAAGTGATCCGCAGGATCGAAGCTAAGCAACTCACGATTACTGCGCTAGAGATGCGCCAGCTCGACGAAGCCACGGCCAAACGGCACTACGCAGAGCACGAGGGCAAAGGCTTTTTTGGCGAACTCGTTGATTTCATCACGAGGAGCCCACTTGTTGCCATGATTGTCGAAGGTCCAGAGGCATGGAAAGTCATGCGCACTCTCATAGGAGCTACGAACCCACGCGAAGCCGCCCCTGGCACCATTCGCGGCGATATGGCTATCGAAATGGGTGAAAACATGATTCACGGCAGTGACAGCGCAGAGTCTGCAGAGCGAGAGATCGCGATTTTCTTCCCGGGTCGCTAGCGTCTCTGTAGCGTCGTCGTGGCGACGCCGTTAGGAGATTCGTTTCATCGGCGCTTGAATGCCCACAGAATCGGTTCTGCTAGCGCCCAAGTATCTACGAGCACGGAGCATCTTTTGTCCGAACCTTGGTTTACGTCCGTAATCGGACGTGACATGGCAATCGACCTTGGCACAGCGAACACGCTCATCTATGTGCGCGGGAGAGGGGTCGTCCTAGACGAGCCTTCAGTTGTCGCCGTCAACGTACGAGATGGACGACCCGTCGCTGTGGGCGCCGAAGCCAAACGCATGATTGGTAGAACTCCTGGGCACATCACGGCCATCCGCCCACTCAAAGACGGGGTAATCAACAACTTCGACATTTGCGAGCGCATGTTGCGTTACTTCATTCAACAGGTGCACCAACGGCGTTTCGCCAAGCCGCGCATGGTGATTTGTGTGCCGTCGGGAATTACTGGAGTCGAACAGCGTGCTGTTCAGGATGCTGCTGAAAACGCCGGAGCGAGGAAACCGGTTTTCATTATCGAAGAACCTATGGCAGCAGCGATTGGTGCTGGTCTTCCGGTACACGAACCGGCAGGCAACATGATCGTTGACATAGGCGGCGGCACAACGGAAGTTGCAGTGATTTCACTAGGCGGCATTGTTGCTAGTGAAAGCGTTCGCATTGCTGGCGATGAACTTGATGAAGCCATCATGAACTACGTCAAGAAGGAGTACTCGCTGGCGTTAGGGGAACGAACGGCCGAGGAAGTCAAGATTGCCTTGGCTAGCGCATATCCACTAGTCGAAGAGCTGTACGCCGAGATTCGCGGCCGCGATCTTGTTACGGGCCTGCCAAAAACGGTGACTGTCTCTACCGAGGAAATCCGCGAAGCGATCGAAGAACCGGTAAGTGCCATCGTCGACGCAGTCAAGGTGACGCTCGACAAGACGCCACCAGAACTAGCGGCAGACATCATGGGCCGGGGCATTGTGATGACAGGCGGGGGAGCCTTGCTGCACGGGATTAAGGAACGACTTGAAGCCGAGACTGGTATGCCCGTCTACCAGGCCGATGAACCGTTGTATTCAGTCGCCGTTGGTTCCGGATTGTGTCTCGAACACTTCGATGCGTTCAAGAGTGTCATCACGCCTTCGCGCTCGGATTGATTTGGTTCTGTAGGTTGTTCGATGGTGAGGTTCGGAACATCTAGTCGACGGCGTTACTTGCTGACACTGATCGTGCTGGCGTCAATCACGATGATCACATTGGATGAGCGCGCAGACGATAAGGGCCCTCTTGGCATCGTCGGTCGAGTCGTGCATCGTGTCGCCGAACCGATATCAGGCGCAGCATCGAACATTTTCGGCTCAGTAGGAGACTGGGTCTCTGGGATTACTGACGGCGGCGCCCTGCGAGATCAGAACAGGGAGTTGCGTGTAGCGGTGCAAGAACTGCAAGCAAAGGTACGTGACGCCGACCGCGCTAACTCTGAAAATGAAAAATTTCGCGAGTTGTTCGGCTTGCCGTGGCTCGATGACATACCGACGGTTGCAGCAGTAGTCACTTCCGGATCGGTCGGAAATTACGAAGAGTCGGTGATTCTCAATAAGGGAACCGAAGCTGGCATCTCAGTCGGTTTTCCGGTCGTTGGTCCGAGTGGATTAGTCGGTCGGGTCATCGACTCTTGGACTGGCGGGTCGAAAGTACTTCTGGTATCCGACCCAACCTTCGGTGTCACAGTGAGACTGCTCGACCAAGGCATTACCGGGCCGGCAGAAGGTCAGTCGGGGACGAAGACTTTGAAGCTCAACCTCAGTTCTGCCGACCTGACAGTCGAGCAGGTCGAAGCAATTGTCGCTGGAGATCGGATCGAAACTTGTGGCTGCTTCGATAGCGAGTTCCCGCCAGGGATTCCAGTTGGGGATGTCGTAGCCACGGAGCGACAGACATCTGGCATCTCGATAATCGTCAAGATCCGTCCGTACCTAGACCGAGCGAGCCTCAGCCATGTCAAGGTATTGCTCTGGGATCCAGGAGACGCTGTACCGGCAGAATTGCGAGCGACGACGACTACCACTCCCCAGTCCACCTCAGTTACCGACATAACTGTTGGCCCATACGGGCGATAGCTATGAGGCATCTTGCGCCACGTCTTGTTCCGCTTGCGATCACGATCCTCGTCACACAGGTGGCGATTTTCCCAAACCTGCGTCTCTTCGGAGTGTTGCCCGACCTTGGGTTGCTTGCCGCTGTCGCAGTCGCGTACAGAGAGGGTCCAGTCCCGGGGCTTTGGTTCGGTTTCACGGTCGGCTTCACCTACGACCTTTTCCTTCATACGCCGACGGGACTCTCAGCCCTTTCATACGCGATTTGTGCCTACCTAGTCGGTTCGCTTGAGCGAGGCTTGCTACGACGAGGAAGGTGGCTACCGTCTTTCCTGGGCCTAGCTGGCGGTCTCGTCGAGGGATTCGTGTTCTTATCCGTGGGGCTGATTGCTGGTGTTGGCGAACTCGCGTCTGTTCGAGCACTGTCGATCGAGGGGCGGTCTGCGGTCTACGACGCGATACTCGCTCCGGCTGTGTTCGGGTTAGTAGGTCTCGTGCTTCGTAGCGATGAACCGGCATGGCGTCTGCGTGACTGACCACAACCGCTTCCGAGTCGGCGTTGTCGGCATCATCGTCTTCACTCTGTTTGGAGCGCTGCTGACACGTCTGTGGTTCCTGCAGGTAGACATCGATTCAGGACGAATCTCTACTGCTCTCGAACGCAGAAGTGAACGCGAAGTTTTCTACGAAGCCCCACGCGGCTGGATATATGACCGCAACGGCAAAGTAATCGCACAAAACAAGATCGTCTGGGTTCTCAAAATCGATCGACGTCTCACGGGAGATCAGGAAGATCAGGCCATAGACCGCCTGGCCGTGTTGTTGGACCAGCCGCGCTCAGAGATTGTGGATCGCCTCGAAGATCCGAGGATTTCGCCACTCGAAGACGCTCTCATCGCAGTTGATATTCCCAACGAGATACGGACTGAAATCGCCGAACATCGCGAGGACTACCCCTACATCCAGGTCGAGCAAATTGCTGTACGTGAATACCCCGGCGACTCAAAGCTGGCTTCGGTTATCGGCTTCGTGAGTCGTGTGAATCAAGATGACCTCGATCGGCATGAAGGCGAGTACGGGGCGCGTGACACGATTGGTCGCGGCGGTATCGAAGCCGCGATGGAATCGGTCTTGCGTGGAGAACGCTCCTACGAGAAGCTTTCGGTAAACCCTGCTGGCGAGATCATCGGTGACCCCATCGAGTCATTGCCGGGGGCAAAGGGTAACGATGTTTATCTAACGATCGACATCGACCTGCAAGCCCAAGTTGAGCGGTCCTTGCTAGAGGGCATCAGTGTTGCCCGCAATACGCAAAATCAGGACCTCAAAGACTGTTGCCTTGTCAACTTTCGCGCTAAGTCGGCTGCTGCTGTGGTCATGGATGTCACGAACGGCGAGGTGCTAGCGATGGCGAGTCTGCCGAGCTACGACCCGAACGAGTTCGTGTCCGGAGTCTCTGAGGGACGCTGGCTCGAACTGCGCGACAAACAGGGAGACCCGTTATTCAACCGCGCTACCAAGACTGGACTAGCGCCGGGTTCGACATTCAAGTTGATGACAGCGATAGCGGGCGCGTTGTCCGGGATCCGACACCCAGATACCTGGGTACAAGACCTTGGTTGTTACACAAACGTCACGGGTACGGCATCGCAGGAGTTCTGTAACCCGAACGACAGCCCGACGAATGGCGGCAATCCAATAAACATGAGCAGGGCGCTCAGCGTGTCCTCAGACACATATTTCTACGAGATTGGCGACCTGTTATGGGGCGTGTGGCGCTCTGGCGACAAGGAAGCTGGCGACTCGATCCAGAACATCGCTCGCAGGTTGGGGTTCGGAGAAAAAACTGGCATCGAGATCGGCGAGTCAACGAACCGCGTCCCCGATGCAAAGTGGCGCTACAACTGGGTGCACGATCACCCCGATGATTACACGGGGTCGCTTAACGACTGGGACGACTGGAACCCTGCCGACAGCATCAACCTCGCAGTTGGTCAGGGCGATCTTCTTGTTTCCCCCTTGCAGCTCGTCGGCGCATACAGCGCGTTCGCGAATGGAGGGAGCCTGTGGCGGCCGTTTCTCGTGAAGGACGTGCGTGACCCCGATGGTGTCGTTGTGCACTCAACCGAGGCTGTGCGCAGACGAACAATCGACATTCCAGCCAATGTCTCCGTCGCTGTTAATTCGGGCCTCAGAGGCGTACTAGAGAGCGGTACTGCTGCGAGGGCATTCGATGGATTCGACCTCATCACCTATCCGATTATGGGCAAGACGGGGACTGCGCAGCGGTCCAAATATCCGCTGTGCGCGACTCCGAAAATCGAGGGTGACAGCGCACACACCGCAGAAGAAGTCGAGAAGTGCCTCGGAGACACGAGCTGGTTCGTGGCAGCGGCGCCAGCAAATGCCCCCAAATATGCGGTCGTAGTGATGGTCGAAGAAGGTGGGTTCGGTGGGGACGTCGCAGCCCCCATCGCGAGGCAGATTTATGAACACATTCTTGGAATCGACATAACTCCGATTCCTGGTCGCCTCGGGGACAACAGATGAACTTGACCGGTCCCGCCGTCGGTGATTCTGTCGGACTGCGATCCCGAGTCGTTCGTTGGCGTGAAGACGCTCATGCGCTTTTTCACGCCGACTGGCTCTTGGTAGGCATCGTGTTCGCGATCTCAGGTCTTGGGTTGGCAACGATCTTCTCGTCGACAAATGCCTTGACTCAGGTGAGCGGCCTACCGAGAGGTCACTATGTGACTCGCCAGGCGATCGCACTCGGTTTGGGACTGTTAGCCCTCGGGGCGACAGCATCGTTTGACTATCGGCGGTGGAAGGAACTGTGGCCGTTGCTCTATGGCGCAACCGTGCCGCTGCTAGTCCTCGTGCGTTATCTAGGCGGCGGGCGTGGCGGGACGACGGCGTGGTTTGATCTCGGCCCATTGCAGTTTCAACCGTCTGAGGTAGCCAAGCTCGTCATCGTTATTGCCGTTGCTAGCTACTGCCACGCGCACCGGGGTGAACTTGACGCGTGGCGACTCGCTGTAGCTGTCGCGATTGCAGGCTTCGCAATGGCGCTAACGATGTTGCAAAACGACCTAGGGACAACTCTCGTGATGGGCGCTTGCGCGCTCGGAGTTTTGTTCGTGTCTGGATTACGTATGGTCCACACGTTCGCGCTCATCGGTCTCGCGATTTCTTGCCTCGTCGGCCTGCTCGTGTCGGACTCATTTAACGAGTATCGAATTGAGCGACTCACAGGCTTCATGAACCAGCAAAACGTCGAGGACGCTCGCGATGCAAGTGCGACTGAGTACACATTGCAACTGAGCAAAGACGCTATAGCTAATGGAGGTATTTGGGGCCAGGGGTACGGCGCGGGGCAACTCACCCAGAACGGTTATGTCCCCGAACAACACACAGACTTCATTTTTACGGCGATCAGCGAAGAGTTCGGTTTCGTAGGAGCAGGTGCGCTGATTGGGGTCTACGCGCTGCTCTGCTGGCGTATCTGGCGAGCAGCGATGCTCGCACATGATTTCCAAGGCACGTTGTTATGTATGGGCGTTCTCGCGATATTCGTGTTCCAAATTTTCGAGAACATAGGCATGACAATGGGGATCATGCCAATTACGGGTATTCCGCTGCCGTTTATGAGCTACGGAGGCTCGGCGATGATCGCCTACTTTGCGGCGATCGGCATTGTGGTCAACGTCCACATGCGCCGCTTCAGCTAAAGCGGCGACGGCCTGTAGGCTTGCCGGAACATGTCCAACCTATGGCCGCGGATAGAACCGCTCCTGGCCAAGGTGGAGAAACCCGCTCGCTACATCGGCATGGAGCGCGGGGCGCAGAGTCCGGATCACTCACCCGGCAAGGTCGCCTGGCTGCTCTTGTACCCCGACACATACGAGATTGGCCTCCCCAACCAGGGCCTTCAGATCCTTTATGAAATCCTGAACGAGCGCGACGATGCGGTCGCTGAGCGTTCCTACGCGCCGTGGGGCGACCTCGAATCTCTGATGCGCGCTCGCTGCATTCCGTTGTTTTCAGTAGATACACACCGCGCAGCCAACGAGTTCGACGTCCTCGCGTTCAACCTGTCAGCCGAACTCGTCTACACGAACCTTCTGAATCTTGTTGACCTCGCTGGCGTTGCAGTTCGAAACGAAGACCGCCGCCCAACTGATCCAATAATCATTGCGGGCGGACACTGCACGTTCAACCCTGAACCGCTCGCCGAGTACGTCGACGCCTTTGTTATTGGCGAGGGCGAAGAAGTCATTGCGGAAATTACAGAGGTCGTCGGGGCATATAAGCGTGGCGGTCAATCGAACCGAGAGGCCGTTCTTCGTGACCTCGCCTCAATCCCGGGTGTGTATGTGCCATCGATGTACGACGTCGAGTACGACGGCGCACTTATCAAGGCAGTTATTCCGAAGCATCCGGATATTCCAGCTGTGATCGATAAGCGGACAGTTGCCGATCTCGACGAATGGCCGTACCCGAAGAACCAACTAGTCCCACTGATCGAAGTCGTGCACGACAGGCTCAACGTCGAATTGTTTCGTGGTTGCACGCGCGGTTGCCGTTTTTGCCAAGCAGGCATGATCACACGACCGGTGCGTGAACGTAGCGCCGATCAGGTGCGCACGATGGTCCGTGAAGGTATTCGCAGGACCGGCTACGACGAGGTTGCGCTGACGAGCCTAAGCAGCGCCGATTTCAGCGGTATCGACGGTGTCGTCGCTGGCATCGTCAACGACCAAGAAGGCACCGGTGGCGTCAGTGTGAGCCTGCCGAGCCTGCGAGTCGATGCATTCACGGTCGGAATTGCATCAGAAATTCAGAAAGTCCGTCGGACTGGCCTCACGTTTGCTCCAGAGGCCGGTAGTTGGCGTCTGCGGCAAGTCATCAACAAGCTGATCCGTGAAGAAGACCTTTACGCCGCGGTCGACGCGGCGTACTCACAGGGCTGGAGCCGGATGAAGCTCTACTTTCTCACGGGTCTTCCGACGGAAATGGACTCCGACACGTTAGGGATTGCCGAGTTAGCTAAGAACTGCATCGCGATAGGCAAGAAGCACACCAAGCGCGCGAGCGTCACGGTGAGCGTCGGCGGATTTGTCCCGAAGCCGCACACGCCATTTCAGTGGTTTGGACAGAACGGAATCGCGGAGTTGCATCGCAAAGTGAACATGCTTCGCGATGACCTTCGTTCGAACAAGTCAGTGCAGCTCAAGTGGCACGATCCTGAGGCATCCTTCGCCGAAGGCATCGCGAGCCGCGGGGACCGGAGGGTAGGCAAGGTCATCGAGCGGGTTTGGCGTGCCGGTGGAACATTCCAGGAATGGTCGGAGCACTTTCGAGTTGACCGCTGGCTAGAAGCTTGCGCTGCCGAAGGGATAGACCCCGATTGGTTCACTACCCGCCACCGTGAAGCTGACGAGATTCTGCCGTGGGACCATATTGCTGCAGGTCTTCACAAGGACTTCTTGTGGCAAGACTGGAAGGCAGCATTACAAGAGCACGGGCTACCGGATTGTCGCTGGACTCCTTGTTATGACTGTGGAGTCTGCACCGACTATGCCCTCGAGCATGTGGTCGCTTCGGCGATGGCGCCCGCTGGAGGTAGCCAGGGGACCGGTCAAGATCTCGCCCGCGGCGGCGATGTGCCAGTGAGGCTCGTGTCAACGAGACCGATATCGGCGACGGCGGGGGTGAAGGCGTGAAAGGTGGCGCTTTATTTCCCGCACGACTCGAGTACACCAAGCGTGGCAAGGTCCGTTTCCTCGGACACCGTGACGTCGCTCGGAACCTAGAGCGAGCGTTCCGAATAACAGCACTCCCGCTTTCGTTTAGCGAAGGTTTCAACCCCCACCCGAAGTTCAGCTTCGGACTTGCACTAACTGTCGGCTATGAGTCTGACGCTGAGTATCTCGACGTCGAGTTTGCCGAACAAATCGACCTTGGGGCACTACCCGAGGCGCTGACGGCGGCTCTGCCGGACGGCATATCTGTCACAGGAGCTGTGTGGCTCGATGATCGGGCACCAGCCCTACAAGAAGCCGTCGTGAGCGTCGTATGGATGGCTGAGGTTTGCAGAATCGACGACGAACGTGTCGACGAAGTACTACTCGCAGAGGCAATCGCTAAGGCGCTCGCCTCTGAAAGCATCGAATTCACTAAGACCCGCAAGGGAAGAAGTCAAATAGAAGACATCCGGCCGCTTATTAAGCGGCTAGAAATAGTTCATTCCACAGAATCGAACGACCTCACCAACCCTTGCAGCGGCCCCATCGTCATGATGGAACTCGCAAGCAAGGGCGCCAAACCATCAGAAGTTCTAGCGGCTATAGGCCCCTACACATCTTGGCGCGGCATTCGTACTCACCAATACATCGAACGCGACGGCTTGCAGTGCACACCACTACAAGTCGATACGCGCCAACGCGTCGCTGAGGCGATCGCGTCATGAAGGAAGGTCTCAATGTCCAACGAAGAGTTCCCGGTTGCAGAACCGGCTCAAGCAGCGGTCCCCGCTGCTCACGCAACTGAATCCCAAGCAGACACGCCTGTCGAAGTCGAACAGCCTCAGGTTTTTGACGCTGACGGCAACCCTGTCGGGCCACCGAAAAAGAAACGGCGGCGGGGCAACAGGGGCGGCAAGAATCGCAAGAAGCGTCCGGTCGGCGACGGTCTAGCTAGCGATGCGACCGACTTGTTCGACGACGAGGAAGACGGCGACGAGGACGGCGCGAGCGATTACTCGGACGCTCGAGCCGACCGCGGTTTCACATCAGATGATGTGGCAGCTGACGCGAAAGTCGAAGCGGGCCTTGCCGCAGCAGAACCAGGTGTAGTCGCGAAACCAAAAATTGGCGACACCAGACCAGGTCCAGCACCAACTTCGTCCGCTTCGGTACCGCCACCGCCTCCACGAGCGAAACCGGTAACGGATGCATCAGCCGGTCCAGCGACGTCAGACCCCACCGACCCAGAAGCGTCGAAGAAGAAGCGGCGGCGACGCGGAGGTCGCGGTCGAAGCAAGAGTGGCGCAGTCGGAGCGAACAACGACGCCCAGAACGGCAGCCAGAACGGTGCGACGAACGGGCGGCAAGGCTCATCGGCTCAGATTGTCGGAGGAGCAAAACACGCGCCTGGTTATATCGAAGGCACACTCGACAATGACGAGGAAGCATTCGATCTCGACCAACTAGACGAGAAGACTCTGGCCAGGCGCCGCGGTCAGACTCGTAAAGGTCGGCCCACAGGTCGATACCAGATGGTTGTACGCGTCGAAGACAGTGGACGTAGTCACGTAGGGGTGCTCGAAGGCCGAAACCTCGTCGAGCACTACGTATCTGAGCCAGCCGACGATGTCTGGCAGATCGACGGCAACATCTATCTCGGCAAAGTTCAGAACGTGTTGCCAGGCATGGAAGCTGCGTTCGTCGACATCGGGACACCAAAGAATGGTGTGTTGTATCGCGGCGACGTCGCGTACGACAAGCCAGACGACGACGATGGGTCTAACCAGCCGAAGATCGAGAGTGTCTTGCGCAACGGCCAGTCGATCCTTGTGCAAGTAACAAAAAATCCCATCGCTCACAAGGGAGCACGACTCACCCAAGAGGTCAGCCTCGCGGGTCGTTTTGTAGTCATGGTTCCAGATCAGCCGGGCACCTACGGAATTAGTAAGCGATTGCCAGACGACGAGCGTAAACGGCTCCGCCGTGTCCTCGACAAGGTGCGGCCATCGGACGCCGGACTAATCGTGCGCACGGCTGCAGAAGGCGCAGCAGAAGAAGAACTTGAACGCGACCTGCGCCGACTCAAGGCACAGTGGGATCAGATTGCCGCACTTGCAAAGTCAGCGAAACCAGGGACGCTGCTTTACAAAGAGCCACCTCTTGCGATCCGCGTCATCCGCGAGGAGTTCACGAAGGAATACCGCTCGATATGCATCGACAACAAAGAGATGTACGAGGATGTGAAGGCGTACATCGACGCTGTTTCGCCCGAGTTGGCCGAACGCGTTGAGTACCACGATCGGGAAGTCGAGCCTCTATCGATATTCGAGAAGTTCCACGTACACGAGCAGTTATATAAGGCCCTTGAGCCGAAGGTCTGGTTGCCTAGCGGTGGGTCGGTTGTCATCGAACGCACCGAGGCACTCACCGTTATCGACGTGAACACGGGCAAGAACGTTGGCCGGTCAAACCTCGAAGAGACTGTCTTCAAAAACAACCTCGAGGCAGCGCAGGTAATCGCTAGGGAGCTCAGACTCCGCGATATCGGTGGAATTATCGTCATCGACTTCATCGATATGGAGCCAAAAGCCAACCGCGACGCTGTTGAGAAGTCGTTCCGTGAGGCTCTTGCGAGAGACAAGACCCGTACCCAGGTATTTCCTATCAGCGAATTGGGACTTCTCGAAATGACCCGCAAGAGGGTCTCAGAGGGCCTAGTCGAGTCATTCGCCCAGACCTGTGAGACCTGCGAGGGACGCGGATTTAACGTCGACCGAACGATGTTGGACGACCCAAGCTAGGATTCCCTGGTTCCCAGATCGACTCACAAGGACAATTCTCTCTCATGTACGCAGTAATTCACACTGGCGGCAAGCAATACAAGGTCGAAGAAGGTCAGCTTCTCGACGTCGAACTGCTGTCCGGCGACGAGGTTTCGCTTCGCCCTGTAATGATCGTGGACGGTTCAAAGGTGCTCGCCACCCCAGCGCAGCTTGCAGGCGCAACGGTTAGCGCTCGCGTAGTTGGCGAAGCCAAGGGCCCCAAGATCAACGGTTTCACATACAAGAACAAGTCGAATCAGCGCAAGCGGTGGGGCCACCGCCAGCACTATTCCACGATCGAAATTACGTCGATCAAGTCCGGATCCTGAACAGGCCGCTAGGAGCTACTCATGTCTAAGAAAAAGGGTGCGGGTTCAAGCCGCAACGGTCGCGATTCAAATGCTCAACGCCTCGGAGTCAAGCGCTTCGGTGGAGAGGTCGTAACGGCCGGCACCATCATCGTGCGTCAGCGTGGCACCAAGTTCCACCCTGGGTTCAACACCGGGCGTGGAGGAGACGACACGATTTTTGCGACAGCAGACGGCGTCGTGAAGTTCGGTACGCGCGGCGGCCGCAACCTCATCGACATCGTCACAACCTGACTATTCGCAACTGAGTGCTGTGGCGCTAGTCGGTAGCATGTTCGTCGATTAGTACGGTTCGAGTCCTTCTGGCAACGCCTCTGCGTGCACAATCGCGAGAGTCTTTGTTGCTCTCGTAATAGTCACGTACAACAGCCGCAGACCGGCGAGGTCGTGGCTGACTAATTCTTGCGGTTCGACGACAATTACGTGATCGAATTCGAGGCCTTTGGTTTCGGTCGCTGTCAGTACTGCAATAGGCGCATCGAGAACTTCGGAGTCATGTGCAACGGCGCCAGCATCGCTAAGCGCTGCGACAATTGCATCGTGTCGTTCGACAGGCGCGATTACTGCTACTAAACCACCGATAGTAAGTGCAATGCGTGCGCGGAAGGCAGTCTCTGCGACAAGGGCATGATCTTCGACCTTGATAAATACCGGTAGAGTCCCTGTGCTGCGAACGCTGCGTGATGGAGCGACCGTAGGTGCAGCTACCGAAAGCAGGCGAGCAGCCACGTCCATGATCTCCGACGGCGTGCGGTAGTTGACCGAGAGTGTCGTATACCGAATGCCGTTGTGTGTTGGTAGCAGGCTGGTCAGCGCATCCCAGTTCTGTACTGCACCTGGCTGACTGGCCTGGCCTGGGTCGCCGACAATTGTGAACGAACCGGAACTGCAACGGCGGGCAAGCATCCGCCACTGCATCGCTGTTAGGTCCTGTGCCTCGTCCACTAGAACGTGTCCGAAATTGCGTGCTTCGCCGGCCGTCGGTCCAGTATCTGGTTCGTCGCTGAAGCGAGCTGCGATTTGGGCGGCGCTTATTGAGCCCGATAGATCCATGTCGTCAATGACACGTTCTGCCACCGAGAGAGCGTCTTCGTCGCTTCGGCGGCGCGTGAGTTTTGGTAAAGCAGATTCGACTGGGCCAAGCAAGTGGTCGGCCTCATCGATTAGTGCGACATCAGCATCGGTCCAGATCATGTCGTGAGTCTCTGGAGTGCGAGCGCGGTGAAGCAGTTCTTGTTCCGATGCCGTCAATATCTTCCCTGCAGCGCTGCTGACCAGCGCTCGAAACCCGAGCAGATCATTCAATAGATCCTGGCCTGACAGAACCGGCCAAATTCTGTCGAGCGCTTCACGCACTTCGGCGCGTCTTGCAAGCCTTGCTGCGAGATCTTGATCGAATCCTTCGGGTAGTTCCTCGCGGCGGGCGAGGGCACGCGCTACAAGGCGATCCGGTCCTGCGTCTTCGCCACCAGGCTCGCTCGAAGCAAGGGTCTGATAACTCTGCGCGCCGAGCCGCTTGTACTGGCTGACGAGTTGGTCGAGGAGGCGTCGCTTCACTCGAAGTCGTTTTGAGTTATGCGTACCGGACTGGCGGCGGGCTGACCGTGCGATTCGTGCCGTGTCTTCGCTCGTGATGCGGATGCGCAAGCCGTCGATAATGAAAGCGATCTCTTTGCCGAGTCCGCGTTCGCGGTCTGTGACGGCACGTTCGATGAACTGCGCCATTCTGCCGTCGCCTTTGATGGCGGCGAGTTCAGCGCTGCAAGTTCCCCGGACTACTAGTTGTGGTTTCAAGGACGTCAGCGTTGCTAAATGGACGTCCTGTTCGCCTAGCGACGGCAGCACTTGTTCGATATAGCGGAGGAAAACCGTGCTAGGGCCGATAAGCAACACGCCGCTACCAGCTAGCCGACGACGGTGGGTATATATGAGATAGGCGGCGCGGTGCAATGCGACCGCGGTCTTGCCGGTTCCTGGTCCGCCAGCGACAATGAGGACGCCCGTGAGGTCGGCGCGAATCGCTTCGTCTTGTTCTGATTGGATTGTGGCGACGATGTCGCCCATACGCCCCGTGCGGTGTTTCTCTAAAGCCGCCATCAACGCGCCTTCGCCAGCGACCATTAGCCCGGCTGCCTCCGCAGCCTCGGCATCGAATACCTCGTCGTCGATTGCGATTATTTGGCGGCCGTTCTTGGTTACGAAGTGACGTCGGCGAGCTACGCCCATTGGTGACACGGCTGTTGCTCGGTAGAACGGCTCTGCGACTGGTGCGCGCCAGTCGATGACGAGAGGCGTGTGCTCAACGTCGTCGACGGCGAGCCTGCCGATATACCAAGTCTGGCCCTCGGTACGATCGAGTCGTCCGAAACACAGTGGCGAGTTGGCAATGTCGAGATCGGATAGGCGTCTTTCTGTGACCTCGTAGGCAATATCGCGCTCTAAACGTGCTTGGTGGGTTCCGCCCGCGCGAACATCGGCGAACGAGGTACGGACGCTCTCAGCGGCTGCACGCATGGCGTCAAGTCGCGCGTATGCGATGTCTACATAAGCCTGCTCTATTGCGACCTGGGCGCTGAGGAGATCGCCAGGTACCTGGGCATTGTTCTGGTTGTCGGCCAAGGTCGGTCCAGTTGGAGTTGTCGTGTCGCCCGATTTGGGGGATCGGACATCTTAGATGACGAAGCAGACACCACTCCGGGTCGCTATGAGAAGCACACCCCATATTCGATGCCGTGAGGAGTGGGTCGGCGCCAGACGACTGCCCCTTCCACTCCAAACAAACCTTGGATCGTCTCGGTTTTGACTGTAACGGTCTTGCCGATGTCGATTCCGGCGCCACGTCCGCTGATGCAACGCATTCCGAGGTCGCTCCTGTCAAGGATGTGGGCAGGAACCACGGCATCACCGCATTTGAGTAGCACGATGGTCCGTTCAGGTACTCGGCGCGACTCGCGTCGGTCGACTTCGATTGGGCCTTTGCGAATCTGGATCTGCCAACGTGTGACCGGTCCGTTCTCGGCTCCCACAATGTCACCGTCGTAACCCCATCCTGTGGCATTACCGGAGAAAAAGACCTTGGCATCGATGCCGGTCTCTGTCTTTGGTGCACCTGCGTGCGTCGTCAATGTGAGGACCGACCCGTTGAAGCCTTCGACTTCGCATCGGTACTCATACAAAGGGTTTTGAGTGCTTGGCAAGTACACCGACACCTTTGTCCCGGGCCGCGGCGGCCATCTTGGTCCATGGTCATCGTCGGGTGTTCCACGGCTTTGGTAGTCGCGATCAGTCGAACGACGCTGTGTCGATGCAGTCATTCTTAGACGTATCGTCTACTTCTTGCAATCTCTTGAGGCGCTCGCGGCTAACCCGGTCGGGCAGAACCCATGCGGAGGCAAAAGGAGGGTTGCGCCTAGCGTCTGGATATGTCCGCGAAGCCGTCTGCGTTGTATTTCACGGCAGATCCAGACGCCAACAAACTCCTGGCGAAAGAGCCACTCGCGGCGCTAATAGGGATGTTGCTAGACCAGCAGGTGACCATGGAATCGGCTTTCATAGCGCCATACAGGCTTAAAGCGAGGCTTGGAGGGTCGCTCGACGCTGTGGAGATCGCAACAATGGCTGCGGCTGATCTCGAGGCTGCGTTCAAAGAAAAGCCCGCTCTTCACCGGTTTCCCGGGTCGATGGCTAGCCGGACACTCGATCTTTGCGCTCACATCGTTGAGCGCCATGCTGGCCGTGCCGAAAACATCTGGAAGAAGGCCAAGACCGCAGACGAACTCTTCGCGAACCTAAAGGCGCTACCAGGTTTTGGCGAAGCTAAGGCACGCATCTTTGTTGGAGTGCTCGGCAAGAGGCTCGGCGTTTCGGTGCCAGGGTGGGAGAAGATCGCTGCCGATTGGGCATCGATCGCCGATGTCGACAGCTTCGCTCGCATCGCTGGGATCAGGCAAGCAAAGCTTGAAGCCAAGCAACTGCTGAAATCTCAAGCACAATCTGCGGCCCGCTCGTAACCTCTTACTCTTATGTCTCAGTTCGTCGACGAAGCGAGCGTTTGCGTGAAAGCAGGCGACGGTGGTGCTGGCTCAGTCTCGTTCCGTCGCGAGGCACACGTCCCCAAGGGTGGGCCCGATGGAGGCGACGGCGGTGCAGGTGGAGACATCTGGATGGAAGCCAACCGCAATGTTGCTTCGCTCCTGTCGTTTCGCGACCATCCGCATCGCACAGCGAAGTCCGGCACACACGGTTCGTCGCAGAAGCGTCACGGCGCCGCCGCAGACGACATGATCGTCGCAGTCCCAGAAGGCACGAGCATCAAGACACGCGAAGGCGAAGTGCTCGCTGACCTCACCGCGCATGGAGATCGATACCTCGTCGCTCGTGGAGGCAGAGGTGGTCGGGGAAACACCAGGTTTCTGTCGAACTCCCGACGTGCGCCACACTTCGCTGAGCAAGGAGAATATGGCGAGGAGTTTTGGCTAAGACTCGAGTTGCGCCTCGCCGCAGACGCTGCACTAGTCGGGTTTCCGAACGCAGGCAAGAGCACGCTCATCTCAGTTGTTTCGGCTGCCAAGCCAAAGATCGCCGATTATCCCTTCACGACGCTCGAACCGAACCTCGGTGTCGTTACATTTCGCGAGCACGAGTTCGTCGTTGCCGACATCCCCGGACTGATCGAGGGAGCTGCAGAAGGTCGTGGCTTGGGCCATCAGTTCCTACGACACGTTGAGCGCGCTCGAGTGCTCGTCATCTTGGTTGACCTAGCGCCAGCCGATGGACGCACGCCTCAGGAACAAGAGGAGATATTGCTTGAGGAACTCGGTAGCTACCAGCCTGACCTACTCGAACGCCCGCGCCTGGTAGTAGGGACTAAAGCCGACATAGCGATATTCGGAGAAGATGAGTTCAACGGCTTGCGTATCGCGTCGGTTACGCGCGCTGGTATCGACTCCATGCTCGGCAAACTCGGCAATCTCATCAAGAGTGCGCGCGCCGAAGAACCCGAACGTGAAGCCTTTGTCGTATTGCGTCCTCTCGAAGAGGGCATCTTCGTCGAGCGCGAAGCCGAACACGAATGGCGTGTGCACGGGCGGGTTGCGTTACGGGCTGTCGCGATTTCTGACCTTACAGACATCGACGCACTTGTTTATGTTCAGCAGAAGTTGCGCAAACTCGGTGTCGACAAAGCGTTAGCGCGCGCTGGAGCGCAAGATGGCGATACTGTTCATATAGGCGACATGGCTCTGGAGTATGAAGGCTCATGACGGTCGTCCAACAAGGTAAGGGCGTGGCGATTGTCAAGATAGGGACATCGTCTGTTACCGATCACGATGGGCGAATCGACGATGCCGCTCTAGAAAAGCTCGGCCAAGAACTCAGCGCGGCGCGCAACTTGGGCTGGCATGTCGTTCTCGTGCTTTCGGGGGCTGTCGCTGCGGGGATTCCGCCACTCGGCCTCAGCGAGCGACCGGCAGATGTCAAGACTCTCCAGGCAGTCGCTGCTGTCGGCCAGCCGAGACTCTTCGCTCGGATGGCTGAACTACTAGCCCCGCACGGAGTCGTCGCTGGACAAGTGTTGTTAGACCCATACGACTTCTTGCACCGGTCGCAGTACCTCCATGCGCGTGACACTCTCGGACGTTTACTAGAGCTCGGCGTGTTACCGATCGTGAACGAGAACGACACGGTCGCTGATGACGAGATTCGCTTTGGCGACAACGACAGGCTCGCGGCGTTAGTAGCCCATCTCGTAAATGCGTCGGTCTTGATCATTCTCACGGACACCGGAGGCTTGTTCACGGCCGATCCACGAATCGATTCTGAAGCGAGTCTGATCGCGCAAGTTGTCGAGGTTAACGCTGCGCTCGAAGCCGTTGCCGGCGGCACAGGCACAGAGCGCGGAAGCGGAGGCATGGCGAGCAAGTTGCAGGCGGCGAAGATCGCTACCTGGTCAGGTGTGCGCGCCGTGATTGCTGCCGCATCGACTCAAGATGTCGTTGCGCTCGCTCTCGCTGGTAAATCCGTTGGGACAACTGTGCAGCCACGGTCAGATCGTTTAGGTGCACGGAAACTTTGGATTGCTTTCGCGCAACGAGCCGAAGGGCGTGTCGTGGTCGATGCAGGTGCGCGCACCGCGCTCATCGAACGAAACAAGAGTCTCTTGCCTGCAGGAATAGTTGCAGTCGAAGGCGAGTTCGACATAGATGCTGCGGTCGAGGTTGTCGGTCCAGATGGCCAAACTTTTGCGAAGGGATTGGTGGGCATGGGATCAAGTGCGCTTCGAGCAACGATGGGACTGCGGTCATCTGAGATCGATGACCAGCCAGCGGCCGCCATTCATCGCGACGACCTAGTTGTGCTTTCGTAAAGACCGTCGCGAAGGAAGCCAGCTAATACATGAGGGTTAGGATTCGTCGATGACCGGACAACCAGAGCTTCCCGATCAAGTCATTGACCTGGGAAAACGCGCCAAGGCGGCTGCATCGGTCCTTGGTCTGGCTGGAACAGAACTAAAGAACGCCGCGCTACGAGCGGCAGCAGGGTTGATTCGCGAGCGGCGTCACGAATTACTTGCGGCTAACGAAGCAGACCTCGCAGATGGCCGTGCGTCGGGAGTGGCATCAGGTCCGCTCGACAGGCTCACACTTACCGATTCGCGTCTCGACGGGATGGTCAAAGGCTTACTTACGGTTGCTGATCTGCCTGATCCTGTCGGCGAAGTCCTCGATGGTTGGCGTCGACCGAACGGATTGCAAATCGAGCGTGTCAGAGTGCCTCTCGGCGTCGTTTGCATCATTTACGAGAACCGGCCGAACGTAACGAGCGATGCCTTCGGCCTCTGTCTCAAGTCTGGCAACGTCGCGCTACTTCGAGGGTCGAGTAGCGCCTTGCGATCCAACATGGCGATCGCAGCAGTTTTGAGAGATGCATGCGTGAGAGCGGGTTTGCCGGCCGACTGCCTGGTGTTCGTCGAGGACCCGAGCTATGAAATCGCGACGGCGGTAATGAAACTCAACGAATATGTCGACTGCCTGATTCCGCGGGGCGGACCATCGCTTATTCAGAGCATTCGCGACAACGCAACTGTGCCAGTCATCATCGACGGCGACGGCAACTGCCATGTTTACGTAGATGCCAACGCCGATCTCGATCAGGCGCTCAACATCCTCATCAACGCAAAGACGCAGCGTACGAGCGTCTGCAACGCTGCTGAGTCCCTAGTCGTACACGAAGCTGTCGCTGAAAGTTTCGTGAAGTCAGCCGTCGATGCGCTCGTGGCAAGAGGCGTCGAACTAGTCGGCGACGAAGCGGCGTGCAAAATCAGCGACCGAATCGCACCGGCAACAGCTGGGGACTTCCGAACAGAATATCTCGACCTCAAGATGAGCGTCGCGATAGTTCCTGACCTGACGGGAGCGATTAGTCATGTCAACCGATACGGGAGTGGCCACACGGAGGCAATTCTCACCCGAGATCTCGACGCTGCTCGGCGTTTCTGCAGAGAGGTAGATGCCGCGGCGGTAGTGGTGAATGCCAGCACTCGTTTCACCGACGGCGAAGAGTTCGGGTTTGGAGCCGAAATCGGGATAAGCACTCAGAAGGTGCATGCTCGCGGTCCGATGGGATTGCGGGAATTGACTACGTACAAGTACACAGTGTGGGGCGAAGGGCAAGTGAGGGGTTAGTGCGCACTACCGAAGATACTTTTAGTTCAGTTAGCGATGTCATCGAACGGTTACGTGGCGTCGACTATTTGTCAGACGCCGCAATCGCAGGTGTCGTTTTCTTGGCGGGGAAACTTGGCAAGCCGATACTCGTTGAAGGGCCCGCTGGCGTAGGCAAGACCGAACTCGCGAAGTGCGTAGCCGAAATCAGCGGAGCCAAGTTGATTCGCTTGCAGTGTTACGAAGGTCTCGATGAGTCCAAGGCCCTTTACGAATGGAACTACAAGAAGCAGTTGTTGCGGATCCAGGCCGACCGTGAGCACGAAAGCGACTGGGCGACGGTTGAGTCCGACATCTTCTCTGAGGAGTTCCTGCTTACTCGACCACTGCTAGAGGCAATCCGCTCTACGGAACCCGTCGTGTTGCTCATCGACGAAGTCGACCGTATCGAGATCGAAGCCGAAGCTCTGTTACTCGAGATATTGTCCGATTTTCAGGTGTCGATTCCAGAACTCGGAACCATCACCGCCAAGCAGCGACCACTTGTTTTCTTAACCTCCAATAACACCCGTGAACTTTCTGAGGCCCTGAAGCGTCGCTGCCTGTACCTGCATGTCGACTATCCATCGCTTGAGCGCGAAGAAGAGATCGTGCGTGTGCGGGTACCCGAAATCGATGAGGCACTTGCAAGCCAGGTAGCGAAGGTCGTCGCTTCGATCCGCAACCTCGACATCAAAAAGGCGCCGAGCATTTCGGAGACCATCGATTGGGCGCGCACTCTGTTGTTCTTGGGGCGCAATGAAGTCACTCCGGAGGTAATTGGCGAGACGCTTCATGTGTTGCTCAAGTATCAGGGCGACATTGCCAAGGCGCGCAAGGATCTCGGTGTCGATGGCCCAACTCATCCGTTAGGTCTGAAACGACCCTAAGGCACCTGCGGCAGAAGGAGTGGCGGTGACGTGCAACACCAAAAGCTCAGAAACGCATTGCAAGAATGGGGTCCACACGCCATGACAACCGCCGCCGATCAAAGAAACCTTTTCGATTCGTTCCAGGGTTTCGTCCACGAATTGCGCGCCGCTGGCCTACCCGTATCGATGACCGAGAACCTCGACGCAATGCGTGCCGTACAGCATGTCGAACTCGATGATCGCGAGTCTCTAAAGGCGGCTCTTGGCGCAACGCTCGTAAAACATCACGGGCATCAAAAAGTTTTCGAGACAGTTTTCGACATCTACTTTTCTCTGCTCAGCCTCGGGGTAGCTACAGGCGAGTCCAAGGATGGCGAGGCAGACGCCGACGGAAACATGGATCAGTTCATGGCGGCTATGGACGGTGGCGGCGCGATGGGCGAGATGAGCAACGAGGAACTAGCTCAGATGCTCATGCAAGCGCTGATGAACATGGACCAAGACATGCTTGCGCAACTTGCTGGCGCTGCAGTATCGCGTTTTGCCGGGATGGAGCCAGGGCGTCCGGTGGGCGGTGCCTACTACCTTTATCGAACGTTGCGGCAACTCGACGCCGATGGCATAGTGGACCGCTTATTGCGGCAGGCCCAAGAGACGGGCGAGATCGGTGACGGCGCGTATGACGAACGTCTTGCTCGCGAAGACATGGAGCATCGTGTTAAGAAACTGAAAGAGCTGATCGAAGCGGAGATCAGGCGAAGGCTCGTTGCAGACCGCGGTGTGGAAGCGATGGCGCGCACGTTGCGCAAGCCGCTCCCAGAGGACGTCGATTTCATGCATGCATCCCGCGACGAGATGCAGCAACTCCAGAAGTCGATCTATCCGCTTACTCGTGCCCTAGCTGCGCGACTCGCACAACGTCGCCGTCGGCGGAACCGTGGCCAACTCGATTTCCGAGCGACCGTGCGACACTCACTTAGTTACGGTGGCGTGCCAGCGGAACCAAAGTTCAAGCACCCGAAGCCATCGAAGCCAGAAATCATGGTTATCGCCGACATCTCAGGATCTGTCGCGAGCTTCGCGAGGTTCACACTTCAGTTCGTGTACGCGATGCAGTCAGAGTTTTCGAAGGTTCGATCGTGGGTGTTCATTGATGGTGTCGACGAGGTCACGCGTTTCTTTGAGGAGAGCGATGAGATCGCCGAGGCAATTCACCGGGTGAATACCGAGGCCGATGTTGTATGGGTAGATGGTCATTCCGATTACGGGCACGCATTCGAGGCGTGGCATAAGCAGTTCATTAACGAAGTGACGCGCAAATCGTCGATAATCATTCTTGGAGACGCGCGCAACAACTACCACGCGCCCCAGTCATGGACAATCGCGGAGATGAAAATGCGTGCACGCAAGGTCTACTGGCTTGACCCGGAACCGACAGGGTATTGGGATACGGGCGACTCGATCATTTCGGAATATGCGCAACATTGCGATGGCGTATTCGAGTGCCGGAATCTCCGTCAACTGCAGAAATTCGTCACAGCGGTCGTCGACGCTCAATGACGTTGCGTGTCGAAACCAGAGGAGCCATCGCTCAACTGACGTTCGACCGCGCCAACAAGCTCAACGCCCTTTCCCGCGACTTGCTCCGCGAAATCCCTCGGATCTGTACAGAGCTAAACCGAGACGACCAGTTGAAGGTCGTTGCTGTTCGCGGTGAGGGTCGAGCATTCAGTGCAGGTTTCGACCTCCACGACTTCGCGAATCCAGAACCGGGCCTTACGGCGACCGCTGCAGCCGACTTGGGCCGCCTCGCCGCCGATGCGCTCGCACAGCTCAACGCTGTAACTGTCGCCGCGATTCAGGGTCATTGCGCTGGCGGTGGAGTCGTGCTCGCTGCGGCATGCGACCTGCGCATCGCATCGACCGATGCGAGATTTTCGATTCCAGAGATCGACCTCGGTATTCCACTTGCGTGGGGAGGTATCCCTTTGCTGGTTCGCGAATTGGGTCCAGCACGAACACGAGAACTAGTCATGACAGGGTCTGAGTTCTCGGGAGCCGAGGCTCTCGAATGGGGTTTCCTTAACCGACTCGTCGAGCCAACAGAGCTCAATTCGACAGTCGCTGAGCTAGCGGAACTAATCGCGTCCAAGCCGCTGATGGCGTTGCGTGCTACGAAGTCACAGGTCAGGATTGCCGCCGATGCGCTCGTTTCGACCCGCCACGCCGATGCCGATGCGGTATTGCTAGCTGCGGCTGAAGACGATGATGAGGCGCGGGCAATTGGCCGTTCTTACCTCGCTCGGCGGCGCTGAGTGATTGTCGGCTCGCGATCGTGAGTGGTGCCCTCGAAGGCCTTGGTCTCGACAGCGATGTCCTCGCTTTAGCTTCGCAGGAGAAACAGGACCTCGTACTGGGCAGGATTACCCGAGTCGATCGCGGCATGTACAACGTCGCGACACAGTCTGATGCAAAGCGTGCAACCCTTAGTAGCGCGCTGACGGCACAGCCAGCGCCTGAGGAACGCCCGGCAATAGGCGACTGGGTGCTTCTAGATGCCGAGGACGTAATAGAGGTCGTCTTGCAACGGCGTTCAGCGTTTCGGCGTGGAGATGCCGACCGCCTGCGCGCGCAGGTCGTAGCAGCAAATATCGATGTCGTATTTGTTGTTCATGCGGTGAACGATGAGCCGAATTTTCGGCGTCTCGAACGTGAGCTTGCACTCGCATGGGAGAGCGGGGCGACACCAGTAATTGTGCTGACGAAATCCGACGACTGCGACGATGCAATTGCGCTAAGTCAGAGATTTATTGCGGTCGCACAAGACGTAGAGGTCGTGGTTACGAGCGCTCATCAAAGACGCGGACTTGAGGATCTCGTGCGCTTCGCTCGACCGAACCGGACGGTGACGTTCATCGGAGCGTCAGGCGTTGGGAAGTCGAGCCTCGTCAATGCTCTTTTGGATGAGGCTGTGCAGGAGGTCAAGCCGGTACGCGAGTCGGATGGCCGCGGTCGGCACACGACGACCCATAGGGAGCTGTTCTCGCTAACCGGCGGTGGCGTCTTGATCGACACGCCAGGATTGCGCTCACTCGGAATGTGGCAGTCAGATGCTGGCATCGCCAAGGTATTCGCCGACATTCAGTCGCTAGCGCAAGGCTGCAGGTTCTCCGACTGCGCCCACGAAATCGAGCCAGGGTGTGCCGTGATGGCAGCGGCATCTGTTGGCGAAATCGACCCTGCTCGTATCGCGAATTACAAGGCGATGCTCGCAGAACTCGATTCGCTCGATCGCGAGTCCGAGGTGCGCTCACGCCTAGACAAGCAGCGACGAAGCAAATTATTCAGTCGCGCTGCTGAGACGCAGCGCCAGCCGACGCTGCCATGAACCTCAGGGCAGGCGAGTGACGATTCTGCCTAGGGCTAGGAGTTGTAGGCGTTCTCTTGCTCGGAAAGGCGGTGTTTCGCGCCCTACCAACAGTGACGAGCCATCTCCGAGCGGCGCTACTAAGAGGTCGTCGGGACCAACACGTCCTGCTGCTACAAGCGGCGAAGCGCTCGTGCCAGCGGCGAGCGCCAGCAAGTTCGAGGTTTCCGGCGCGGTACCAGCAGTAGCTGCGACAACACCCGAACGAATCACACCAGCCCAGTCTGCTCCGAATTCCTCAGCGACACGGTCTACGAGAGTCTTGTCGAGTTCATCGGAATCCAAGAGTGCTTCGACCGTGACTAGTCCGTCGAGGCGCGGATCGCTAAACGTCTCTACGATGACAAACTGTTCGACCTTGGCGCCATCTACTTCGCCGACTTCGCGGATCAGCAGGTCTAAAAGCGACCCATTTGAGAGTACGACAAAGAACTCGTCGACAGCGACATTTTCGCCGCGCTCGAGGACGTCGATGCCAACTATGTCGGCACCGAGTGATCCGATTCGAGACGCCACAAGCCCAAGCGCTCCTGGGCGGTCAGGAAGCCAGACGCGAATTCTGAGTCGAATCTCACCCGGTTCATCTGCCACGCGAGGCACACTATGGCAATGATCGAACAGCCTCGGCCGAAAAAACTCGGCATCTTCGGTGGAACCTTCGATCCGCCGCATTTTGGTCACGTGCAGATATGTAAGGCCGCGGTGAAGTCGCTATCACTAGACGAGTTGGTTGTGGTTGTGGCGAACGACCCATGGCAGAAGAGCGCGACGGTACAGGCCACTGCTCCTGACCGACTCGCAATGGCGAAAGCAGCATTCGACACGATCGACCGCGTCACGGTTAGCGACATCGAGATCTTGCGCGGTGGCAGGTCGTACATGATCGAGACGCTTGAAGCCTTCGCTTCGACTGAACATGAGATGTACCTGATCCTCGGCGATGACGCAGCGAGCAAGTTGTCGACATGGCATCGAGCAGCCGACCTAGCGGAACTTGCGACTGTTGCAGCAGTAGCCCGCGGTGGCGAACTTTCCCTTCCGGGGCCACCTTTCCGGTGCTTAACGATTGATGTCGAAAGGTTTGACTGTCAGTCATCGCAAATAAGGGAAATGGTTGCGAGCGGTGACCCGATCGGCAACTTTGTTCCTGCAGAAGTGATCCTCGAAGTCGCGCAACGCCATCTCTACACTTCGGCGTAATGGTCTTCGAGAGCGACATCGCACCACCTGTCGTCGAGGTCACGCGTCAGCCAGACAGCCGACGCGAACGACTCAAGAAGGATCGGACCCGCCGGGTGGCTGTGATGCTGGTAGCCGCAATTGCCGGAACGGTCGCAGGTGTCGTGAGCAAGCAGCCGACGACTCCAGGCGCTAGCACCACGGTGCCGAACTCGACTACTTCGTCACCGCACGTCGATGAATTCGCGACTCTCTTCATCGGGCATCGAACCAATAGCGGCACACTCGATTTCGCAATCATCTTTGGGGTCGATCCAACGAGAGCCGATAGCGGTGTCGCGTTGTTGATCCCGCCAGAAACGATGGTCCAGGTCCCGGCGTTGCAAACTCAGGTGCTCGAAGATCTGCCAGCGATCGCAGACGATGACATCCTTGTTCTGACGATCATGAACGCCACGGGCATCCGTATCGATAACGCGATCATCGCTAACGACACGGCTTTCGCGAAGCTCTTAGCTCCAGCAGAACCGCTCACGGTCGAGTTGAGAAGCGGCGTGCGTATCGATGACGACGAAGGCACTCTCGGCTACCCGAGCGGCACGCACGAGTTAGCGGCGACAGAGGCCTACCGCGCCCTTCTAGGGTCCGAGCCGGATGGCTCGCTTGCTCACCTTGTAACGGTGCAGGCAGTGATGGCTGGCTGGTTGGATCGTCTTGCCAATCCAAAGATTGCCAAAGCTACGACCGCGGTCAACGAGAACGCAGGCCTTTTGTCAGCGGTCGGCGGTGACGCTGTGTTTTGGACCTTGCCTGTTGAACTCGTTGATGCCGGAGAACGTGAGCAGTTCCGTTTACTCGACGAGGACTTATTGGATCTCGTTGTATCGAAGTTCGGTGCAGCAGCCCTTAGCGGCGGAACTCGCCCGAGGGCACAGTTGCGCAACGGCACAGGGACGGTTGGAATCACACAGGCTGCTTCCCACTTCGTGATCCCGATCGGCATTGAGGTCGCGTTCACCGACAACGTTGTTGGTTTCGGGCAAAAGAAAACGACGGTGATCTACTACAGATCTGCGGACGAAGCATCGGCGAATGCCGTTGTAAAGGCTTTAGGTGTTGGCTCGGCGGTTCAGGCCGATCGAGATATAGATGTAGTCGATTTAGCGGTTGTCCTAGGCGCCGATTTCGAGGCGAAGCATCTGAGCAAGTAGCAGTATCCGCGAATTTGTCTGAATGATGGAGCTAAATATCGAACCTCAAGCAAAAGCAAGGCTTGCCGCCGAAGCAGCGGCAGCGAAGTTGGGACAAGACATCGTGATTCTCGATGTTGGCGATGTCATCGGCATCACCGACGCGTTCGTGGTGTGTAGTGCATCCAACACGCGTGCGGTTCGCACCATCGTCGAAGAGATCGAAGAGCAACTCAGGGTCCTAGCTGACGCTCGCCCGCGTTCGATCGAGGGTCTCGACACAGCGAGTTGGGTGTTGCTCGACTTCGGCGACATAGTGGTGCATGTCTTTCTCACTGAAACTCGTGAGTTCTACGACCTTGAGAGATTGTGGGCCGACGTGCCGCGAGAAGAACTCATCAGCGAACGCTGATTTTCGTTCGCGCTCGCGTTTTTGAGTCTGCCGAAGACACCAGAGTTGCCATACGACCATAGGAGTCGCAATTAGCCCCAAGTAGCCGATGGCTATTTGTGAGGCGGTTGTTGATTGTTGCTTCGGCGTAGCCATCGGGCTGGCAGCCCCGCTAGCGCCTCCCTGCTGCTCTGCGAGAACGGGACTTGCTGGCGTTACTTCGACGCTGAACATGAGTTCACGACTGAAGCTGTTGAGGAGTGGTGACTCGCCGAGAATCAGCGTGGTCTCTGCGTTCACGGTCGTAACGATTAGGCCGAGGTCGTGAACTCCGATCGTGTCAATGGGAGCGTTCACGCTGAACTTGATGAGTTCTTGCTCCCCTGGAGCGAGTTCGATCTGTCGGTAGTCGGGCTTCACCCAGTCTGGAAACTCGCCTGACCCACGAATGTCGAACGTAAGGAGGTACTGATCGGTCGTGTTATGAATTGCCGCGGTACGCCAGAAACTCGATCCGTTTTCTACGGAAATCGGACCTGTGAGATCCGAACTCGTGAGCGAAAATGGCGCATCATCGGCGGCGTAAGCCGGTGCTGTATTTGCGAAGCAGGAGACAAGCAAAGCCACCAGGGCATATAGGTGGCGCTTGTCCATCTACTCAGATCGGCACTACTGAGTGGGTTCGAAGGGCGAGATAGAAATGTAGCTATTGGGCATAGGTGCGCACTAGTCGCAGTACTTCGTCGAAGTCCGGCCCTGAGCCAACAAGGCTTGTCTCATTCGGGTAGACGCGCCGGGCGGCAACAGCGCACAATTCGATTGCAGATCCGCGAATAGTCGTTGCTGGCTGACTCTCTGGTTCGAAGTGCCAAGACTGCCCGGCCGGACCCATGAGATCGAAATCGACTGGACCGAATAGAGACTTACCTGCTCGTGCGAATGCATAGGGGAGAGTCCGCCAGGCCAGGCGAGCAATGTGTTCGAGTCTGTCTGTCGGGGCAAGGGTAATGCCGAGTGCATGCGCAACGTCACCGGTATGGATCCAAGTTTCAGCGATGCGTGTCGTAGCGAGGGTACGAGGTGCGAGCGTTCCTGCAACCCATGTGAGCCTTGCTTTAGGGTCCGCCGACCCGAGTGCTTCGAGCATCGTTGTGGCCGAAGTCTGCCAGCGATCGAGCAATGCCGGTCCGGTGAGCCCTCGTTCGGACGCGACTTGGATGTCGGCAGCGTCATCTATCGATACTGGTAGCCGCGTCGCGTTCGGCATTTCTTGGATGAAACTTGTGAAGCGGTTCTCTGCGCTCGCTCGAGCGAGATCGTTAGTTTGTGCCAAGTGAATTACGACATCGGCGACGTCCCAACCGTCGCAACGTGTCGGCAAATGCCAATCGGCTTCGCTAAGAGGTTCGAGTACGTGGTCTAGCTCGGTTAGCTGATCGGCGAGAGCGTGAAGAGTGGACTGCATTGACCTTCCGTTGCCTTGGGGATTTTTGGAAAACCGACGTTATTCGTTCGGACTGCCCAGTGGTCCAAGACCTGTTCCCCGCGGCACCGTGTCGACACTGATGAGTTCTTCGACTCCGCTCCCGCCAGACACCTTGATCGCAAGCACAAGACCAACGCCGCGCGCGTAGAGCTTGTATTCCTGAACGTCGGGCTCAATGGGTACGAGGTCCTTCGTGAGCACGGCGTTATCGAACTTGCCGTAAGCGCTCTCGACCATTTCCGTGGTGCTCAATACCTCGGCACGATCTTCGGCGTGGCCTTTGTAGTACTCCTGTCGGTATGCCATCCCGGCGGCTGGCTTCGCGGGCATGATGATTCCAGGGATCGCGCCGTCGACACCGGCCTCCCATGAACCTTCCTTCGTCACGACTTTGCCGTTTTCGAACTCTGCGGTGTCTTCGCCGAGATACCAGACGTTTCCATTGTCGTCTTGCGCGTACCAGTCGAACGTGTCTTCGATGATTTCGCCATCGAGCGTGACTGTGTCTCGCACGACACGAGCAACGACGCCGTTAGCGATTTTTCGTGTCGCGCTAGTCGCTACGAGCACCACTTCTTGGACTGTGCCGTCTGGATCTACTTCCTCGAACGACCAGCGCGTTCCGGGCTTTAGGGGGAAGTAAGGGTTGGTGATGTCACTAGAGAAGTCAGCGGGGTCGAGCTTGTGCGGCTCAGCGCCTTGGGGGAGTTTGTTCTCGTTGGCATCGGCGCATGCGGAAAAACTGGCGACCGATACAACGGCGACTAGCGCAACAGCGAGGCGCGATACAAGAGTTCTGAACATGGTTCCTCCCTCGTCGAAGCCAAGCTAGGGCGCCAACCTCTAGACACAAAGCGGGTCACGCACGGGCTTAGCAACTAGACATGGTTCGTGTATTCCGTTTGCTCACCAATGCCTGCGACAGTTATCTCAATCGATGTAGTCGTAGGCCAGATTGTTGCTGCTGGTCAAGGGTTGGTAGTCCTCGAATCCATGAAGATGGAACACGTCGTCGTAGCGACAAGTAGTGGAATCGTGAGCACGATCGCAGTGTCTCTCGGCGACACGATCGCGGCAGACGCTCTGCTCGTACAACTTGGCGACACGGACGCGATTGCGCAGACTGTGTTGTCAGATACCAAGGCAGTTGATGGCGCGAAGGCGGTCCGCGCGGATCTTGCTCAAGTGATCGAGCGACACGAAATCGGACTCGATGCTGCGAGACCAGATGCTGTCGCCAAACGGGTGGCGAAGGGCCAACGTACGGCGCGTGAAAATATCCTCGATCTACTCGATGCCGGCACCTTCATTGAGTATGCGCCGCTCGTTACAGCGGCCCAACGTCGTCGCCGTACGGCCGATGAACTGCGAAGCCAGACTCCAGCAGATGGTCTTGTCGGCGGTGTTGGGACGGTCAACGGCCGGAGGGTCGTCGCGATTTCATACGACTACATGGTCCTCGCGGGTACTCAAGGTCTGTGGAATCACTTTAAGAAAGATCGTCTGTTCGAACTAGCTGAGCGCGCCGAGTTGCCTGTCGTGCTGTTTGCCGAAGGCGGTGGAGGTCGTCCTGGCGATACCGACGGCATGGGTGTGTCAGGTCTCGACTGTCTTGCGTTCAACTACTTCGCGCGCCTGTCTGGAGTCGTGCCACTGGTAGGCATCGTTTCTGGTTACTGCTTCGCCGGGAACGCTGCGTTGCTTGGTTGCTGCGATGTAGTGATTGCCACAGAGAACTCGAATATCGGTATGGGCGGTCCAGCGATGATCGAAGGCGGCGGTCTCGGCACTTTCGAGCCTAAGGAGATCGGGCCTGCACCAGTGCAGGTAGCAAGTGGCGTGATCGATGTGCTTGTCGCAGACGAGGCTGATGCGGTCGCTGTCGCGAAGAAATATCTGGAGTTTTTTGGAAAATCGACGACTGAGTTTTCGTGTGTCGATCAACTGGAGTTGCGTGACGTCATCCCGGAGAGCCGGACGCGCGCATACGACGTTCATGCCGTCGTTGACCGATTGTTTGATGCCAATTCAGTACTTGAGCTTCGTGCAGGGTTCGCGCAAGGCATGGTGACGGCAATAGCGCGCGTCGAAGGCAACGCGATCGGCGTGGTGGCTAACAACCCGATGCATCTTGGCGGAGCGATCGATTCCGACGGGGCAGACAAGGCTGCGCGCTTCATGCAACTGTGCGATGCATTCGGCCTGCCGCTGATTTTTTTGTGCGATACGCCCGGTTTTATGGTCGGCCCAGATTCCGAAGCGAGTGGTGCAGTGCGACACATGAGCAGGTTGTTCGTAACCGGCGCAAACTTGAATGTCCCCGTTGGCACCATCGTGTTGCGCAAGGGCTATGGGCTAGGTGCACAGGCGATGGCGGCTGGATCTTTCAAGGCACCTATTTTCTGTGTCGCATGGCCGACAGGAGAGTTCGGCGGCATGAATCTGCAGGGCGCCGTGCGTCTTGGGATGAAACGCGAACTCGATGCGATCGCAGACGACGACGAGCGCGCAGCGACATTCGACACGATGGTCGAGAGAATGTACGAGGTCGGCAAGGCAGTCAATGTTGCAACGCACTTCGAGATCGATGACGTGATCGATCCTGCGGACTCCCGCCGATGGATCACAACGCTCCTTTGTGGCGACGCGAGTGAGGCGAAGCGGCGTGGTATTAGAAGGGCGTTTATAGATACGTGGTAACCAACCAAAATTCGCTTGGCATCGGGCGCGGCTGCGTGGCGGTTCTAAGATGGGACTCTGAGATTCCCTGCGTTGCGACCCGATCGAGTGGTTGCTAGCGAGACAAGAAGATTGAAAGGCCATTATGGCTAAACAACGCACTACTTTCGACAAGCTTCAAAAGGAACGCAATCGCAAGGCTAAGCAGGCTGCAAAACGTGACCGTCGCCAGGGTGAAAGCGGCACGGCAGGATCACCTGTATACGACGACAATGGCATTTTGTTGGGCACGGTAGGCGAGGACGGGGAACTAGTTCCATACGTCCCAGAGAGCCAAATTCTCGACTGATTCAAACTAGCCATTTGCACCTTTTGACTGGTTTGGTACTTGTGCTTGGGGGTATCTTCAGACTATGCAACTGAATCTGAGACGTCTTGGTGGCATCGGTATTGCTGTAGCGCTGACATGTTCTGCGGCGTTCATGACCACAGGCGATGAATCCGTCGCCAAAGCCGAATCGGCGAAGGCGCGTCACGAAAATACAACAAGATTTTGGACCAATGCGCGCGTACGAAAAGCAATTCCGCGCGACTTTGTGTACAACCAGAAATCGCACCGCTTCGAACGCAAGGGCCCTGGAGGTTCGACAACTATTGGTGGCGCGTCATGGACCGCCGGCGGTGAGGTTCTCAAGACCACAGGCAAGGTCCTGTTCGCTATGGGCGGTAGCTACTGGGTTTGTTCTGCGAGCGTTGTCGACGACGCTGTTGCTGACCGTTCGATCATCCTCACAGCAGGGCACTGCGCGTACGACGAGGTAGCGCTGGCGTTCGCCACGAACTGGATGTTCGTCCCCGAGTACGACACCGCGCCAACTTCGTTTGACAGCGGTGGCCAGTTTTGTGCGACAACAGTTCACGGATGTTGGACCGCAAGTTCTTTAGTCGTCCACAACGGATACGCCTCGGCTGGCGGCTTCAATAACACAGCGATAGTCCACGACTTCGCGTTCGCAGTTGTCGGTGCCGGAGGCAAGTCAGGTACAGCGCAACTCGACACGACCGTCGGCGGACACCCGATCCAATTCTCGAGCGTTGCTGCTAATGCTGACACCTATCTCTTTGGGTACCCGGCCTCGGGTGCCTACAAAGGCAAGGACCTCGTGTACTGCCGTGGCAAACTCGGGTTCGATTCACGTGTATCGAATCTGACATACAAAGTTGGTTGCAACATGACCGGTGGCGCTTCTGGTGGCCCATGGTTCTCGCCGTTCGCTGGGGGTTCAGGCACGATCATGTCATTGAACTCTTATGGCTACGGCGGAGTATCTGCGATGTATGGCCCGAAACTCAACTCGAAGACTCAAACCATGTTCGGTGTAGCCGGGACTGCAGTAGCAAACACAATCGTTAGCTAGCGCGCAAGTTCACCCTCGCCGCGCGTGGAATAATCAGGTCCGATGACCGGACTGCTTGATGGCATGCGGGTGCTTGATGTCTCGATGTGGCGCCCGATGCCTCACGCAACGCAGATTCTTTGCGATCTCGGTGCGGAGGTCTTGAAGGTCGAGCGACCCGGCGGTGATCCGATGCGCCTCTACCCGGAGATATTCGCCGGTGTAGCTCGAGGCAAGAGGAGCATCGAGTTGGACCTGAAGTCGCACGCAGGATTCGAGCGTGCACTCGAACTAGTTGCCGAATGCGACGTGTTTTGTGAGTCATTCAGGCCCGGTGTTGCCGAGAGGCTCGGCCTTGGCTCAGCTCAATTGCGCGTTACGCGACCCGAACTTATCTACTGCTCGATCTCCGGCTACGGCCAGACAGGGCCATGGCGCGATATGCCAGGGCACGACCTGAATTTTGAGGCTTTAGGCGGTGCGATAGCTCCACGCGAAGGTGAATCACCTGTCATGCCAAGCTTGCCTGTTGCCGATCTCGAAGCAGGCACGATGGCAGCGGTACTTATTTGTGCAGCGTGGTCCAACAAAATTGCGACGGGCGAAGGCGAAACCATCGATGTAGCGATGGCCGACGTTGTCGCATGGTGGGTTGGCCCGCGAACCCATGTAAAGGTCGCTGGTACTGACTCCAAGCAACCTGGTTCACCCGGATATGGAATCTTCGAAACGGCTGACGGTGGATGGATAACGCTCGCTCCGCTTAATGAACAGCACTTGTGGACTGCGATCTGCGAAGCGCTAGGTCTCGATGGTCTCGCGCTGCTCTCCTTCGCTGAGCGCCTACAGCAGATCGATTCGATACGAGACGCGTTTGCGACCGCGATCGGTGAGTTGTCGTCCGCCGCGGCACTCGACAGGTTGAGCCGTGCTGGCGCTCCAGTTGCGCCAGCGCTGACACCAGAACAGGCAGCGATGCATCCGCAGTTGGTCGATCGCGGGGTATTCACGAAGGTAGGTGACGTGACGGTACCGACACTTCCGTCGATACTCAGCGAACACAAACGCGAATCTGTAGGGCGAGTCCCAGAAGTCGGCGGGCATGAAGGCTTCGCTCTCGACACATAGTTCATTAATTGGGATAAGCGGTGTCGAAGTTGAACCGTGGTGCGCTGACCCAGAATGGGGTCCGATGCGAGCGCACCACGGCGATCAGTTAGGGCGTAGTAGTGGTCGGGGTCGACTGAACGGGATGGACCTCAGTCTGTGTTTCGTTGATCCCGGTTGCCATCGATGCCCCTGTCACTAGGAATGGGATGGCGAGGCAGCCAGCTACGATCGCTAATACTTGTTTTTGCAAATACCAACAGATCGCGCCTGTAAGCACAAGAATCAGGGCCGGAATGAGAACAATCATGGATGTTTCCTTTCGCTTCGATATACAAGATCTGGCTATTGGCGCCAAACGCCCGCTAATTGAAAATGGCTCGTGTTGTGAAAGTGCCGTCGTAGTGGCCGACAACGGCGAAATGACCTAACTTCTGGTCGATCGACACCCCGGCTTGCGACTGTTCGAATTCTGGATACGCCTTCACTGTGTATCCGCCGTATTCATGCCCGTTCCATGAGTGGTAGTGACGGTCGAGCGGCTGCCAAAAGCCCTTGAACTTCCATCCTCCTAGTGCACCGTGGGACGTAACGTCCGGGATCACTTCGTAGCTTTTGTAAAAGACGCGCGAGCCGTTATAACACCACTGCAATTTCAGCTTGAAGCTGAGCACAGTTTGGCCGAACAGTCCCGTGATCGCTTTTCGTACCGTCACGGTCTTGCATCGTTGTGTGGCTCTGCCACGGGATTTGTTTGCATAAAAAGTGCTGACGGTTTCGGTTGTCGTGCTGATGCTGGTGACTTGACTTGCTGCTGTCATGAATTCTTGATCGCTGCGCAGTGTCGCGGTGAACTCACTGTCAGCGCTCTGATCTAGGAGGGGGGGGTGGCAGCCGTCGCGCTTGCGAATCCTGTGAGCGGGATTGTTAGGCATGTGAGGAATGCGAGGGTTTTTCGGTATTTGATGGAACGATGTGAACTAGGTGTTCGCATGTGACTCCTCCGTTGTTTTGGTATGGGCAATGTTCGGTTACCGCATCGTGGGGGAGCATCGGGCTAGGCCCGTTGCCATGCAGGTTGTTGCTGTGTTCCGGCCGGCGATAGTGCTTCAAGCGGACTAGACATCTGGTCTGGCCGTCGTACTAGATGAAACAACATTGTCTGCCGAACGGCAAGATACATCATCTAGAGCAGACGCGCAACTGTCGACAGCTAATTGCAGAGCCGACCACCTATTGTCCAACGACCGGTCATCGGATACAGCGGCCTAACCAGGAGTCATAGACATGGGAATTGCTACCTTCGACGATGCTCGCCGCGCTGTGCAGCAAGGTACGCCGATCGTCGATGCAGCCCGCATGCTGGTGTCTGAGATGACACTCGATGAGCGTCTGTGGTGTCTCGACGGCGACGCACCGACATGGGCAGGGCTCGGGTTCCTTGGCAACAACGGTTACCACAAGGCGCCATTCTTCGCGGCGCAGGTCGAAAGAGTCGGGCTCGGCGGCATCGCGTTCAGCGATGGGCCACGAGGCGCGGTGATCGGCAACGCCACGTGTTTTCCTGTGACGATGGCGCGCGGCGCCACCTGGGATCCCGAGCTTGAAGAACGTGTCGGCGAGGCGATCGGAGAAGAACTAAGTGCTCTCGGGGCGAACCTCACTGGTGCTGTGTGCGTGAACGTCTTGCGTCATCCGGCGTGGGGTCGAGCACAAGAGACTTACGGCGAAGATCCACATCATGTCGGGGAGCTTGGTGCCGCACTCACTAGAGGCCTGCAACGCCATGTGCTTGCCTGCGTGAAACATTTCGCGTGTAACTCGATGGAAAACGCACGCTTCTCGGTCGATATCGAGATAGACGAGGTTGCGCTCCACGAGGTTTACTTGCCGCACTTCCGTCGCATAGTCGACGAGGGTGTTGCGTCTGTCATGTCTGCGTACAACTCAGTGAATGGTGAATGGTGCGGACAGAGTAAAGCACTGCTCGCAGACGTGCTCCGCG
>SXJP01000027.1 GCA_005779395.1 Actinomycetota bacterium
GAAACCGTGAAGGGTTACGCCAAGCACGAGCAGGGGACGCTCGACCAGGTGATCAAGGCCCGCAACATGGCCATGAGTGCTTCGGGCGTGCACGACACAGCAGAGGCCGAGAACATGTTGAGTGGAGCACTCAAGAGCATCTTCGCTTTGAGCGAGGCCTACCCTGACCTTAAGGCAAACACGAACTTCTTGGAGCTGCAAGAAGAGCTCACATCGACCGAAGATCGTGTCGCATATTCACGACAGTTCTTTAATGACGCCGTCCTTCATTACAACAACAAGATCCAAACGATTCCGTCCAACATCATCGCAAAGATGTTCAGTTTCGCCGAACGAGAGTTCTTCGAACTCGATGTCCCAGAAGCACGTCAGGCCCCGAAAATTGAGTTCTAGCAACTTTCGAATTTCTCGAGCCTCAAGACTGCCCCGATAGCGTTATCGACATGGAACAACAGATCGCGGCCAACAAACGCCGCACATTGCTGATAATCCTGATGTTTGTCTTGTTCACGTTCGGCATTGCTTTCATCATCACGGCTCTCCTAAAGATGGGGCCGATTGGTCTCGTGTTCGCAGGGATTTTTGCTAGTGGTTCGGCGTTTTTTTCGTACCGCACGAGCGACAAGATCGCATTGTCCATGAGTCGCGCCAAGCCAGCTGACCCCAAGGAGTACGCCCGATATCACAACCTCGTCGAAGGCTTGTGCATCGCGAGTGGCTTGCCGAAGCCTCGGCTCTACATTGTCGAAGACCACGCCCCGAACGCCTTCGCTACCGGGCGCAACCCGCAGCATTCCGCGATCGCTGTCACAACAGGCTTGCTAGAGAAGATGAATAGGGTAGAGCTAGAGGGTGTCCTCGCACACGAACTGAGCCACATCAAGAACTACGACATCTTGGTAATGACTATCGCTGTCACGATGGTCGGTTTCTTAGCGCTTGTCTCGGACTTATTTGCCCGGTGGGCATTCTGGGGCGGTATAGGCGGGGGTCACGACCGCGACGACGACAACAACAATCCACTCGGCGCAATATTGGCCATATTGGGAATCGTCCTGATCATCTTGGCGCCAATTATCGCTCGGCTAATGCAAGCCGCGATCAGTCGCTCACGCGAGCACTTGGCCGACGCGAGCGGTGTAGCTATGACCCGGTATCCACCTGGGCTAATCGGCGCACTCGAGAAACTCAAAGAGGACTCGTCGGTCGTGCACACCTCGTCCAAGGCGACAGCGCACCTCTGGATAGAAGCACCGCTCGACACGACGCCAGGCAAGAAGCGATCATTCGACCAACTGTTTTCAACCCATCCACCGCTCGAAGAAAGAATCGCGGCGCTCCGAGAGTTGTAGATGACAGTCGACGAACAACGCAGTCAAGGTGCCACCAATAGCTTGAAGCTAAAGATCGCCGCGCTGGCCAAGCAGCGCAATAATCAAATCGTCGCTGGAGTTAGCCTCGCGATCCTCATCGGTATCTGCGCTGCATTGTTTGCCAATTCTGGCGAAAGCACGCCGACAGACGCAACCGAACCTGCAACGCTTACAACAGAGTCAACTTTGCCGACGACAACTGTTTTTGCAGGACCGTTTGCTCCACTCACCGGACTCGCCGATCCACAAGGCGAGACACTTAGTCGGGCAGCGCTCACTGTAAAAGTCGACAACACGCTCGCGCAGGGTCCTAAACGCGGCGTAGATCTCGCGGACGTGGTCTATGAAGAAGTAGTCGAAGGTGGTTACACGCGCCTTGCTGCGATATTCCACTCTCAGGTGCCGACGGACGTCGGCCCGATCCGGTCAGTTCGTCTCACCGACCAAGCGATCGTGCGCCCAATCGGCGGCTTGTTCGTATTCTCTGGTGGCGCCCCGTATGCACTCAACAGCATCGAGACGGCGCCGGTCGTGCGCATCGACGAAACCCACGCAGGTAGCGCGATGTACCGCGACCCAGACCGCAAAGCTCCGTGGAATCTGTTTGGGCGAGGATCAGAACTATTCGCCTTCGGTGGCACGCCAACGCCGCCGCCAGCGATATTCGAGTACCGCAGAGACGGCCAAGTTGCGCCAGGCAGATCGATCGTCAGTGCACATGTCGGATTCAAGTCTGGTCTAGACGTGACATGGACTTGGGACGGGCAGTCTGGTCGCTGGCATCGCACATTCCTGGGCGCGCAAGAGTTCGTAGACAGCGGTGCGCCCATTGCGCCAGCCAACGTGATCGTGCAGTTTGTCGACTACACGATCACTAGCGGAAAGTACCCCGAGGCTCAACTCGTCGGCGATGGCACAGTCTGGGTGCTCAGCGATGGCAAGGCAGTAGAGGGACGTTGGTCGCGTCAGGACTCAAGCGCGGCTGGCACTCTCATCGATCTCGCTGGCCGGCCGATCCGCCTCTCGTCAGGACAGACTTGGGTTTGTCTTCCTGAGAATGGCTACGAATTCACGATCGCCTGACACCTAGGCTGTGCTTCTAGGCAGTCTCAATAAGGGAAGTGAATCGGCGATGTCTCCGTCTGACAACAAACACACCACAGGAACGGCACGAGTCAAGCGCGGCCTAGCCGAGATGCTCCGTGGCGGCGTCATCATGGATGTAGTAAATCCAGAGCAGGCCAAGATTGCCGAGGATGCCGGTGCATGCGCAGTTATGGCACTCGAGCGCGTCCCGTCCGACATTCGCCGCGATGGTGGGGTCGCACGCATGAGCGACCCGCAGATGATCGTCGAAATTCAGGCATCTGTCACGATTCCTGTCATGGCAAAATGCCGGATCGGACACTTTGCAGAAGCGCAAGTGCTGCAAGCCATCGGTGTCGACTACATCGATGAGTCAGAGGTGCTCACCCCGGCAGATGAGGCGCATCACATCGACAAGTGGGACTTCACGGTTCCTTTTGTCTGTGGGGCAACGAACCTTGGCGAAGCCCTACGCCGCATCAGCGAAGGCGCATGCCTGATTCGTTCGAAGGGCGAGGCCGGGACAGGCAACATTGTCGAAGCCGTCCGTCACCTGCGTTCAATATTTGGCGATATCCGCAAGCTCACTATGGCCGACTCCGCTGAACTGTTCGGGTGGGCTAAAGAATTACGTGCCCCGCTCGAGTTAGTTCAAGAGGTCGCAAGCCGAGGCGAACTGCCTGTGCCACTTTTCTGCGCTGGTGGCATCGCTACGCCAGCAGATGCTTCGCTTGTAATGCAACTAGGTGCACAATCGGTGTTTGTCGGCTCGGGAATCTTCAAGAGCGACGACCCAGCGGTGCGAGCCAAGGCAATCGTCGAGGCGACAACTCACTACCTAGATGCAGGCATCGTCCTCAAAGTCTCGACAGGTTTGGGCGAGGCAATGCGCGGAATCGAGATTGACAAGCTCGACACTCGACTCGCTGACCGCGGTTGGTAGTGCGTCTCGGGTAGGCAGAACGAAGCAAGCGATGGTCAAAGTCGGAGTCCTCGCACTACAAGGTGCGTTTCGCGAACACGCCGAAGTATTCGACGCGCTCGGAGCCGAAACCTGTCTCGTCAAGCGCCCTGACCAGCTAGCCGGAATCGATGCGATCGCGCTTCCAGGTGGCGAGAGCACTACACAGACCAAACTCCTTGCAACCTCTGGTTTGAAGGACCCTCTCATCCAAGCGATGCGCGACGGTCTCGGATGTTTCGCTACCTGCGCTGGCATGATCCTGTTGGCTGCGGAATTGCACGATGCGCGCGCCGATCAACAGCCACTCGCTCTTTTAGATATCAGCGTGCAGCGCAACGGTTACGGGCGCCAGGTTCTGAGTTTCGAGGCCGAAATCGACATCGATGGCATGCCAGAAGGCTTTACGGGCATTTTTATTAGGGCACCACGTGTGACCCGTGTCGGAAATTCGGTTGAGGTGCTCGCTTCGCTTGGATCTGACCCTGTGCTCGTGCGTTGTGGCAATATCTGGGCTGCTGGATTTCACCCAGAGCTTTCCAACGATCTTCGGCTACATCAGCTTTTTCTAAATCAACTAGCTACAACTGAAGGTGTTTAAACATGAGCGGCCACTCCAAATGGCATTCGATCAAACATAAGAAGGGCGCAGCCGACAAGGCTCGTGGCAAGTTGTTCGCTGTGCTAATTCGCCAAGTTGAGGTGACTGCACGCACAGGCGGCGGCGACCCAGATACAAACGCAACGCTTCGCGCCATGATTCAAAAAGCGCGCGACAACTCCGTGCCGATCGACACGATCCACCGCGCGATTCGCCGCGGTACTGGCGAGGAAGAGGGCGTCGTCTACGAGGCGATCAACTATGAGGGTTACGCGCCGCACGGTGTGGCCGTCTACGTCCAATGCCTCACCGACAACCGCAACCGCACTGGCCCCGAAATGCGTAACGTTTTCTCCAAGAATGGCGGAAGCTTTGCTGAGGCCGGATCTGTTGCTTGGCAGTTTGATCGCAAAGGTGTTGTCATGGTCGCTCAGTCGGCGACGAGCGAGGACGATCTGATGATGGTGGCGGCTGACGCAGGAGCCGAAGATATATCGGAAGTCGGCGAAGACTTCCAGGTGCTTACGCCATCAGCGGAGCTCCACGCAGTCCGAACCGCGATCGAAGAAGCAGGAATCGCAGTCAAGAGCAGCGACCTGACTCTGATCCCGTCGACCACAGTTGCGATCACTGACGAGTCAGCAGCGAAGCAGATTCTGAGACTGTTAGACGCGCTCGAAGATCACGACGACGTGGAGGCTGTCTACGCAAACTGTGACATCTCAGAAGATGTCTTGGAAGCGGTGTTGTCATGACAGCAGAAGTCGGATCGGTCGCTCCTGGTTTCGTCGCAGAGGGCGTGCAGGGCACTATGCGGGCGAGTTATGACCTAACAGATTTTCGAGGTCAGGTTGTGGTGTTGGCGTTTTACCCAGGTGACTTCACGCCTGGTTGAACGAAGCAATTGCGTGGGTACCGCGACGATTACGCGGTGCTTGCGCCAGAGGGCACGGTCGTGCTCGGCATTTCACCCCAAGACCTCGACTCGCACGAACGTTGGATCGCTAAGGAGGGGTTTCAGTTCCCTCTGCTTGCGGACACGGACAAATCGATCGGAGCGGCATACGACATTCTCGGGCCACCGTTCGGTTACCGCCGGTCGATAATCGTGATCGACGCCGAAGGAATTGTCCGACACAGAGTCGTGAAGCTTGTCGGTGCAACTTGGCCCAAGGCAAAGTCCATCGCCGAGGTAGTGAGCGCCCTTTAGTCATCGGCTACCGTTCGGCCCGATGAAAATCTCAGTTTCGGTCAACGGCAAGTCGCAAGAGCACGACGTCGAGCCGCGTACCTTGCTCGTGCAATATCTGCGCGAAGCATGTGCGCTCACTGGCACGAAGGTCGGCTGCGACACAAGTAGCTGCGGAGCATGCACGGTTCTTCTCGATGGTGAGAGCGTCAAGAGTTGCACGATGTTCGCCGCCCAAGCAGACGGTGGTTCGGTCACAACCATCGAAGGCTTGGCGAACACAGACGGGTCGCTGCACCCGATGCAACAGGCGTTCCACGAAAAGCATGGACTCCAGTGTGGATTCTGCACTGCAGGCATGGTCCTTGCTGCAGTCAGCCTCCTCGACGAGAACCCGAACCCGACCGAAAAAGACGTGAGGTTCGGCCTCGAAGGCAACTTGTGTCGTTGCACCGGATACCACAATATTGTCGAAGCTGTTCTCGCAGCAGCGGCAGCTAAGGAAGCGAAATGATTCCAGCGGCGTTCGATTTCGTTCGCGCTGAGTCGGCCGCTGAAGCCGTAGCTGCACTCGCCGAACACGGAGACGATGCCAAGATCCTCGCTGGCGGGATGTCGTTAATTCCGCTTATGAAATTGCGGTTGGCGACGCCGATGGTTCTCATCGATGTCGCGCGAATTCGAGACCTCTCGTATATCAAGGACGCAGGTGACCACATTGCTATTGGTTCGCTCACTCGACACCGCGATGTCGAGATCAGCGAACTGCTAAAGGCAGAGTGCGGTGTCGTAAGTGCTGTGACGGCTCAAGTCGGCGATAATCAGGTCCGTCACCGCGGCACGATCGGCGGATCGGTCGCCCATGGAGACCCTGCTTCGGACTTGCCTGCAACTCTGCTCGCACTCGACGCGACATTTGTTGTCACTGGCAAGAGTGGGCATCGCGAAATCGCGGCAACAGACTTTTTCGAAGGATTTCTAGAGACGGCACTTGGTTCCGAAGAATTGCTAACCGAGATCAGAGTTCCGAAGGCTGGCCCATCGGGATTCAATTACCAGAAGTTCAATCGACGCGCTCAGGACTGGGCGATCGTCGGAGCCGTTGCGGTAACGGTCGGTGGTGCCAAGAAGGTCGGACTCGTCAACATGGGGAGCACGCCGCTACGAGCTAGGCAGGTCGAGGCGGCGCTCGCAGGAGGAGCAAGTAACAGTGATGCTGCGCAGTCTGCTGCCGCTGACACAGAAGCGAACCAAGACCTAAATGCTTCGGTCGAATACCGGGAACACCTGTCACGCGTGCTTGTTCGTCGGGCACTCGAAGCCGCGACCGTCTAGTCGCACATGCTCGGTACCATCGCCGCCGTTGTCTTAGCGGCGGGACGTGGCACTCGCCTCGAAAGCGATACGCCGAAACCCTGCGTCTTGTACCGCGGCATGCCACTCGTCGCCCACGCACTCGATGCAGCTATCGCATCTGGACTTGGGCCGGTAGTGCTTGTTGTTGGACACGAAGCTGATCAGGTAGCTGCTTGTGCTGGTCCCGGCGTCGAAGTCGTAGTTAACCCAAACTTTGCTGATGGCATCGCTTCGTCCCTACATGCCGCCATCGAATGGCTAGCTGCACGCGGGATTGTGCACGCGGCGGTCGTCGGTCTTGCCGATCAACCAGATATCGGTCCAGAGGCATGGCAACGACTCGCAGCACAGGCTGAGGCTGGTACGACCTTGGCTGTTGCGACCTATGACGGTGAGCGATCTAACCCTGTGCTGATCGCACGCGACCTGTGGCCAGCCGCGCTAGCGCTGAGTGGCGACGAAGGCGCTCGTCAGCTCATGAGAACTCACTTGGTTGTCGAGGTCGCGTGCGACGGCACCGGCGACCCGCACGACATAGACACCGCCGATGACATCGGGACCGACTAGCCAGATCTAGCTCAATCTCGCAACAGCGGATCGGCCGCTCGGCACGGTGCTTTGTAGGCTCAGCCAATGGAACACATCAAAGACTCGTTCCGAGTCGAGAACGCGCTAGATGACACTTGGAACACATTGCTCGATATCGAACGTATTGCGCCGTGTATGCCTGGAGCGCAACTCCAAGAGGTCGAAGGCGACGTATACCGAGGCGTAGTCAAGATCAAGGTTGGGCCGATTCAGGCTCACTACAAGGGCACGGCAAAGCTCGCCATGGTCGACAGAGACTCGCGGACCATCAAGATCGATGCGAGCGGACGCGACACTCGGGGCCAGGGCAACGCTTCTGCAATCATCACCGTTACCATGGCTGGCGATGATTCCCACACTGTCGTCGAAATCGATACTGAGGTAAACGTCACAGGCAAGGTCGCACAGTTCGGCAGGGGAGAAATGCCAAAGATCTCGGCGAAGCTATTGAAGCAGTTCGTGGCGAGCCTCGAGGCAGACATTCTCAATGCACCTGTAGTGGCCACGGAGTCCGTTGCAGACACAGAAGCCGCAGCAGCGCTCGTCATTCCGATATCCGGGGTACGCAAGATCGATGCGCCTGAGGCCGCCCCTATCAACCTGCTCGAGACGGCAGGAAGTTCAATTATCAAGATCGCGTTGCCGGTAGCGGGTGTTATCGCAGTGATTATTTGGCTGTTGATACGACGCAATTAGTAGATCCACAGGCCACCGATCGGCATCGCCTAGCGTCGAACCCATGTTCGTGTCCGATCCACAGGATCGTCCGATACTCGGTATCGACCCAGGGCTTACGCGCATGGGGTACGGGGCCGTAGTGCGTGCAGGCTCTGCGGCTCGCGCCGTCTCGGCTGGCGTGATCACGACCGACCCTGCTCTAGATTTGCCTGCGAGGTTGGGGCGCCTATCTGTCGAGATCGAGGCGCTCCTAGACGATATTGCGCCGCGGGCGATGGCTGTCGAACGGGTCTTGTTTCAAGTAAACGTTCGTACCGCGATTTCTGTCGGCCAGGCAAGTGGCCTGGCTATTGCTGCAGCGGCGCGCAGGTCTATTCCCGTGGTGCAGTACTCGCCGAATGAAGTCAAGCTCAGCGTCACGGGCGACGGCGCGGCTTCTAAGCAAGCGGTGCAGATGATGGTCGCGAAGCTTCTTGGCCTCGCTGCTGTTCCAGATCCGCCCGACGCTGCCGATGCTCTAGCACTTGCGCTATGTCACGCTTGGCGTGATCGCGTCGAGTCGGCGCGTTCGGCAGCTACCGCTGGGGCTAGTCCAAATCTTGGGTCGCAGAGCAACCGTCAGACGCGGATCGAAGCCGCGATAGCCAAGACGGCAAAGGCACGTAAATGATTGGTTCACTAAGAGGCACAGTCATCGAGCGCACGCTCGGCGGGGAAGTTCTAGTCGAGGTCGGGGGGGTCGGGTATCGCGTAAATGTCCCTTCCTCCACCCTCAGCCAATTGGAGATCGGCGCTGTCGGTTTCTTGTTCACCCACCTACATGTTCGCGAAGACGCGATGGTGCTTTACGGCTTTCTTAGCCGGGTAGAGCGCGACACCTTTGAAGCGCTTATTGGTGTATCTGGAATTGGGCCGAAGCTCGGCGTTGCGATGCTCGCTATCCACCCTCCGCATGCCTTGCGCCGTGTTGTGGCCGAAGATGATGTCGAGTCATTGTGTCTCGTGCCGGGTGTAGGCAAACGCACCGCTCAACGTCTATTGATCGAACTCAAGTCGAAGCTCGACATTGAAGAGATCGATATCACGGCTGGTCTAGCCAGTAACGGGTCGGTGCGCTCCGATGTGAGAGAAGCGCTCACGGCGATGGGTTTCGGCATCGACGAAGTACGCGAAGTTCTCTCCTCGATGCCTAGCGACGGAACAGCAGAAGAACTTTTGCGCGACGCTCTTAAACAGTTAGCGCGCCGCTCGTGACCCGCGAAGAACTTCTGTCTCCAGGCGCCGATCCGGTCGAGGCAGCCGAAGAAACGACATTGCGACCGCGTTCATTGGCAGAGTTCGTTGGTCAGCCGAAACTTGTCGAACACCTAGAGATCATGCTTGCTGCGGCTAAGAAGCGATCACAGGCCGTAGACCACATCCTGCTCAGCGGTCCGCCGGGGTTAGGCAAGACAAGTCTCGCTGGAATTATCGCCACAGAAATGGGCGCACGCCTTTGCCCTACGAGTGGACCAGCGCTCGAACGTGCCGGGGATCTTGCTGCAATCCTCTCAAATCTCGACTGCGGTGACATTCTGTTCATCGATGAGGTGCACAGGCTTCCGCGCGCTGTCGAAGAAGTTCTGTATCCAGCAATGGAAGACTTCCAACTCGATATCGTGATCGGCAAAGGTCCGGCGGCTCGCAGCATCCGCCTCGATTTGCCTAGGTTCACTCTCGTTGGGGCAACAACTCGCACCGGGCTCATCACCGGTCCGTTGCGTGACCGTTTTGGTTTCGTTGCTCGGCTCGACTACTACGTGCCAGAAGATCTTGCCTCGATCGTTACGCGGGCAGCGAACATCCTTGGAGTGCCTCTAGTGGCAGACGGGGCCGTTGCCATCGCTGGGCGAAGCCGCGGTACTCCTCGAATCGCTAACCGTCTGCTGAAGCGAGTCCGCGACTTCGCTGAGGTGCGCGGCGATGGTCGGGTAGACGCTGCGACTGCATTCGAGGCGCTCGCATTGTTCGAGGTTGATGTACTAGGTCTCGACAAGGTCGACAGAGCGATACTCAACGCGCTGTGCCGTACTTTCGGCGGCCAACCTGTCGGACTCGGGACCTTGAGCATCGCCGTCGGTGAGGCACAAGAAACCGTAGAAGACGTATACGAACCGTTTCTGCTGCAGTGCGGCCTAATTCAGCGCACGCCTCGTGGGCGTGTGGCCACGGCCGCAGGATGGGAGCACATTGGGTTGAGTTCGCCTACTCTGCCACCGGCCAGCATTGGCCTTTTCGACGAACAACAGTCAAGCGACTAAGAGGCGAAACCAATATGGGTGTAGATGTCAACATCACCGACGGGGTCGCTGTAGCGACGATCGACAACGGCAAGGCGAATGTCTTGTCGCCCGAGATCATCGCAGAGCTAGATGCAGCGCTCACGACGGCAGAGAACGCCGGACCAGAAGAGGTTGGCGCGCTGGTCATTGCTGGCGCGCCTGGGTTCTTGTCTGGCGGATTCGATCTCAACGTCATGACGAGTTCGCCAGAGGCTGCAGGCAATTTGGTTTGCGCTGGCGGCGATTTCTTTGTCCGTTGTTTCGCGTCCGCCGTACCGGTAGTCGCTGCTTGCACGGGCCACGCTGTCGCGGCAGGAGCTCTGTTGCTGCTTAGTTGCGACGAACGCGTCGGCGCTGCCGGAAATTTTAAGATCGGACTCATCGAGACAGCTAAGGGCATGGTTCTACCTCGGTGGGCAGTAGAACTCGCCGAAGAAAGGCTAAGCCGTCGCCATCTGGCGCTAGCCACTGTCGGGGCACGCATGTACAACCCAGATGACGCTCGCGATGCGGGGTTCTTGGACGAAGTTGCGGCCCCAGAGCAAGTCCTCCCACGGGCAATCGAAGCCGCAAAGGTATGGGCGAGCCTGCCGAGGTACGCCTATGCGGGCCAGGTAAAAATGAACCGTGGCCAACGAATCGAAGCCCTACGTGCCGCGATCGACGCCGATCGCGGGTCGTTATTTCATATCAGTTGATCGACCTAGTGTCGCAAGCCATGGTCTATGTCACAGCTAGTCTCCATGGGTCTTGTCCTGGCCGAAACCGCCAATCACATAGTGGTCTAGGTCCCATTTAGTTTTTGAGGTTCTGAATTGGAATCATTAGCTCCCATTCTGTGGTTCGCGTTCTTAGGAATCATGTTCTTGCTCCTGATTGTGCGGCCACAAAGACGCAAGATCGCTGCGTTCGCTGCCATGCAGGCAGCCGTAGAGGTCGGCGACGAGATCCTGACCACATCGGGGCTTTTCGGAACGATTCGCAGTCTCGATGAGCAGAGCATCGAACTAGAAGTCGCGAACGGAGTGGTTCTGCGGTACGCTCGCCAAGCCATCGGGAGCATCTTGACCGAAGACGACGCCGGGGACGACGCAGAATGAAGAAGTTCCTTGGCTTGCTGTTTGGCGCAAGCATCGCAAGCATCGGTGTTTGGAAATTCGATGCGACGTCATCGAAGGTCGCATGGGCTGTAGCGGTTCTGTTGTTGGCATCTCTGGTGGTCTTCACAAAGCGCGGGCCGAATCGCGCCCCGAAACTCAGACTCGGCTTCACGATCATCGTGGTTATCAGTGCATTCGTGTCGACAATTATCGGGGGAGACCGACCACAACTCGGCCTCGACTTGCAAGGTGGCGTGTCGATCGTGCTGTTCCCCGTAGAGGGATCCGATCTTTCCCAGCTCGATACGGCAGTCGACATCATTTTCAGCCGTATCAACAGCCTCGGAGCGACCGAACCGGAGGTAAGCCGCCAGGGTTCGACAATTGTTGTCGACATCCCCGGCCTGAAGGACCCTGAGCGCGCTGTCGAGGTAGTTGGGCGCACAGCATGCCTACGCTTTCGCGCTGTCCTAGCAGGCCCAGTGCCAGCTACGGCGACTGTTCCAGAGACAACAACGACCGTCGCTACGACCTCTTCTGTGGCTACTACAACGACCGGCAAAGCCACGACTTCGACTGCCGTTACAACAACAACCGTCGCCACGGAAGGCTCCTCCACGACGGCTGCCGTGACCTCGTCGACCACCACGTCCACAACAGTTGCCGGACCAACTACAACCACGGTCCCTCCGCCCAAACTCAACTGTGATGTCAGCTCTTTGGCTCCGCCTGATTTGACGCTCCCGAGTACGCCGTTGCCGGAAGATCCAGCGAGTGCAACCTTGCCATCGGCCGACCCAGGCGTAGAAACGACCGCGCAAGCCGCTGGGCTGACGATCTCAACTCAACCGATACTCGCGTCACGGCCTTTGCAGACACCAACGACACAAACGACAACAACGACAGTGCCACCTCCGACGACCACGACCGTCGCTGCCACCACCACGACGCTCGCGCCAGGAACCAACATCTGCGAGTCGTATGTCAAGGAAGACGACCCTGACACCGCTTCGTGGGTATACGACAAGGACAAGTCCAGTTGCTACCTGCTCGGAGAGACGATACTTACAGGACGCTCGATTGCCGACGCTGAAGCGGCATACGAGCAACAGTGGGTCGTTAACGTCGAGTTCAAGAACGATGACTTCGTCACGAAAGTCGCGATGCCGAACGTGGGTAAGTACGTCGCAATAGTCCTTGACGATCGGGTCCAATCGGCGCCGAAAATCAACGAAGGAATTACCGGTCGCAACGTCCAGATCAGCGGGTCCTTCACGGACTCCGAATCTAAGGACCTCGCATTGGTCCTGAAGTACGGGTCTCTGCCGATCCAATTCGACGAGAGCCAGACGACACGACAGTCAGTGTCGCCAAGCCTCGGCAAGGACCAACTCAGCGCGGGTATCGCTGCAGGAGCGTTCGGCCTCGCGCTTGTTGCGCTGTTCATGGTCCTGTACTACAGGCTTCTCGGATTCGTTGTGTGGGTCGGCCTGAGCTTCACAGGACTGATCTTCTTTGTGCTTGTGAGCTTCCTTGGTGACGCTCAGGGCCTGACACTCACCTTGGCTGGAGTAACTGGCTTGATCGTTTCGGTAGGTGTCACCGTCGACAGCTATGTCGTTTACTTCGAGCGGCTCAAAGATGAGGTGCGCAGCGGTAAGACAATTCGTAGCTCGATCGATGTCGGGTTCACCAAGGCGTTCCGGACCATCGTCGCAGCCGACCTCGTGTCGCTAATCGGCGCAGCTGTTCTTTACTTCCTCGCGATCGGCTCGGTGAGGGGTTTTGCTTACTTCCTCGGGCTTTCGACTCTTATCGACCTAACGATCGCCTTCTTTTTCATGTATCCGCTGGTGTCGTTCATCGCTAAGCGTCCGGGACTAATCAAAATGCGTCGACTCGGCATCGCTGCGGGTCTAGATGTGGCAGGAAAGGTCGACGCATGAACGCGGTCGCGGACCAGCTCGAACAGATTCCCGGCGTCGATCGTCGGCATCGTTTCGGTGACCTTCTACACGAACGTACGAACTTCCGGTTTATGCGGCACCGCAAACGCATGTTGATTGCATTCGTCGCGGTAATAGTCGTCAGCATTTCTTCGCTGCTCGTCTTTGACCTGAATCTAGGGATCGACTTCGAGGGCGGCGTGTCGTGGTCGGTCGAAATGGCCGATTCCAAGGATGCCTCCATCGCAGCCGTTCGCGATCGGCTCGCTCCGCTTGGTTTCGAGGACACAAAGATCACCACCACCAATAACGCGCAGGCAAACACGACGACGGTGCGTGTCCAGTCTGCGGAAATAGCGAACGATCCTGTGAAGCAGGTCCGCGACGCGATTGCTGAAGCGATCGACGCAACACCAGCAGAAGTCACAGCCGACGCCAAGGGCATGAGTGTCACGTTCAGTGCGCTCGGGATCCACGATGCCGACCAGAAAAAGGTCGAAAGTGCGGTGAAAAAAGTTGATGGCGTTGATGCCGAGGTCACAATCGTGCCCGGGACTGATGGCTCGAACGTAATCGTCGTCGTCGATGAGATGCCTGCGAGCGAGCGCGACGGTGTAACAGCGGCGCTTGCTAAGTATGCAGGTCGAGAAGTAAGCGACGTCTCGATTAATACGGTTGGACCTACCTGGGGCAAAGAAGTATCTAAGAAGGCGCTGTACGCGCTTCTCATGTTTTTTGCTGTGTTGGCCGTCTATCTTTCATTGCGGTTCGAGTTCAAGATGGCCGCTTCTGCGATCATCGCAGTAATCCACGACATCATCTTCACAGTCGGCGTTTACGCGATAGTCGGCTTTGAGGTGACGCCAGCCACGGTTACTGCGTTCCTGACGATTCTCGGATTCTCTCTATACGACACAGTCGTCGTGTTCGACAAGGTCAAAGAAAACGCAGTCAACGTCGGCGGCAAACTCAGCTACGCGGGAATGGTTGATCAAGCTTTGAACCAGGTCCTCATGCGTTCGTTGTCGACATCGCTAGTGGCACTGTTGCCTGTCGCTTCATTGCTCATCGTTGGGTCGTTTATTCTCGGGGCAACTGCACTCGAAGAATTTGCTCTTGCCCTCTTTGCTGGTCTTTTCATCGGCACGTATTCGTCCATCGTTGTGGCTGCTCCTGCGCTGTGCACGTGGAAGGAACGCGAGTCGCGATATGCGGCTGTGCGAGGTCGAGGTGAGCGCACTCGTCCCAACATTTCTGAGCGAAGCCCACTCAGAGTCGAAAATGTCAATCCAGAAACTGGGTCCAAAGTTGAGTGGGATGCGACCGGGGTTCCTGGCCCAGCAGCGGTGAAGCGCACAAACGCACCTCGCCCGCGTTCGCAAAGAGGACGTAAGCGCTAACTGCAGCCCGTACTTGGTAGCGACTCACGATTACCGATCGGCTTACACTAACGAGATGGTCGATGCCGAGTGGCTGAAGGATCACATCAAAGATCTTGTGGATTTCCCGCAAGCCGGTGTGACTTTCCGCGATATCACCCCGCTGCTTGCCGATCCGAAGGCCTTGCAGTTCGCGATCGAACGCCTCGCAAGCCCGTTTCATGACGACGGCATCGACAAAGTCGTTGCCGTCGAGGCGCGGGGTTTTATTTTTGGTGTAGCCGTAGCGAACACACTCGGAGTTGGTTTCGTGCCTGTGCGCAAACCCGGCAAGTTGCCACGCGCGGTTCATGTCGAACGCTACGAGCTTGAGTACGGCACGGATGCTTTAGAAATTCACCAGGATGCCTTGACCGCTGGCGAGCGAGTCCTGGTAGTTGACGACGTGTTAGCTACCGGTGGAACTGCGAGCGCCACAATGGCGCTCATTGAGCAACTCGGCGCCGAGGTGGCAGCCTTGTCGTTCCTTATTGATCTCACATTTCTCGACGGCCGTTCACGCCTTTCCGGCCAGAATATTCACGCGGTTCTGGAATACTGATGGCGGTCGGTGCTACGACGAACAGGTTGCCCGTAGCCCCGCCGGACGCGCTCCTTACCAGTCTGCTCGAACGGTTCCAGAATTGCCATCCGAACGCATCTACGACTCGTATCGAGCTTGCGTACGAGGTTGCGCTCCACGCTCACCGCGATCAGACCCGTCGCTCAGGGGATGCGTACATCACCCACCCGGTTGGAGTCGCTGGGGTATTAGCGGAACTTGGGTTAGACGACATCACCATCGCCGGAGCGTTGCTGCACGATGCTGTCGAAGACACTGAGGTCACGCTCGAAGATCTCGAACGCGATTTTGGTCCCGACATTTCTGCGATCGTCGATGGCGTCACCAAGCTTGATCGCATCAAGTTCGATAGTCGCGAAGAGCAACAAGCGGCAACGATGCGAAAGATGCTCGTGGCTATGGCCAAGGACATTCGCGTGCTCTTGATCAAGCTTGCCGACAGATTGCACAACATGCGCACGATTGCGTCTCTGCCGACAGATAAGCAACATCGAATCGCGCGCGAGACGCTCGACATCTATGCGCCGCTAGCACATCGGCTCGGAATCGGCGACGTGAAGTGGCAGCTTGAGGACCTGGCCTTCGCTGTGCTCCATCCGAAGCGGTACGCAGAGATCGACCAAATGGTCGCTGTGCGTGCTCCCGCTCGTGACGAACAAATCGCCGCAGCAATTGCCGAGGTGAAGGGTCGCCTTGCCGAGTTGCGTATCGAAGCAGACGTCACTGGTCGCACGAAGCACTACTGGTCCATCTACGAGAAGATGGTCATCCGCGGGCGCGAGTTCGCTGAGATTCACGATCTTCTCGGCGTGCGCATCACAGTTGATTCTGTAAAAGACTGTTACGGGGCACTTGGCGCGATTCATGCGATGTGGAGGCCGGTGCAAGGCCGTTTCAAGGATTACATAGCGATGCCGAAGTTCAACCTCTATCAGTCGTTGCATACGACAGTGGTCGGCGCCGACGGCAAGGCAGTCGAGTTTCAGATTCGCACAGACGAGATGCATCGCAGAGCCGAGTTCGGAGTTGCTGCGCACTGGGGCTACAAGGAATCGGTCAACCCAGGAACCGAAGATCTGGCCTGGTTGCAACGAATAGTCGACTGGCAGCGCGAGACCGAGGACCCCGCTGAGTTCATGGCTTCTCTGAAGTTCGATCTCGACACAGACGAAGTTTTCGTGTTTACCCCGAAAGGAAAAGTAATTACCTTGCCGACCGGCGCCACCGCCGTCGACTTCGCCTATGCGATCCATACCGAAATCGGCCATAGGTGCATCGGCGCGAGAATCAACGGCCGCCTCGTGCCACTCGACACAGTGCTCGCTTCAGGTGACACCGTCGAAGTGTTCTCTACAAAGGTCGAAGGCGCAGGGCCATCTCGCGACTGGTTGTTGTTCGCGACGACTCCAAAGGCAAGTTCAAAAATCCGACAGTGGTTCTCACGGGAAAGACGGACAGACGCAATCGATCAGGGTCGTGACGAGCTTGCACGCGAGTTGCGCCGAGAGGGTCTTCCGGTAAGCCGGATGTCGAAGTCAGTTCCATTCGAGGCGCTGCTCGCGAAGATGAACCTCCCCGACCTCGACGCGCTGTACATCGCCATCGGAGAAGGTCATGTCACAGGGCGCGTCGTAGTACAGCGACTTCAGCGCGAGTTGAGCCACGGTGACGAGCAGATCCCGAGCACCGCACGTAGGCCTGGGCGCTCGCGAATGATTCCTGGTAGCGCTGGCGTACACGTCGAAGGACTCGACGATGTCATGGTGCGGTTGTCGAGGTGTTGCACGCCGGTCCCAGGTGACGAGATCATGGGTTTTGTGACCCGCGGGCGCGGCGTGTCTGTGCATCGCACCGACTGCGCAAACGCCACAGGCCTTAGCGGCAACGGAGAACGTGTTATAGAGGTCGAGTGGGACCGCGACTCTCCAGCCACTTATGTCGTATCAATTGAGATTGAGGCACTAGATCGCTCCAAATTGCTACGCGATATCGCAGACACTCTGTCTGAGCATCATGTCAATATCTTGCAGTGCGCTAGCAGAGTTCAATCCGACCGCATCGCGCGTTTCCGATTTGACTTCGAGCTAGCCGATCCAGACCACCTCGACTCGATACTCAGCGCCGTAAAGCGAGTCGATTCTGTATACGACGTTTCTCGGGTCCTTCCGGGAGGCGAATCGACCTAGGCGTATTGCCTTGAGCGCTTTGTTAAGTCTGTAGGCCATCTCAAGAAAACGCGATGAGTGGCCGTATATTCAAGGGTGTTCACTCTTAGTGAGAGAAGCTTCTGCGAAGCGCGCCGGTCACGTCGAGGGACAGACGGTGGTTTCACGTTGCTTGAGTTGGTCGCGGCTATCTCGATTCTTGCCATCGTCATTGGCGCGTTTGGAGCGTCGATCGCTCTCGGATTCAGAACTGTGGCATTGGCGCGTCAACGCCAGACCGCCGCAGACCTTGCTACTGCTCGCCTCGAACATTTGCGTAGCGTCCCGTACGACCAGATCGCCGTGAGTCCTGCGCCAACACATCAGTCAGACCCGACCAACCCTGACTATTTCGTGAGTGCTGACGCGCTCAGCTACGACGTAGATGGCGAAGGCACGATCGAGCCTCTCATCATCGATGAGGTCGCTGGCGGGGTTCTCCATCTCGAAGACCCGGTGCAAGTCGGCTCGACGATCATGGAGATTTACCAGTACGCAACATGGGTCGATGATATTGCGATCGCTGGGACCCAAGACTACAAACGCGTAACCGTCGTCGTTCGGTATAAGGCGCCGTCGGTCCACGGCGTCAACAGGATCGTGCGCGCGAGTTCGTTCTTCGGTGTTGGCACAGTCACGATTGGCGGAGCGACAACTACGGCGCCAACCACGACCGTACCGTCAACAACGACGGTTCCAGAGACGACTACAACCATTCCCGCTGCATGTCCGGGCGATACCGCAGCACCAAGTGGTTCATTCACACTCAACGGGACGGCATCGGCAGAAGCTGGCTACACAGCGGGAGCAAATGTCACGATCAATCTCAGCTTCACTGATCCATGCAACCCCGTGACCGCTCGCATCGCTAATGAAGTCGGCGACCCAGGCACGTGGTTCGTATACGACTCGGAGAATCCAACTGTTTCTTGGGCGTTGAGCGCCGGAGACGGGACGAAGGCGGTCCACATCGAGGTCAGTGACGTCGCTGGTAACTCAACTCTCACATCGAACGCTGCAATCATCCTCGACTCGACTCAGCCGACATCGCCAGACGAACTTGATCGCAGCGTCTCATGCGTTGGCGCGAATAGGACCGTCAGTCTGACTTGGGACGTGGCAACCGACGCCAACCTGCGCGGTTACCGGATCTACCGCAGCACCGACGGAACAACCTGGAGTGTCCTTACAACGACAACGGCTCAAAATATTTCCAATACACACAGCAAGACCCTCGACAGCGTCCGGTATTACGTGGTCGCATATGACAAGGCGGGCAATGAGAGTGCAGCGACGAATTTGGTCTCACTCAAAAAAAACCAGTGCATCTAGATATGAGTCACGAACGGCTCAGTTCGGAGCGTCACTACTCGAGGTGACAATCACAGTGAGCCTCGTCCTCGCGGTGATGGGCGTGATTCTGAGTTCTCTGACAAGCGCCCAGCGCAGCGAGCGATTCGTCGCCGACCGCACGGAGGCACTCGACACCATGCGTAGCGCGATCGCTCGGTTCACCAAAGATGTGCGACAGGGCGACGCGATGGACCTTGGCGCTTCGCCGAGCCACATCGAGTTCGACACCTACGTGCAAGGCGTAGCGGCGCATGTCGTATACGACGCTTCTGCAGGGGTGCTTACGCGGAGCGTCGGCGCGGACCCAGCCGAAACACTGATTGATCGGCTAGCTACAGACGAAATATTTTCGTTCGAGCCGACGGCAGAAACTGCTGAGGTAGTCACGATCTTGTTAGAAGTTGAGCCGCTCACCTCGCCCGATACGACAATCGAACTTACCTCAGAGGTGCGTATGCGAAACCAGGAGAACTAATGGCCACCGCGAAAAGAAACGAAGGTGGTTTCGCGATGATCACGGCGATGCTCGTTATCGCGATGAGTTCGGCTTTGGCTCTGATCGTTCTTACTAACGGGCAGCACGCCGACAGGTCGAGTCAGCGTGGCCGCAACTGGGAACTCAGCATTCAGCACGCCGAAGCAGGAGTGCAACAAGCGATTACAAGACTGCAGGAAACTGGTGGGGCAGTACCGCCGCCATTTTCTGGCACAACTGCCGAAGGTAGCTACGACGTGAGCATCACTTACCTAGGGCGGAATCGCTACCAGATCGACGCCAGCGGGACCGCAGGAATCCAAAGCGCTCTCGCTACTTCGCGATCGATTCGCGTGATTATTGGGCCACCAAAGTCGTTCAAATATGCGCTTTTCTCATTCACGGATATCGACACAAAAAACAATGACTATGTCGATGGGGACATCTGGGCGAATGGCAGCGTTAGGGTCGACCAGAACGACGAGGTGACAGGAGCGATCAACGCAGCCACCGGTTGGGTGTACTTAGACAACGGCTCGACTGTCGGAGGCGACGTGCTCGCCGGGGGATACGACCCGGCGACAGGCAACTCCGTTGAGGTATCGACCGGTGCGCACATCGTCGGTAATACAACAGCAGCGTCGACAGTGCCTAACTGCATGGACGATCCAGTGCGCCTCAACTACAAGGTTGACCTAACGGGAAACGTTGGTGGCCACCTAAAGACATGGGGCCATAAAACCGGCGGAGGTACTGCTGGAACAATTTCCGAAGGCATATGTGTTGCGGCCCCTGCAACGAAACCCATGCCTCTCTTTACGTTCAACCCTGCCAACTATTTCACGGCGCCTATCGAATTCGCGGATGTCGCAAGCTTCAACGCCTGGATCGCTCTCCATGGCACGAACCTGTCTGGCACCTTCTACGTGCGTGGTGCTGGAGCTATCGATATCAACGGTGTGACAATCGGCGGTGACACTACGATCATTGCCGAATCGGCAGCCATCGACGCGTTCGGTGGCGTCGGAATCAGTGGCGCCAACTCCTCCGACAAACTCCTCGTGCTTGTCAGCTACTACCAGCCGGCGGCTGGGAGCGCATGCACAAACAACGGTGGTAATCCTCTCGACTGCGCCATCGGCCTCAAAAATAACTTTGCTCCGACAGACAACACGGCGACGTTGCTATTTGCTCCAAATGGTCCTGTGGCGTTCAAGAACAACGCCGACTTTTATGGCGCTGCTTACGCGAACGACATAGTCCTCAAGAACAACATGAACCTCGTTTACGACGAAAGGGTCGACCAGATAGTTGGTTTTGGGGCAGTGACGCTTGAGACCGAGAGTTGGGTCGAACTCTAGAAACCTGAGCTCTTCGCAATCGTCCAATCTGTTGAAGGGTGCGTCGGTAGGATCAAGCCGACTATGGCCACTGATTCCGATGCAGCGCTTGGCCGCGACGTTTTTCGTGCACCCAAAGGCACCCGGGACGTCCTAGCGCCAGAGTCCGATCGCTGGATCGAAATCATCACTCGTTTCGGGGCTAGAGCACGCCGCTACGGCTACGGGCTTGTTATCACTCCAGTATTTGAGCACTACGAGGTTTTTGCGCGGATTGGCGAAAGTACGGATGTCGTCTCGAAGGAGATGTACGACTTTTTGGACAAAGGCGACCGCAGGATTGCGCTTCGCCCCGAAGGGACTGCTGGCGCTGTTCGGGCTTATGTCGAACACAGGCCGACACCACCATGGAAGGTCTTTTATGTAGCGCCGAATTTCCGCTACGAACGGCCACAGGCTGGTCGCTATCGACAGCACTATCAGATCGGCGCCGAGGTCATGGGCGTCGATGATCCAGCTGTCGATGTCGAAATGATCGACCTTCTCGGCGGTTTTTATCGAGAGATCGGTCTCAACTCTGTGCGCCTAGTCATCAACTCGATGGGCGATGCCGAGACTCGGAGGCGTTATCGGGAAGTTTTGCTCGAGTACTGGCGCGCTCATTCGACCCTGCTTGGCGACACGATGGAACGAGCCGAACAAAATCCGTTGCGCGTGCTCGACAGCAAGAAACCAGAGTTTAAGGAAATGCTGCAACACGCCCCGCAGATCACGGAGTACCTAACTGACTCAGCAGGCAACCACTTCGAGCAGGTGCAAGCCGGTTTGCGAAGCATCGGCAATCACTTTGAAGTCGAACCTCGATTGGTCAGAGGACTCGACTACTACACGAGCACCCTTTTTGAGTTCCGGAGCGATTCGTTAGCCGCCGGGCAAGACACCGTCGGCGGCGGCGGACGCTACGACAAACTCGCCCAAGAAATGGGCGGGCCTGCCACGCCGGCTATCGGATTCGGATGCGGTGTCGAACGTTTGTTAATCGTGGCCGATGCAGATGGTGCGCTCGCGCCGAGTCCAGCGCGGGTCGATGCTTACGTTGTCGACGCAGTTGGTACTGCAGATGTAGTCGTTTTGCTACACGAGTTGCGCGAGGCAGGTGTGGCTAGCGACAGGGCTTACGGTGGTCGCTCGCTGAAGAAGCAGTGGGCAGCCGCAGATAAGAGCGGCGCACGATACGGAGTCATGCTCGCGCCGCGCGAGATGGAGACTGGTCACGTAGTCGTCAAAGACCTGACCAATGGCCAACAGATAGAAATTCGCCGCGATGAAGTCGCTGCGTGGATAGCTGTGAACACCCAGAGGAGAGATTTCTAGATGATGCGCACCCATCGTGGCGGCGAACTCAAGACAAGCGATGTTGGGACCACCGTAGTCATGTGCGGCTGGGTTGGTAACCGTCGCGATCACGGCGGAGTGATCTTTGTAGATCTTCGAGATTCGAGCGGCATCATCCAGGTCGTAATCGACCCTTCCGACGAGGGACTCGATGTGGGTCGCAGACTTCGCAACGAGTGGGTCTTGCGAGTTACGGGTTCCGTGCGTGAACGTCCAGCAGGCACAACTAACGACGACATGGCTACAGGCCAGATCGAAGTCGGCGCCGTAGCGGTAGAGGTGCTCTCAGAGTCAGAGCCGATTCCATTTCCACTCGACGACCGCGTCGAAGTCGACGAGAACTTGCGCCTGCGCCATCGCTACTTAGACCTTCGACGCGACGCAATGCAATCGAACTTGCGCTTAAGAGCGCGTGTTAACAGCGCAGTTCGGCTTGCGATGGAGGCCCAGGGTTTTTGCGAAATCGAGACGCCGATGCTCATAGCGAGCACGCCAGAAGGTGCGCGCGACTTCGTCGTGCCGAGCAGGCTCAAGCCAGGCAACTTCTACGCTTTGCCTCAGAGTCCGCAGTTGTTCAAGCAGTTACTCATGGTCGGCGGCTTCGATCGTTACTTTCAGATCGCGCGGTGTTTACGCGATGAGGACTTGCGGGCCGATCGGCAGTTCGAGTTCATGCAGCTCGACCTAGAGATGAGCTTCGCCGATCAGCAGGACGTGATCGAGGCAACTTCGAAGGCGGTCGTAGCAGCAGCGAAGGCAGCTCGTCCAGACGCCGCAGTTGGCGAAGTTGGCCGCATTACATGGCATGAAGCCATGGATCGTTTCGGGTCGGATAAGCCAGACATTCGTTTCGGCATGGAACTCACAGAGCTAACGGCCATCTTCTCGGCAACTGAGTTCCGCGCGTTCGCGGATGTCGAAGCCGTCAAAGGGATCTGCGTTCCGGGTGAAGCCGATGCGACCCGGTCGAAAGTTGATGCGCTGGTCGATCGCGCCAAGCAATTGGGTGCTGCTGGCCTCGTTTGGATGCGGGTCCGCGACACCGAAAATGGCGTCGACCTCGAAAGTCCTGTTGCGAAGTTTCTAACCGAAACCGAGCGCAAAGCCGTCGTTGTGGCGCTTGGCGCCGTCCCCGGTGACCTCGTATTGATCGCTTCTGGCGAACGCCACAAGACCTGCCAGATTCTTGGTCAGATCAGGCTCGACCTTGGGCGGCCGCCTGTCACCGAAGGGCTGGCATTTGTCTGGGTTGTTGACTTCCCGCTGTTTGAAGGTCTAACCGACGACGGCAAGCCAATTCCTGCGCACCACCCGTTCACTATGCCGCACGCCGAAGACATCGATCGGCTCGAATCAGACCCATTATCGGTGCGAAGCCAGGCTTACGACCTTGTACTAAACGGTTGGGAACTTGGCTCTGGCAGCGTTCGGATTTATCGGCCAGATATTCAGCAGAGAATATTTTCGATGCTCGGCATCGAAGCAGAAGAAGCGCACTCCAAGTTCGGCTTTCTGCTTGACGCATTTGCATACGGTGCGCCGCCGCACGCTGGGTTCGCGTTCGGGCTCGACCGTCTCGTAGCAATCCTTGCGGGCGAAGAAAACATCCGCGAAGTCATCGCGTTCCCGAAAACTCAGAGTGGTACCGACCCGCTAACGAACGCGCCGACAGCTGTAGACGACAAACAACTCGGCGAGCTCGGACTGCGGTTGCTACCCAAGAAAGCCTGAGGTGCCGCGCGCTGAGCGCACACGACACCTCGTGGATTCTCTGGTCGTGCTAGCTACACCATCGCGACCGGTGGTGGTGGAGGAGTAGCCGCGGTTGGCTTCTTGAGTGAACTAATCCCGTTTGCATACAGCGTTGTGTGACGCGCGTGTAACCGGAACAGGATTAGGCCAGCAATGACCGAAATAAGTCCGCGAATTACTGCGTTGAGCGACGAGTTCCGGATCTGGCCACGTAGCTCAGAGCGGACCTCTGTGATTCCCTTGCTAATGGCGCCGAAGCCCTCAGCATCCATACCCGAATTGTCACGCATGCAATCCGACCGCGATTCGTAATAGTCGTCTTCTTGCCAATGGTCGCAGTAGTCAGACGCAGAATCGTTCGACTGTTCTCGCATGATGTCGAGAATGCCATCGGCGATATTGCTCGCCCCGATACCGATGCGGTCGACGGCGTCGCGGTGGCCCAAGTCGGGCGCAATCGCATGAACGATGCCGACTCCAACTGCCACGGTCCCCATTGCGATGAGGACGATGCTCACGAAACACATCAGGTACAGGTACATAGAGCGAACCCAGGTTGATTCTTCCATTGTGGAACCTCCGGTTATGTCACGAAATCGTTGGCGAAATGGTGGACGAACCGTATCGCCAAGTAGCGGCGCCGACAAGGATGGCGGCCGAGATGCGATTTCTCGTAGAGTCCCTCCACCATGAGTGGCCCAGACCTATTTAGCCACGCCGTCGAAGAACGGCTCGCGCGTAGGGCGCCGCTCGCCGCGAGGCTCCGGCCGAGGTCATTGGATGAGGTAGCAGGTCAAAAGCACTTGCTCGCGAAGGGCAGACCACTCCGAACCTTGATCGAATCTGATCGCTTGGCATCTGTGATCTTGTTTGGCCCGCCAGGAACCGGCAAGACAAGCATCGCAAGGCTCGTGGCTGGCGCTACGAGCAAGGCATTCGAACCGCTATCGGCCGTGAATGCCGGCGTCAAGGACGTTCGCGAGGTCGTCGAGCGCGCCAAAGAGCGCCTTGGAGAGCGCGGCCAAGGAACGATCCTTTTCCTCGATGAGGTCCATCGATTCAACAGGACTCAACAAGATGCATTGCTGCCGCACGTTGAGGAAGGCATCATCGTCCTCGTCGGCGCGACGACGGAGAACCCATTCTTTTCTCTCACCGGTCCAATACTTAGCCGCAGCACCTTGTTCCGACTTGAACAACTCAGCGCAGAGGATCTCGTGCCACTGATGCAACGTGCGTTGCTCGATGTCGATCGTGGTCTTGGCTCAGAGCCGAGCACGATCAGCGACGACGCGATGCATCACCTTTGTGAACGTGCCGAGGGCGACGCGCGCCATGCCCTCACGTGCCTCGAATTGGCCCATGCGCTGAGCGTCGAAGAAGCGAGAGCGAGCGGAGCCAAAAGCGTGCCAGAAATCTCGCTGGCTCATGCCGAATCTGCGCTTGCCACACGCGCGATTCGTTACGGCGAAGACGAGCATTACGACATCATCTCCGCTTTCATAAAGAGCATTCGTGGCTCCGATCCCGATGCCGGCGTCTACTGGCTTGCTCGGATGCTTGAAGCTGGCGAAGACCCGCGGTTTGTAGCTCGAAGGCTCGTCATCCTCGCATCGGAAGACATAGGTCTTGCTGATCCGCATGCGCTCGTAATTGCAAATGCTGCCGCGGCTGCACTTGAGTTTGTTGGTCTGCCAGAGGCCCGCATCAACCTCTCTCATGCCGTTATCTATCTTGCGTTGGCTCCAAAATCGAACAGCGCATATAAGGCGATTGGAGCCGCAATCTCTGCTGTTTCGGACCGAGCGCTTGGCAGAGTTCCGTTGCACCTCCGTGACGGTGGCTACAGAGGAGCCGCGGTCCTTGGTCATGGGGTCGGATATGAGTACCCACACGATGCTCCACACCACTGGATCGCCCAGCAGTACTTGCCAGATGAAGTGGCGAGCGAGGCCTTCTACGAGCCTGGTTCATCGAATTGCGAAGCTGCGCTAGTGGAACTCTGGAATCATCGTCGTACGATTGGACGTCCAATGGTCGAGCGACGCGTAGGGGATCGGCGGAAAAACTCATGAGCCCGGCCGAAGTTGTAGCGATCGTGATGGCTGTGCTTGTCGGTGTTCTAGCCGGGGTACTTGTAGCGACACTGTTTTCCCTCAAACGGGCGCTCCGCGAGGTGCGCGACGCAGTTGAGCTTTTGCACAGCGAAACGTTGCCACTCGTAGAAGAACTACATGGTGCAGTCGACGAGACAGTCGATCAGGTGATGCGAGTTGACAGACTTATTAGCGGAGCGGAGGTTCTCGAAGAGAGAGTCGACTCAGCGACCCGGTTCGCTTACCGCACGATTCAGTCTCCTGTAGTCAAAGCCATGGCCATCGGCGCAGGCGTCTCTGAGGCGAGCAAGCGGCTACGTGGCAAAGCAAAAGGCCCGGCACCAATTAAGCAGACTCGTCGCGCTCAACGGAGCAAGAGCTAACTATGTTCAAGCGGAGTCGCTGGATGGTGATTGGCTACGCGGCCGGTGTCGGAACTTCTGTGTTCGGCGTATATAAGGCGCGCAAAGCCGCGCGTCGCTATCGCCCGCCTGCGGTTGCTGCGCGCGCTGCTGATACTGCAATGCGCGGAGCGGGTCGCGTGCGCGACGCTGTCGTCGAGGGTCGTGCCGCGATGCACGAACGCGAAGCAGAACTCCGAATCAAGCACTCCCTGTAATCTGCAGCCATGCCTAACCCGCCCCGCACAGCAGATGAGCTTCGCGCTGCCTGGTATTCGTTCTGGTCTGCCAAAGATCACCTGGTCGTGCCATCTGCGAGCGTCATCCCAGTAGATAAGACCGTGCTGTTCACTGTCGCTGGCATGGTGCCATTCAAGAACTACTTCCTCGGCGACGAGGTTCCACCTGCACCAAGGGCTGTTTCAATCCAAAAGTGCATTCGTGCCGGCGGCAAGCACAACGATCTTGACGACATCGGCAGGACTAACCGCCATTTCTCGTTCTTTGAGATGATGGGCAATTTCAGTTTCGGTGACTACTTCAAGGCAGACGCGATTCCTTGGGCATGGGAGTTCACAACAGAACATCTTGGTTTCGATCCCGACAAACTCTGGGTCACTGTCCATCTGTCCGACGATGAGGCAGCCGAGATTTGGCGCGACAAGGTTGGTGTACCGGCCGACCGCATCCAGCGGCTCGATGAAGACAACTACTGGAAGATGGGCGACACCGGACCGTGTGGTCCGTGCTCTGAGATATTCATAGACCTCGGCGCAGAACACGGCGAAGATGGCGGACCAGCAACAGGCAACGACCGTTTCATCGAGTTCTGGAACCTGGTTTTTATGCAGTTCGATCAACGCGCAGACGGTGAGAAAGTCCCGCTCGCTAAAGCCTCTATCGATACGGGTGCAGGACTTGAGCGGATCTTGTTCTTGTTGCAGAACAAGTCGTCTATCTGGGACATCGATTTGTTCGAACCGCTCATCGATCGAGCGCAAGAAGTATGCGGCACTGTGTATGGCCGCAACGCAGAACACGACGTGTACTTGCGAATCCTTGCTGAACATGCGCGTTCGATGGCGATCATGGTGGGCGACGGTGTAATGCCAAGCAACACCGAACGTGGCTACGTGCTGCGCCGTATTATCCGTCGCGCTGTCAGCCACGCGTATCGCCTCGGAGCGAAAGATTTGGTTACCCCCGCAATGGTCGGCGCAGTGTGCGATGTCATGGCCAATGCCTATCCACGACTCGCAGAGGACCGCGACTTAGTCACCCGAATTGTTAGTCGGGAAGAAGAGTCGTTCAGGCGCACGCTTAGCCGCGGAACCGAATATATCGACGACGTTGTGGCTCGCGGCGATGTCTCTGGAGCTGATGCGTTCTATCTTCACGACACGCTCGGCTTTCCGGTAGATCTAACTCGCGAGGTCGCCGCTATTAGTTCTCGCACGGTCGATCTCGCTGGCTTCGACACTCTGATGGGCGAACAACGCGCCCGCGCCAAAGATGCAGCCAAGGAGGCTGGAGGCAAAGCCAACGCTCCGCTAGAGCTATATCGAGAGTTGCTGGAAGCCTCAGGTGTAACAGCGTTTACGGGGCGCACAGAAACAAGAACCGAAAGAGCAGCAGTGCTCGCGCTCATCTCCGCGCAGGATCGCCTAGCGCGCGCTGACGAAGGGTCCGTTGTCGACGTCGTGCTCGACAAGACACCGTGTTATGCCGAAAGTGGTGGCCAAGTAGGCGACACAGGCACGATCGTTGGTGACGGTTTCGAACTAAGTGTCACAGATACCAAACTTGGTTTGCCGGGACTGCATCTGCATCGAGCGAGAGTTACAAAAGGCTCGGTAGCTGAAGACGCAGTTTGTAGCGTTGCGATCGATGCTGACCGACGCGATGCAATACGCCGCAACCACACCGCGACGCACCTTCTGCACTGGGCGCTGCGCGAAGTGCTAGGCGAGCATGTAAAGCAAGCAGGTTCACTTGTTTCGCCAGAGCGGCTGCGATTCGACTTCGCTCATTTCGAGGCGATGACCCCGGACGAACTCCGCAAGGTCGAGGCACTCGCTAACACAATTGTGATCTCCGATGCGAGCGTCGATCACTCCGAGATGTCTAGGGTCGAAGCAGAGAAGATTGGTGCTGTCGCCTTCTTCGGCGACAAATACGGAGATGTCGTGCGAGTCCTGCGCGCCGGCCCATCGCTCGAACTTTGTGGCGGAACCCACGTTGGGTCTCTTGGTTTCATCGGCCCGATCAAGATCATTAGCGAAGGGTCGATTGGTAGCAATCTGCGACGAATCGAAGCGCTCACCGGTGAAGCAGCGTTAACCCACATCGTTGATACGGAATCTCGTTTGGTCAAGATCGGGAGCGCGTTGAAGGCGTCGCCTGCCGAGATCGATGAAAAGATCGCGAAGTTGCTCGACTCCGTGAAGGTGCTCGAATCCGAAATCGCCGCGATTCGCGCGAAGGAAACTCACGCCGTCGCGACTCAACTAGTTGCGACGGCAGTAGATGGTTGCATCGTTGCCCGACACGACGGCATGAGCCCAGACGACTTGCGGCAACTCGCCCAAAACGCGCTACGCCAAATCGGTTCGGGTGTAGTCGCAGTCATTGGACTCAACCAAGAGGGTTCCAAGGCTGGCGTCGTGGTAGCAGTCAGCAAGGATCGCGTTGGTGCTGGTGCATCGGCAGCGGACATTGCAGCACCGATCGCGCGCGCGTTAGGCGGAGGGGTAGCGAAGAACCCAGACCTAGCCGTAGGTGGTGGCCCCAACACCGGCGCGATCGACGATGCTTTCGAAGCCTTGAAGTCTGGTGTTACGGATAGCCCACGGTGACGAACCGGCTCGGTAGGGCACTCGGAATCGATCTAGGGTCGCGCCGAATCGGGATCGCGCTGTCTGATCCGAGCAGGTCAATCGCTTCACCTCACACGGTGCTGCAGCGAGCAAAAACCCAGTCCGAGGACCATGCTGCAATCCGGCAAATCATGGTGGAGCAGGAAGTGACCGTTGTTGTCGTGGGCTTGCCGCTATCTATGACGGGCCGTGACGGCCCCGCAGCGAAGGCAGCGAGAATAGAGATCGAAGCCATGGGTGCCGCGTTCGTTGGCATCGAGGTTGTTGCATTCGATGAACGTCTAACGACTATCTCTGCGGAACGGTCGCTTCAAGAAGCGCACTTGACTAAGGCACAACAACGCGATCTCGTCGACAAGGTCGCAGCCGCCGTCATGCTGCAGGCCTTTCTGGATAGTGCTCCGAAATGACAGACGACCAACAGGAGTTCGAACTGAGCGGCGACCACGAAGCGCAACCGCGCCGCAAACGTGCAGCGATCATCATTTTGGTCATCCTTGCGATCCCATTCCTTGCACTGTTCGTCGCGAACTCGTGGTTACAGAACCAACTCGACCCTCACGCCGAACGTGGGCGACTCGTCGAACTGTCGATCGAATCTGGTTGGGGAGTTGCGCGCATCGGCAAAGAACTCGAGCACCTCAATGTCATCGATTCGACCTTCGCATTCGGGCTATACGCCCGTTTTGGTAATCACGACAATTTCCAAGCAGGGGACTACGAGATATCTGAGGGCTCGGGCGTCAGAGAAGCAGTAGCCGTGCTTGAAGCTGGTCCGATTGTTATTGAGGTCGAACTGTCGATTATCCCTGGACTCTGGTTGACCGAAGTCGCGAACGAAGTCTCAGAGCAACTTGACCTCGATGCAGCGACGTTCTTAGCAATCGTCCGCAATGGAGAAGTGCGCTCTCGTTTTCAACCCGAAGCTGTGGTTAGCGCCGAAGGCATGCTCTTTCCAGACACTTATAGGTTCTCAGAGGATGTAACAGAACTCGATGTCGTGCGTACGATGGTCAATCGCTTCGACGAAATCGCAGCGGAGATTTCGCTCGGTGACGCGAATCCCGAGACGGGACTCAGCGCATATGAAGTGGTCGTTGCTGCATCGCTAATCCAGGGCGAAGCCCGACTCGACTCTGATAGACCTCTAATCGCATCGGTCATTTTCAACAGGATCGAGGACGACATGGCTTTGCAAATCGATGCGACCGTCTTGTACGCAATCGGCAAGCGCAAATCGAGCAACACGGCCGAAGATCGTGCGACTGAGTCTCCTTACAACACATATTGGGCAAAGGGCTTGCCGCCAACGCCGATAGCAACAGTTGCGAGAGCTTCACTCGAAGCTGCGTTACATCCTGCCCAAACCGAATATCGTTTTTACGTGCTTAGCGATCCTTCTGGTGCGCACGCATTTGCTGTCAGCTATGACGAGCACCTTGACAACGTTGCTCGTGCTCGCGAACAAGGACTACTCGGATGACCCGCACCGTCACCGCCGCCACGCGGCTCGCAGCGGTAATCGGCGACCCTGTGCGGCATTCACTCTCCCCGGTTCTCTACAACGCTGCGTTCGAGAGCACCGGAATCGACTGGGTCTATGTCGCTCTAGAAGTCCCGCGTGGTTCCGGAGCACATGCCGTGCGCTCGATGCGCACCCTGGGCATTTCTGGATTGTCGGTCACGATGCCTCATAAATTCGATGTGATCGAATCGTGCGATGAGTTGACCCCTGAGGCTGCTGCGCTATCAAGCGTGAATCACCTAAGGGTCGAAGATGGCAAGATCATCGGTGATTCAACCGACGGTGCAGGATTCTTGAGGTCTCTGGCCGACGCGAATGTAGATGTCGCTGGCATGAAGGTTTTGTTGTTGGGCGCCGGGGGCGCAGCGCGAGCCGTCGCTGCGGCTCTAAGCCAATCTGGCGCGAGCGTTACATGCGCGGCTCGTAACGCCACGACGGCAACCGAAGTCGCGCAGATTTGTGGCGGCGCCACAGCAGAGTTCGAATCAGCCGCTGACCTCGTTGCGGACCACGACATGATCGTGAATGCCACATCGATCGGCATGCAGGTAGACGGCTCGTCGGGGTCACGGGTGTCGCCCGTCCGAGCAGAGACGTTGCGCAAGGACTTAGTCGTGGTCGATCTCGTATACCACCCTGTGGAGACAGAACTGCTTGGGTCCGCCCGGGCGGTTAGAGCAGTTGTCGTCGACGGCCTCGGGATGCTGATACACCAGGCTGGCATCCAATTCGAACACTGGACCGGCGTAAATGCCCCAATTGCCATAATGCGTAGCGCCGCTCTCATGTATTTGGGCTAGATGCGTCGGCCGCCACACTGAGTGGTCAACCCCGGCGACACGTGTGCCGATAGTTCTTGAAATCAGACCGTTGCTAGAACCGAGAGGGCGACGCCAAGTGCTACACGGAACGTTCGACATCTTCCCGCTCACCGACCTCGTGGCCATGCTCGTAGCCGCGCACAGGACCGGCTCGATCGAGATCTGCACGGACCTCGCCAATGGCTCGATTCATCTGCAAGATGGATTGTGTGTGGGGGTCGAACCGAGCGCCTCGCCCGATGTCAGCGAAGCTTCGCTGGCCTCGTCTCTCGTCGACGTATGCGTTCGGTTCGGCAAGGACCCTGAGGCGAGTTTCAAGTTCGTGGTGTCGACGCCGCCGCCGTCCGCCGTCGCAATAGATGTGGCGTCGTCGATAGCTGAAATCGATCGAATCACGGCAGAGTCAGATGCTGTGAACGGGCTTGTCGGGTCGCTCGACTCATGCCCAGAGGTCGCGCCTGAGATTGCGAGTGAATCAATAACTCTGAGTGCAACTCAATGGGCATTGCTTGCAAATGTCGATGGAAGGACAGCGGTTCGTGATCTCAAACGGCCGCAGGAGACTTCGTTGATCGAGGTGTGTAAGGAGATCGCAGACCTCGTTGAACGTGGTGCTCTCCGCCTGGGAACCGATTCGCCTCCGCATACACCACAACGCTCAAGCCTGCTAGCGAGTGCGCATGTCACGGCACCCGTGGCGACTGTCCACCAACCTCTTGCACTCGTTGCGCCGTATGGTCCTGGAGTAGATGAACAACCCGACACCTCGGCGGCCCGCCCGAGCGACGCCGATGTTGTCGATGATTCAGGGTCGGACGCCTTCGACTACCAGGACGACCAAGAAGACACAGACGTTTCCACTGTGGCTGATCGAAGCGTGATGCTGAAGATGTTCAGCGCGCTTCGAGACGCTTAGAACGAAACCTAAGAAGTAGCTATGGGCGATGCCACTCCACTCGGAATAATGTTGATGAGAGCAGGTCTCATCTCGCAGGCGCAGTTGGATGCCGGTGTAGCCGAACACATCGCCAGGTCAAAACCGCTTGGCCGCGTGCTTATCGAGTCAGGCGTGGTTTCTGAGACCGATGTCGTGCGCGCCCTTGCGGCCCAGGTTGGCCTCGAATATGTCGATCTCAGTGACCTAACGGTCGATGCCAGCGCTGTCGGCGTTGTTAGCGAAAGCGTGGCCCGCCGTTATCAAGCAATTCCGATCGCCTGGCGCGATGGTCGGCTCGTCGTGGCTATGGCCGACCCGTCAAACGTTTTCGCGCTAGACGACATTCGAGCCGTCGCTGGTGTTGAGGCCATCAGTGTTGTAGCAACACCTACCCAGATCTCGGAGACGATCGACAGGTACTTTCGGCTCGACACAGAAGTTGACTCGATCGCGCAGCTTGCAGCAGACGAGCATGAAGATGACGAGACGATCACGTCGATTAGCTCCGTTGTCGAAGACGCGCCAATCGTCAAGTTCGTTACATTGCTAATCAGTCAGGCAGTTGGCGACCGAGCTTCGGACATCCATGTCGAGCCGACAGAAACTGATCTGAGAATCAGGTTCCGAATTGACGGTGTGTTGCACGAGGTGATGCGTTCGCCGCGGTCGATCCAGTCTGGCGTCATTTCTCGGCTCAAAGTCATGGCCGACATCAACATCGCTGAGCGTCGAATTCCTCAAGATGGGCGCATCTCCATCAAGGTTGGTGGCAAGCCAATCGATTTGCGTGTCGCGACCCTGCCGACGGTCTATGGCGAGAAGGTCGTGCTGCGAATCCTCGATAAGAGCCAGGCGTTGTTGCGTCTCGAAGAACTCGGGTTCTTGCCAGAGCAACTCGACCGGTTTGCTACGGCTTATCGCAAGCCCTACGGCACGATTCTTGTGACTGGTCCGACCGGCTCTGGAAAGAGCACGACGCTTTATGCAACGCTAAATATCTTGAACGAAGCCCACCGCAACATCATCACGGTCGAGGACCCTGTTGAGTATCGGATGGCTGGTATCAACCAGGTCCAGGTTCACGCCAAAGCTGGCCTCACGTTCTCGTCCGCGCTGCGGTCCATTCTGCGTTCTGACCCCGATGTGTTGCTCGTAGGCGAGATCCGAGACCGCGAAACTGCTGTTATTGGGATCGAAGCTGCCCTCACGGGTCACCTTGTGCTTTCGACCCTGCACACGAACGACTCGGCGAGCACGCCGATGCGACTTGTTGAAATGGGCGTTGAACCGTTCTTGGTTACTAGCGCGCTTGATGCTGTCGTCGCCCAGCGGCTAGCTCGGAAATTGTGCCCGAACTGTAAGGAACAGTACGAGCCATCCGAAGCTGAACTGTTTGAGGCTGGCTGGGACTTAGATGGTTCTGGAGACGCGCCCCTGATATATCGCGCGGTTGGCTGTATTTCTTGTGCGCGTACTGGCTACAAGGGCCGCTTTGGTGTCCATGAAGTGTTGCTGATGTCTGAGGAACTCAAGCGTGCGGTAATCGAACGGCGAAGCTCAGACGACATCGCGAAGATTGCAGTTATGCAAGGCATGATCCCTCTCAGGCAGGATGGATTGCGGAAAGTCGCTTCTGGCATGACAAGTCTTGAGGAAATCTTCAGAGTTGTCGCGTAACTGCCGATAGCTCTGCGATGCTCGGACAACAAGCGCGCCATTTTGGCGAAGCACTCATCGACCGCCACGTACTTTCTCGAGATGCACTAGAGGCCGCTCTAGAAGCATCAGAACGCGAGAACATGGCTCTGCCCGTGTATCTCGCATCGAAGGGTCTAGTCGGGACTAAGGACCTCACGGCAGCATTAGCGATGAGTCTTGGTATTCGCTTCATCGATTTTCGCGACACTCCGTTGCACCAGGACGCACCGCTTGTAATCCCCGCAGATGTTGCGCGCCGTTACCTAGCTGTCGGGATCGACTTCGAAGGCGCAAAACTCATCGTTGCTTTTGCTGAACCGGGAGACGATGCTGCAGTACTCGCTATTGGACAGGTCACGGGATACGAGATCATCCCGGCTGCTGCTGACCGATCTGAGATAGCTAAGGCGATCGAGTCCATCTACGGACCAGGTCCAGCAATCGCGGGCGCAGAACACGTTGAGGTCGTCGATAACCCCAACGAGATTTCGATACATGCGCTGCTTGAATGTGTGCTCGAGATGCGTGGCTCTGACTTGCATCTAAGTGCTGGTAGTCGTCCGGTGGTTCGTGTCAATGGTGCGATGACGCCACTGGCTGATTACCCGGTCTTGAACGGCAGCCAGATTCGCCAGATGGTGTATTCGATCATCACCCAAAAACAACGCGAGAAGTTTGAGCGCGATCTAGAACTCGACACGAGTTACACGCTCCCGCACAAGAGCCGCTTCCGGATGAACATCTTGTTGCAGCGCGACAGCGTCGGATGTGTGATGCGTGCGATTCCGTTTGAGATTGTCGGGTTCGAGAAACTTGGTGTGCCGTCGGCTGTCGAACAGTTCGCATGGCTCCCACAGGGTCTTGTACTCGTTGCTGGTCCTACTGGCTCAGGTAAGAGCACGACATTGGCGAGCCTTGTCGACATCATCAACCGCGAGCGCGCGGTGCACATCATGACGGTCGAAGACCCAATCGAGTTCCTGCACCAACACAAAAGAGCCATCGTGAACCAGCGCGAAGTCGGCGAAGACACTCACTCTTTTGCGAACGCACTCAAGCACGTTTTGCGTCAAGACCCAGACGTAATTCTTGTCGGCGAAATGCGAGACCTAGAGACAATCTCGACAGCGATTACAGCAGCAGAGACTGGTCACCTTGTTTTTGCGACATTGCACACCCAGGACGCGCCACAGTCAATCGACCGAATCATTGACGTTTTCCCAAGTCACCAGCAACAACAGATTCGAGTGCAACTTGCGTCTGCGTTGCAGGGCGTGTGCGTACAGCAACTATTGCCAACGCTTGACGGCAGGGGCCGGGTCGCAGCAGCCGAAGTAATGGTCTCAACGCCAGCTATTCGCAACCTGATCCGTGAAGGCAAGACACATCAGATCTATTCGATGATGCAAGCAGGCGGCAAGCACGGCATGGTCACGATGGACATGTCTCTCGCTCACCTAGCGCGGACAGGACGCATCTCGATGGACGTCGCACGTGAACGCTCAACGAACGAAGACTATTTGCAACGGCTGATCAACGGATGATGAATCCGCGACCCGAAGCGCTCGCAGAAGAAGTGGGATAAACAATGGCGACAAGCACATACGCGTACAAGGTCAGGGACAAGACCGGAAAACTTGTCGTAGGCCAGCTCGAAGCCGAGAGCGAACAATTGCTTGTCGCGAAGCTGCGGCAGATGGGTTACACGCCAATCGCGATCGACGAACACCGATCCGAAAAGCTGAGCCGCGAAATCCAGATACCAGGGCTCTCTAACCGCATACGGCTCAAAGACGTGGCTGTATTTTCACGCCAGTTCGCGACCATGATCAACTCTGGCCTCACGTTGCTACGTGCGCTCTACATCTTGGCTGAGCAGACCGAATCGAAGCCACTCGCCGCGATCGTGAACCAGGTCCGCATCGACGTAGAAAAAGGTTCGTCGCTATCGGGCGCACTCGGTAAGCACCCGAAGGCGTTCAGCCGTCTGTATGTATCGATGGTCAAAGCCGGTGAGGTTGGTGGTGCGCTAGACAGCGTGCTCACACGACTCGCCGACACGATTGAAAAGCAAGTCGAACTACGTCGCAAGGTCAAGTCGGCGATGACATACCCAGTTGTAGTTGGTGTGCTTGTTGCGGTGATCGTCTCAGCGATGTTGCTGTTCGTGATCCCGATGTTCAAAGGCCTTTACGCAGAACTTGGCGGCGAACTGCCGTTGCCCACAACAATCCTTATCAACATCAGTTCGGTTTGTAGGCAATATTGGTACTTTGTTTTCGTGGTGCAGATCGGCATCATTGTCGGCCTACGTCGATGGATCACTACAGAAGAAGGCCGCAAGCGCTGGGATGCGATCAAGCTGAAGATGCCTGTTATGGGCGTGCTCGTAAAAAAGACTGCGTTAGCGCGTTTCTCTCGGACTCTCTCAGCACTTGTGCGCTCTGGCGTTCCGATCCTCGAGTCGCTCGACATCGTGGCCGACACATCAGGCAACAGCGTTGTCGCTGCCGGCATCCTCGACGCACAGGCCGGGGTCAAGCAAGGCGAGGGCTTATCTGAGCGCCTAGCGAACCACGACGTCTTCCCGCCGATGGTCGTGCAGATGATGGCAGTCGGCGAAGAGACCGGCGCGCTCGACGAGATGCTCGACAAGATCGCAGATTTCTACGACGCAGAAGTCGAAGCCACGGTAAATGCACTTACCTCTCTTATAGAGCCACTGTTGATCGTGTTGATGGGTAGCGCCGTAGGTGGAATGGTCATTGCTCTCTATCTCCCGATGTTCAACATCATCAAACTCATCGAGTAGGGGGTTGGCCGGCGTCTTGGTCGATGTCCCACCCTGCACCTAGGTTCTCGTTCCAGATTCGAGACCGGGTAATCGGGGTGTGAATGACATGAACGCGGTAGAAGCGAGCTTCGCGGCTTTCGCCGAACGTGCTACAGGATTCGGTCCGTACGACTATCAGTCACGGATCGCGTGCTCGGGGCTTCCAGAACTCCTCAGTGTCCCGACCGGGTGCGGCAAGACCATGGCAGCAGTATTGCCTTGGTTGTTCCGTCGCCGGGTCCATGACGACGTAGCTGTGCGCGAGACGACTCCGCATTGGTTGGTATTCGTATTGCCAATGCGTGTCCTTGTCGAGCAGACCGAGGCTTCGGTCCGCGAGTGGGTAGAGAATCTTGGACTTACTGACGAGGTTGGCGTGCACGTTGTGATGGGAGGAGAGGGAAAGCTCGACGGTGCCTGGCGCCTCGATCCAGCCCGCGACGCGATCTTCATCGGAACCATGGATATGTTGATCTCTCGCGCATTGAATCGCGGGTATGGCGAAAGCCGGTTCGCTTGGCCGATCGACTTCGGACTGTTCAACACCGGGTGTCAGTGGGTTTTTGACGAAGTCCAGTTGATGGGCGCCGCGCTCGCGGCGTCACGGCAGCTTCACGGCCTGCGCGCGGTGCTCGGAACAGCGGCGCCATGCGCAAGCATGTGGATGTCAGCGACCGTCGATCGCGAAGCGTTAGCGACTATCGACTGCCCACATATCGCAACAGATGTCAGGCTCGCTGACGATGAGCGTAGTGGTGCTCTAGCCGCGCGTCTCGGAGCGACTCGTCGTGTAGAAGAACTCGTAGTGCCTGACGATACGAAGAAGTACGAGAAGGACATCGCTACGGCACTCACGCTTGAGCACGAAGCAGGGACGTTGACGCTCGCGATACTCAACACCGTCGATCGAGCAAGAAAAGTTTCGGAGGCGATCAGTGCCCTTAGCGATGCCGAGGTCGTGTTGTTGCATTCGCGATTCAGACGTGCAGATCGCAAACGTCAAGTCGTAGCGGCCCTCGCTGCAGTCGATCCGGAAGGTCCTGGTCGGATAATTGTTTCGACGCAAGTTGTAGAGGCTGGGGTTGATATTTCTGCTGCGCTCATGTTTTCTGAGGCTGCTCCCTGGCCATCGATCGTTCAACGCGCCGGTAGGTGCAACCGTGATGGGACTTCGCCGAATGCCAGACTCGTGTGGATCAAGCCAGCTAAGCTGGCGCCGTACACGAATTCAGATATCGAAGCGTCGGTTTTGGCACTCAAAGGTCTCGAGGGTCGAGACATGACGGGCGACGCACTCGGCAAGCTCAGTGTGCCGACAACACGCGTGCAACACGACGTGCTCCGCCGTCGCGACCTCATAGATCTATTCGACACGACACCAGATCTGGGTGGTAACGACGTCGATGTGTCGCGTTTTATACGCGATGAGGACGACCTGAGTGTTCAGCTTGCCTGGCGAGACTTCGGGGGCGATGGACCTAGCGATGCGCATCCTCCGACATCGGCAGAACTCTGCGCTGTCCCGGTGACTGAGGCACGAGAATTCGTGAAAAATGCCGGGGACAAGGGTGCTGTGTGGCGCTTCGACCACCTCGACGATCGACGTTGGGTCCGTTGTTTTGACGGGGACGTACGCCCCGGAGCGGTCTTGCTAGCTAATTGTTCTGCAGGCGGGTACTCACCTGAGTCTGGTTGGTCGCCGAAATCCGATGCACCAGTCGAACCTGTTGTCGATCAGGCAGACTCGGCTCTAGTCCCCTCGGTAGAAGCGACCGCAGACGAAGGCCTTTCGGAACGGCAACACGCATGGCTAGGGCTACGCGATCATCTCGCCGATGTCGAGTTTGAAACGCGTCGAATCGTCTCGGAACTCAAGTTAATTGGTCTCAAGGACGAGCACATCGAGGCAGCTGCGGTAGCGGCCCGCTTGCACGACGTCGGCAAGGCACATCCCGTTTTTCAAGACACGCTCACGCGCACTTGCAGCGATGGCGAGGAACCGGCGTTCGTCGGTCCTTGGGCCAAGTCGGCTGGGTCTCTCAAGGCTCGTCACCGAAGGAAATATTTTCGCCACGAACTCGTGTCGGCACTCATGTTGCTAGGTGAGGCGAGCACGGCGCTAGACGAAGTCGGAGAAAAGGATCTCGTGCGTTACCTTGTTGCGGCACACCACGGCCGGGTGCGCCTCGGTATCCGTTCGTTGCCGGGCGAGACACGCAACGAACGCGATTTTGATGGCCGCGTTGCGCTCGGCGTCTTTGACGGCGACCCGATTCCGGCAGTTGATATCCCCGACGGACGGCTGCCTGAATGCGTAGTCGATCTAGCATTTATGGAGCTCGGCGATCGTCCGGACGGGTCGCCGTCGTGGTCAGCGCGCATGCTCGTACTGCGCGACCGCCCCGATCTCGGACCGTTCCGGCTCGCGTTTCTAGAAGCTTTGGTGAGGCTTGGCGATTGGAAGGCGAGTGCCGCGCCCGGTGGGGGGTCGCGGTGGTGAACGCGCTCGTCCTCTCGGGGTGTCGTACTGAACCTCTAGGTTCCTATCTCAAAGCCCTTGGCATACTGCGGATCATCGGCGCGCAAGCAGACACCCGTGCGCGTGGCCATTGGCACGGCGACACATTCGTGCTCACAACCGATCTCAGCAACGAATCGCTCGCTGAATTCTTCTTGGATATTTACCGACCGACCCCGGTCATTTCTCCTTGGAATAAGGGCAGTGGGTTCGCCAAGGAAGGCAAGAGCCCGGGCGCAGTAGCCGCAGTAGGCGTTATCGAAGCTTCTAGTGATGAGCGTCTTGCTGCGTATCGCGCCGCAATCACGATCGGTGAGCAGATCTACGCCGACATGGTTGCCAATGATTGGGAGAAATCCGCCACAGTGAAGGCATGTCGCGAGCGCCTACCCGATCTCGCGCTTCCCTGGATAGATGCGTCCGTAGTCTTGGCTCAAACAAAAGAGATTTATCCGCCGATGCTCGGGACAGGCGGAAATGATGGCCGACTTGATTTTTCCGTGGCGTATATGGGACGTGTCGCTGACATACTTGGTCTCAAGAAGAAACAAAAGACGCCTGCTCGACCTCAGTCAGCAGAGTGGCTAGCGGCTGCGTTGTTCGAAACCCCAACTGCGCTTGTTGCAGAATCGACCGGCCAATTCTCTCCGGGTGCGACGGGTGGCGCCAATTCGGGGCCGGTAGTGCCTGCGCCGAGTCTGGTCAACCCGTGGGACTGGGTGTTGCTAATCGAAGGTTCGATGGTTTTCGTGAGTGCCGCCGCGCGACGAATGGGGAGCGACGCCGGCGGTCGCGCAGCGATTCCATTCACCTCAGACTCTTCACCAACAGGCTACGGGAGCAGCGCGACGGAAGGATCGCGCGGGGAAATTTGGGCACCTGTCTGGTGTAACGCTTCGTCGGCGGCCGAGGTTGGTCGGTTTATCGAAGAAGGCCGTATGACCTGGAAGGGCAAACAGGGTCGCAGCGGAGTCGACTTTGCTCGAGCGGCTGCGTCGTTGGGTGCCGATAGAGGTATCTCCGGGTTCGTGCGGCATGCGTTATTGGAGCGGAACGGCCTTTCGACTACGGCAGTCCCGGTAGGATTTGTAACCGTCAAGGAACGCCCACAGGTGGCACTGACCGGAGACTTGGATCGCTGGTTGCAACGAATTCGCCGCGCCAAGAACGCCCCAGCATCGATCGAGGGAGGCATCGCAGCTGTGCAGAGGTGCCTATTCGACGTGGCACGGCAAGGCGACTCGAAAGCGATGCAAGGTCTGCTGTATGAAGTAGCCGGGCTCGAGCACCTCGCAGGTCGCGCACGGCGTTTCCGTGCCGATGCCGACATCAGACCAGTGGCGGGTCTCGCCGCTGTCGACTGGTTGCCAGCGATCGATGATGGCACCGCAGAGTTCCAGATCGCCGCGGCCTTCGCAACACTTCGGGACTCTGATGGAACCGGCCTTCGCGAGATCGTCTGCCCGATATCCCGGAAGGGCGGGTCGCCGGAATGGTCGATCGCGCCTGAGCCGGTACCAGGTCTCACCACAGCGCCGATCGTGTGCGTTTTCGCAGCAGCACTGGTCCGCCGCACAGTCATCGTGGCGAGCCGTGACCGCCAAGGGGGGACTCGCGGAGTCGGTGTCCAGCCGGCCTTTAGCTACGGGCTGTCGGCGGCAAGGGGTTCGATCACACGTTTTCTTGCGTCGGATCTCGACGAAGATCGTCTCGGGTCGCTGTTTCGATCGCTACTACTCCTCGACTGGCGCTCAACCGACTCGTATAAATCATCGCCGGTCGAGGAAGAATTCGAAATAACTCCTCCGGTATGGGCCTTGTTGGCCCCGTTTTTCCATGGGCGCCCGATCGAGATGCCAAGCGGTACGGAGTTGACGTTGCGCGCCGAAGGATCGTGGCCAGGGATGCTCCGATCGGACCACATCGCCGAGGTAGTCGATGCAGCACTGCGGCGGTACCGCGTCGCACGCATCTTCCCAGTGTTCGACAGAGGCGTCGCGCAGCGGATATCGAAGAACGCGCCATCCGGTGACCACCTAGCGGCTGCGCTTCTCCTGCGCTCCGCTCCTAGATCGATCTCGCGACTAGTCCAACAATCGTCTTACCAATTGCAGTAAAGGAGAAAATTAATGACATCCAACCGTCAGCTGTTTGATATCCCACTCGAGGTCGCTTCGGGCTCGCGTTTTCAACCGACTGGATTTCCGGACCTAGGGACCGCGACCTTCAAACGCCCAGTTCGACACGGTGGTCAGACCACATGGACGAATGCAATACTCGTAGAGTCAGCGCAATCGATCGCGAACCATCTCGAAGGCGCAGGGTGGGACTTCGGCGCAGAGCAGCCGGTGCCGGTGCTCGATGGCTTGCCGTATGTTCGCGTCCTCAGCGCCGACGGTGCCTACATCACGTCAAGCCGTACTGAGGCTCACCGTCTTGCGTCTGCGTTCATCAAGGACGCGACGCTCGGCGGGGAGGATATGAAGGCGGTCATCTGCAAGCGGCTCGGACTACGTGAAGATGTACCTCACGCCCCACGGCAAATTGCCCGCGCTGTTATGGGGCTCGATCCGATGTGCCTGCTGCATGGAGTGTTCTTCGCTGAGAGCGCAAAAATCTGGCCGGGGCAGCCCAAGATCGCCCGCGCTGTTACAGGATTCATCGAAGCTACCGAAGTTGAGCGCGCCGACAGCGGGGGAGTGAAACGCGATGCCGTCCGCCATTCGATCGGCGAAGGCGCAGGCGGTTCGAGCGAGGGCTATGGAACTATCCCGTTCCACCGGACTGAATGGACAGCAGCCGAGATCACGGCTTTTTTCACGATTGACTTGGGCCAAATCGCGTCCTACGGTCTCGGCGATGCAGGATCGGCGTTGCTGAGGGCTATCGCACAATGGGAAATCCGGTCCTTTTTAGACGGTGGACTTCGTTTGCGGACTGCCTGCGACCTTTCGGCAATCTCGGATGTTGTGACTGACCGGGCAGGAGTAGCCCTCCCAAATGCAGAAACTCTGAGTTCGGAGATATCGAGGTTGATTCCTTTGTGCGCAGACATGCTCGACGGAGGTGTGACCGACGTCGTTTGGAATGGCGGAGCGAAGAAGACTAAGACGAAGGCGGAGGAATCGTGAGCACGACGATCACGATCTCCTTTCCGTGGGGCCGTTACCACGCCACGCCTTGGGGCCGGCATGTCAACGAAGCCGCAATCGAGTTTCCACCTTCTCCCTGGCGACTTTTGCGAGCGCTGTACTCGACGTGGAAATGCCGAGCAGCAGAACTTGACGAAGCAACGGTCCATGCGTTACTCGAGCGTTTAGCGATTCCGCCGACGTACGGGGTACCAGTTTTCGGCGAGGCGCACACGCGCCATTACATGCCGGATATCGCACATGGCTCCGACAAGGTGATCGATGCGTTTGCTGTATTCGAACACGATGCCGAGCTATCGATTTCGTGGCCCTTTGACCTTGAACGAGAACAAATGGATGCGTTGACGACTCTTGTCGAGCGTCTTCCTTACCTCGGGCGTGCAGAATCGATTTGCGAAGCGCGCGTCGGCGTCGCACGAGACACTGAGGTTGACCGCGGAGTGATCGCGCCGATGGCGGATGAGGTCGTCGCCGATGAGGTGCTGCGGCTATTAGTTCCGAATCAGCCACTCGATTTTGCCTCGTTGACGACTCGCACATCGGAGGTTCGGAGCGCGAAACGGCTCGTCCCGGTGGGAACGACGTGGCAACGGTACGACAGTCCTCGTCCAATGGCAGCAAACGTAGCGGTCAAGCGCAAGGCACGTGCCAACCCTACGGCGGTGCGCTGGACCTTCGCGTCGAATGCCCGGCCATCGGTATATTCGACCGTCACCATGACGGACGTGTTGCGACGCGCTTGTATGAGCGCGTTCGGTGCTCGCAACGACGCTGCAACTTCAGTAGGACTGAGCGGTAAGACCGGCGATGGGATACCGGTGCGTGGCCACAACCACGCGCACTATCTCGCCTTCGACGTGGACGGTGATCGGCTTATCGACACTCTCGTGGTTTGGATGCCTGCGGGTATCGAACCAGCGGAGGTGGGAGCGCTGGCATCGCTAGGGAAACTGACTGGCCATCGGCATTTCGCTGACTTTCGAACTGGTCAACTCGGCTTGGAAGCGATTGGAACGGTCGAAGACGTCGCGCCCGAACTGTTGGGTCCATCGACGGTATGGGAATCGAGCACGCCATTTGCGCCAGCGCGCTTCGCACCACGCAAGCGGGAATGGGAAGTCCATCTGGCGAACGAGGTGGCGCAGGAACTCGCATGGCGCGGCATGCCTGCTCCTGTGGCGACGAAGGCTTTGCCCGGGCCGTGGCTCGACTTCGGTCGGCACCGGCCTTCGAAAGAACGGCTCGCGCAAGCGCGACGAGCGAATGGAGTTCGACTGCATTTCGAGGCGCCTATCCGAGGCCCGCTGGTACTCGGAGCGCTCGCACACTTCGGCCTTGGTCTGTTTGTTCCTAAGAGATAAGACTTGACCCTCGCCGACGACGTACCCGACCTCGTGCCAGCGCGAATGGTCAACGAGTACTCCTATTGTCCCCGACTATTTTTTCTAGAGTGGGTCCAGGGCAGATTCGAGAACAACGCCGATACTCTCGATGGGCGTTATAAACATAGAGCCGTCGATCAGGAGCGAGGCAAAGCTCCGCTCCCTGAAGATGGTGACATAGTTCGCGCGCAGTCAGTAATGCTGTCATCGCCTGAACTCGGCGTCGTCGCAAGGATCGACTTGATTGAGGGGAGCGGCGGAGTGGTCACCCCGGTAGACACGAAACGCGGAAGTCCGCCCGAGAACGAACATCGTGCATGGGAACCAGACCGAGTGCAGGTCTGCTTGCAAGGGCTGTTACTCCGCGAAGCTGGTTATGCGTGCACCGAAGGCGTGCTGTACTTCGCTGAGTCGCGAACCCGTGTGCCTGTCCCGTTCACTACAGAACTTGTCGCCCGCACTCTTGAGCTCGTCGCGGAATTGCGTGTTGTGGCAGAAACAGACGTGCCACCGCCCCCGCTCGTGGCTAGTAAGAAATGTCCAAGGTGTTCCCTAGTTGGACTTTGTCTTCCCGATGAAACGAACGCACTCGCTTTGAGGAGCACGCTCCCGATCCGACGGCTAACGCCAAGCGACCCTCAGCATCGGCCACTTTATATAACGCAACAGGGTGCTTACGCCGGTGTGTCTAGCGGACGTCTCGAAGTGAAATTGCATAAAGAGCTAGTCGAGTCGGTCCGTCTCCTTGATGTCTCGCAATTATGTGTCTATGGCAACGTCCACGTGTCAACGCAACTCTTACGCGAATTGTTCACACGTGAGGTGCCGACGTGTTTCTTCTCCTACGGAGGGTGGTTTTCCGGGATCGCTCAAGGCTTACCTTCAAAGCACGTTGAACTCCGCCGTCGCCAAGTGTCGATCGCAGCGCAAGGGGGACTTGCAATCGCACAGCGTGCAATCAACGGTAAGATTCGTAACTCGCGAACACTGTTGCGCCGGAATGCGAAGTCGACAGTCGAGGCGGCGCTCGTGTCGCTTAAGGCGCTCGCGAAACAAGCATTGGAGGCTTCTTCGATCGCCTCGTTGCTCGGTATCGAGGGCGCAGCGGCTCGAATTTATTTTGGCGAACTCCCGAAGATGTTCCGTCAAGACCTAGCGCTTCCGGGCGAGGTGTTCGATTTCGAAGGGCGCAACCGCCGACCACCACTGGACGCGACCAACTGTTTGCTTTCGTACGTCTATTCACTTCTTGTCAAGGACCTGACTGCCACGACATTTGCTATTGGTTTCGATCCGTACATTGGCTTTTACCATCGCCCTCGCTTCGGCCGGCCTGCGCTTGCCCTCGATCTCGCCGAGGAGTTCCGACCACTCGTTGCCGACTCCACCGTGGTGAACGTAATCAACAATGGCGAGGTGTCAGCCGCGAGCTTCGAGGTGCGAGCTGGTGGCGTCGCACTCACGCAGAGCGGCCGTCGAGCCGTGATCGCAGCGTATGAACGCCGTCTTGACCAAGATGTAACGCACCCGGTATTTCACTACACGATTACTTACCGTAGAGTGTTCGACGTGCAAGCAAGACTGCTCGGCGCTCATTTGCTCGGTGAAGTTCCTGAGTACGTCGCTTTCACTACGCGATGAATTCGTGAGTCGTCGCCGTTACCTCGTCGCGTATGACATCCGCGATGAGACACGCCTCCGCCGTGTTCACAAGGCGATAAAGGGCTTCGGATATCCGTTGCAGTACTCAGTATTCATTTGTGACCTCGATTCGATGGAGAAATGTGTTATGACATGGAAGGTCGGCGAAATTATTAACCAACGTGTGGACAGCGTCGCCATCCTCGATCTTGGCGAATGTGACCGACGGGGGACGGAGTGCTTCGAATTTCTGGGAAAACATTTGCGACTCCCGAATCAGGAGCCTCGGATTCTTTGAGTCATTTGCGAGCGGTGCCGTGACGGTAAAAACCCTGGCAGCGCTCGCTGTGTGGCAGACTGCCGTAGTTCATTACGATTGCACCCCGCGAAGGCGGCGGAAGGCACTCATCTGGTCCTTGACAAGACGAAATTTGCGTTTGTCGCCACGCACACCTCGGACCGCTCGCAAGGACACCTGTTACCCCAGGTCACGAACCCCGAATTGTGCGAGCCCCTCACGCCATCAATTGATGGCGTCTCCATTGCGGCGGGTACTCTGCCTTTACGGCAGGACGCTACCCGGCGAGCCTCACGCCATCAATTGATGGCGTCTCCATTGCGGCTCGGCTGGCTGGCGATATGAGTTGCCCAGCGGTCCCTCACGCCATCAATTGATGGCGTCTCCATTGCGGCTGGTCACCGGAACCCTGCCGGGCGATGAGCTGCAGCCTCACGCCATCAATTGATGGCGTCTCCATTGCGGCGAGAGCGCGATCGTCGACTACCTCAACGAGCACGGCCTCACGCCATCAATTGATGGCGTCTCCATTGCGGCTGACGCTGTAGACCGACGCTCGTTTACCAACGTCGGCCTCACGCCATCAATTGATGGCGTCTCCATTGCGGCGGCAAGGAGACGTGGGACCGCATCGCGCAGGCTGTTCCTCACGCCATCAATTGATGGCGTCTCCATTGCGGCAAGAATCCAGGTGTCGTGTATGCGCCAACCTGCTTCCTCACGCCATCAATTGATGGCGTCTCCATTGCGGCTCGTCGCAGCTGTCGAGAGCGAGGGCTGGTGCGAGCCTCACGCCATCAATTGATGGCGTCTCCATTGCGGCTACACGCGCGCTCGTGAGGTTGAGCGCACCGCCCGACCTCACGCCATCAATTGATGGCGTCTCCATTGCGGCTCTCCGGGCCCCGACGGGACCACTAGCTCACTCTACACCTCA
>SXJP01000006.1 GCA_005779395.1 Actinomycetota bacterium
GAACATGAAGCCACCTGATGGAGCGAACACGGTCGTCAGATATTGCACGGCCAGAAGAATTGTTTCGTCTGCGAAGGTTCCGCCAGCAGCCACGAGCGCAGCGATTGCCAGGCCGGTCGTGTCAGGGCTATCGCCAAAACTGCCGTCGGGGGCCTGTTGCGACACTATGTAGTCACGAATCTCTAGCGAAACTGCTCGACCGAGCACCGCGTTGGCTAGCACCCCAAGCGGAGCCGTGTATATAGAACCAAATGAAGGTGCACCGGCATCCATCGCCGTTACTAGGTCTGTCGCGCCATCTGTCTGTGGGTCGAACGTAGTCGGGTCGATGCCTAGCGCAGAAGCCAAGATCACCAACTGTGCTGCCTTGCCACTCGACAATGCGCCAAACACTCCGTCAGCCTGATCGTCGAGATAATCGAGCGCGTCGTTGCCGTTGGTCGTAACGGCTTGGACTGCCAAGAGCGCTTCTTCTTCACTCCAAGGTTCGGACGACTGACCGGCCTGTGCAATGGCAAGGGCGATGTCTGCGGTCAAGAAGCCTGCGTAACCGTCTGGGGCATCAAACCCGCCCGATTCGAACTGCAATGTTGCTAGATAGCCAACGGCAGAATCGAGCTGATCAGGATCGGCAGCGTTAGCAACACCAGTTGTTGTAGCAATGCCTGCACTTGCAATTGATACTGCACACAAGCCTAGGACAACACGACGCGAATAGTTACGGATCACGAAAATCTCACCTCCGCGGGCCCCTCTCCTCGAGGGCCCCATTTTGGCCACCCACTGTTGGGCGACACACCAATCGGGTACACCGGCAAGCCGGCGGGCAAAGTGGGCATCCTGGCTCGTGCCCGCATTGCGGCGAGACACTTACAGTTGCGGGTCAGCGCCGGAATTACACCGGCTTCCCCCATGAGATCAAGTACTCCCGAGTAAGAACCCTGAGGATTCCACGCGGGACACAAGTACCTGACCGCACTGCCATTGGAGTTGCACTCCATTGGCGACTTTGTCGGTCTGCAACATAGCGGGGTTCCGTCGGCTTCGCCAACTGGCGTTGGTTGCGCGACTCTGTAGCAATGACTAAAGCAACGCGACCGCGACTCCACGCACTGTGCTGGTTGGCTTGGGCGCTATCGGCGACTGTCTGTGTACTCGTTGCGCGCAACGCTGTTTACGTCGTCATAGTCGTGTTGATAGCAGCCCTCTGCGTAGAAATGCACGGTCTTGGGAATGCGATTAGCCGCGCGTTCCCTGTGTTCATCGGGCTCGCGGTGATATTCGCTCTGATGCGCGTTGCGCTCGACGCGCTAACGGGCCATGTCGACGGTAACCACGCGTGGTTCGTAACGCCAAGCTTTGATTTGCCGGCGATATTCGGCGGCTTACAACTAGGGGGCCAAATCCAACGAGAAGTCGTTCTCGCTTCATCTGCTGACGCAATTGTTGTTGTTGCGATCATCGCAATATTCGGGGCATGGAACGCTGTCGTGTCACACCACGAATTACTTCAGATGATTCCCCGCGCATTTCGAGAACTTGGCCTAGTAATCGCGATTGCACTCACATTCGTCCCATCCACAGTAGAAGCGGTCCGCTCTGTGCGCGAGGCCGACACGGCTCGTACAGGTGGCGCACGTCGAGGCAGGGCGTCGCGGACCTTCGTCTCTGTTTTGCAAACAGGACTCGACCGAGCGTTGTCTTTAGGTGATTCACTCGATAGTCGCGGTTTCGGTCACCACGGCAATACCGATCGAGCCGAGCGAACAGCCGTCAGTTTCCTAGCCATCGCGCTCGTCGCAGTTGGAGCGACGGGCGCAGCACTCGTAAGCAACGCTTCGCGGGTCGCCAGCTTGATGCTCATCATCGCGACGCTTGCTATTGGAGGCGCAGTGATCTCGGGATCACGGGCGGCGACGCGCACGCGTTACCGCCCTCGTCCGTTCCGCAAACTCGATGTGATTATCGCGCTGGTCGCAACTGCGGCGCCCGTCGCGCTAGCAATTACTGCGAGCATTACCGGCGCCGCACTCACTTGGATTCCAAGAGATTTTGAGATGCCCGAATTCAACCTCGCAATTGGCGCGTCCCTGCTGCTCCTCGTGGCTCCAGCATTCGCAATCAGGAGTGACCAGATATGACCAGCATCGATTTTCGAAGCGTAAGTTTCTCTTACCCTCACGGCAGCCAAGCCCTACGCGACATCACGAAATCAATTTCCGATGGTTCTGTCACTCTCGTTCTAGGTGAGTCAGGGTCGGGCAAGAGCACGATGTTGCGCTGCGCTAATGGCCTAGTTCCGCACTCGAGTGGCGGCACATTTACGGGCGACGTGGTCGTTGCAGGCCGCTCAATCCGCTCGCATCATCCGCGAGATCTGACAGATGTCGTTGGGTTCGTTCACCAAGACCCAGAAGCGCACTTTGTCGTCGATCATGTCGAGGGCGACATCGCCTTCGCGCTCGAAAACCTAGGCATGGCACCAATCGCTATGCGTCGTCGTGTCGAAGAAGTGCTCGACGCGTTAGGGATTGCTCATCTCCGAGATCGAGACCCTGCGACGTTGTCCGGCGGCGAGAAACAGCGTTGCGCGATCGCTGGAGCAATCGCCGCGGCTCCGACTGCGCTAGTGCTCGATGAGCCAACGAGCCAACTCGATCCACAGGGCGCCGACGACGTGATAGCTGCGCTAGTGCGGCTGAACCATGACCTTGGTTGCACGATCATGATGGCCGAGCACCGCCTCGAGCGTGTTGCGACGTTTGCTGACCTCTCAATTCGACTCGACGCCGGTGCGATCGTGGCGAGCGGCGAACCACGGGCAATTCTTGGCACTTACGACGGGGCACCGATCGTAACCCAGCTTGGGGCGGTCCTCGGATGGCATCCACTGCCGCTCAACGTTCGAGAAGCCAAGCCATTCGTTGCTAATCCCGTCCCGCGCGTCTCGCCACGAGATGAACACGTACCTAACGGTCGCGTCCTCCTTGAGGCGAGGGATCTCACGGTGACTTACAACGTACGCAGAGCTGTCGCTAGCGTCGACATCCAACTTTGCGAAGGGTCGGTCATCGCAGTCTTGGGCCGTAACGGAGCTGGCAAGTCGACGCTTTTGAGATCGCTCGCCGGTCTCGTGAGACACAGCGGGTCAATAGAGCGCAATGCGCGCGTTGGTTTCGTGCCGCAGAATCCAAACGACCTGCTGCACGCATCGACGGTGCGTGCCGAACTCGCCACAACGGTTCGAATGTTGCGCTCTGACCAATCCCTGATCGACATCTGGCTCGAACGGCTGGCCTTGACTTCGCACAGCAGTCGTCATCCACGCGATCTCTCGGGTGGCGAACGTCAACGAGTCGCGATCGCCGCCGTTGCAGTAGGCGGTCCTGAGATTCTCTTGCTCGACGAGCCAACACGGGGAATGGATGCGCGGTCGCGTGACGCGCTTGTACGCGCGGTCGAGGCACATTCAGCGCGCGGTGGCGCTGTAGTAATCGCGACTCACGACGTTGAACTCGCAGCGGCGTGCGCAACCTCTGTTGTGGTCCTCGCAGACGGCGAAAAGATCGCTGACGGTTCACCACGCGATGTGCTCACTGGTTCGATGTTCGCTCCACCACTGCTTCGAGTGCTTCCGCCAGCGTTGACGCTTCGTGATCTTGCCGACTTGCACTCCTCGGAAAAGTCATGACGTCGTTCCTCTCGTCGCTCCGGAAGATTCCTCCAGCGGTTGTTTATTTGGCGATACCGATAGTTGGAACAGCGGCGTTCTCGTGGCCTTTCTGGATCGATACGAAAGGCAACGCCGGGCACAGTGCCGACGCTTGGATTTGGGCAGCGCTTGTTTCGGCACTGGCTGTCGGAGCCGTTGCTCTCGAACTAAAGCGCGCTTCAATGACGGCTGCTGGTATTGCGATACTTGGTGTTCTCGCGTCAATGACTGGACTCTTGCGAATTGTCGACCTTCCAGGGGGAGGATCGGGAATGTTCTTCTTGTTGATTCTCGCAGCGGCTGCACTCGGTCCGCGCTGTGGGGTGCTACTCGCATTTGCCGCGATGGCGGCCGGCGGTGTTATTACCGGCGGAGTCGGTCCATGGTTACCGTTTCAAATGTTGGCGCTCGCAGTCGTCGGCGCCTTCGCCGGTTTGCTCGGAAACCTCACAAGTCACCTCAGGCCGCGCGCCGAAACGATGGTGCTCGGGTTTTACGGATTTATTGCAGCATTCGCGTACGGGCTTGTGATCAATCTGTGGGACTGGCCTCTGCGTGAGTCTTCAGGCTCGGACATCGCGTTCAACTCGTCGCTCGGATTCGCAGATACGGTCGGTACCTATTGGCGTTTTTACACCGCTACATCTCTCGCATGGGACGGTGCTGGCGCAATTGCGAACTCCATAATCATCGTCTCCGTCGGTACGCCGGTACTGCTCGCGTTACGAAGAGTTCAACACCGGATTTCGCCGTCTGTTTACTTCGTCGAGACAACCGCTGACGCTACGGTCACCCCATGAGCGCGATCATCGTCGACGGATCATCATCGATAGCGCGAATCACGCTCAACAACCCCGAGAAACGCAACGCGCTTTCGCTACGCGTCTTGCGCGACCTAACCAGCAATTTTCGGGCGCTCGGCGACAACGAAAACGTGCGTGTCGTCGTGCTAGCCGCCAATGGCCCAGCATTCAGCGCAGGGCACGACCTTACAGAGATGGTCGACCAAGGCGGCGCGATGTACTACGCCGAACTCTTCGACGAGTGCGTAAACACCATGCAAGCAATCCGCGAGATTCCTCAACCGGTCATCGCAAGTGTCCACGCCATCGCGACCGCGGCAGGGTGCCAACTCGTCGCTGCGTGCGATCTTGCGATCGCATCAGCCTCTGCAAAGTTCGCAACTCCCGGCGTGAACATCGGCTTATTTTGTTCCACTCCGATGGTCCCGCTATCTCGCGCCATCGGACGCAAGCGCGCCCTCGAAATGTTGCTAACAGGAGAGCCCATCAGCGCTGCGACTGCGGTCGAGTGGGGACTCATCAATCGGGTAGTCGAATCCGAAGAACTCGACTCAGCAGTCACGGCCCTCGCCGAAAAAATTGCCTCAGCACCTCGCTCCACCGTCGCGATTGGAAAACACGCTTTCTATGCGCAAGAAGAGGTCGACGAAAACACTGCCTACGGAATCACCGCACCGACCATGGTGGCAAACGCGATGCTCGACGACGCGCAAGAAGGCATGAGCGCGTTTCTAGCTAAACGTCAACCTAATTGGACCACCTAGCTGGAGCGCTAGAGCTCTACGGGACTGGGCAAGCCGACCACAAGCCACGATTATTAGCTTGCGCTTCTGATTGCATTTCTGCGAACTCTTCTGCGTGGGCCACGTTCGGCGGGTAGGTATAGGAGTACGCATACCCCTGGGCGACCATTTCTGCGTTGACAAAATTTCCGCTCGCAACGATGTACACATAGCTCAACGTTCGGTCGTAGCGGTCGAACTCTTCGACGTCGCGAACCAACATCACTTCGGTACCCTCTGGCAGTAGCTCAGCCAGGTACCTGCTCGCTTCCTTGCCGAAGCACTCGATCGGGCTGCCAGGTTTGACCGTCTCTGGGGTATCGATACCGGTGAGTCGGATTCGTTCGCCGTCGTACACAACGATTGTGTCACCATCGACTACCCGTTCAACGACTGCACGACGACCCTCAGGAATCCCGCCCGCGGTGTTTTGTGTCGGATGCGTCGGTAATTCGTAGTTCGAATTCGGATCTGTTCCGTCGACACCCGGCGAACTCTCTGGCGGAGTTGCGCATGCCGTGACAAACGACACAGCAGCGCATAACAACAACGGGCGTGGGGACATCTACGGAGTTTGACATAGGCATAGGACTACCGTCTGCGGAATCGCTAGTGCATCGTTCGCCCCACTTCGCCAGCGCTCATATAGGCGCGTATGGATCGGCTCTTTCATCTCGAACGCCGGCACGTGGATGCAGACAGCGGCACTCGGTTACTTCGTTGCCGAGATGACCCACAAGGCTTCATGGTCGGCTCTTGTAGCAGCAGCCGAATTCGTACCGACCGCCCTGCTTTCGCCGATCGGCGGTGCATTAGCTGATAGGTGGTCACGAAAAGCCCTGCTAGTAACTGGAATGCTCACCCAGGGGCTACTCGCAGCAGCCTTGACGGCAGTGCTCGCATTCGGAGACCCATCGCCGGGTCTCATCGCGCTCTATGCGCTCGCCAACGGGATCGTGTGGGCACTTGCTTTCCCGTCGATGCAAGCAATGCTCCCCGATCTCGTGCCACCAGAACAACTACCTGCTGCTATCGGGCTTAGCTCAGCGAACTGGAATCTCGGTCGAGTCATCGGGCCAGCGCTCGGCGGCATCGTTTACAGCTTCGCGGGAATCACATGGGTGCTTGCCCTGAACGCCGTGAGCTTCCTAGCGGTAGTTGTCGCGGTTGTACCGCTGCACATCGCTGTGCTCCAGCACCCCACAGACCACATCATCGAATCAATCAGAGTTGGTTGGCGTTTCGTACGCCGCGAACCCGGCCTGCGAATAAGCGTCTTGGCGATGAGCACGAACACTCTCTTGACCGCTCCATTCATCGGCTTGATTCCAGCGGTCGTAGTAAAAGTTTTCGATGAAACCAAAGGTTGGAACGCTGCCCTTATTACGGCGCAAGGCCTAGGCGCAGTTGTCGCGGGCTTCGCGTTCGGATCCGTCGCTGAGCGACTCGGCGTTCGCAAACTTATGGTGGTGGCGATGGCAACATTGCCAGGAACGCTCGTGCTGTATGGCGCAGCGCCACGAATTTGGCTAGCCCTTCCGGCGTTGTTCCTTGTCGGACTCGCATACTTCGCAGCACTTCAGAGTTTCATGACAATCGCGCAGAGGCGCACTCCGACAGAACTACGCGGCCGTGTGCTGTCAGTAAACAACTTGGTGCTTGGCACATTCTTCCCACTCGGCTTGCTAATCCAGGGTTCCCTCGCCGACATATACGGCCTTCGGGCAATCACTATCGGGAGCGCCCTGTTGATGTGGGCTGTGCTCGTCTCAGTACGGGTATCGCGACCAGGAATCACCGTTGCTGTCGAGATCGAACCTACGCGCGACGCAGTGGACGCTCAGGTAGGCAGTTAGGCCCTTCGGCCGATACGGTCACGTCAGACGCAATCACTCACACAATCCCGAGCGCGGCTAATTGGCCTTAGGGCAACCAGACAGGAGAACTAGATGGCAATTGTCGAAATCGAACGGCGTGGCCAAGTAGCGATACTTCGCATCAACCGGCCAGAAGCCAAGAACGCAATTAGTCCTGAAGTAACAGTCGCAATGACGGCCGCGCTCGATGACGCCGAGGACGATCCAGAAGTACGCGCAGTAGTGATCACAGGTACAGGAGATGTCTTCTGCGCTGGTGCAGACCTGAAAGTTGTGGCGCAAGGCCGTGCAAACGAAATCGCTGCAGGCAAGGGCGGCTTCGCAGGTCTCGCGAACCGTAATTTCTCGAAGCCGCTCATCGCGGCCGTGAACGGAGCGGCGTTAGCAGGAGGATTTGAAATTGTTCTTAGCTGTGATCTCGTCGTCGCTGCTGACTCGTCCCGTTTCGGAATACCTGAAGCGCAGCGCGGACTCATCGCTGCGGCAGGTGGCTTGCTCCGTCTGCCAAAACGCGTACCGATCGCGCTCGCTCTAGAACTCGCGATGACCGGTGATCCGATTTCCGCGACTCGCGCCTTCGAAGTCGGACTTGTGAATCGCCTGGTGCCAGTCGACCGCGTTCTCGATGAAGCCATAGCGCTTGCCGAACGCATCGGGGAGAACAGCCCGATTGCCGTTCGACTATCGCGGGCGCTCACGAAGGAAGCTGCCGAACTGAACGAAGCCGAGGGCTGGCAACGCAACGGCAAGTACGCGATGGAGGTTTTCGCTGCAGGCGATGCCATCGAAGGCAGCATGGCGTTCGCCGAGAAACGCAAGCCAAACTGGAAGAGCGTCTAGATCGTTGCGTATCGAAGAACTCGCGCGTAAGGCCGCAATCTCCGCAGACACGATTCGTCTCTATGAGAAGCGAGGCCTCATAGAGCCCGCTGCAGACGAGAATTCGTACACCCCGGACGACCTTAATCGACTGATCCAGATTCGAGACCTGAGGACAGGTGGGCTAACGCTCTCGCTCATCGAGAGAGTGCTTGGCGGTGACCTCGACGCCACTGATGCTCCTCTCGCAGCTGCTGTTGCCGCCGCCGAGGATGTCGATGCAGAAGAGTTCTTTACTGTTGCGGAATTGGCCCTACGAACCGGAATACCGGTCGAGATGCTCGAAGCCGTCAGCAACGCCCAACTCTTAATCGCTCGCCAACACGATGGTGAGGCCAGATACACAAGCGCCGACGTTGCAATTCTCGGACAGGCGATGTCGCTAGTCGGGACAGGTCTGCCCTTCAACGAACTTCTGGACCTCGCAACGAACCACCACGAAGCCGTCCTTGCAACTGCAGAACGCGCTGTCGCCATGTTCGATGCACACATTCGAGCTCCACTGCGCGCGAGTTCGCTAACCGACATCGAACGCGCCGAAAAACTTGTTGGCGCATTCTCGATAATGCTTCCAGCGGTCACCGACCTCGTCGCACATCACTTTCGTCGCGTCCTGCTCGACGTCGCCCAGCAACATCTAGAACACGTCGGCGAGCACGCCGAAGTACGCGCAGCGCAGGCCCAGAATGGAAGGCTCATCGAGCGGAATCCGGGTGCTCGCAGGTGAGCGCACTCCCCAACGCGCAAGACAAAGCGACTGCTGTGGAAGCCATGTTTGATCGCATTGCTCCGCGTTACGACCGTCTCAACAGAATCCTAACGCTGCGCATGGATGTTCGGTGGCGGAGCAAGTCAATCGTTGCGCTTGACTTGCCGTCGCAATCGCGAATCCTCGATATCGCGTGTGGCACTGGAGATTTCTGTCGCGAACTCGATCAGCACGGATATTGCGTCTTCGGCACGGACTTTTCTTCGGGAATGCTTGCAGCAGCACGCACGGTCGCCCCGTTGTTGCGCGGCGATGCGCTCAATCTCAGCGTGGCTAGTGGCAGTCTCGACGGAATTACTTGCGGTTTCGCGCTCCGTAACTTCACCTCGCTCGAACCTTTCTTCGCCGAATGTGCTCGAACGGTAAGAGTCGGTGGCCGGGTCGCACTGCTCGATGTTTCGGAACCAAAATCACGTTTCATTTCGCTCGGACATGGATTTTGGTTTCGGCGTGTCGTGCCGTTTATCGGTGGCCTGTTATCGGATCGCGCCGCGTACAGATACTTGCCTGAATCGACTGCCTATCTTCCCGACACTCCACAACTATTGGAAATGTTTCGTGTTGCTGGATTCGACGATGTCCAACGTCAGACATTTCTGTTCGGGACGGCGCAATTGATAACCGGAACACGTCGCTAATGTTTTCTTGGCGACGTCCCGACGGCACCGGCTTTCTGTGTAGCGGTATCGCCGATTACATCGACGCTGCCGACATCGCAAAGTTGCGTTCCAGATTCGGTGATGATGCGATAGCGGTTGCTGCGCTACCTTTCTCCGGTATCGTTCCCCTAGTTGTGCCGGCCGAGGTGACATGGTTCGACGCTGCTGGCGCTGGCACGACCCTCACTTTCGGAGAATCCTCAGCCTGGCTCGAGCCGCCTCTCGCAACCCACTCAATGCCTCGAGTTCCGCGGCGGTTCGTAGTTGAAGCAGCCCAGGACCTGAATACATGGGACTCCGCGGTCGCTTCTGCTCTCGCAGCTATCGATTCGAGGGAACTCGACAAGGTCGTGTTGGCGCGCGAGGTTGTTGTCGAGGCAGACACGAAATTCGACATTCGTGCCGTACTAGATCGGCTTACGACTACCCAGCCAGGTTGCTACGTATACGCGCACGACAACTTCGTGGGAGCGAGTCCGGAACTCCTCGTGCAACGCGATGGCGAGACAGTCATGTCGCGGCCGATGGCCGGCACTACGCCGCGTCGCGACCAACCCGAAGCGGATGAGCAAGCGATCAAAGAGCTTCAGGCTTCAAGCAAGGATGACTTTGAACATCGCCTCGTCGTGGAGTCGGTACGCGGAGCTTTGGCCCCGCACACAACTCAACTCGAGGTCGGCGACCCTCAACCAGAGCGATTCACATCTGTCACCCATCTAACAACCACTATCCGAGCGAAAATCGCTGACTCTGGCTTGAGTGCGCTTGACCTTGCCCTCTTGTTGCACCCGACTCCAGCGGTCGCTGGCTCACCTCTGAAATCTGCGCTATCGACAATCTCGCGGCTCGAACCGTTCGAGCGTGGCCTCTACGGTGGTCCGGTGGGATGGGTTGATGCAAACGGAGATGGAGAATTCGCTGTCGCGTTGCGGTGCGCTGACATCTCTGGGAACAAAGCACGACTACTTGTTGGTGCCGGCATCGTTGCTGGCTCGGACCCCGACCTCGAGTGGGCAGAGACCCAAGCCAAACTCGAGCCAATGTTGCGATGCTTAGTCAGGCCCTGAACTCGCTGACAACATCGACGACGGCAGCAAAAATCGAGCGGTGGCGCACGATATTTGTCTGCCGGTCTGTGCGCACCAACACAGCACGCACGCCACCTTTCGCCACGGATTCGCTCACCATCGCCGAAACTTCGTTCGCATCCGCCGGAATGATGACCTCGACTCCGTAGGCACGCATCAGGACGTCGAGTTGCAATCCGTGTGGTGTGCCAAATAGCTGCTCGAACTCCGCGTTGTCACATGCATCAGACTGCGGGAGAAACGAGAAAATCGCACCGCCGTCGTTATCAACTACCACGAGGGTGAGGTCGATGTGCTTGCCTGCTAGTCCAAGTAGGCCGTTGCTGTCATGCAGCAAAGCGAGGTCTCCGAGCAACGCAACAGTCGGAGCACAGCTACCCAACGCAATGCCGACTGCAGTACTAACAAGTCCGTCGATACCGTTCACCCCACGATTGGCGTGTAACGCGACCCCAGCCCGAGGCCTCCCGAACCATTCGAGGTCACGTATCGGCATGCTCGACGCGACCAGAAAGTTTGTGCCGTCAGCTAACCCACCAAAGACGTCGCGCGCTACGCGCCCGTCAAACAAGACTTCATCCGCGTCTAGCAGCGTGTCGATGGTCTTGCGTGCTCTGCGTTCCGCGTCTAACCAACTTGAGAGCCATGGCGTCGGAACAGGCTTGGCGGTTCTAAACCCGCCGCGAGCAAACAACAGCGACAATCGTGCGGCTACTTCCGACGGGTCAGCGCTCACGTGCAGGGTCGCGGACCGAGATGGGTCGAGCCAACTGCCTCCAGGCTCGATCACGATCTGCTCGACCGAATTACTTAGCCATGTATTAGTCACTTTGCTCGTAAGCGGAGCACCAAACCGCAAGACCAGATCAGGTTGCGAACTACGAGAGAAATCATCTGAGCGAAGCAGCGCGTCGTAACAAGAAATCGCGTTCGCTCCTACGCGCGCTCCACTAATTGGATCTGCAAGCAACGGCCAACCGACCTCCTTGGCGAGCGAAGCGATGACGCCTCCCGATGCACCGCTACCCCATCCTGCGACGATCACCCCGCGCGAAGTCGCGCGCAAACGATCCGCGATAGTTGCCACGAGATCGTTTGAAGTCGTTGACAAGGACGCAACGACCTGTGGGATACGAGGCGCTATGAAATCCTGTGAGCGTGCATCGGGTTCGTCGCCTACGAGAGGTTCGCGAAGCGCGACATTCACATGAACAGGTCCCGGAACCGGCCCAGTAGCGACCGATGCTGCTCTTACTCCAGTGACCGCGAATGACGAAAGCGACGCTGCATCTGCAACGCCCGTGGAATTGAACCAACGAACAGATGAGCCAAAAATCCTTTGCTGGTCAATCGTCTGTCCTGCGCCTACGTCGATGAGTTCCGGAGGTCGGTCGGCTGTCAAGACGACGAGCGGGACTCGGCCTAGGTCGGCTTCGAGTACTGCTGGGTGAAAGTGGGCTACCGCGCTCCCTGAGGTGCAGACCACAACAGCAGGCTTGCGCGTCGCCCTACCGATGCCGAGCGCCATAAAGGCGGCGCTGCGCTCATCGATCGCAACGTGCACATCGATGCTGGCATGTCGTGAAAATGCCAGTGCGAGAGGAGTCGACCGCGACCCTGGCGAGACAACGCAATGGGTAACGCCAGCACCGCGAAGCCCCGAAACCAGAGATTGGGCTGCGGCCCACTGCACGTTTGACTCGTTCATCAGGGCAGAATCATCGCGTGCGCGTCGTGTTTATCCCTGGTTTCACCCAAACTTCGGCTTCCTGGGCCGGAGTTGTGGCTGCCATAGGTGCACCCGCTGAGCCTGTGTTGCTCGAGCCAGATGGAACCAGGACCTGGGCCGAGGCCGTCGCTGCGCTTGCCCGCCAGGGTGGTGCCGGAACATGGGTCGGGTATTCGATGGGTGGTCGACTCGCATTGCAGGTAGCCCTCGACTTCCCCAACCTTGTCGATCATCTCGTCTTGGTGAGTACGACCGCAGGGTTCGAGGACGACACCGACCGACAACAACGGGCCGCACAAGATGAGGCGCTCGCTGAGTCCATCGAGTCCGACGGAGCCACGAAGTTCATGGAGCGGTGGCTGGCCCAACCAATGTTCGCGCGCGTACCAGGAGACGCGCCGGGACTCAAGGCAAGGCTCGACGTTTCCGAGGCATTGCTCGCATCGACACTTCGAAATCTTGGCACAGCGTCGATGCCGAACTTGTGGCCCCGACTGCACGAACTCAGGATGCGAGTTACGATCGTGTCCGGTATTTACGATCAAAAATTTTCCGATATCGCCGACCAACTTGAAAGCTCATGCGCAAGCGCTCGCGTTCGTCGCGTCGAGTTCGATGCTGGGCATGCAGTGCCACTCGAAATCCCTAGCTTTCTCACGTCGCTTCTCTAACCCCACAAGCCGATAGCGAGGAGAACGGCGAGTATGACCTCGAGTCGGGAAGTCATTACCAACGCCCTGACTAGAGATCGAGCATCATCGCGAAACTGGATGATTCGCAGCGGTCCTAGTGCAAAAAGACCAGCAAACACAGCTATAAATGCTCGCCCGTGCATTGCTCCAAGAAATCCAACGGTGACGAATGCGCCAAAGATGCACGCGAAGAACAATCGCCTCGACCATCGCGCACCAAAACGCACGCTGAGTGTTCGCTTTCCGGCTACCCGGTCCGTTTCGATATCGCGCAAGTTGTTGCACAGCAATATCGCAGCTGCGAGCAGTCCCGTAGCGATTCCACCAAGCCAAGCTTCCGCATTGACTCGTTCGAGTTGCAGATAATTACTCCCAGCCGTTGCTACGAGTCCGAAGAATATGAACACCACTAACTCGCCTAAACCCGCGTATCCGTACGGTCGCTTCCCTCCGGTGTACATCCATCCTGCGACAAGACAAGCCGCGCCGAGCACAATCAAAATTGGTTCAACGGAAATCGCTAGGCGCAACCCGATGATTCCCGCTATCGCGAATGACACGATCGCCGCAGTCTTCACCTCTGATGGCGTCGCGAGACCGCTCGCTGTGAGCCGCATCGGACCCGTTCGATCATCGTCTGTGCCACGCACTCCATCGCTGTAGTCGTTGGCGTAATTCACACCTACTTGCAGCGCGAGAGCAACCACCAGCGCGCCGATCGCATAACTCCATTTCACTGAAGTTTCGAGCGACGCAGCTGCCGTACCAACCAAGACCGGAGCGACTCCAGCTCCGAGTGTGCGCGGCCGCGCCCCATGTATCCACTGCCCTGTTGTAGCCATAGGGGCGCAAGCATTCCATGTTCATGCGGTCCCTGTCACATGTTTACGGTTACCTTCATGCGATGACCGACATTCCGCTAGTCGCTGTAATGCTGCCAAATCTGGGCATAGCGGACATCGCGGTGAAGATCTGGTCCGATGGAGAAGCGATTGCTCCTATTTCGATAACCGCTCCAGACGCCGAGGTCCAAGAAAAAATCGCCCAACTCCGACCGACACACATTGTCGATCAGCACGGCCGCCATTCGTTCGCTGGCGGTGTCGGCGTCCCAGTCGACACGGCAGCGGTCATCGCTACCTCGGGTACGACAGGAGCGCCAAAACTCGTCGAGCTCACCAGATCGGGTATGACAGAGATGGCACTCGGTTACACAAGTGCGATCCAAGCGGACGCCGGCGACACGTGGCTCGCGTGTATGCCGCTGTTTCACGTCGCGAGCCTCGCGATCATCGCTAGGGCATTCGTGTGCGAACTGCCATTCGTAGTGCACGACAATTTCGATCTCGATCGCGTCGGAAACAGCGCCGAAGCAGAGGGCGTCACGATGATCTCCTTGGTGCCGACCGCACTCAGTCGGTTGCTCGACGCTGGCGCTCGACTAGATGAGTTCCGCTGCCTCATCATCGGTGGTGCCGCCTTGGCACCCGCCCTGCGTACCCGCGCCGAAGCCGCTGGCGCTCGACTATTCGATGCTTACGGACTTTCTGAGACTTGGGGTGGATGCATCACCAATGGAATCGCAAACAACGGAGTAGAGATGCGCCTCGGAGACCTAAATGAGATCGAGTTACGTGGTGCGCCGGTCATGCGCGGCTACAGATTCGACGACGAGGCAACCGCCCAAACAAAGTCGTCCGACGGTTGGTTCAGTACCGGCGATGTCGGCGAACTCAACGATGGTCGACTACGCGTCGTAGACCGGCTCAAGGACATTGTCATCACCGGTGGCGTAAACGTGAGCCCTACCGAGATCGAAAATGTCTTACAGCGACACCCTTCGATTCGCGACGTCTGCGTTATCGGCGTACCCGACAATGAATGGGGCGAACGAGTCGTCGCCGTCGTAGTGCCAGTGAGCGATTCCGACGCGTTGTCTCTCGATGCGTTGCGCGACTTCGCTGCCGACCGGCTCAGCGCCGCGAAGCTACCGAAGGAACTGCGAATCATCGCTGAAATCCCTCGCTCAGCTTCCGGCAAAGCACTTCGGCGAGTACTCAGCAACCCATGAAGAGCGAGGCTCACAACGATGACGACCGTATCTGACCTATCTACACCAGCACTAGTACTAGATCGCGAAGCATTTGACGGAAACCTTCAACGAATGTCGACAGCACTTCCAGGCGATTCGTTACGCCCCCATGTCAAGGCACATAAGTGCACCGAAATAGCGAGAGCGCAAGAGGCAGTCGGTCATCGCAAGTTCTGTGCTGCCACCCCCAAAGAAATAATCGGACTAGCTAGAGCTGGCGTCGGCTCGGATCTGCTGCTAGCGAACGAGACGATCGAGACTCGTCGCCTCGCAGACCTAGCTGCGCTCGGAGAAATTGTGACCGTCGCTGTGGATTCCGAAGCGACTATTGCGGCTGCAGCAGCGGCTGGCATCACTTCTGTGCTGATCGATGTCAATGTTGGATTACCTCGTTGTGGCTGCGACCCGGGAGATGCCGGTCGCCTCGCCGATCGCGCCCGTAGCAGTGGACTTGATGTTCGCGGAGTAATGGGTTACGAAGGGCACGTCGTTGGCCTCGTCGACGTAGCGGAACGGGCCGCTAAGTGCGAACGATCGATGGAACTCTTGTTGGCAGCACACGGCCAAGTCGGTGGCGACATCATCTCCGCCGGGGGCACAGGAACTTTTGCCATCAACACGTGGGCTAACGAAATACAGGCGGGTAGCTACGCCCTAATGGATACCGCTTATGGCCCTCTCGAACTCGGTTTCAAACCAGCATTGCGACTAGTTGCGACCGTAATTTCCGTTAGTCCCAAGTTTGCTGTCGCCGACTGCGGACTCAAGTCGCTTGGCATGGATCACGGCAACCCAATGATCGAAGGTGGCGAAGTTCTGTTCTGCTCAGATGAGCACACGACCTTCAGACCGAATACCCCCGCAGTCGGAACTCCCCCACTGACGGTCGGCGATCGAGTGCTCGTGCAGCCGGCCCACATCGACCCGACCATCGCTTATCACGACAGGATTTTCGTCGCCAATGGCCCTGGCCTCGGCGCACAAGTTGCAGACGAGTGGCAAGTAGATCTGCGCGGCTGGTGAGGCATCTCGCTCCCCCTTCTAGAGTGGCGCCATGACATCAAACTCATCGACATCTGAACTATCGACCATGGACGCAACTGCCCAAGCAGCCCTAGTCCGCTCTGGTGAAGCAACATCCCTCGACCTAGTAGACGCCGCAATCGCCCGCGTAGAAGCGGTCAACCCGCAGCTAAACGCTGTAATTCATCCACTCTTTGAGAAAGCTCGCGAACAAGCCCAAGGAGCGTTGGCCGACGGTCCGTTCCGCGGCGTACCGATCCTGTTCAAAGATTTGATGTGTGCCGTAGCTGGCGACCCCTATCAACTCGGCACTAACTCACTCAAGCGTGCTCAGTATCGAGCAACGCACACAGACGACCTCGCCCACCGATTCTTAGATGCAGGATTTATTTGCATCGGTCGTACTAACACGCCGGAGTTTGGATTGGTCCCGACAACTGAACCGCACTCTTATGGGCCGAGCCGAAATCCATGGGATCCGACTCGCACAACTGGTGGCAGTAGCGGCGGGAGTTCCGCGGCAGTCGCTAGTCGCATGGTGCCCGCTGCGCACGCAAACGACGGCGGTGGCTCTATCCGTATCCCTGCGAGTTGCAACGGCTTAGTGGGACTCAAGCCATCGCGAGGCCGAACGTCCATGGGACCGAACCTTGGGCATCTCGCAAGCCCTCTAACCGTTGAGGGTTGCGTCAGCGTCAGCGTCCGCGACACCGCAGCAATCCTCGATGCGCTCGCTGCGCCGGCCGTTGGACAGCCAGTTATTGCTCCCGCGCCTTCGCGGCCATTCCGCGATGAAGTCGGAGCCAATCCAGGTCGATTGCGAATCGGAATAATGACCTCGAATCCATTAGGCACAGGCGATGTCTCGGCGGACTCGATTGCAGCAGCAAATGATGCTGGCGCGTTGCTCGAGTCGCTCGGCCACGATGTCGAACTCGGTTTCCCGAAAGCTTTCGAGGACCCGTCGGTTGTCGGTTGTTTCACATCTCTCTGGGACGCTGAGCTTGCTGATCAGATCAGTCACGTGACCGAGATGATCGGGCGGTCCATCACAGCCGGAGACGTCGAGCCGCTCACATGGGAGCTTTACCAGGGCGGCCTCAACGTAACGGCCCAACAGCTCCTCGATGCTGTGCACGCCCTCGAGAAATTCGGACGCGATGTCGGGCAGTGGTGGCATACATCGGACGATGATCGGGGCTTCGATCTTCTCCTGTCACCGACCCTCGCCGAACCACCAGTGCCGCTCGGAAGCTTCGAAAATGCCGAAGCTCCAATACTCGGCTTCTTGCGTGCCGCTGCATTCGCACCATTTTGCGCTGGCTTCAATCTCACGGGTCAGCCTGCGATAAATGTGCCGCTGTACTGGAACGCTGAATGCCTTCCTATCGGTGTGCAACTCGCGGCTTCATACGGTCGCGAAGACGTGTTGATTCGCGTAGCTTCTCAACTCGAAGTCGCACGTCCATGGGCCGACCGGCTACCGGCTATTCACGCCTAGCCTGATTGCTCAGGTACGGACATTCAAGAAGCCGACGAGATTTTCCTGATCGCACTTGACTTGCTCGATAAGCGACTCGCCAGCAGATGCTTGCAACCCGAGTTCTAGCAGCGCCTCTTCGATCGAGCCCGTCGTCTCCGTAGTCGGCTCAATCTCTGCTGCGATCGCGTCGCCAAGGATCAACACTTTGCCAAGCGGCGACTCGACCTTGTGAGGCTGGAAATGATGGCTTGCGATCGCAGTCGTCAGTGCGGCCGGAAACTTCATCGCAGCTAGGGCAGCCTCAGCGACCTGAGCATGGCTGATACCGAATTCAGCGATTTCGAGCGCAAGGATGCTGACGTCTGGTTCAGAACGCAGACGCTCAAGCACGAGTTCGTAGCGTCGCGGGGCACGCCGGAACATGAGCGCCGATCCGATGTCGTGCAGTAATCCCACGGAGAACGCCTCGTTCGCTTGGTGACCGAGCCTCGCTGCGGCGCATGACGACGCAGCGGCGGTGCACACAGAATGTGCCCAGAAATCATCTGGTACGGCGCGACCTTTGGTGTTGAAAAGATCGAACGCTGCAGTGGTCGCGAGCGCTCGCACAGTCGCAAGTCCAAGAACGGTAACTGCTCGCCAAGCACTCGACACCTGACCTGAAAGGCCATAAAAGGCTGTGTTTGCGAGGCGAATTACCTGGGTCGACAGGGCTGGGTCCGACTCGATAACGCGGCCAAGATCTGCGGCGGAAGTGCGCGGGTCTTCGAGCATCCAGAGCAGTCGCATCGCAGCGCCTGGCTGCACCGGGAGTTGAGTGATCTCCGCGGCAAGTTCGCTGGTGTGCTTATCAGTCATGATTCTCCTCCATGTAACTGTGATCTTCTACTAGTGGCGGAAGGCGCACTTCACCAACCGCCGAACAGATTCGCTTCTACATCCCGACGACGTCACCAATGTTCCCCACCTTGTCCCAAGAGGTCACGGGTGAACTCTCAAGGCGCAACAACATTTCAGTCGGGGTCTCGTCTGGGATTTGGGCAACCCATGAGACGCGAGAGCCGGGATCGACCAGAGCGCCACCAACCATCACCTTGCCGCTAACGGTTTCACGCATGCGGCTGTAGAAGTGTTCATCTATCGTCCCGCCATGATGATTGTGTCCTACGACAACAAATCTCGTGCCAGACCACCGTCCAACGAAATCTCTATTGCGCACAGCGCGTCGTAAGCGCTCTGCGACTGCGAGCAACAACGTGTCGCCACATACAAAGCCGAATTCTCTATTGCACCTCAATAGGCCCGGTACCTCAATCATGAGGGCTACAAGATCTAACGCAGTTGGCTCGATCTCTGCCATCAACGCCTTACGGTTGAGAAGTCCCGTAAGTTGATCGGCGGTATTTGCTTCGCGAGCTACACGCGCTGTTACCGCCGACCCGACAGCGACCGCTATCAGTCGAGCCGCTTCATCGCACTGCAGACGCTCGTCAGAACTCAAGAATCTTTTCTCGCCGCTAAGCGCTACGACTTTTGCGACATCGGTGCCGTCTTCGTCAATCACGCTTAGCCACCAGCCAAATCCGAGGCCGACTCCAGCCGCCGCTTCAGCTAGTGGTCCGGCTATCGGTTCGATCGTGCCACGCACAGGGAACCCTTCTGGCACGATCAGGGTCGCGGCAGATTCGAAGTAGCTAGTAGGCGCGCTCGGCGCTGCCGCGAGGTCGTACGCGTCGTCGCGCCGTAGATATATCGCGACGATCGCATCCGGAGATGAAGCTTCGACCATGCGTGCGATGGCATCAAGCGCAGTCGCTATCGGCGCATCGGTCGCGATTTGGTCAAGCACCTCTCGGTATGAGTGGAGCACTCCGTTCAACCGACGCAGTTCGGTTACCTCTCGGACTCGAAGCTTGAATATCTGCCCAGCTTCGTCGATGCTTTGGACAACTGAGAGTTGCGAACCGAGGACTCTCACGCGTCCCGTCGGATCTTTCCAACGGATGTCGAACGAAGTACCGACAGCATCAGGAGCAGTTATCGCTTGCATAAGCCGGAGACGATCTCGAGACACGACAGCATCAAAAACAATTTCGTGCGCTCCAAGGATTGATGCCATGAACTCCGACGAGTCGTGGAGCCTTCCGTCGGCCGCGAACGTGCAGCCGAACTCGAATTTGGTGTCATCCATAACGCCAACCTCATATGCGAGCACAGGTCAAATCCATGACCCTTGGCCTACTTTGTCGGCATCCACGCACGTTTCATAAGGCGATAGACGCAATAGCGTCACCGCGAGCTCCAAAAACTTCAGATTGAGTCGGTACGCAATTGTCGCTGCCTTTCAGCGAATCCTCTCCAACCGCTCGGGCCATCGATTCCTACAACCTCTAAGACCGCGACAAAGACCGCGACCGAAACGATTCCGGCGATGATCCACGGAAAAATTCGCACGCCGACAGCGGCTGCGCCCCCGCTCAGTGAAGCGGCAGCCCCAACTCGGAACAAGACCGCCAGAGGGAACGGCCGCAGAGCAAGCCCCCTCAACGATGTCATCAAAATTGCCAGCACCACGACTTCGGTAAAGATTGTCGCGATGGCGGCGCCCATGACCCCATAATCCGGAATCAGGATGACGTTGAGCACAACGTTGAACACAAGACCTACTAGCGCTGCTTTCGGATAGGACCTGCGCCGATTGGCGGCCACCAATGCGATGAATGCGAGTTGGGTCAAGAAGTTGATCGCTTGACCAACTATGAGCCAACGTGCGGGAGTCGCTGCTGGTGCTAATCCTTGACCAAAGAAGAAATTGATCGCCGGGCGCGCCAGCACTAGGAACACAGGCACAGCGAGCCCAACGACCACAGACACGATAATTAGAGCCGAGGCAAAACCTTCCCTAAATGCTTCCCTTGTTCGAGCGCGTGCGAGTACCGGCAACACAGCGGCGAGCAAAGCAGGTACGACAAACGCAAGCAGGTCAGAGAACTTGTAACCAATCTGGTACAGGCCGGTTGCCGTCCGCCCCTCGCGCCGTGGCAGTAACCATGTGAGCATCACACCATCGAGCTTGAAGTAGATCTGCCCGATGATGCTCCCGGTTGCCAATGGCAACGCCGAAAAGAACCAGCGGCGCCAAGTTGCGACGTCGACACGAGGGCGAATGCGAATCACCCTGCGTAGCAAGAACACGAGAACTGCGAGAGCCACGGCGTCGTTGACAACTGCTGGGAAGACATAGCGCAACACCGAATGTTCATCCGACGCAAACACAACGATGACAAGCGCAAGCTGAATCGCCTGACCGACGATCATCGCGATAGCCACAGACCGTAGCCAGAACTTCGCTTGGCACACGGTTATAAGTGACCAGAGTGCTGAAGCCAGAAAATATGAAGACCCGCCGAGAGCGACCGCCTTTACTTCTGTCCCCGTGTACGAACCGGCCACGACTACAGCGAGGGCAACGCCATACATCACGGAACTGAGCAGAACCCGAAACACGATGAAGCGGCCGACCAGTTCGTCGAGGTTCGGCCAATCATCGACCTCGGCCATCACGATTCTGGTCGTCTCGAAGTCTGCGACGATTCCGAGCATTCCCAGGAGAGCGAATACGAACGCGTAGGACCCGAACGCAACTTCTCCCAACGATCTTGCAACAAACAGGAGTCCGATCCACCCGAACACCGCCATCACAGTGCGAGCACCGAGCATTACGCCTGCGCCGCTCAACATCGAAACCGCGACTCGCGGTGTCCTGTTATCGCCGGATGTGGACTGCTCGGTCATGATCCGTGTCATGCTAGAAGGCATTGGCACACATGAGTTCGCGACTCGCGAAGGAACCGATGCAGAAGTTCGTACCTTGAAACCTGTCCTCGCTGTAGTTGCGGGCGGCATTTATTCCGGCGCAGAACGCGTGCTGTTGCGCGACCTCGTGTCGGCTCAACTCCGCGGGTGCCGTGTTCGTATCGCTTCGAGCGATGGCCCCTTAGTCACACAAGCACGAGCACACGGCATCGAACACATCTCGATACCCGATCTCCGTTTGCCTGACCGCAGGCTTGTCATCGCCCTTCCGCTACTGACATGGCGGGTCATTCACGCAGGGATCGTGCTCCGGTCAAAACTCCGGTTACGAGAGATTTGCATAATCAACGGCGTGAATGCACTCACAGTCGTGCGCCTGTTACGTCGCAGGACACCCGTCCTGTATTTCGCTCACGACGTCGTCGTACGCAGTGACCGGCGGATGCTCCTTAGATCTGCCGCTAACCGAATTGATATCGCCGTCGCAGTTTCAGACGCCGTGGCTGCTGGCCTACGAACTCTCAATGTCAGAACCGAGACCGTCTACAACGGGACTCAGCTCAGCCTCGCCCGTGTCGACCCGGATTGCGATTCTCCGCCGATCATCGGAATCGCTGGATTGCTAACTCCATGGAAGGGCCAGCATGTTCTCCTCGATGCCTTTGCGCTCCTCAAGAACACTGGAGCACAACTCGAGATCATGGGCGGAACTCTCGCGAAGGACTCGGAGTATGGCACCCGACTACGGGTTCAAGTGGACCGGTTAGGTCTGCGAGCACGCGTCCGATTTCTGGGCCACCGCGACGACCCAGTCGATGTGATGCGACGGTGGACGATCGCAGTCTCCGCTAGTACGGACCCAGAGGGAGGACCACTCGTTGCGATAGAAGCAATGAGCATTGGACTGCCCGTCGTCTCGAGCAATCACGGTGGAATCACCGAGATACTCGGCGGCGCTGGAGAGTTAGTTGCGCCAGGGGTTGCCGCAGAACTCGCGGAGGCGATCGACGCGATCCTTGACAGCCCAGCGAAGTGGGCTGAACACTCACGCCGCGGTCCCGAAATACTCAAAGACCTCAACCTCAGTGTCGAAGCTCAGTCAGCACACTTCCTAGATGTCATCGACTCAGCGTTCAGATCGGACCAGGTGGCTACGCGCACGTAGAGTCAGGCCATGAGCCTCGAATCACTCTTCTCTTTGCGCGGCAAAGTCGCACTCGTAACCGGCGGTAGCCGTGGCATCGGCTTAATGATCGCCCGCGGTTATGTCGAAGCCGGAGCCAAGGTCTATATCTCGAGCCGCAAAGCCGAAGTTTGCGACAAGGTCGCCGCTGAGCTTTCAGAAATCGGTGAATGCATCTCGCTTCCGGCGGACCTCTCGACAGAAGCCGAGTGTTTGCGCCTTGCTGCCGAAATCGCCTCTCGCGAGCCTGCTCTGCACGTCCTCGTTAACAATGCGGGCGCGACTTGGGGCGAATCTTTCGACGCATTCCCGGCATCGGCTTGGGACAAGGTCCTAGATCTCAATGTCAAGAGCATCTTCTTCATGACCCGCGCCCTGCACCCACAACTAATCGCTGCCGCGAGTGCCGACGACCCGGCACGCGTGATCAACATCGGATCGATCGATGGCATCCGCGTGCCCATCATGGAGACGTTCTCATACTCTGCATCTAAGGCCGCTGTTCACCAACTGACTCGGCATCTAGCGAGCCGCCTCGGCCGCGATCAGATAACCGTCAACGCGATTGCACCCGGCCCGTTCGAGAGCAAGATGATGGAAGCCACATTGCGCGACTTCGGTGACTCAGTCGCTGCAGGTTCGCCGCTCAAGCGCATCGGTCGTCCCGATGACATGGCTGGTGCAGCAATTTTCTTCGCGAGCCGCGCCGGTGCTTATTGCACAGGGGCGATCCTTCCAGTAGATGGCGGCATCGCAACAACAGTTTGAGCAATGCCTAAGGTCGGCAGCTATCTTCGGACCCATGACAGCTACAGACTCCAAGAATCTCGCAGACCCCGAAGCACAGACCGTATCGGCGCTGGTCGACGAACTACTGCGTGAGTGCGATCCGGCAACCGTCGATGACGTCACGTTTCGGGGCGCGCAGTTCGATAAGGGTCTCGCATGGGTTGGGTTCCCGATCGGCGAAGGTGGCGTCGGCGCTCGGCCAGGCTTACAGCGCGAGGTAGACAAGCGTCTGCGCGCTGCTGGCGCTGCGTCTACGACGGGCCGGATGTTTTTCGGACACTTCCTTGTTGCCCCCACCCTCGTCGCACACGGCAGCACATGGGCGAAGGACCGATTTCTCCGGAAAATCTTTACTGGCGAAGACGTGTGGTGCCAGCTCTTCTCAGAGCCTGGGGCTGGCTCCGACCTAGCGTCGTTGGCTTGTCGTGCAGAACGCGACGGCGACGAATGGCGAGTCAACGGCCAGAAGGTCTGGAACACACTTGCCCACCTCGCAGACTTCGGAATGCTCGTTACGCGCACCGACCCCGACGTCCCGAAGCACAAAGGCCTCACATACTTCGCAGTCGACATGCATCAGCCTGGCGTCGAAGTTCGTCCATTGCGCCAGATCACGGGCGAAGCAGAGTTCAACGAGGTCTACCTGACCGACGCGATGATCCCAGATAGCTACAGAATCGGCGAGGTCGGCGAAGGCTGGCGAGTCTCTCTAACTACGCTGGCAAACGAGCGCGTGTCGATCGGAGGCGGAGGTAGCGGAGGAGGCGGTCCCAAGCGTGGGTCTGGTTCGATCGCTGAGGCTGTGCGACTGTTCAAGCTCAACGACAACAACAGCGCAGCCAAGAAGGATCAGCTGATGAAACTTTGGGCCGACTCTGAGTGTTTGCGCCTCACAAACCTTCGTGCGTCTGCAGCGGCGCGTACAGGCGGCCCTGGACCCGAAGGCTCGATAGCGAAGCTTGCACTAGCTATCAACAATCAGAAGATCTATGACCTCTGCATAAACCTTCTCGGTGCCGATGGACTCCACGACTTCGATTACACGTTCCGCAGGCCAGAGGAACTCGGCCTCGAAGGCGGTGAAGGCACGGCTCGTCACATGTTCTTGCGAGCGCGCGCCAACTCCATCGAAGGCGGGACTAGTGAGATCATGCGCAACATCCTTGGCGAGCGCATCCTCGGTTTGCCCGGCGAGCCTCGCGTCGACAAGGAACTGCCGTGGAACAAGGTGGCGCGGTCTTAGCCTCCGCTTACGTCCTGAACGCGCTTGCGACCAGCCGAAATCCACGGCATCATCGCCCGTAGTTCCGTGCCAACTTTTTCGATCGGGTGATCGAACGCGGCCTGACGCAAACGGGTGAAGTTCGGACGACCGCTCTCGTCTTCTGCCACCCACTCCTTGGCAAACTGTCCACTCTGAATCTCAGCGAGAATCTTCTTCATCTCAGCCTTGGTCTCTGATGTAATGATGCGTGGGCCACGTGTTAGATCTCCATACTCGGCCGTGTCGCTAATCGAGTAGTGCATCGCGGTGATGCCACCTTCGTAGATGAGATCAACGATGAGCTTCACTTCGTGCAAAGTCTCGAAGTATGCCGACTCCGGCTGGTAGCCGGCCTCGACCAAAGTCTCATAGCCATTCTTGATCAGCTCAACTAGACCGCCGCACAACACGACCTGCTCGCCGAATAGGTCTGTCTCTGTTTCTTCTTGGAATGTCGTGTCGAGCACTCCAGCACGGGTGCCACCGATTGCCTGCGCGTAAGCAAGACCGATTTCTTTGGCCTTGCCTGTCGCATCTTGGTGTACAGCTATGAGGCATGGAACCCCACCGCCCTCTTCGTATGTGCGCCGCACTAGGTGGCCGGGACCCTTCGGTGCGATCATCCATACGTCAACGTCTGCTGGCGGAGTGATCCGGCCGAAGTGAATGTTGAACCCGTGAGCGAAGGCGAGTGACTTGCCTGCCGTGAGGTTCGGCGCGATCTCAGCGTCGTAGACCTTCTTCTGCTCCGTGTCTGGCAACAGCACCATGATGATGTCAGCGGCGGCTACGGCTGCTCCCGGCGTAAGAACTGCAAGGCCAGCCGACTCGGCTTTGGCTTTGCTAGTGCTGCCTTCGCGCAAGCCGACTACAACGTTTACTCCGCTCTCTTTGAGGTTGAGAGCATGTGCATGGCCCTGTGAGCCGTATCCGAGAATTGCCACGGTCTTGTCCGAGATGAGTCCCGAAGTCGCATCGGCGTCGTAGTAAACGGTCGCTGCCATGAGTATGTCTCCTACTTGGTGAACAGTTAGTTGAAATGATTATCGCGGGAGTCCCGCACGGTTGGCGAAAAGCGAACCCTCGCCGGATTGAGCTATTAGGTACGTGCAGTCTTTACGGCGCGGAGCTTGACTTGTTGACGTGCAAGCTTCGGCATCGCGATTCTGCCTGTGCGTTGCTGCTCGACGATGCCGAACGGCCTAACTAGCTCAGTAAACGAATCGAGTTTGTCTGCTTCTCCAGCAACCATGATCGTCATTGCCTCGTGTCCGACGTCGACGATCTTTGCATCGAATATCGCCGTGAGTTCGGTCACCTGCCCGCGGACATCTGAGGTCGCTTTGAGAGTAATCAACATAAGTTCGCGCTCGACGCCCTCATCGTGGGCAATCTCGCCAATCTTGATTACTGGAATGAGCTTGTTGAGTTGCTTCACGATTTGCTCTAGTGGGCTCTCGTCAGCGTCGACAACAATCGTCATGCGCGAGAAGCGATCCTCTTCTGTCGGACCGACGGCCAACGACACGATATTGAATCCGCGTCGCGAGAACAATGCCGCGACGCGGGTAAGCACGCCAGGCTTGTTCTCGACAAGAACCGACAAGATGTGATGTCTCGGGTTGACTGACATTGTTAGCGCCCTGCTCTCTCGGTCATAGCTGGGTCGAGAATCACCGAGTCGTTCGATGTTCCAGCGGCCACCATCGGGTACACCTTCTCGCGATAGTCGGTACGAAAGTCGATAACGACTGGGCGGTCATTGATCTCGTTGGCTTTTTCGATCGTCGTCTCGACATCGCCGGCGTCTTCAACTCGCATTCCAACACAACCCATGGCCTCAGCCCACTTCACGTAGTCCGGAAGATCCGGCGACAGATAGACCTCGCTGTAACGCTCCTCGTAGAACAGTTCCTGCCACTGTCGAACCATGCCGAGATAGGCATTGTTGAGAATCGCGATCTTCACCGGGATCTTCTCGGCCGTTGCAGTCACTAGTTCTTGCGCCGTCATCTGGAAACACCCGTCGCCGTCGACTGCCCACACCATGCGGTCAGGCCGACCGACTTTGGCACCGATTGCGGCAGGCACCGAGTAGCCCATGGTCCCAAGGCCCCCAGAGTTCACCCATGTATAGGGGTGCTCGAACTTCCAGTGTTGGCTCGCCCACATCTGGTGCTGCCCTACGCCTGAAGCGAGAATGGTGTCGTCTGGCGCGGCTTCACGCAATTTTTCGATGACGAACTGCGGCTTCAGGAGTCCGCCTTCTTCTTGGTTGTAATAGAGTGGAAAGTCCTTCTGCCATTGACGAATCTGCGCGATCCAAGGCGACAGATCGGGCTTTGATGTCTTTGATATCTCTGACTTCGTAGCCTTGATGAGCTCTTCGATCACGATCTTGCAGTCACCAACGATCGGGACATCGGGGCGGCGCACCTTGCCTTGTTCTGCCGGATCGATATCGACATGGATGACCTTCGCATCTGGAGCGAACCCATCGAGTTTGCCAGTAACCCTGTCATCGAAACGCGAGCCAAGAGCGATAAGCAGATCGGACTTCTGCATCGCCGTAATAGCCGTGTAGTTGCCGTGCATACCCGGCATTCCGAGGCAAAGTTCGTGGCTATCAGGAAACGACCCACGCGCCATCAGGGTCGTAACAACTGGCGCACCGATAAGTTCGGCGAACGCGCGGAGCGCCTCAGCGGCACGGGCCTTCAGGATCCCACCACCCGCGTAAATGACAGGTCGCTGTGCTTGGCAAATCAACCGTGCAGCATCTTTGATCTGCTTCGGATGACCTTTGGTTGTTGGTTTGTATCCGGGTAGGTCGACTGACTCTGGCCAGTACCAATCCATTGTCATGTTGGCGACGTCTTTCGGAATATCGATCAGCACGGGCCCTGGACGCCCTGTTGTGGCGACATGGAACGCTTCGCGAACAATCGTCGGGATGTCCTGTGGATTCGTAATCAGCCAGTTGTGCTTGGTGATTGGCATCGTGATGCCAACTGTGTCGCATTCTTGAAATGCATCTGTCCCGATCACCGAGAATGGAACCTGCCCCGTGACGACCACCATAGGAACGCTGTCCATGTAGGCATCAGCCAATGGCGTCACGATGTTTGTGGCTGCGGGACCACTAGTCACCATCGCGACTCCAGGCCGTCCCGTGGCGTGCGCATAGCCGCTCGCCATGTGGCCAGCACCTTGTTCGTGGCGTACGAGGATGTGGCGGATCGAGCTGTCGATGAGCGGGTCGTAGACCGGCAATATTGCGCCACCCGGCAAGCCGAACATGACCTCGACCTGTTCCATCTCTAGGCTTCTGATTAGTGCCTGAGCTCCTGTGAGCTTCATAGCCTGCTTCTTTCTTTGGCTGACTCAAGGACTTGTCCCTTGAGTCTTTTGGTGTTTGGACAAAACAAAGCCCCTCCGTTTGGAGGGGCAGGAAGCGCACGGGCGCGATCGGTGTCGCCGTGCGCTAAGTAACTACAAGTACCAAGTCAGTGGAGAACATTGGCTACGAGTATGCCCGATTGAGGCGCTCGATGCAAGTTGAAAGTAGTCAAGCAGTCATTTTGTCGCTCCAAAAGGCCCGAATCGGTCCGATGAGTACCCATAGAGGGAAATTCGAGCGAGCGCCGAGGACCGCAGGAGTGAGCAACAAACTACTGATCGTTGTACTCCTAGGCGCGACTCTCGTACTTGCGGTGCGGAGCGCCATCGTGGCACGGACAATGCGAGCTCGCGGGCGGACCCTGCAGTTGCGCGGCCAACAAGTAGCGATGCTTGAGACAATGCTGTGTCGCAGAACTTTTGAGGTTCGCCTTGCAAGAGCACTCGAAGCCACCCAAGTTGAGACCGAAGTAACCCAACTCGTCGCCACTGCGATGCACCAAATCGATGGAAGCGTTGCTGGAGAATTGCTATTGGTCCCGTCGGGTTCGTCTGACAGCCTTCGCCGAGTCGGTACAACGGAAAACACTGCCTTGATTAGCGGTTGCAGAGTGGCGAACCTCGGAGGTTGTCGAGCTGTACAACACGGCAGGACCGAAATCTTCGAAACTGCGACGAGCATCGATGCCTGCCCGCACCTTAAGAATCGAGAAGAAGGCGATCGCTCGGCGGTTTGTATCCCCCTCACAGTCGCTGGCCGCAATGTTGGAGTACTTCACGCAAACACCTCGCCGGACACTCCGATTGATGCATCGACGATCGTGCGACTCGAAGAACTAGCCGCTCAGTCAGCTTCTCGAATATCCCTACTGCGCGCCGTGCGTCACGCAACCGAACAGGCAGCTACAGACCCACTCACCGGTGCTGCAAACCGCCGCGCCCTCGACGCAGAGGTCAAATCCTTAGCCGCGACCGGAACACCGTTTGCATTGGCGATAGCAGACCTCGATGACTTCAAACTCGTAAACGATGTCTACGGCCACGAAACCGGCGACCGTTTGCTGCGGGCATTCGCTGACTCACTACGCCGGGCGCTACGGCCCAATGATCTGATCGCGCGTTTCGGTGGCGACGAGTTCGTGCTCGTCCTAGCCGGTTGCGATTCTGCGCTTGCTGATCAGGCGCTTCAGAGAGCACGTGCTGAGTTCGAAGCTGGTCTAGGACTAGCCGACTTGCCTCGCACTACGGCGACCTACGGCGTCGCAGACAGTTCAATCGGCCGTACCGTCGCGACCGTCCTAGCGGCGGCCGACAGCGCTCTCCTCGCTGCCAAGCGCTCTGGAGGCGATCAGGTGCGGCTAGCAGGCAATGGCGTCGCCGAAGACGAGATTGACCTCAGCAAAACCTGACGCAGGCACCGCGATCAAACGTTGGTGATCGCGCCAGTCTCTGCGCCTTGTGCTAGCCGCGCATACTTAGCTAGGAATCCAGCCGGGTAACGCGGGTCCGGGATCTTCCAGTTGGCTTTGCGTCGCTCTAGTTCGGCTGCATCTACCTGCAGGTCGATCGTGTACGCGCCGGCATCAATCACGATTCTGTCGCCGTCATTGACGAACGCGATCGGCCCACCATCTACAGCCTCCGGCGCGACATGGCCGACGCAATAACCGTGAGTTCCGCCAGAGAAACGACCATCAGTGATGAGCGCAGCGTCTGCTCCGCGGCCGGCGCCCTTCATGGCTCCTGTAACGGCGAGCATCTCGCGCATGCCCGGGCCGCCCTTAGGACCTTCGTAACGGATCACGACGACATCGCCAGCCTTGATTTTGCCAGCCAAGATTTCTTCCATCGCCGCTGCTTCGCCATCGAAGACGCGGGCGGTGCCCTCGAAGCGAAGTTCGTCGATTCCAGCAACCTTTACTACCGCGCCTTTTGGCGCGAGAGACCCGTGGAGCACGGCGATACCACCCTGAGCATGGATCGGACTGCTGAGTGGATGCACAACATCGCCATCGGCTGGTGGCGGTGAAATCTCCGCGAGGTTTTCAGCCATTGTCTTGCCTGTGACCGTCGGGACATCGCCATGCAGCAACCCCGCCTCTAGAAGCATCTGCATCACGACAGGCACACCACCGATGCGATCGACATCTGTCATGTGGTACTTGCCATGTGGCTTCGTGTCGGCAACGTGCGGGACCTTCGAACCAATTCGATTGAAGTCATCCAACGAAAGATCGACCTGTGCCTCGTGCGCGATCGCGAGCAAGTGCAACACAGCGTTCGTCGAACCACCCAATGCCATCACCACAGCGATGGCATTCTCAAACGCTTGCTTTGTCATGATTTGCCTCGGACGCAGATCTATAGCGAGCAGGTTCATTACTGCCTCGCCAGCAGCAAACGCGATGTCGTCGCGGCGACTGTCTACTGCCGGTGCGCTCGAAGAACCCGGCAGCGACATACCGAGCGCCTCGCCAACGCTCGCCATCGTGTTAGCGGTGAACATCCCTGCGCAACTCCCTTCAGATGGGCAGGCACGCTTTTCGATCTCGCCGAGTTCGTTGACGCTGAGCGTGCCAGCAGCGCATGCACCAACGGCTTCGAACACGCTCACGATGTCGAGTGCTTGGCCCTTGTATTCCCCTGGCAGGATCGACCCGCCATACACAAAGACGTTCGGGAGGTTCAGCCGCGCCGCTGCCATCAGCATCCCTGGCAGGCTTTTGTCGCAGCCGGCGAGGGTGACAAGACCGTCGAATCGCTCGCTGTGCATTACGCACTCAACTGAGTCGGCGATGATCTCGCGGCTCACTAGGGAGCCGCGCATTCCTTCATGGCCCATAGAGATGCCATCACTAACCGCAATCGTCACGAACTCGAGCGGGAACCCGCCAGCAGCACGCACACCGTCCTTAGCGCGCTTGGCTAAACGGTCGAGCGGAAGATTGCACGGCGTGACCTCGTTCCAACTTGAGGCAACACCAACCTGAGACTTGCCCCAATCGTCGTCGCCCATGCCCACGGCACGCAACATGGCACGTGCTGGCGCGCGCTCATTGCCGTCTGTGACTTCTCGTGAACGTGGCTTCATGTCGCTGGTCATGGGTTGCAGAGTATTGCAAGGCCCTGAGCCATTCACTAGCGGTCGCTCTCTCGCCTAGCGTCAACGCCAATGGCCACACCAACTTTTGATCATCTCTACGACTATGAAGAACTCACCACGACACTTCATGGGCTAGCTGCACTGCGACCAGACCTAATGACCGTAGAGTCGATCGGCAAGTCCCACGAAGGTCGCGAGATTCTGCTCGCGACTGCCACTAACTCGCGCACGGGTCCGCACCACGAGAAGCCCGCAATCTGGGTTGGCGCCAACATTCATTCGGTTGAGCACACAGGGGCCGTCGCTGCCTTGCATCTGTTGCACACGCTCATCACTAGCTACGACACAGATGAGCGCATCGCCTACGCCGTCGATACCCGAACGTTTTATGTTGTTCCGCGGATCAACCCTGACGGCGCTGAACTCAGTCTCGCAGTCCCCCCGACCTACCTACGTTCATCTACGCGTAAATGGCCACGCACCGACGACGCTCCCGGTCTGGTCGAACGCGATGTCGACTGCGATGGTCGCATTCTCTCTATGCGCATCGAAGACCCGAACGGAGCATGGAAGAAGAGCGAACATGACCAGCGTCTACTAGTCGCTCGCGCTGCCGACGATTATCACGCCGGTCCGTACTACCGACTCCTCGCGGAAGGCGACGTGCGCGACTACGACGGCGCAACAATTCCAATCGCTCCCGAACGGCGTTCGCTCGACCTCAACCGGCAGTTTCCTGCGCAATGGCGTGTCGCAGGCGAACAACAAGGCGCCGGTCCTGCGCCGCTCAGCGAACCGGAGACGCGCGCTGTGGCAGATGCTGTAATCGCGCGACCGAATATCTGCGCATACTTCTGCCACCACACATTCTCTGGAGCAATTCTTCGGCCTTTCGACGACCGCCCAGACGACGACATGCCAACACTCGACCTCCGTCGCTTCAATGCGTTGGCTGCGAGAGGAACCGAACTCACCGGCTACAAGCACGTCAGCGTTTTCCACGACTTTCGGTACGACCCGAAAGATGTGATCACTGGCGGCGAAGACACATGGGCGTACGACCACCTCGGCGTGTACGCGTGGACTACGGAATTTTGGAGTCCAATAGTCAAGGCAGGAATCACCGACTTTCACTTCATCAAGTGGTTCGACGACCACCCGGTGTCTGATGACCTGGCGTTGTTGCGTTACTCAGATGACGAACTCGGCGCAACTGGCTTCGTCGACTGGTACGAGTTCGATCACCCGCAACTCGGGAAGGTCGAGTTAGGTGGCTGGAACTGGTTCCGTTTCTGGACCAATCCGCCAGACCATCTCCTCGAGGCCGAAGTCGCTCCCCACACCGAATGGGAAATATTTTGCGCGCTCGCGACACCGCGTCTCGTCATGCGCGAAGTGATTACCGAACGCGTAGCTGAAAGGGTCTGGCGGATCCGCGTCGTTGTCGAAAACGATGGTTGGATGCCGACCAACGTCACCGAGCGCGCCATCGACCGCAAACTCGTGCGTGGTGTAGAGGCTGAGTTGACTCTCACACCTGACGCGCGCCTGGTTCGGGGAAATACATCAGTAGAACTAGGGCAATTGGCTGGTCGCTCTAGGGTTACGACAATGCTCGGCGACTTTGGTTCCACAACAGATGGAACGCCAGACAGAGGCGTAGCGGAATGGGTCGTCGACGCCGCCGCTGGCACCGAACTTTGCGTGACAGTGAGTCATCCTCGCGCGGGTTTCTTACGCACCAATGCCGTCCTAGCCTGAGGTAGTCAGCCAATATCGGCCATCCGACCTTGCAACCCGAATGCACAGAGGATTCGCTTTATGACCATTTTCGACAGCCTTAACCCTGCTCGCCCTGCAGAAATCATCGGATCGTTCAGGACGAGCACACATATAGACATTGACGAGGCGGTAGAACGCGCGACCGATGCACAAAAGGCTTGGTCTGCTGTCCCTATTCCGGCTAGGGCCGAAATGATCGCGGCTATTGGCGATGTCCTCGCGTCGCGAAAAGCAGAACTCGCTCGGCTGGTTACCGTTGAGGCTGGCAAGATTCTCACTGAGGCTGGCGGCGATGTGCAAGAAGCGATCGACATGGCGCGCTTTATTGCGGGGCAGGGACGGGCAGCTTGGGGAACCACGCACCCGTGTGAGCTACCGAGCAAGTTTGGATTCACGACGCGTCATCCGGTCGGAATCGTTGGCATGATCACTCCTTGGAACTTCCCAGTAGCAATCCCGTCGTGGAAGGCTTTCCCTGCTCTGCTCGCGGGCAACGGCATAATTATCAAGCCGTCCGAGATGGCCCCAGCGTGTTGCGATGCATTTGTATCGGCTTGCGTTGACGCTGGCATTCCAGATGGGCTCATCAACGTCGTGCACGGGTTCGGCGAAGTTGGCGCCTACCTCGCTGCGCATCCGAAGGTGCGCGCGATTTCATTCACGGGCTCTGTGGCTACCGGCCGCAAGGTCGCAATCGCGGCCATGGAAGTTGGGCCGAAGCTACTGAGTCTCGAACTCGGCGGAAAAAATGCGGCCATCGTCATGCCCGATGCTGATCTCGACCTAGTCATCGAAGGCGCGCTATTCGGTGGATTCGGAACTGCTGGCCAACGCTGCACGAGCACATCGCGAATCGTTGCCCACCGTTCGATCGCCACCGAACTGACCGCTCGTCTCGCCGAATGCACAGCGGCGCTCAATATCGGAGACCCACTCGACGCGCGGACAAACATTGGTCCAGTCATCAACGCCGAGTCGGCAGCGCGAATACTTGCAATGGTCGAGCGCGCAGCAGAAGAAGGCAATGGGATCGTCGTCGGTGGCAAGATCGCTCACCCGGAAGGTTGCGAAGGCGGTTCTTTCTTCGAACCGACGATAATCACCGGCGCTGACCGAAACTCATACATCACCCGCAACGAGGTCTTCGGTCCCGTCGTTGCCGTACTCGAAGTGAGCTCGTTCGACGAAGCAATCGACACCGTAAACGATTGCGACTACGGCCTGAGTTCTGCCATCTACACCAAGGACGTGAACTTGGCGATGGAAGCACTGCACAGACTCGACACCGGGATCGTCTATGTGAATGCGCCGACTATCGGTGCGGAGATCCATTTGCCGTTCGGTGGCAATAAGCACACAGGTAACGGCTACCGCGAGGCTGGAAGTCGTGGCCTAGAACAATTCAGCGAGACCAAGTCCGTGTACATCGACTACTCCGGACGCCTCCAGAAAGCGCAGATCGATAACCGTGAGGCCCTTTCGTGAATGGTGCCGACAGAATCGCGAGAGCACTCGCCGATGCTGGAGTATCTATCGCGTACGGCCTTCCTGGAGTCCACAACATGGCCCTCTGGCCAGCCTTCGAAGCGGCTGGTATTCGCATCGTGGGTTGTCGACACGAACAAGGTTGCGCCTACGCAGCCGACGGATACGCGCGCTCCACTGGGAAGCTCGGCGTCGCTCTCGTAACGACAGGTCCCGGTGCCGCTAACACTCTCGGCGCTGTCGGCGAAGCGTGGGCTAGCAAGAGCCCTGTGTTGGTCATCGCTACCGACATCCCGAGTAACCTTCGACGCGACGGCGTGTACACGGGCGTGCTCCACGAGTGCCAAGACCAGGCTGGCCTGTTCAAGCCAGTCACGAAGACAACAACTCGCGATATTCACGAGGCGATTGATACTGCTCTCAGCGCACCCCAAGGTCCTACCTATTACGAGATTCCGACAGACAAGCTCCGCCAACACGAACAGCCATTGCCCAAGCCGAAACCGCAGTTGCTTCCTCTTCCATTAGATGCCAACATTTTTCCGACAGACATCGGTGAGCGGCCGCTCATCTGGGTTGGTGGCGGCGCGAAACATGCGCATGAGCAGATCGATGCGTTCGCACGCCGCGTCGGTGCGCCGGTTATTGCTACTTACTCTGCGCGCGGCGTGCTCCCAGCAGGACACAGCCATTTGGTCCCAGTGCCGCCACACGAACCCGCCGTTGCTTCATTCATTGCGCAATCCGATTGCATCATCGTCATCGGTTCCGACCTCGATGCGATGAACACGATGGCCTTCAAACTTCCTCTTCCGGCGCGAAGAATCGCAATCAACGTTGATGCTGCAGACGCGGCGAAGAATTACCAATTCGATTCCGTAATAGAGGTTGACGCGAGCAATATCGATGCTTGGACAGGTTCGCTGACACAACGCGACCCATGGTTCGGCGATCTTGCCGTTCTCGAGAAAACAGTTCGCGCAGAGTTGCGCGACGATGCAGCGACCGCCGAGAGCGTCTGCTTCGTAGAGGACACCGAACGCGCCCTTCGTAACAACGCCAACCCCGTTGTGTTCGCGGATATGTGCGTTGCCGGTTACTGGGCCGCTAGTTATATCCAAGTTTCAAGACCCCGCGGCCTCCACTACCCAATGGGGTGGGGCACGCTCGGTTGGGCTTTCCCTGCGAGCATCGGGCCAGCTTCGGCAGATATCCCGAGCGTTGCCTTCGTAGGCGACGGCGGCATGCTGTTCGCTCTTGGCGAACTCGCAACTGTCGCACAAGAACAGCTTCCGCTTACCGTCGTCGTCGTTGACGATGGCGGGTACGGGATGTTGCGCTACCCGGCTTCAGATGCTCTGGGCTGCGAGTTGGCTCCGGTCGACTTTGTCGCGGTCGCGAAAGGCTTTGGCATCACAGCGTGTTGCGTCGGCGGCGTTGGAGACGAGTACTCAAAGGCTCTCGCTGAGTCGCTGTCGTCTCGCGCACCACGTTTAGTGCACGTCAAGGCCCGATTGTTTCCACCGCGCACAACTAGCCCGCGTTGGCCGATCAAGTAGAGGTGATCGCGATATGACTTTCCGAGTGACCTACGCAACCCTCAGCGCAGACAACAAAGAACTACACGCGGCATTCGAAGCTGCGATTCCGACCGCACGAAAGCAGCTAGGCGGGCATCACGCGAGCATCGTCAACGGTGCAGAACTCAACGCCGATGACAGTTTCTCGACCGTAAGTCCGATCGATCGTGCGGTGATAGTCGGAACTTTCGGTACAGCGTCAGAACACGACGTCGACTCCGCAGTGAACGCCGCCCGAGACGCATTTGCTTCATGGTCTCGCCTGAGCGCTGACCAGCGTTGTGACATTCTCGATGCTGGAGCCGATCTCATTAGCGAACGTCGCAATGAGATAAGTGCAGTTCTAACAATTGAGGTCGGCAAGAATCGTCTAGAGGCGCTCGGCGATGTAGAAGAAACAGCCGACCTGATTCGTTACTACACACACCAGATGCGTACCAACAACGGATTCGCCCAACCTATGGGACGTCTAAGCGAGACCGATAACACCAGCGATGTGCTTCGTCCGTATGGTGTTTGGGCAGTGATTGCGCCGTTCAATTTTCCTGCCGCTCTCTCGGGTGGCCCGATCGGCGCCGCGCTTATCGCAGGCAACACCTGCGTCCTGAAACCGAGCGAGATCGGGAGTCTCACGGGCCTGCTTATAGCCAAGGCACTTTGGGATGGCGGCGTCCCGACAAACGTCCTGCACGTCGTGTTCGGGCCAGGCGAACTGACTGGTCGCGCTCTCGTGGAACACCCGAAGGTTGATGGCATCACCTTTACCGGCAGCTACAGCGTCGGCATGGATATCTACCGACGCTTCGCAACGCAGTATCCGAAGCCTGCGATATGCGAGATGGGTGGGAAAAATCCCGTAATCGTTAGCCGCAAGGCAGACATTGACCTCGCAGTAGAAGGCACGATGCGTAGCGCCTTCGGACTAACCGGCCAAAAGTGCAGCGCGGCTTCTCGCGCCTATATCGAGCGACCCGTTTACGACGAGTTTGTTGCCCGGCTTGTGGCCAAAGCAAACGGCATCATCGTCGGCGACCCGCTAGACCACTCGGTGTGGATGGGTCCGCTCATCAACGAGGATGCGGTAGAGCGATATCTCGACGCAACGGCTCAAGCGTCGACAGATGGGCGAGTGCTCTGCGGAGGGCATCGACTCACGGACGGTCGCCTAGCTGATGGAAATTTTGTCGCGCCAACTGTCGTAGAAGTTCCTGTCGACAGTTCGCTTTGGGAAACGGAACTGTTCGTGCCGTTTATCTCAGTGACC
>SXJP01000007.1 GCA_005779395.1 Actinomycetota bacterium
CCCGCGCTTGGTCAGGATGAGGAGCTTCAGCGCCTGGCGCTGGTCCTCGGCTCGGAGGGCGGTGAAGCCCGGGGTTGCGTAGATCTCCTGGTATCCCAGGTAAGACGCATCGGCGTCGCATCCCTCCGAGCGCGCTTTTCGAAATTCCAATTTCTTTGACGGAGTTGCAGACCTAGTGTCCTGGCACCCGTAGGTCTTGGAGTGCCGCAATGAACGCTGGGCTAAAGCAGTGATGCCTGTTTGAATCCGATAAGCCAACCTCTTGGCATCTGGCGCGATCTTCGGAGGCGCTCGCACCATCGCTTCTTGCTGGCATGATCCTCGGATTCGTGATTGGCGGTATCGGCAGCCGGATCGCGATGTTAGTTTTGCGCCTTACGTCGAGTCCCAACCTGCATGGTGTGCAGACAGACGACGATTTCACGATAGGGATCATCAGTTCAGCATCATTGTTTCTACTTTTTCTCTGTCTGTTCGTCGGCGCGATTGGCGGAATAGTTCACGCGGTCACTGCCACGTGGATCCCATCGCGGGTTGCGCCACTCGTTAACGCACTTCTCACAGGGTCCATTGGAGCCGCGCAAATCTTGAATCCACATGGCCTGGACTTTGAGTTATTAGATCCGCTCGGACTCGCGGTCGGCATGTTTGTCGTGATCCCCTTCGCATACGGCGCGCTTCTACCTGTTCTCGCGCGCCGTTTAGCCACATGGGGCCAAGTCGCGCCGGGCTGGCGGTTCAAGGCAAGCTTCGCACCGGTTGTGATGCTGTTGCCGACCGCTTTTTGGCGCCCTAATTATTGGTGCTGGCGTGGCCTTCGCCGCAGTTGCGCGGCCAGCCCTAGTGCCAATATGGCGATCGCCGATTGTTGTGTGGGTCGGGCGATTGCTGATAGCGGTGGCCAAAGTTGTCAGCGGCAACGTGATGATCAAGGATGCACTCGCGATCCTGTAACGGTGGCCGGCGTGTCCCACGCTCATGCGACGGTATTTGCCGCATCTGGCGGTGTGCGGGTTTTTGTTTGGCCGTCTAGTTCGTGACACACGACGACAGAAAGAAGAAATATTGAATCAGGATTCGAACATTCTTAACAGTCTCGACTTTGAACCAGAAGACACTCGTCCATTCGAGTTAGCGCAACTCCTTGAAAGCAATAGGGCTCTTGTCGAAAGTGCTCAAGCAGAAGACATTGGGCGCCTGTACATCCTGGCGGGCCTAGATGCGCTCAAGACTGCAATTTGCGGGACCGACTCGATGACCGATGCTCGCATCGCGTTAGAGATCCAGCACGAAATGGCATTCGGATCTGCATTACAGGTAATTCAGATGATGCAATCCAATGACAATCCGCACGACGATCGAGCCGACGAGTAACGAGGCTCGGTCGCTTCGGCATCATTAACTAATCATGATTTGGGAGCGCAAATGAATCAGTACGGCGGAAGTAACGCCGCGGCAGACATGTGGAAGACGATGGCCAATCTTCATCCGATGGAGTTCGTACGTTTTACTGGACTTGTCGCCAACGAGATCGCGACCTGCGTCTCCCAGATTGGCATCTCAACTTCGTCAGATAGCGAAACACTCGCGTTCGTGCTGTCACAGGTTTTCGCAAATGCGATGGCTCGGTCAAAAGACCCGCGTGCAGCGTCGCAAGAGTTACCAGCAGACCCGCACGCGACATTGCTACGCGACGTCGCTTCAGCCGGTCGACGGATTGCTGCACCCGAGTCTGACGGTGCGGAGTTCTCGTTCAAGATCGGTCCGCATGCTGCGAACGCCGTACTCGAAGGTGTCGACGAGATCGACTACATCGGGTGGTCGATCTACCGCTCGTATCTCGAGGTGCTTCGCGACAACGATCCGCTACCGCCGACGACTGAGAGCGCTGCGATCGACCTCTTTCAATCAGGACTTCGCATCAGCGGCTGGGCCTAGAAGATTTCGATGGCGTGCCGGAACACGCACTCAGTATGGGTAACAGTAGGCATGGACGCGTCCGACGGTGAGGGTTCGGTAGCCATCCCGGTTTTCAACTGTCAGGGAGGTCAACGGACCGATACCCGTCAATGTGATGCTGTCGCCCAGGACGCCATAGTCCCAAAAGAACGGCGAGAGGCCGAAGTTGCCAGTACCGGTTGGGGTACCAAAAGTGTCCGAATTGCCCATCGAAAAGGTCCGCATGTCGACAGCGCGGCCTGTGCGCAGAACCATGTGAGCGGGAGAAAAGCTAGAAAAATTCGAGAAGCTATATGAAACGCCCTCGACGCTCGCAGAGATCGCAGAGCAGTCCGCGCTATCGAAAACACTGTAGGTGTGTGACTGATTGGGCGCGATCTCGACATTCTGGTTCGTAATTTCGGCAGATACGTCCACCAATCGCACCGATGGCGTGGCTGCCGGACCTGGAGGTCCCTCCGGTCCTTGTGGGCCAGGGGGACCTACTTCGCCCTGGGCGCCCCATGAGCGGACAACGTCTGTGACGCTTGGACATGCCTCAGGTTCGATGTTGAACCATACGGTGGACACCTTTAGTTTTCCCGCCGAGGAGAAACACCCGTAGTAGATGTCACCCGATTCGGACGGCACAACAGTCACTGCGAAGGCAAAAGTGCCAGCGAGCAAACCGCCGGCGACAAAGCCGATCAAGATTCCTTGTAGACGACTGCGCATGAAGTACCTCCGTCATTTGACCGTACGCCGATTTGTCTCGGCTGGCTATGGCACAAAACTTGCCCTCTTGAAAGACAACTCTCCTCGGCGTACCGTCGGAGTCGGGCCTCTCTATTCAATAAGGAAGGTGCGACCATGTTCATTCAGGTCATTCAAGGAACGGTCACGGATAACGAACATCTAAAGCGTCAGATGGATCTCTGGCGGACAGAACTAAAGCCAGGAGCGCGGGGTTACCTCGGCTCCGTTGCAGGCACAGCGGCCAACGGCCAACACATTGCGGTCGTGCTATTCGACTCTGAGCTCGCTGCCCGCACGAACTCGCAACGCCCAGAGCAAGGCGATTGGTGGAGAGACACCGAAAAAGGCTTCAAAGGCGACGTGACCTTCACAAGTTGCAGACAGGTCGATGTCGCGCTCGGTGGCATCGTGAAGGACGCTGGCTTCGTGCAGATCATTCAGGGTCAGGCC
>SXJP01000028.1 GCA_005779395.1 Actinomycetota bacterium
AGACGTTGAAGCGGATTTCGACTACGTCGCCATCTTTGACTTCGTAGTCCTTGCCTTCGAGTCGAATCTTGTTGGCTTCTTTGGCCTTGCTCCATGACCCGCACTCGAGCAGTTCGTCCCACTGGATCACTTCAATCCGAATGAATCCCCGCTGCAAGTCAGAGTGAATCACTCCGGCGCACTCGGGAGCCTTCGCTCCAGCTCGGAAGGTCCATGCTCGCGACTCTTTGTCTCCTGTGGTGAGGAACGTGCGTCGGCCAAGAAGGTGATAGGCATTGCGAGCAAGACGCGGTAAGACACTTTCGCCGATACCGAAGGTCTCGCGCATTTCTTCGCGATCGGCCGGGTCACACGCTGCAATCTCGGCCTCGATGTCGATGGCAGCAGCGATTGCGTCGTCACCAAACTTCGCTGTGAGCTCTCCTGAGTCGGCGAGTTGGTCTTCGCTCACGTGCAACACGGTGAGGCTCGGCTTCGTTGTGAGACAAAAACATGGCTCTAGCAACTCGAGTTCATCGGCTGTGAGATCCGCTCGGCGCAAAGGAGTGCCGTCGGAGAGTGCCGCGTGTGCGCGCTCTAACGCTGTTATCTCAGGACCGAGAGTCTTGTTGCCTTTCGATGCCCGGCGAGCTGCATCGAGCCGCTTACCGACTGTTGTGGCATCGGCCATAACTAGTTCGAGTTCCAATAAGGCGAGGTCAGATTCTGGGTCAGCTGGACCTGTTCCCGTGTGTGCGCGCAGCACGAACAACACGGCATCACAGTTGCGGAGCGCCCCAACAAACTTGGCTCCAAGGCCTTCGCCAGCCTTAGCTCCAGGCGGCAACGCAATGTGCACGACCTCGAAGCCAGTAGCGACAACCTTCTTGCTCTCACTCATCGCCGCGAGTCGGTTCAGGCGCTCGTCTGCGATATGAGCGATGCCTACCGCTGTCTCAAAAAGGCCAGGATCAGCAAGCCCGGTCAGGGCACTAAAGAGCCTGTTAGTGCCAGCATCGGCGAGTCCTACGATTCCCAGGTTTTCCATCGCTGAGCAGGGTAGAACGATTTCGCAGGCCAGCGACTATCCTGCCGGAGTTCCATTTCCAGGAGATTTCAATGCCTAAGAAGACAAAAATGCGTCGCCTGAATGCCAAGCGCAAGAAGGCCAACCACGGCAAGAAGCCGAACGCAGGTAAGCGGAGCTAAGTCTCCCTACTGCGCTATTCGCATAGCGCTTGGCCTACCGGCGCCGTGACCGACCGACCGGCGAGATATGACATTCGATCAAGTACGGGTACTTCCCGACGACACATCCCATGAACTGCTCTCCAACACCTTGGAGCGCGCCAACAACGTGAGCAACCTCGCGCGCGCCGAAGCCCTGCAACTCCAAGTGTTTAACGGACCGATCTTGCGAGAGGTAGTCAAGGAACACGTGGCTAAGGCCAAACTCCCCGACGGGTTCATCACACCAATCACCCAGCGAGTCCAGACCAGCCTCGAACGCCGCGCTGGCAAGCAACAGAAATTCTCTGCTTTTCAATCTCTCACCTTGCCTCCGGGCGCGTTCAAATGGGGCGAAGGTCGTGTCATGATGCTCACTGCGCGTGGACGCCGGACCATTGGCGTCCGCGTAGATCTCACCCAAGGCGGACTACGCCACCCTCTTAATGGCCGCCCTATTTCAATCGTGTTCCGCAACGGCGAATTCGATCTGTGCGCTGCCGACGTAGAACGCAATACCGACGACGAATAACTAGCAATACTTGTCTCTCCACTAGTCGATATCAGGTCTTGGCGACAGGCGATACTTCGTCGTAGCTTCTGACCCATGGTGGCTGACGGACTGCTAGATGGCAAGGTCGCACTCATCACTGGGTCCGGTTCTGGTCAAGGTCGCGCCGCAGCACGGTTGTTTGCTCAGCACGGCGCGCGGATCGCAGTAATAGACCTAAGAGACGACTGCGCAGCTGAGACAGCCAAGATGGTCGAGTCAGACGGTGGCGAAGCTGTCGCGATTCATGCCGACGTTTCCAACCGTCACGACGTCGATCGAATGGTCGATGAGACCATGGATCGATTCGGTCGCCTTGATGTGCTCTACAACAACGCTGCTGTGCAGATGAGCGGCAGGCTCGTTGACTGCACTGTCGAAGACTGGGATCTCACGATTGCCACGAATCTGTCAGCGATTTTTTGGGCGTGCCGTGCGGCAATCCCGAACATGAAAAAGGGTGGCTACGGGTCGATAATCAACACAGCTAGCACGCTTGGACTAATCGGAAGCGAAGGGTTCGCTGCCTACGGCGCAGCTAAGGCAGGTCTCGTGATGCTCACTAAACAATTAGCTGTCGAGTTCGGACCGGTTGTGCGCGCAAACGTGATCGCTCCTGGGTCAATCGATACGCCTCGTTTTCGTACAGTGCTTGACGACAACCCCGATCAGAACGGCTTCATGAAAATGTTGTTGGGCAACATGCCTCTGAAACGGCTTGGGACAGCCGAAGACATCGCGGCTGCTGCTCTGTTCCTCGCAAGCGAGAGTTCGTCTTACACGTCTGGCGCAGTAATACCTGTAGATGGCGGCTTGGCTGCCCTGCGATGAGTTCCGGTACCGAATTCAAGGGACAGGTCGCGATAATCACTGGCGGAGCGTCTGGACTTGGTGCCGCAATCGCAGCGCGACTAGCTAGCGATGCGATGCATGTAGTTCTCGCAGACACAGACGAGGAGCGCGGCCAAAGCGTCGCCGACGACCTTCGCGAAGCCGGTCTAGGAGCCGACTACGAAACCTGTGATGTGACCCAGGAAGGCGAAGTCGCAGCCCTCGTCGATTCGGTGGTCGAGCGACAAGGCACTCTGAATCACCTGATTTGTAGCGCAGCAATCGAAACCCGTGCGTCGCTGCTCGACACATCGAATGACGATTGGCAACGCATACTCGACGTCAATCTCAAGGGCCCTTTCTTGTGCATGAAACACGCGATACCCGCGATCGCTAACGGCGGTGGTGGGTCTGTCGTGCTTCTCGGTTCTGTGCTCGGGTTCATTGGCCAACCTGGGTACAGCGCGTACAGCGCATCTAAGGGAGCACTCGCGAACCTTATGAAGCAGGCAGCGATCGAAAACGCCGCCGCAGGCGTACGTGTGAATCTCGTGTCCCCGTCTGCCACTGACACAGGCCTGTTTATGAAGATGGCAGAAGCCACAGGAAACCCCGAAGCAATCATCGACATGGTCACACGCAACAGCCCGATGCGCCGCCTCGGCACGTCCCAAGAGGTCAGTGACACCGTCGCATTCTTGTGTTCGCCTGGCGCTGCCTATATTTCAGGCGCAGTCATCCCGCTCGATGGAGCCATGGCGGCAAGGCGGATCGTTTGACCCGCCGAGTCCTCGACGCCGATGCACACGTCATCGAACCGTACGGAATCTTCGGCGATGCACAGAGCCTCGACCGAAACCCCATCGACATACCTCCCACAACGCCAACTAACGCATGTGGCGGCGCCGACCTCAGTGACCAGTGGGAAAATCGCTGGGATGCTCCCTCATACCTGCGCGCAATGGACACCCAAGCGATCGATGCGGCGGTCCTCTACCCCTCGGTCGGGCTATTCGTTCCGTTTCAGGCAGACATTGACAGTGCCCAGCAAACAACCGCATGTTCGGGCTATGCAGAATGGATTGCGGGTTACTGCGATAGTGCGCCATCTCGTCTCGCCGGAGTAGGCATCGCTCCACTAGCCGACCCTTTGGCGGCTGCATTCGAGGCGCGTCGTTGCGCCGCGCTCGGCTTAGTCGGCATACTCGCTCGTCCGAACTACCTATATGGCCGGAGCCTCGGCGACCCTGCTTACGACCATCTGTACGACGTACTAGAGGAACACAGTCTGGTCCTGGCCGTACACGAAGGCATGGGGTTGCGTGGTGGCCCGACCCTCGGCGCCGATCACTTCGCGAGTTTCGCCGGGCGACACCTTTGTTCGCATCCAATGGAGCAGATGGCAGCGCTGGCGTCGCTGGTATTGGGTGGTGCGCTCGAGCGTCACCCTTACTTGAAAGTTGCTTTCCTCGAAAGCGGAACCGGGTGGTTGCCCTACTGGCTAGCGCGCCTAGACGACCACATCGAGTGGATGTCAGACACCGAAACCAAGCATCTTTCACTCAGCGCGACGGAGTACTTCAAGCGGCAATGCTGTATTTCTTCGGACCCCGAAGATCGCCTCGCCGCACAGACTTGCGAAGTAGTTGGCGCCGACCGGATGATCTGGGCAAGCGACTTCCCCCACCCCGATGCCGCATTCCCTGATGCGTTGCTCGAGTTCGAAAGCAACAACCCGGGACTCGACAAAGAATCTGCGACAGCGATTCTGTGGGACAGCCCCGTGGACTTTTACGGCCTACATCAGCGATTCTTGTCAGCAGCTGTGGCTAGTACCGGTTGAGCTTCACTAAGTAGGCAGCCATCGCCGAGGTTGTTTCGGCTGGCCGTTCTTGTTGGGTCCAATGGCCACAGTTGTCGATCACGACCTTCACGAGATTTGGGACACGTTCTTCCATGCCGTCTGCCATCGCAGGCGTTAGCACCGGGTCATCTGCTGCAGAAATCATGAGGCACGGCACATCGATCTTGCGATCTGCCCAGCCTTTAGATAGTTCCCAGTTTCGGTCGAGGTTTCTGTAGTACTCGATCGGTGGGGTTAGCGCGCCGGCGGGCCGAAATGCAATCTTGAACTGTTCGAGAATCTCGTCTGGAAACGCATCCGGGTTCTTCACCATGTCATTCAAGAAAATCATTTCTATGAAGTCATCGTGTCCTTTGCCCCAAGAAAAGATCCATTCCGCTACCCCGCGGTCTTGAAAACCGATTATGTAGATCGGTGTGTCAGGAAAGACCATCCGGAGCATCTGCACGGGCGGGATCGGACTGCGTGCCAGGTCAGGCGTGTTGACACCGATGACACCGGCAGTCATCTCGGGGAATTGGCGAGCGAAGTTCCATACCAAAATTCCGCCCCAATCATGGCCTGCAACTACAACGGTTTCGTGTCCGAGTGCGGTAACTAGGGCCGCGAGTGCGCCGTTCAGGAACACGATGTCATAGTCGACATCTGGCTTGTCAGTACGGCCGTAGCCAGGCAGGTCTGGTGCTACGACATGAAATCCGAGGGCAGCAAGCGCGTCGATCTGGTGGCGCCATGACAACGCAATTTCTGGGAATCCGTGGCACAACAGAACTAGTGGGTCGGCTGAGTCACCTGCTTCGAGACAAAAGAATCGCATTCTGTTAGCAACCACATAGCGCTCCCTCACGGGGCCGCACAGTACCGCCAACTCGATGTATGCATAGCCACGAAACGTCTGAAGCGCCTCGATGCGACCGTCACTAACGTGAATACACGATGACTGGACCAGTCCGACCAGAAGATGCTGACGTGACCGATTACGTCGGGTTGCTCGATGTCGACGAACGCCTCGGAACTCGGGTCGGGCGTCGCATCGTGTTGGGCCTCATGGGCGCCGGAGCCGCTGGCATTATTTTCGGGCGACCGATTCAGGAAAAAACCGCTCAGGTCATCTCCGGTGTGCCTGGCCTGAACCAACTGCCAGTCGGCGGTCGCTGGCGGATCTACACAGTCACCGGCGGACTACCGAAGCGTTCGCAAGCCGACTACTCGCTTCGGATACACGGACTCGTCGATGAGGAACTGACCTTCAGCTATGAGCAGCTACTCGAACTTGAGCCAACCCATCTCACCAAAGATTTTCAGTGCGTTACAGGTTGGCGTGTCGAGGATGTGAAGTGGACAGGAATACGGCTCGCAGATCTGCTCGATGCTGCTGGCGTGCAAACGAGCGCGACTGCGCTGCGGTTCTTTAGCTTCGACGGCATATACACAGAGAGCCTGACTCTCGCTCAGGCCCGCCGTGACGACGTGATCGTTGCGTACTCGATGCTCGGCGATGACATCACCCGCGCTCACGGTGGTCCCGTTCGGTTGTATGTCGCGCCGATGTACGGCTACAAGAGCATCAAGTGGTTAGAGAGCATAGAAGTCACAGACGAAGTCGTTCCGGGATATTGGGAGCGCCGGTTCTACGCGGTCGACGCGTGGATCGGAAACTCAAACGGGCGCAATGACAATCCCGTCTGAGATACCTGCGCGCATCGCGCGCTTCGCTCCGACTGTGCGTGTAGTACATGCATTAAATGCGATCGGCTTCGGCTTACTCACCTTCACAGGTGCTGCGATGTACGGAGCGCCGGGAACACAGTGGGTTGGACGACGCGACCTAGTACGCAATGTTCACGTGTGGGTCGGCATTTTCCTGCTGCTTCCCCTGATCGTCGGTCTCGCTTCAAGCTCGGGGTTGCGTGACGACTTCAGGCGACTGTCGCGTTGGAGCGCAGAAGACAAGCGGTGGTGGTTTAAGTCAAAGCGCACGGAAGTTCGGCTCGGAAAATTCAATCCTGGCCAGAAGGCCAATGCGAGTTTCACACTCGCGGCTCTGCTCGCACTTCTCGGAACTGGCGCCATCATGAAGTGGTACTCGCCGTTCGGCGACGACTGGCGCACGGGAGCAACTTTCGTCCACGACTGGACTGCACTAGCCCTCGGGCTAGTCGTAATCGGCCACATCTACATGGCGATACGCGACCGCTCTGCGCTCGACGGGATGATTCGAGGCACTGTCCCATCTGAGTGGGCAGCCACCGGACGACCCCGTTGGTATTCCGAAGTCATACAAGCGTCTGAAAATGATGCAAGCGATTTGGGCGACTCTCGATAGGGTCAATACCAATGGAAAATGCGCCCATGAGTAAAAAAATGGTTATTCCAACTGACCTATTGCCACTTGATGGACGTTTCGGGTCAGGACCAAGCAAGGTCCAGACCCAGTTCGTGTCCAAGCTTGCATATGCAGCACCGAGATTCCTTGGTACGAGCCATCGCCAACCTGCCGTGCGTTCCGTGGTCGGAAAAATGCGCTCAGGAATGCGCGACCTTTTCGCGCTGCCGGACGGCTACGAAGTGCTACTCGGCAACGGAGGAAGCACATCGTTCTGGGATGCCGCAAGCTTCGGACTTGTACAAAACCGTGCTCAGCATTGCGTTATCGGTGAGTTTTCGAGCAAGTTCGCAACCGTCAACACCGCAGCACCGCACCTCGGGCAACCCGAAATTATCGAGACGGCGCCAGGCCAGACGCCAACCCCGTGTCGCATGAACACCGACATCGATACCTATTGCTTCGTTCACAGCGAAACGAGTACCGGCGTAACGATGAACGTCGAGCGACCAGACGGCGCAGACGGCATCGTTCTCGTAGACGCCACAAGTGCCGCAGGCGGCTTGCGTGTAGACCCCGCCCAGTTCGACGTCTACTACTTCGCTCCGCAGAAGTGTTTCGGCGGCGATGGAGGGTTGTGGATCGCACTCGTATCTCCGGATGCCGTCGCTCGCATCGAGTCGCTGAGTCAGACCGATCGCTGGCGTCCTGCCTCACTTGATCTTGGTATCGCGCTCGAACAAAGTCGACTCGATCAGACCTACAACACGCTGGCACTTGCGACTGTGTTCCTTCTCGCCGAGCAAGTCGAGTGGATGCTCGACGGTGGTGGCCTCGAAGGTATGGCACAGAGAACCGACTCGAGCGCGACAACGCTTTATGGCTGGGCAGAAAAGCACCCTCTCGTCACACCGTTCGTGAGTGACACCCGGCACCGGAGCAATGTGACTGCGACACTCGACTTCGACGCGTCAATCGACGCAGCTGCAGTCGCTAAGACTCTGCGATCCAACGGAATCATTGATACCGAGCCATATCGCAAGCTCGGTCGCAACCAACTCAGGATCGCGATGTTCCCGAACATTGACCCGTCCGACATCGAGCGACTCACAGCTTGCCTCGACTACGTCCTAGAGCGATCAACTACTGCCTAGAGTTGCACCGTGGCACTAGCCGACGGATTCGTAGTTTTTGTCAAGCGAGACTGCCCGACATGCGAGGTAATTGTCCCGACTCTCCGCGCAATCGCGAAGGAACTCCCCCTCACCGTTTTCACTCAAGATGACCCAGCGTTTCCAGAGGGCCTATCACCAATCAACGACACTGACCTCAACAAGTCTTTCGAGTTTGAAGTCGAGACAGTCCCGACACTGTTGAAGGTCGAGGCAGGGGTCGTCACCGAACGTCTTGAAGGTTGGTTACGGTCAGCCTGGCAAGAAGTAACGGGGTTACCTGATATTGGCGCGGAACTTCCGGAATACAGACCAGGGTGTGGAAGCCTGACTAACGACCATGCAGTTCTCGATGCGCGCTTGGTCGTTAACTACGCCTCGGAACTCAGTAGCCGCACGGTTTCATTAGGAGCAGATGAAGACGACGTCGAAGCGATATTCGAGCGGGGTTGGACCGACGGACTCCCTGTCGTACCTCCTACTGTCGAGCGCGTCGCACGCATGCTGGCTGGTACAACGCGCGAACCAGATGAGATAGTCGTGCTCGCGCCACCTGACCTCGTCGAATGCACTATCGAAAAGATCGCAATCAACGCTGTGATGGCCGGATGCAAGCCCGAATACCTACCCGTTGTCATCGCCGCCGTGGAAGCGGCGTGCACCGAATCGTTCAATGCTCACGGACTCCTGTGCACGACTTATTTCAGCGGCCCTCTAGTACTCGTGAATGGCCCGTACTCACGCGTGATTGGAATGAACAGTGGAGTGAACGCCCTCGGGCAAGGCAACCGAGCGAATGCGACAATCGGGCGCGCGTTGCAGCTAGTGATTCGCAACGTCGGTGGTGGACGCCCAGGCGAGATCGATAGAGCAACGTTGGGCAACCCTGGTAAGTACACCTTCTGCTTTGCTGAAAGAGAACATGATTCGCCGTGGGAGCCATTCCATGTCGAGCGCGGGTTCGACGAACGCCAAAGCACGGTAACGCTTTTCGCGGCAAGTGGCGTGCAACCAGCCGTCGACCAGCTAAGCCGAGAACCAGAAGAGCTCGCACGAAGTCTCGCTGCCTGTTTGCGAACAGTCGGCCACCCCAAAAACGTCTACGTATGGGACGCCATGCTCGTAGTTAGCCCAGAACACGCACGCGTCTTTGGCGAAGCCAGCTGGAGTAAACAACGGGTCCGCGACGAAATCACGTCAGCGTTGCAGATTTCGGCCGATGAGATCATCAAGGGCGCAGGTGGAATTGCTGAAGGCGTGCCAGAGCAACTCAGCGGCACATCCATTCCGAAGTTTCGAGAAGGAGGCTTGCAAATCGTTCACGCTGGTGGAGATGCAGGTTTATTCTCGGCAATCATCGGTGGATGGGCGAGTGGCGCAGTCGGTTCCGAAATCATCACGAAGGAGATCACGCTATGACCACGATCTTGGACCCAACTTCCGAGCGCGTGCCTGCGACTCGGTCGCTTACACCACGGCCGGCTTCCCTCGACGGCCTTACTGTTGGGTTGCTCGATATCGGTAAGCCACGCGGCGACGTTTTTCTGAACCGGATCGAAGAGTTGCTCACCGCGAATGGCACCACGGTCTTGCGCTACCGCAAACCGACATTTACAAAACCCGCTCCAATTGACCTTCGGCAAGAAATTGCACTGAATTGCGATGTCGTTATCGAGGCATTGGCCGATTGAGGGAGTTGCGCGTCGTGCAGTGTGCACGACACCGTGAATCTCGAAGGCGCAGGCGTGCCAACCGTTTTCGTGGCTTCGAGCGCTTTCGTAGCCGCGAGCGCCGCGCAAGCGTCTTCTCTCGGCGCTAATCCAGCTTCGGTTTTTGTTGCTCACCCGATCCAGGATCGCACGAACGACGAAATTATTGCGCTCGCCGAAGCTGCCTTCGGCGAAATCCTGATTGCGCTAACCGCCTAAGACTGCGCTGTACCGCCAAGCTTGCCGCCTAGTTCTGGACACTCGCCTGCGAACACTCCCCAACTGCAATCCCAACCCGGCGCAACCCACGCGTGGGTCATCCAGATGTGTTTCATCAGTTCACCGGATTTCTTGCCGCCACGGGCAATGCATTCTTCTTCGGTTGCATTTTCCCCGGCGACGACAGTGAAGTTTTCGTCGAGGCAAAGGCCGCCGTTGGCGTTGTGCTGGTGCCAAATGTCGTTAGCGCCAGCAAAACCTTCGGGAACTCCTGATGCATCGAGCACGAGGTAGCTGAGCCCAATGATTCTGCTGGTCGGATCTGTACCTTCATATAGCAACTCAGATGGTGCCGCAGGGTTAAACCCAGGCACCCGAGAGATGTTCGTGTAGTGAGCGCCAATGCATGGCACAAATACTGTGCTCTCTTTATATCCGGCTGCGAGCGCATCAGCGACGGTCGGGAACTCGTCGATCACGGTTCGGGCCTGTGCCATCTGAACGATCAAGGTCTCTCGCTCGGCGTTACTAAGCGGAAATTGCTTCACGAGTCCACGGTGCCCGTGGTCTCCAGCGGCTTGGCCTTCTTGGCCGCCGTCTCCAGAGCCAGCCTGGCCAGGCGAAGCAGGCGTTGGAGATGAGATCTCACATGGAGAGGTCCCGTCTGCTGTCCCAGGAATTACTTCGCCAGCAGCGATAGCCACGTCGCCGTGGTCCATGTCGTGGTTTGCTGCTGTGGTCGGTGTCGCGTCGTCGCCCTGATGATCTGCACCCGATGTTGTCGCAGTCGTGTCTTCGGCGTGGTGATCCATCTCTGCAGGCTTGGAGTACGAACTCGAATCGGCCACCGCGGCTGTCACACCAATCAGTGCGATAACGAACACACCAGCAAGAACTTTCGGGCCAGCGTTTGTGCCGCTTAGTATGCGTTCACCGAACGCCAGCACTAAGGCGCCAATGCCAACAATGCAAGTCGCCGCAAAAAACAAAACATGGGTCGGAACACCGAAATCGAAGATCGCCTCGCTCTGCGCTAAGGCGTCGTCATCGACATAGCGGAACCAATCGATGAGCAGTGAGAGAACAAGAGTCGTGGCTCCGACGCCAACGAGTGAGGTTCCGAGTTTGCGTGCGCTCATTACAACTCCAGAGTTGAAATTCTTGGGATCGACGTCAAACAGTAGTGCGGCTTGCCGGAACTATTGGACTAGCCCAAGCTTGCTAGAGAGCGCACGTAGCAGCGCGGTTGGCTATCGCTGCAGTACGTCGCCACTCTCGCAAGACATTCTCATCTAGACCGTTCGTCAGATAACAAAATGAGATGCCAGTTTCGGGGTCGGCGAATGCGATCTGGCCACCAGCGCCGCCATGTCCAAATGTCCGCGGCGAACAGGTACGACCGAAGCCCCGCATGGACGCCCACTTGTCGCCACCTTGGATAACGAGGCCGAGGCTGCGGTTGGCCGGGATTCCGCGTAGATCAGGAAGACTGTTGCGCACTTCGGAGGTGAACGCCTGTTTGGTCTCGCTCGTCCATGGTCCAGCATGAAGTAACGCTTGATAGAACCGTACGACTCCGACCGCCGTCGCCACACCACCACCACCTGGGACACCAAGCTGCAAGACTTCGTCGCGGCTAAAAGACAAGAGCTGCTCTTCGGGGATTACAGAAACGCCGAGATCGCGCACGCCGAGCGCTGCCTCTAACTCATCGGGCGATGCTGGCTCACCACACAACACGGGCCTGTTGATTTCAGCGAGATGCTCTGGGGGCACGCCGATCTCTACGTCGTCTAGTTGGAGCGGGTCGATGATCTCCTCACGTAGAAACTGTCGATAGTCGCGCCCATCGAGAATTTCGATGAGTTCGGCGAGGACCCAATGCGCAGTCGTTGCGTGGTACTCGTACTTGGTCCCTGGTTCTGCGTTGAGTCGCCATTTCGCGAACGCTTCGAGTCTGCCTTCGCGGCTGTCCCACAGTGGCGGTCCGAGCGGAGCGTAAGCAAAGCCGCTCGTGTGCAACATCACCTGCTCGAGCGTGATCTCAGACTTGCCGTTGGTTGCGAACTCTGGAATCAACGCAGAGATCTTGGTGTCGAGCGTGATCTTGCCATCTTGCAGCAACAACCAAAATCCACTCGCAACAAATGCCTTGGTAGCCGAGTACATGACATACCGACTCGATGGTGCAACTTCGCCGATTGTCTCGAAGACACCAACTTCATTGTTGCGAGCGATCGCTAGTTGACAGCTCGGCAACAAACCACTGTCGACTTCTTGACGGGCACGGTCGATGAGTGCATCGACTTTGGTTGGGTCTAAGCCGATTGCTTCGGCGCCGACTATCTCGGCGTACTCACTCTTCATGTCAGGCTGGTTGCTCCTCAACTGCCACAAGCTCCGGTGAGGGCGACTGCAACAATTTAGACAGGCCTTCGCCGTTCGTGAGTGTTCTCATCAAGGTCGCGGCTAGGCCTTCGACAGCCCCGCCTCCACCAGTCACCAAAACCTCCGGCACGATAGTTATCTTGCCCTCCGCAACTGCGTTTGCGACCGCAACCAATGCTGTCGCTATCTCGCCGATGGCTTCGCGCTGAGCCTTAAAACCTTCGGCACGACCTAGTCCGAGCGCTTCAACTGCCTTGCCTTCGGCAAGACCAATCGCTTCGATCTTTGCAGCTTCAGCACGACCTGTCAGTTCCACATAGCTCGCCTGGCCACGAGCCTCTGCTTCACGCGCTAGAGCCTCGTTCTGTTTTATGCCAACGCCGACCTGAGAGGCTGCGAGTTGCGCTTGCATCTCGGCCGTTCCCTTCGCCTTTTCCATTTCGACACGAGCGACTTGGGCGCGTTCTTCCTCCGCAAAAGTCGCCTTTTCTTGGTTGGCTATCTCCCGTTTGGTGAGAACGTCGACTAGCTCTGGCGGGAAAACGACATCTTGAATGTAGACACCTTTGGTCTCAACCTCATACAAACCGAGGTACTGCATGATCGCCGTGAGCGCAGCCTGCTGGACTTCCATTCGAGTTTCGATGAAGCGGACAGCCTCTAGGTCTTGAAGTGTGTTGCGGAAATGGTTTCCTACCGCAGATTGCAACACTTCGTTCACGAGATTCAACATTGTGCCGACCATCGAAATGACTTTCGGAGCGCGCGTGTCCGGAACGTGAATCTGAACTTGAAGTTCGATTCGAAACACGAAACCCTCGCGGCTCTTACCTTCGATTGGTTTCAGGTTCGCGTCGAGACAATGAGCCGTTGACACCGTCTCCGACCAGTTCAATGTCAGGATTGATGTCGGCACGATCTCGGCCGCATAACAGCGCGAGTTGATCGGGTACTTGCCTGTACGCAGTGGTTCCTGCCATATACCGCGGTGCCCGGGACGCACGATCGAACCGAACTTGAACTCGGTGCCTGAAGTGTCACTCGTTGGTAAGCCGACATACGCCTTGATTACTGCGACCTCGCCTTGGTTGACGACAAGCATCGGGACAAGTTCAACCTGAATCAAGAACGGGTTCAGCAAATAAGCGCCGTACAAAAGTGGGTCGTGTTGCAGTCCGATCTTGCCTCCGTGGGTAATGAAGCTCTGAAAATCTTGGTAGTTGTTGTGCAGGTTGTTTTTATTGCCGAGAAGCACGTCGATGATGTCAGCGTCGGTAGCTCCAGCAGCCTCGAGCGGTTCGACATCTGCGTACCCGCCAAGCCGATTCGCAATGTCTCCAGAAGGCAACGGCTCGCCTTCGAGCGCAGTCACTATGCCGACGATGTCTTGCGGGCCATCTGGTGCTATCACCATTACCCGTAAGTGTTCTGGTGCGAGGCCGAATGATTCTGGACGCATCACTCCACCAGTAGCCCGAGCGCGTTGTTCAAGCTCCGGTGCCACAGGTACGCCGTAAACCTGCCGTGCGCTAATTACTAGAAATGCGACAGGATGAATCGGGATAAGAGTTCCCGGAGGAAGCACAGGTCGTTGGACTCCCTTTTCGCCTCCGCCTTCTATGAAAGGGCGGACACTCGAGAAGTTCCCGAACGATGCAACATAGACACCGCTCTTGGCGCCTATCGGCAGTGGTTTTCCGACTTGCGCAACTACGACTCCAATTTCGCCGGCCGGAATCTGCACCCACGGGTGCTTCTTCACACCGAAGATCGGCCAAAGCTTGAAGCGCACACCGGGCATCAATAGGTCTGCCTGATACCCAGCTTCACCACTAAAGGCAATCGGGTTGTCGTCTCTTAATTTCTTGAACGAGAAGTGTTTGGTGACGAGACCAATCTGTGTTGGGCCGATGATGTTGATCGACTGCCATGTGGCGATTACCACTATGACAATGGCCACCGAGGCAAGTATCTGAACGATCATGAACGTCTCCTACATATTCGCGATTACCGAGGTAACGAAATAGTTCTTCTCCACCATGCATGAAAATGGGCTACGCCAGCTTCTGGACCAATGCCACTTGTCTGGACTAGGTATCCGGCGTTGCCGAGATCGAACGCTCGCGCCGTAGCGATACCGCGCGCACGGGTTTCTACAAGTTCAATGTCTTGCACGGCGGTCTCGGCGTAAGCAGCGATCATTGCCGCGGTGAGTCCGGGCGCATGTTCTTCTGTTCCTTCACGTACAAAGAAATGTGCTCGGTTGATAAATGAGTTCGGACCCGTTGGTATCACGACTGAGATCACGCGCAAGCCGGCGTAGAGTTCGATCATCACATTCGGGTAAATCGCGATCCAAGCCACAGCAAGTTCGTCGAGTTCTACGCCGCGACCAGCAGCATCCTTCGCGATCCCGTCAGCCCACTTGGCGTATTGCGCCGATGAGCTGTCGACATGTGCGAAGTCCAGAAACTGTGCATGGAAATGTTCACCGAACTCCCACTCGAGCGTGGCGCAGTCGGCGAAAGCGCTAAGACCATCGTGAAATGGCGGCACGTGGTAACAGTCGCCGAAGACTTCTAAGAAGATCTTCCAGTCAGCGTCGTAGTGGTCGTCTTCACTCGAGTGCAAGACCCAGTCAGAACCGATGTTCGCATCGATTCCGCGACGTTTGAGTGCCGAGTCGAGTGCCGCCAAGTCGGCATCGAACTCTGCGACGCGGTCGACATCGGCGACGAAAATCATGCCGCACCACTCGATGGTTTCGAACTCTCGCAAGTCGAGTGCTCGGCGTTCGGCAACGCCTGCTTCGTCATCAGCGAACTCACATCCTGGTCCACCAACAAACGATCCGTCGCGCCTGAAAGACCACTGGTGGTAAGGACACGTGATTACGGTCCGTTCGTTCACTATGTCGTCGTCTACTAAAGGTCGTAGCGCATGCGAGCAGAGGTTGGCGAGTGCTCGTACCTTGCCGTTTTCGCGTGTGATCAACAGGCGTGGATCACCATCTGAGCGGCGCGACCCACTCCCTGCCCAAAGTCGATCGTGGTCGAGATATGAAAACCCTGTCCCTGGATGAAAAAGCTGTGACCGTTCGCGATCGAAAACTTTCGGGTTCGCGTATTCATCAATTTGCAAAGCGGACACGGCCGGGTGTGCCACGCGAGGATCCCTATTTGTACCGTCGATCACACACGGAGACTACGTCAGGATATTCCGTCGCTCCTAAGGGGGAATTATTACTATGTGACGATGTCCACAATTGCCGAACGCCTAATCAGCGCGAGCAACGCTTTCCTAATTGCTGTCCTGTGGTTCGACCTGATGTTTGACGTGCAAGTAATCCGCCATCGCAACGCTTCCTTGCTGCCTACCGATGTTCTCGACTCAATCGCTCGGTATTACAAACGGGTCACGACTGATGCATTCCCTATGGGCAGGCTCGTCGCCGTAGCGATGCTCACGCTGTTCGTTTCGCTGATCGTACGGGCTGCTTCAGAGGATGCGACGCTTCTTATCGATGTGCTGTCAATAGGCGCCACGGTCGTGGCGGTCGGGCTAGCGCTCGCCAGAGTTGTGCGCGACTCTGTTCGGCTCGGCGCGCAGACGGAAACACAAGAGGTCCAGACTCGTCTCGCCCGTGGAATCTGCCGCGACCACTTCATTTGTCTAGCTGGGATGCTCGTCGTGTTTGTCACCCAACTCGTTCGATGACGGAGATTTAGCGGTACGCGGCAGCCTGGATCGCGTAAAGCTCTGCGTACTGCCCGCCGTTAGCCATTAGCTCCTCGTGCGACCCGACTTCGGCAACGCGTGAGCCGTCGAGCACAACGATCAGGTCTGCCATTCTGACAGTCGAGAATCTGTGCGAAACAAGCACCGTGATCCGGCCGTTTGTCTCTGTCGAAGCGCGCGACGCTGCTGCGAAGCGCTCGAACAGCGAGTGTTCCGTTTCGGCATCGAGAGCCGCAGTTGGTTCGTCGAGAATCAGAACGAGCGGATCGTCGCGCATAAACCCACGCGCCAGCGCGAACTTCTGCCACTGGCCGAAGCTCACTTCGACACCCCCGTCCCATGTCGGCCCCAACTGGGTGTCTAGGCCATCCGGGAGATGCCCGATGACGTCGTTGGCGCCTGCACGATCAATCGCCACGCGAATGGCGTCAGTGTCCCCGATGCGCGGCTCGTCGCCCAACCCCACAGTTGTCTTGGCGTTGAACTCGAATCTGTAGAAGTCTTGGAAAGCACCTGCAAGCCGGGAACGCCAATCAGAGTTCGGCACCTTTGCAATGTCTGTTGCATCTGCGAGGATGCGGCCCGAGTCGGGCGAATATAGGCGTGCAAGAAGTTTGACGAGCGTGCTCTTACCTGCACCGTTTTCACCGACTACTGCGATCACTGCCCCTGCCGGCAAGAACAGGTTCACGTCGTCGAGGACGACACGATTGGCTCCAGGGTACGAAAACGTGATGTTCTCGAATCGGATGCCGTCGGTAAGGCGCAGTGGCGAGTCGAGATCCGCGTTTTCATCGAGACGGTTCGCGTAATCCTCAAGCCATGTAAGGCGCCGCGATGAATCGAGCCAGATACCTCGAAGGAAACCAAGTTCGCCGACAGCGGCGCCGACATAGTTGCTGAGGCGACTACCTGCTGTGAGCACAAGGATTATTGCGATAGTTCCGCCGTCAAGGCCGTCGGCGACGAATACAACAGCGCCGACGTAACCGCCGCTGAAACACAACCACGCAAGGCAGTGCCATAGCGCGCTCATCCATCGAGCCGTAGCTACTGGGCCATACCAAGCATCCCACGCGGCGCGTCTTTGCTCGACCAACAACTGAGCATTGCCGCTTACGCGAATTTCTTTGCCGGGAGGCGCAGTAGTTCCGACTATAAACAGATGACGAGCAAGCCGATTCTTAGTTGCCGCGCGCTCTTCCACTCTGCGTTCTACACCTGGTCGCCACGTCGAGGTGATCACCGTCGGGATCGCGAACAAACCAAGCAGGATCAGCGCGGGGTGAATTGACCCCAACAAAACGAGCGTGATCACAAGCCGAATAATCCAACCAGCCGTAGCGAACAACGACATAAAGAGATGGTCGAGCGCGAAGACCTGATCACGCAACATTGCGAGGCGATCGAGGTAATCCGGGCGCTCATGGTGTTCGACTGTTGCGACGGTCGCCTGAAGCCTCGCAACGTGCGACTCGAGTGCGACTGCGACCTTGTCACGAAACCTTCTCTGAACGCGGTCGAAGACGATCGTGAGAAACCAAGTCATTGTTGCGCTGATGCCAAGTCCGATGGCGGCGACGAAAATAAGTGTCCGGTCAGTTTCGAGCATTCCGTGCGCAAGCAGCGCTAGCCACAGCGCGATGAGCGCATCCGGGAGAGCGCTCAACAATGTCATCGCAAACGACAACAGCAACATTTTTGGCTCAGCCGAATATCCGAGTTTGACTGTGCGCCAAAGCGAATTAAGCGCTGGTGGGAGATCGCGGTCTGGCTCAGAGCTTTTCATAGACCACCTCGTCGCCTTCTTCGTCTAGTTCGATGAAGCGACTCGCCTGGAGATCGAACATCGTGCGGTATCGACCGCTAGCAGCTATTAGTTCGTCGTGCGTTCCGAGTTCGACGACCTTGCCGTGTTCGAGTACGCAAATGCGGTCGGCAAGCCGAACGGTAGAGAACCGATGTGAGATCAAAATGGTTGTGCAACCGCGCGTGGCACCCAGAATACGTTCAAAGATTTCGGACTCGCCGCGCACATCGAGTTGCGCGGTCGGCTCATCGAGCAGCACCACACCAGCGCCGAGACGCACAGCGCATAAAGCTCTAGCAAGCGCTATTCGCTGCCATTGTCCGCCAGACAGATCGATCCCGCCGAAATACCCCTTGGCTAGAACTGTGTCGAGATCGGCGAGTTGATCTGCTCCGGCTTCGAGTAAAGCAGCGAGAATCTCTTCGTCGGGAGCGCCCGAAGGCGCGACATTGTCGCGAAGTGAGAGTTCGTAGCGAACAAAATCTTGGAATACCGCTGTGACGGTCGAGCGCCACTCGGCGACGTCGAGGTCACGTAGATCTACGCCGTCGACCTCTACCGAGCCGTGCTGCGGGTCGTATAGACGACACAGCAACTTGGCAAGGGTTGTCTTGCCGGCACCGTTCTGGCCGACGATTGCTAGCGAGGTTCCGGCAGGAATCGTGAGATCAAAATTTTCGAGAACTGGTCGGCTACTCGACTCGTACCCGAAGCTCAGATCGTGGAATCGAATTTCTCTTGCAACAGAGTCAGGTCTGCGAATGACGGCTGTCGCGCTCGCTGTGCCAGATAACGCTCCAGCTTCGGCCATCGATGATTCCAACCGGAGTACAGCAGCGACGGGGGCAGCGGCGCCGTCTAACGCCCAACTCCATCCGCCGAATGCGATCGTGAACGTGCCCGCGGCAACGCTCATGTAGACGATTACAGCAGCGAGACTCAACTGCCCATTTGCTGCGTCGTTGCCAAGTGACCAAAAAACAGCGACGTTCGCAGCTAGCACGACTACTAGCGCACCGGCAACAGACCGTTCACGCAACCGCGTCGCGTTGCGTTGTAGGTCGAACAAGGTCGTGCGTACAGTGACGAAGCGATCGATGACCCACGGCGCCAGGCCGAACAGACGGATCTCCTTTGCTGCCGGAGCGTCGACTGCCAACCGATACGCATATTCGGCGTGCCGCTGAGCCGAGCGAACTTCGTCTGTATTGCGGTCACGCCAGACGGCACTTTCGCGCAACATCCAATGCGTGCTCAGCCACCCGCCTGCAAGAACTAGCGGCGCCCACCATGAGTAGTTGAACAGGATTGCGGCTGCCACTAGCCCACCGAACAGGCGACCTAACCCGCTAGCGATGAAGTCCATCGAGATATGTAGCGGCGGACCCATGATGCCCAGGTCAAAGTCCCTCGCCATCGTCAGATCGTGCGTAAGTTCTGGGCGTTCGAGATGGCCCATGCCCGGTGGGGCTGTGGTTGCGACCATGAGACGATCGCTCAACCACGCCGACAAGCGGCTACCTAAGTTGAGTCCTACGACTTGGTGCAACGGCACGATCATCGAAAAGACGATGAACGTGATGCCAACGAAAACGAGTGATCCCGTGATCGGCTCGCCATTGTCGAGCGCTCCGATCAGCGAGCCGGTCGCAACGGCTAACAGGGCCGGCAGCACTGAGCGCACAATCAACATTGCCCACCAAGTAACGGCGAGAGCTGGCGCGGCGCGATACAGCGATGCGAAGAACTGGTGTTCCTGTCGTGCCTGAAGCTGTTTCACAGGCGTGCATCCTCACACACGGATACGCCCGCGAAACGACTCTACGTTGAGTTTTTTGAGTATTTAGACGACGCGCCCGAGCAACGCTGCTAGCCGATCGGCGTTGCTAGAGCCCGCTGGGGCTACCTGCTCGACACCGAATGGCGCACCTTCGGGTCCGCGGAACGCGTCTTGTATCGCCATCTTGGCAACGGCGTGCATCTTTTCCGAGAGTTCAGGCGCAAGATCGGTTGACTGACCAGTGGCACGCGCGAGATCCCAACCGTGCGTGAGGACATCTGTAGTCGCAAGACTTATGAAGGCACTGCCAGGGAACTGACCGAACGGCAACGTAAGGATTTTTTCCATCACGCCTTCGCCACTAAATGCCGCGACTGATACCGCACTCGCCTCGTCGAATGCCGAGAGAAAGTCGCCGCCAGCGAACCCGCCACCGCCGTCGGTCGGAGGCGTACCGTTGACTCCAGCAGCAAAGAAATAGTGGCCGCCGACAATGTGATCGATGAGGTCACTCACTTTCCAAGACGCGCATGGAGTTGCGAGGTCTAGTTGGTCTTTGCTGGTAGCCGCAAGGACTCGCCGAGTTGTTGCAATTGCTTCCTTCAATGACGCGATATCCATTGGATTCCCCTTCGTCGACGATTTGTTTGCTTGAAAGTATCAGCGAGATGGCCCATGGCCAATAGCGCGTTGTTGATCAGTGCACCGGGTCCCGCCGACTGACAATGATCAGCTTGCCGCATTTAGGTTTTTGACCAAGTGTCGCTTCATCAACAGACTTGCCACCTACAAGCAGTTGCGTTACGAGTGCAGTCCACACGTCGCACTTCACCCGTTCGGCTGGCTTGAGCTCGTCAAGCCGTACAACCACCTCCGCGCCTTCTGCGGGGTGGATGCTCGCGGTATCGGTTGCGACGTTGATTACTAATTCATAGCCATCACCGTCCGCGTACGTTCGGTGATCTCCAACTATGTAGCCCTCATCAGGGATCGCGAATACGTTCATGCCACGCTTCTCAAGTTCGAGTAGCAAGCCCTTCGAAACGAGTTCGGCTTCGAGGCTCCCTTGACCGATAATCACTCTCGGTAAGACCGACCCGTCATATTCGATCAGGCTCTCTGCGATTCTCGGAACAAAACGATCGAAGGTATCGGCGTTTACCGGATTACTGATTCCGCGCACTACTGCTGGGCCGAGTACAACGGCGCAGACAACTAACGCCGCAACGCTCTTCGAGAGTCGTTGAATGTTTCGGGGTATCCCCTCGATTTCGCGAAGCTCGAAATTGCGATCAATCCATCGCGCTGCGCCCACGACGATGATCGTCACTGTCCACCAGCCGACTACCGCTACCCAGCGGACCAAATAGTTGTAGAGGTACCCCTCGATAGATCCAACCGCGATGACGGCGGCGAATGTCAGGGAACTGGCCAGCGCAACTCCGGCTTGTACAACACGGTCGCCCTCTCGAATCGCTACGACTGCGACGCCAACGAGACCGATTAGAACTACTGGGGCGGCGTAGGTGTGCGCGCGGACGACATCTCCAGTGAAGGCGTGCGACTCGCCGATTCCCCGCCACCATGACCCTGCTATTCCGAATTCGTTGCTCATCATGCGCAGCCCGAACGCCGTCCCGCGGGGATTGTGGCGACCGGTGAAGAACTCGAACATCTTCGAAATATTGCCTTCTGATCCTTCGCGAAAATGTTCGACTAGCGGAGGCAACCACGCAATAAGCCCGACTGTGAATGCCAATAGAAAATCTGTGCGAGAGAACCGCTGCTTCGAATCAGACGGATCACGCACAAGCAGCTGGAATCCGACCCCAGCGATCAGCATTGTGAATACCGGCAATACGAATCCGACATGGGCTTGGACAATGAAACTCGCTAGGAACACAATCAGCCAGAGTGGTTGTCGAGTGCCACTAGCCAACGCCCACAACAAGGCGACAAGCCATGCGAACGGCAAGAGCGGAACATCTGGATTCCATGGGCTCACCCAGAATTCGCCGCCGAGCGATGCCACCAACAGCACAAGCGGGATCACGGCAACGACGAGTGCGCTTCCTAGAACTTTCTTGACCGTCGAAGCGATACCAACAACACTTCCAATCGCGATCAGACCAGCAACAACTTGCAACGCGACCGATCGCTCTCCGAAAAGTTCATAGAACGGAGCGAACACCCAATAGAGCAGAGGTCCAGGATGCGACCACCCAAATCGAGAAAAAGCCCCGAGTTGAACGCCAGGCGAAAACACGTCACGAACGCGGAGTTCGATAACAGCGATATCCCCATTAGCCACATAGTCACCAAGAATGACTGTCGCGATTCGAGCCAGGATCACGACGAAGGTCGCCGCAATTAGGCATTGAGAAGGATCACAGGAAGTGACTAGTTCTACCGATCGTGACCCGAAGCGACGAAATCGGGGACCCATGGTCGTTGACGGTAGCCGTGGCGCCTCAAGTCGGATTCACCAGAGCGAGAGACTTGAGGCGCCCGATACGTTGCGACTACTCAACAATCGCGTTGCGTGGACTCTTGATTGCGTGCACTGCACCAGCTATCGATGCGAGCAGCAACACGAACGCCACGAGGAAACACACGATGGCTGCTTGGTCGGCCTTGCGTCCGAATTCACTGAACCCGTATGAAGTCAGGAGTAGGCCTCGCAGTGATTCGCCTCGGAACAACGATTGCACCTTGCCTTCAAGTGTTGCGGCCGTTGCTTCTAGAGCCTCGTCAGGAGTGCCGTCTTCAGCTGCTGCGATCGCCTCGGCACGCGCTGCGCGCGCCGCGCCTGAAGTTTGCGAGTAGGTCTGTCCATCGTTCACTGCCTTGAGGTGCAGCCCGATGTACTCGTTGGCATAACACTCCGCTTGCTTGCCTGTCGTCAACGCACTGCCAGCGTTGTCAGCAAGGCAACTCCTTTTCTTCTCTTCATCTGAGAGGTTTGCAGCTGGTGTGAATGAGATCTTCTGAGCAGACAGTTGGTCGTGCACGTAGTCGCTCGCGAAGTTCGCGTTTGACGTCAGGACAGTGCCAAGCACAAACAAGAGCACAGCGAGCACGAGCCCACCCACAGCAAAGAACTTGTCAAGTGTTGAGCGACGCATGGGACCCCTCCATTGCTAGAGAATCAAGTGACACTTCTCACTCTCTGCGCTCACGGAAGCAGTTGCGAGTGTCATCGTGCCTATTGGCGGAGCCAAAAGGCCACAAGGCTGAAGGGCCAAACGTCCCGAACTACCCTTCGCAACACTGCGCATTCGATCCGGCCTATCAGCCAGGCTGAGTCAACTCAATGACATTGCCGTCAAGGTCTTTATAGCGAGACGACCGGCCCCACGGTTGCGCGATCGGATCGTGCAGGACCTCGGCTCCGGCAGCCACTGCCGTTGTGTGAGCCGACTCGGTGTCCTCGACTCGGAATGCGATTTGCGCACCGCTCGTGGTGGTGCCGTCCTTGCTCGCGTACAGGGCGAAGTCCATCAACTCGCTCCCGGTCCACGAAATCGCTGCATGTCTGCCACTAGCCCACGGGTTGTCGCCATCATGGTCGCTCAAGCGGAACACAAGTCCGAATGCTTCTGAGTAAAGCTGCATAGAACGATCAAGATCCGCGACTGTGAACACAACAGTCACTATGCGCCGAGATTCGATCATCGCAATAGAGGTGCTCAGAGATACAGCAATGGCAACTCCGCGCACCCTTCGAACGTCGAACTACGAAGTCCATTTGGCGGACGAAGCAATTGACATGGGTCGGCGTAAGTGGCTACTGTGTCAATTTGCTGTCAGCAAAACTGACAAAATATTTACTGGAGGCAATATGTTTTCGGTCGGGCGCAAAGCCGGGTACTTGGGCTGTGTATTCGTTTATATGCTTTCGGCTTGCGCCGATGATGGCACGAAGATCGACGCGAATAACAGCACCTCTGCGCCGCCAACTACTCACGAGACCGCCGCACATGGCGAAACACCGCATTGGACCTACGCAGAGGCCGAAGAGTGGGGCGAACTCTCTGAAGAGTTCGCAACTTGTGAATCTGGGACGCACCAGTCGCCCATCGACCTGGCAGGCGAAGAACCAGCAGACCTCCCTAACGCCACGATTAAGTACACACCAGCATCAGGCACAGTCGTCAACAACGGTCACACGATCCAGGTGGATGTAAGCGGTGCCGGCGGCATCGTCCTCGACGGCACGAGCTACGAACTAGTTCAATACCACTTCCACGGACCGAGTGAACACACTGTTGACGGCAAGGTCTTTCCGCTCGAGGGCCACCTCGTGCACAAGACCTCTGACGGGAATCTTGCGGTAATCGGGTTCCTCGTCGATGAAGGTGCGCAAGACAACCCTGCATTCGACTCTCTCATTGCGGGCCTTCCCGCTAGCAGCGAGCCAACATCGCTTGAGTCAAACGTCGACCCGAACGCGATGCTCCCAGGCGCTCACTCGGCATTCCGTTACGACGGTTCGCTCACAACGCCGCCGTGTAGCGAAGGCGTCGAGTGGACCGTGCTCGCCACACCGATAACGATGAGCGCAGCTCAGATAGCAGCGATCACCGACGGACTAGCAGAACCAAACAACCGGCCGGTGCAATCGCTCAACGACCGAGAGCTAGCTCTGGACATCACGGACTAGCGCGAAACAGTCACGCCGAATTTCTTGAAGCGACTATGCGACTCTTGTAACCCACAAATTTGGTAGGTCATGACAGAGCCCCGTGCCGTTATTATCACCGAACTCGTTGCAGCGTTGGCCCTCAAGTGCCTTCCGGTCAACAGCGCTGTTAGCGATCCAAATGTTGGCGGAGCAAGGAAGCACGATCTGCATCGTCTTGCCCGGCCCTAGGTCAATCTGGTTCTTGTCGCTGAACGCGACCTCGTTCGAGTCATACCACCAGTCTTGTCCGTACATAGGGTCGGATGCGCGATAGTTCGGCAAATCAGACATCTGCCAACGCCAGTTAAGGAATGCAGTGACCTTGTCACTCTTGTTTGTCACTTTCAGGACACGCGCATTCATATATAGCAGGTCGAGGTACTGATTCGCTGCCGACGTGTTGACATCATCCTTATTCAGAAACCAATTGGCCTTGAAGGCCTTGTAAACGGGACGTTCCGGCGCCGGAGCGACACTCGTGTAAACATTTGCGGCCGGACCCTTATTGTCAGCCCATATGTGGTCCATTTGACATGGAAACGACAGCGTTTTGTTCTTGCCAGAGTCGAGGTGGAAAAAGAACCATGATCCCGTGTACGCACCGTGCGACGAACGCCAGTTGATCTGATTCCCATAAGAGCCACTCCTGTTCTCAAACTTTATTGCAGACGTATTCGTCCAGTGGGCTGCGCCCGACGCGTCGGGGATCATCGCAGGTGCGCACAGCTCCGTATCATTGTTGCAAGGAGTTGTGGCGGTCCCAGCCAACTTGCCACCATCGCCTGCTACGCGCCAGAGCGCTACTCCACCCAACATCAGCAATATCACCAACGAAATCAGCATTTTCTTGTGACGGCGCATCGGGTCTCTCCATTCGTGGTCTAAGTGAAATGTTCAGACTCTCGATTTCAAGGTCGATAGTATGTCACATTATAACATGCAGACTGCCAGTATACCCCCCGCCTTCGGATAGCAAATCAGATCACGCCAGAGCGAGCGTCCGTCGCCGTGTCTCGCAACCTCACGATGCCTCTTCTACGTGTGCAGCTACGACCGCTGCTTTCGGAGGCATGGACTTTGCGCGACAACATCACGATCGCCGACGCGTTGTACGTCGTCGTGGCCCGTCACCTCCGCGCTCCGCTAATCACCACTGATGCGAGGCTCGCGGCGTCGCGGGCCGAAGGCGTGAACTTCATGGTTCCGTAGACAGCGATCACCGACGGTAAAGCAGAACCAAACAACCGACCAGTGCAACCACTCAACGACCGAGAACTAGCGCTCGAAACCACCGACTAACGGGATCTCGGAAAAACCTTGAGCAGTCAGGCCGCGTCGCGGCGCAACAGGTCCCTGTAGCGGTCGACCGGCCCCGGCAGCGGCCGGACCCACACCATTTCAGCCTCTAGCTGAACTGCTTGAGCCACTGCGCGAGTCGTTCCCGAACGTCGTCGCAGCAGCGTTACTCACAGGGCTCATCGGGGGGACGATCCGCCCTAATGCATTCGAACCGAAAACGATCAGCCACGCCGAGGCCGCGGAGTTGTCGCCGCCACTCATTGCCGACGACGAGTTACACGGTGCCTCACGATCGGTTCGTCGGCCCGCAAACGTCCTGCTATTTGGCGCGTTCTTATGGGCATTCCCAATCGTTGGTTTCGCCCTCTGGCAAGGGACGAACAGCACGCTGTTCAAACAAGCCACGTTCGTCGTCACATGGGTGACGTATGTTCCCTGTTTTCTGTGGTTTTCCTAGGCGGGCCGTGGTGATCGCCATCGCTTCTACGATCCTGCTCTACCGTTACAAACTCAGCATTGCTCGCGTCGTTCTGATCTCTGGCATCTTCGGAGGGCTGCTCTACTTCGTCGGCTGAAAAAAACACACCGGACGTGTAACCGGGCGACAACTTTGGTGGAGGTGACCGGACTCGAACCGACGACTTCTACGATGCGAACGTAGCGCTCTACCAGCTGAGCTACACCCCCAAAACCAGAAGCGCACGATACCAGAAGGCATTTTCAAGTCCTCGGCTCGCGGTCGGTGCACGTGGCGACCTTCAGATGTTGCGGTCGGCGCGTTCTGCATCTATCGACGCTTGCAGTCTCGCTGCAACAATCGTTGTCGTTAGATCGCCCCGCGTTCTTTCTAGAACAGCCCGAAGTGCATCGGTGGTCCTGCGCAGCCCAGCGGTTACGGCATCTGGATAATCGACGGTCACCAACACCGAATAGATGTCGTCCATCGCAGCCATCAGTGATTCGGCGCGATGCAAGTTGCCGCCGCGCAGCAAGTCAAGAATTTCGCGACGGAGTTCGCTCGCTGCTTCGGCCATTCCGTTGAGATATGCCGCAGATTCAACCCCGAGATCATCTGGAGTCGGTAGCGGTTCATCGCGAACGAGTGCAAGCGTGATGCACGCTTCGGCCAACTCTTTCTTGGCGTCTTGTAACGGACCATTCGACCGCACCTCAGGAAATCCCGCGGTCGCTTCATCGGCAGAGTTGAGATGGCCTTGCGCTTCGGCTGCAAGCTGAGTAGCGGATTCCCATTCGCCACGATGCGTAGCGCGAATCGAGGCTGCACAACATTGGATCGCGAGTCGGGCTGCGCGGATCGTTACCTCGCGCGCACGGTGCTTTTCTTCGAATCGCTTTAGAGCGACCTTGCCGAGTGCCGAAACCTCAGCGGCGCGGTCCACAGGAGTGCTTAGTAGTTAGCTGTTCGGCGGTACGCGGGCTGTTCTTCGCGAATTTCGGATTGCGGGCTTGGCAGGTATCGAACCGAAGCGATTCGGTCGATCGCCACCCGCGCAGATGACGTCGGTCGAAAATGTGCGATCAATCCAACGAAGCCCAAAAGCAAGACCGTAGAAACACCAAACATAAGCCAAGCCGCTTGAGTCCCACTCACCGCGAGCATGAGGTTTACAACTGCGCTGATCCCGAGAACCGAGACGACTTGGCGGCGACGTAACTCAGAGCGACTCGATGCGGCCATCGATGGTCGGTAGGCCTCGGCGGGGAGGCTCACAGGGCGAAGATTGGCCGTGTGGGTGTTGCTAGCGGACATCCTGAGGGATTGCATGCCGTGGGATCGGCGAGGGGTGTTAGCTGTGCCAAGCGCGCCGATCCGGAAAGAAAAATCGCGTATGGAGTCTCGGCTGACGTGTTCTGCACGTGCTCGAAGGAGCGGTGGCACCAAGACCACGATCCAGAACACTGCTAATACGACGAGTGCCACCGTTGCCAAAACCCTTCTACCGCCTTATGTTCGGGGACAATAACTGAGAGTCGCGTCCAAGTGGTGGACCCTCTGACAATTCCCACCCTGTTTAGAGTGCGGTACCGGCTAGATGCAAACTCAGCGTCGCTGACCTGGGGTTTTGCCTCAAGGACAGACAGCTTTTGGTCTGCTGAGGGACGCTTAGCGATCGAAGCTTGCGAGCGGGTCGCCTTCGCTCGAATTATCGCGATGCCAGGTCCCTGTACGACCACCCGACTTCTCCCACAACGCAAGTTCTCCGATGATCATTGCCCTGTCGATCGACTTACACATGTCGTAGATCGTGAGGGCAGCAATTGAGCACGCTGTAAGGGCTTCCATCTCTACGCCTGTACGGTCGATACAGTCGACGCTCGCTTCGATCTCAACGAAAGTGTCTTCGATGCTGAAGTTGACATACACCGAACCAACTAGCAGCGGGTGACACAGCGGCAACAAGTTGGCGGTCTGCTTCGCTGCCTGTATGCCAGCTACCCGTGCCACCGCTAAAACGTCGCCCTTTTGGACAGCGCCTGATGCGATCGCTGAGCTCGTGTCGACCGACATGTGTACCCGACAGCGGGCAACGGCTTTGCGGTGCGAGGCGTCCTTCGAACTGACATCGACCATCCGGGCCCGGCCAAGTGGATCTAGATGGGTGAACTGAGACGGAGGCATCGCTTGAGTCTAGGTTCGGGCCGACGATTTCCGCTAGGGGGCGCTCAACCGCCGATCTGGCTCATCGAACGGTCGGGGCGAATGAAATTGACCTGGCCGATGCGGTGTCCGGCCCACTTCGTGCCAACAGCGCTAACGATCACAGTGGCGAGGCGGTCGTCGAGGTCGGGAGCATCGAGCCCCGCTCCTGTCCTCAACTCGGCTCTGAGGTCAAACTCGTTCAGCGCGAACAGGCACGTCCGAAACTTGCCCTCAGCTGTGATCCGGACCCTGTCGCAGTTATCGCAAAATGGTTCTGTAACACTCGCGATCACACCAACATCGCCGTTGCCGTCGGCGTACTCAAATCGTTCGGCTGGCTGGGTGTGACCACTCCCGGGAATCGCCACGGTTTTGAGTGGGAAAACGTCGTTGATTCGGTCGAGGATTTCACGGGCTGGCACGACCTTGTCGTGGCTCCACATCGAATCTGCATCGAGCGGCATGAACTCGATGAAACGCATACCCACTCCCTTGTCGCGAGCAAAACGTGCGAGATCGACAATCTCGTCGTCGTTGATCGATCGCATCACGACTGCGTTGATTTTCACTGGTTTGAGACCGGCTTCGATCGCAGCGTCTATGCCAGCAAGCACGCGATCGAGTTCGTCTCGGCGTGTTAGCGCAAGGAATGTCTCACGGCGCAATGAATCGAGTGAGATGTTTACGCGTGAAAGCCCAGCGCGCGCCAAGTCGTGGGCGACCTCTGGAAGTTTCACGCCGTTAGTTGTCATAGCGAGGTCGACCCCGAGGACAGCGAGCATCTCGATAAGGCGAACGACGTGGGCGCGAACTAGAGGCTCGCCGCCCGTAATCCGAATTGCATCGAATGCGTAACGCTCAACGCACACCGACGCGATGCGAGCGAGTTCTTCGAAACTGAGAAGTTCTTCTCTGCCGATCCACTTCATGCCTTCTTCTGGCATGCAGTAAGTGCAACGGAAGTTGCACCGGTCCGTGATGGAAATGCGTAGATCCTTGACCAGTCGCGCGTATGGATCTATTAGCGGGATGGGTGTCCGTGCCATCTCATAAGCCTAGAGATGCGGGCCAAGTTTGGTTGCAAGGCTCGTCTCTACTCGGAACTGGCCCTAGAAAAGAAATGGCGGACGTCGGAAAAGGGGGTAACCGACGTCCGCTCACAGGTTCGCTCTACATTGAGCGCCCACTGACAGTGTTAACTCTCGTCCAAATTGCCACTCTCCGCAATAGGTCATCGGGCCTGTGTTACACATTTCACATTGCAGCGAAATAGCTACAGATAGTCCAATTAGCCCTATACATGTCTGTCTCGGGGTGTTACAAATTACGTACACAACCGCCCGGGCGGGCGGAATCAACAGTCACCGCACAACAGGGTGATTGGCCTGGGAGGCATTGACGTGGATGTTCACCGTCAGAACGACGGCTAGCACCCGGGGAAGCAGTAACCCGTCGGCCGAAGTTGGTCGCTGCGCTGACGGATAGCTAGAGCGAACCCGACCCCGGTTCCCACGTCTGCGACACGGCGATGTCTACAGCAACATCACCTTAAGCGATTCTCCCTCGCCCACTCCATCGCCATCTTCGAGGATCGCAAGCCCATTTGCCTTCGCCATACCAGAAAGCACATTGCTTGCCTGCGCACCAGACCGTTGAGCTCGGAATCGGCCACTCGAGTCGATCGTCACATGCACACGGTCGAAATGGATTTTGCCATCCGGCCTTCTCGCAAACGTCTCTGTAGCTATCGCTTCGACTACGGGACGAGACGGTTCGCGGGCGCCGCTCAAGACACGCAACGCTGGCCGCGCGAAAAGTTCAAAGCTCACGCTCGACGACACGGGATTGCCAGGCAACCCAAATATCGGAGTCCCACCGATGCTCCCGAACGCGAGTGGTTTAGCTGGCTTAATCGCAACCTGCGACCACGAATACGTACCGCCTCGCTCAGCTGCGAGCTTCTCGATCGCGATCTTCACGAAGTCATAGTCGCCAACCGAAACAGCGCCGCTTGTTACGAGTGCATCGCAGGTATTCAGCCCATGGGCGATGCGCTCTGTGATGACCTGTTCGTCGTCTCGGGCATGGCCAAGATCTAGCGGTTCACAGCCTGCTTCTCTTAACATCGCTGTCAGCATCGGGCGATTCGAGTCGCGGATCTGGCCCATGCGCAGCGAACCACTTTGGACGAGTTCATCACCGGTTGAGAGGACGCCAACCAAAGGGCGGCGATACGCAAGCACCTCGTGTACGTCGAGGCTCGCGAGCACTCCGATGTGCGCCGGAGTTAGAAGCTCGCCAGCTACGAACACGGTCTGGCCTGCTTCGACATCGCCTCCTGAGCGTCGGACGTGGTCACCTTGTTTGGCAGCGTTACCGATTCGGACATGCCTATCCCCGACCCGTTCGGTTCGCTCGACCATCACCACTGCGTCGGCGCCTTCGGGCATCGGGGCGCCGGTCATGATTCGAATCGCCTCTCCCTCTCCAACCCGAACCGTAGGGGCCTTACCCGCTGGTAGCTCCGCGACAACAAGTAATTCGACCGGTGCGTCGGCCGTGTCAACAGCGCGAACCGCATAGCCATCCATTGCCGTATTCGCAAAAGGCGGCACGTTCGCTTCGGCGACGATTGCTTCGCCGAGCACGAGGCCAAGTGCATCAGCCGCGCTCACACGAACAGGCTCAAGTGCTCGAACTGAGCCCATCACCATTGCTTGCGCAGTTGCAAGGTCAATCATCGCGACCTCGCCATCTAAAGGTCGCGAGAACGAACGATGTCGCGGAGCATTTCGGCGACATCGGCTGAGAGGTCCTCGCGGTCCAATGCGACTTCGATGTTGGCACGAAGAAAACCGAGTTTCTGACCGATGTCATGCCTGCCACTCGAAAACTTCTGGCCATAAACGCTCTGGTCTTCTAGTAGCAACGAGATCGCGTCGGTGAGCTGAATCTCGCCACCGCGCCCGGGCTGCACGCGGTCGAGGGTCTCGAAAATATCCGCGGTGAATACGTAGCGACCGAATACAGCCAAGTTCGACGGCGCCTCTGCGGCAACCGGCTTCTCGATGATCGCCTTCACCTCGACAAGACCATCATGAGACGGCGCCGGATCCACGCAGCCGTAGCTACTGATTTCGTCAGGCGCTACCTCTAACAGTGCGAGCACCGAACGGCCGTAGCGGTCGTGCGTGTCGAGCATCGATCGAAGTAGTGCAGCGTCATCGACCATGATGTCGTCTGGCAGCAACACGACAAAAGACTCGTTGCCGACATGTTCGCGAGCCACCGATACTGCATGCCCAAGGCCGAGTGGATCGCGTTGGCGCACGTAGTGAATGTCGGCTAGTTCGCTACTCGCTTCGACTTCTTTTAGCATGTCGTCCTTGCCGTCTCGGCGCAAGTAGTACTCGAGTTCGAAGTTGCGATCGAAGTGGTCTTCGATTGCGCGCTTGTTTCGTCCCGTAATGATGAGAATGTCTGTGAGCCCGGCTGCGACGGCTTCTTCTACGACGTACTGAATTGCAGGCTTATCGACGATAGGCAAGATCTCTTTTGGCAGGCTCTTGGTGGCTGGCAGGAATCGTGTGCCAAGTCCTGCTGCCGGAATTACTGCCTTGCGGATCTTCGTCATTGATTCTTGTCCTCTTGGTGACCGTGGTTCTCGTGATGTGCGGGAGCGTCTCCGATGCTACGGGAACCCGCTACGAGATCGACTTCCTCGCGATGAATCAGCCGACGGATATTGCTCGAATGGCGCGATATGAGCACGAGCGCTAACGCTGAGATTGCGAGCGTCTCCCACCAAGGCGCACCGATAATCCCAACGACGATTGGGAACGCGACCACGATAAAAAGCGAAGCTATCGACGCTTTGCGCAACCCTTTCGCGACGAGCATCCAAGTCGTTATGCCAGCAAGCGCGATCCACGGAAACAGCACGAAAAGCATGCCGCCAGCGGTCGCAACCCCCTTGCCGCCACGTCGAACGATCGGAAAAACGTGGCCGATGACCGCCGCGATACCGAGTGCGAAACCAGCCCACCTGCCCTCTACGACTAGCCCGATTGCGGCTGGTGCAGTGCCCTTGGCCGTGTCGCCGATCATCGCTAACAAGCCAGCCTTCCAGCCTGCGACACGCATCACGTTGCTCGCTCCGGGGTTACCCGATCCCTGTGCTGTCACATCAGCGCCAAAGGCGCGCCCAACTATTACCGAACACGGAATCGTGCCGATGAGATAAGCAAGAGGGACAGCCAAGAGGATTTTGAGCACGGGCCATCATCGCGCAGCACTCACGCACTATTGAGCGTGTATCCGGTCGAGATCGCCACTTCGGGTAACCTTGGCACTCTCACACTTAGAGTGCCAACCGCACGCAGAACGTCCCTCTAGGGAGTAGCAAATGCCCACTTATGACTACCGTTGCACCAAGTGCAGCGACCAGTTCGAGGTTTATCAGACATTCGCTGATGAGCCACTGAAGAAGCACCCTGGTTGCGGCGGCAAGGTCAACAAGGTGATGTCCGCAGCAGGGATCGTGCTGAAGGGCTCTGGCTTCTACAAGAACGATTCTGGCGACTCGGCGCGATCTGTGTCGAAGATGCGCAGCGAAAAGACTGCGGCGAGCACGACCACGTCAAGTGCTTCTGACTCAAGTAGCACGGCCAAGTCCGAGACCAAGTCCGAGACCAAGTCAGAGACGAAAACCGAAACCAAGTCCGACTCAAAAACCGTGACTCCAACAAGTTCGCCCAAGAAGTCGGACTCGAAAACATCTAGCGCCGCCTAGACCGTGGTCGGAGCACGCGCTTGCGTTGGAGTCATCGGCGGATCAGGGTTTTATACATTTCTCGAAGACGCAGTTGACTTAAACATCGACACGCCGTGGGGTCCAACGAGCAGTCCGATAACCGTGGGCGAAATCGGCACAGGCACACCTAATCCGGTCGCTGTTGCATTCATCGCGCGCCATGGCCGCCACCACCAACATCTCCCGCACGAAGTTCCGGCGCGCGCGAACCTCTGGGCACTGCACCAGCTCGGCGTACGACAAGTGATCGGCCCTTGCACCGTTGGAAGTTTGCGCAAGGATTACGTACCAGGAGACTTCGTAGTTCTCGATCAGATCATCGATCGCACGGCGGGCAGGCCGGCAACTTTCTTCGAACGCTCGGGCACGAGTCTTTCTCATACCTTCCACTTGTCATTTGCAGACCCGTACTGCCCTGCAATGCGGGCAGCCGCGATTCATGCAGGCTCAAGTGCCGGCACAACAGTGCACGACTCAGGGACAGTAGTAGTAATAAATGGACCACGTTTTTCCTCGCGTGCAGAGTCCCGCTGGTATCGCGCTCAGGGTTGGGATGTCGTCAACATGACCCAAACGCCCGAGGCCGTATTAGCAGCGGAACTCGGCATGTGTTATTGCGGACTCGCCCTCGTCACCGACTTCGATAGCGGAGTTGAAGACGACCCTGACATCACACCGGTCACTGCGACACAAGTCTTCGATTTCTTCAAAGCCAACATCGATCATGTGCGGTCGCTCCTTACAGAGCTAATCCCGGGACTGAACGACGTCAAGCCATGTGGCTGTGCGGCGCGGTCGGGCCCGATCGCATCGTTGCCATCTGATTGACCTTGCCCGGCGGCGTTGACTAGCCGTTGGGATTCGCTTAGTGTTGCGGCACTCCCTCGCATCCTCCCCGATTGCCACATCCTTTTTCGCGCTTGGGAGATTTCATGGGCTCTAGTCCTCGCGTTCTTTGCCTTCGCGTACTCGCGATCGCTCTCGCTCTGTTCACCGCTCGACTCATAGCTACCGACCTCGCGACCCTGCACGGTCGAGCAAAAAGCCTCGGGAATCTGTCGCCTGTGCTTGTAGCAAACCGCGATCTGAGCCTCGGCACAGTACTGAAAAGTAGCGATTTCGCGATCGTCGAACGACATTCGAGCCAAACGCCCGGGTCAACGTTGCATTCGATTGGCGATGCTGTCGGGAAAACGGTTGTGGTGCCCGTCGTCGAGTCGGCGTACCTGCTCGATTCCAACGTCGCTGAGTCTTCACGCAGAGGCACAGCCGAGCTAATCGCTGCGGACCACGTCGCTGTTCGTGTTGTTTCAGAAGATGGACTCAGCCCAACCGTTGGTTCAAGCGTCCAAGTGATCGCGACTCTCGATGGTGGAGCTCCTGCTTCTACTGCGGTCCTCTCCGAAGTCGCTCTCGTGCTTGGAGTAGATGGCGGCGACAACGGCCGTGAACTAGGGGTTCTTCTAGAGGTACCCCGCGACGATGCTCCCCGAATAGCCTTCGCTCTCGCTAATGGAGTTGTCATGCTCGCGCTGTTGCCACCGGAGGACGTTTGTTGCGCCGAATCACGATCATCTTCGCAATTGTCATCGGTTGCGGATTCCTGATCGCTCCAGTTGCTAGCGCACAACTAGCAGGACAACGACGAGCAGTCGCAAATCAAGCCGCAGATACCGCGCTGCCAGCTTGGAAGGCGGTTGTGCTCGGTCTCGTCGAAGGCGTAACCGAGTATCTTCCGATCAGTTCTACAGGCCACTTGCATGTAACCGAACGATTACTCGATGTCGGATCTGATTCTGCGACCAAAGATTCGGCTGACACGTACGCGATCACAATTCAGGCTGGCGCAATATTCGCTGTGCTCGTGCTCTACCGCAGAAGGATTATCGAGATTGTGCGCGGCGTTCTCGGTCGTTCGGCCACAGGTCGGCGCGTCTTCGTCGCTCTGACAGTTGCCTTCCTTCCAGCGGCGCTCACGGGAGCGATATTCGGGGACCTGATCAAGGATCAACTCCTTGCTGCTGGACCAATCGTGGGCGCATGGATTCTCGGCGCTCTCGCAATTTGGATACTCGTCCCGCGATTAGGCACGAGCGCTTCGCGATCGCTCGACTCGATCAGCTGCCGTCAGGCAGCGATTATCGGAGTCGCACAAGTGCTCGCTTTATGGCCGGGCACTAGTAGGAGTCTCGTCACAATCATCGCGGCGCTAGCCGTTGGCTTGTCTTTGAGCGCGGCGATCGAGTTTTCGTTCATTCTCGGTCTACTCACACTCAGCGCGGCAACCATCTACGACGGCGCTAGCAACGGTAGTGAACTAGTGAGCACGTTCGGGATTGCTACACCTGTGCTCGGCCTATTGGTCGCGTTCGGATCGGCAGTTTTCGCTGTGAAATGGATGGTGAGATACATCGAATCACGTGGCCTAGCGATATTCGCGACGTACCGGCTACTAGCTGCTGGCGTGACTTTGCTACTCATCGCAACTAACACGATTTGATGGTGCGAGACCCTCAGTCTTCGTCGCGATGAACTGAGTCTGGGCTAAACGCGGGAATACATACTGCGACGTAGTCAGCGCCCTCTGGCGTGGAGAAGCGAATCCACTCTCCTTTGGGTGTGTGTATCGCTTGCCCTGCGTGAACGTCTATCGAGCCTTCAGCACTTTCGACTCGAACGAACCCTTGCAGGACATAGGTGTACTCGTCGAAGTCGGGCGTTTGCCCGGGCTCGACCCAACCTGCCGGAGAGTGCATATGAGCGATGCTCAGGTCGCCCGTGCCTGTGTTTACACGACCGACAACCTCGTCGATCAACTTGGGTTTGTTACCAGCAGCTTCGATCCGTGTCGGCGATTCAATCAATCTCGGTGCCATCTTGTCCTCAGGTTCCGCTCAGTGTCATGTCAGAAATTAGGAGCGTCAGCCCCGCAGTGCTGCCAGGAAGATAGGTGATGTCAGAGCCAACCTCGACGATGTCGGTGAGCATCCGTGGCAAGGTCGACGCGATCGTGACTTCTCTCACCGGGTCTGCAAACTCGCCGCCGCGCACTAGGACTCCGGTGGCGCCTACAGAGAAATCGCCGCTGATCGGATTGGTTCCCGAGTGGATACCGCTAACCGACTGCACGTAGAACGCTTCCTGCGACATCTCAATGATCTGTTCAGGATTCTTGTTGCCAGGCTCGAAAGACAGCGCCTTGATCCCGACGCCCGTCGTCGTCTTAAAGCCCCCACGCACCGCAGAAGCAGTCGTCTTCGAACCCGCCCTCCGTGCCGTATACGTATTGTGAAGAAATCCTTGGAGAACCCCATCTTTTACAAGCTGATTTGATCTGCATGCAACACCCTCTGAGTCATGGGGTGATGCGCCCATCATTTTCAGGTTGGTTGGATCGTCGATTATCTGCACATGCGATGCGGCAACTTGTTCGCCAACACGGTCTTGAAAGAGACAACGCCCCTTCAACATCGACTCTGCATTGAATGCACTCGACAACACGCCGAGAAACGAAGAGGTAACGAGCGGATCAAAGATCACCGCTGTACGCCGACTCGAGATCGGAGCGGCACCAAGCAACCTCACGGTACGTTCAACTGCCATCGCGACTATCGCGTCGAGATCAAGGTCGGCGAAATGGCGTCCGACCGCAAATCCATATCCGCTCATAGTCGCTTCTGCGACTCCAGCCAAAGCCACAGCGCTTGCGGAACAAATGGTTCTTCGCAATGAAGCGGTGACACCGTTAGAACTCGCTAACGCAGTCTCGACCGCTCCATCGCCATAGCTAGCAGACTCCACCGCTCGCAACCGCGGATCTGCAGCGCGCAATGTCGCATCGAGCGTTAGTGCGAACTCGACCTTGGTGTCTGTATCGACTGCCAACAGTTCTTCGCGCCATAGATCGAGTTCGACCTTCGGAGCACTCGCTACATCTGCTGCCGTCGCGAGGCCGTTGAACTCGTCTGGCTCAGCAAACTTCGCGTTGTCGCGTGCGTCTGCAACAGCGTCACGAACGAAAGACTCAGCGAGGGAACCGGCCCACGCAAACCCCTGGCGCCCATCTCTAACTACGCGCACACCGACGCCGTCGATGCCAGCGATCGATAGCGATTCAACATTCGCGTTGAATACCTCGATATCGGTCTCGCGGGTTCGAACCGCGTAGGCCTCTATATGTTCTCCTTGCTCTGCACTAGCGACGACTCGCTCACAAAGGTCCAGCAGATCGACCTGCCCTTCATCGTTCACGATGCCGTACCGCCAATCGTCAGGTTCTGAACTCGCAGCGTCGGCTGACCAGATGACACGGGCACGCTCTGGCCGCTCTTTCCGCACATGCCAGACCATGTCGCGAAGTCGTTGCCAATCGCGTCGATGTCGCACAAAGCTGCTGGACCATTTCCGATGAGTTGCGCTGGGCGGATTGGGCGCGTGATCTCACCATTCTCGATCAGGTAACCCTCGGTGACTCCGAACACAAAGTCGCCAGATGCAGTATCGACCTGCCCCCCGCCTAGTTGCACGCAGTACACACCAAACTCTGTGTTGGCGATGATGTCGTCTGGATCTGTCTCACCAGCAACCAAGAACGTGTTGGTCATGCGTACCATCGGCAACACCTGATACGTCTCGCGACGACCATTACCGCTCGACGCGCGCCCTTGTTGGCGGGCGCGCACCAGGTCCCACATGTAATCGGTCAACACACCGTTTTCGATCAGCGTGTTCGAACGCGCCGATTGGCCTTCGTCGTCGATCGCGAATGTCCCCCACTCGCGAGCGAACGCTCCATCGTCGATAAGCGTCACACCATCGGCGGCGACGCGCCGGCCAATTTTTCCTGCAAAGACTGAGGCATCGCGATGCACGAGGTCTGCTTCAAGACCGTGCCCGCACGCTTCGTGAAACAACACGCCGCCAGCACCGCGCTTGAGCACAACTGGCACCTTGCCACTCGGCGCAGGGACAGCTTCGAGCAACGTGAGCGCTTGGCGGGCCGCTGTGCGGGCAATCACGTCAACCGCGAACTCATCGTAGAACTCGAAGCCCATAGTGCGCCCAGGCGCCTCATATCCGGTCTGCATACCCGTGTCACTCTTGGCCACGGCTTGCACATAAAAACGCGTCCGCACACGTTCGTCCGTTGCGAGAAGGCCGTCGGAGTTGGCAACAAGTATTCGACGCCGACCCTCTGCGTAGCTCGCGCTCACGGAACGAATTGCTGCCCCCTCGCTTCGAGCCGCGTCGTCCGCCACCTTCAACATCTCGATCTTCTTTGCCCTCGGAACCGACTCAGGCAAGATGACTACATCGTTTTGGTAGGCGATCGGATTAACGGCGAGTGCAACAGATCGCGCAGTCGCGCCTCCGCCTCGCGCCGCAGCAGCTGCAGCACGAGCGGCTTCGGCCAAGCCTCGCTGCGAAAGATCTGCTGTGTGCGCAAAACCTGTGGTGTCATCGTGAACGACGCGAACCCCGACGCCGCGTTCACGACCAGCGACCAATTCTTCGATCCGGCCCTCGTCAAGGCGAGCACTTTCGTTTCGTCGATCTTCTACGAACACTTCAGCAAAGTCGCCCCCGCCTGCGAGCGCGATATTGAGCGTGCTATGAACCAGGTCTGTTTCAAGTAGTTGCGCCATTGGTATCTCCCTGCCTAGTGGCTGCGGCGTGCGGAGTGTTCTGTGCATGGCCGTACCGAGGCATACGTTAGGGCCGTGACTATCGAACTTGGACTCAGCGCAACTGTTTCGTTGCAGGTCAGTCACGCCGACACGGCGTTGATGCTCAAGAGCGGCGACGTCGAGGTCCTAGGCACTCCACGGGTCATCGCACTTGCTGAAGAAGCGTCTTGTGCTGCGGTCGCTGCTCACATCCTCGCCGAACAAGCCACGGTCGGAAGCGAGGTTCAAATTTCGCACATCGCTCCAACTCCGGTCGGCGCCGACGTGTCCGCGAACGCTGTTCTCGATTCAATCGAAGGCCGACGCCTGGTTTTCAAAGTCACGGTTACAGACTCTCGTGGTCTGATCGCCGCTGGCTACATAACGAGAGTTCTCGTCGACCGAGCGCGGTTCTTAGAAAAGGTCTGACCGTTCGCTAGGCGAGATTGCTGCTGCGCGGGTATGCGTCGGTCGGGTCCGTAAGAACGTTTACTACGTACGGACCCTTGTGAGCAGCTGCTCGATCTAACGCGGCGCCAATCTGATCAGAGCGTTGCACCATTTCTCCGCCGCCGCCTAGCGCCACCATGACTTCGTCATAACGCGTTCCTGGTCTGAGATCCGCTACGACGTCGTAACCGAATATCGCGGTCATCGGGTGTTTCTCTAAACCCCAAATCCCGTTGTTGCCAATGATGATCGTGCAGTTGACTTTGTGGCGCACCAACGTGTCGAAATCGCCGAGAGCGAAACCGACCGCACCATCGCCGAATAGCACTACGAGTTCTTTGTCCGGGCGTGCGCGCCCAGCCGCGAGTGCATAACCGGGACCCATACCTAGACACCCAAAGGGACCAGGGTCCAAAAATGTGCCAGGCGAATATGAGTCAACGTACTTTCCTGCGTAGCTCACGAAATCTCCACCATCGCCGATCACAATTGCGTCACGGTCAAGCCGGCGGCGCAGCTCGCCGTAGATCCGCGTTGGTTTGATCGGGTCAGTCGACGCATTAAGGGCCGCTGCGTCGGCTGAGCGCGCAAGGTTCTCTTCGTCGCGCAATTTCGCGATCCAGTCGCGGTGGCCCGCCGCTCCGCTGGCCTGTTCCGCCAGCTCGAGAAACGTTCGCTGCAAATCAGCACCGCTCGAAGCCTCAAGTGCAGCGTGTGGACTTACTTCGCTTGGCGAGTCGCAAATATGGATGACGCGGGCATCTCCGAATTGGCCGAACCCCAATCGAAAATCGAGTGGCGTGCCAGCCACGAGTACTAGGTCTGCACCGCGAAGAGCAGTAGAACGAGTCCGCGAAAATGCCAGGTCATGGTCGGCGGCAATCGTGCCGCGACCCATTCCGTTGACGAACACCGGGACTCGCGCAACACTCGCCCAGGTAACCATCGCCTCTTCTGCATTGCCCCAGTAGACGTCGGCGCCAGCGATCAACACGGGGCGAGACGCTTCGCCAACCAGCTTCGAAATCTGCGTAATAACCGCCGGATCGGGCGCAATGCCAGCAGTCTCCATTGTTTCAACTGCGGGAATCGCGACGGCTCCCGGACCGAAGACGTCCAGCGGAATGTCCACAAATGTCGGTCCCCTGTGCGGCGAGCGCGACTCCATAAGCGAAGCGTGCAATTCTGCGACGATGGATTCAGGACCAGTAGCTGTCGCCGCTCTGCGAACGACGGTCGCGACTATTGGCACATGGTCTAGTTCTTGCAGAGAACCAGTACCCCAGCGGCCCATAGGTGCTCGGCCGCCAAGCACGATCATCGGCGTACCGTTCATTTGTGCGGCCGCCATGGCGCTGACACCATTTGTGATTCCTGGGCCAGCAGTAAGTGCAGCGCAACCCGGACGTCTAGTTACCTTCGCCCAACCTTCCGCGGCGAACGTCGCTGTCTGTTCGTGGCGTACGTCAACTAACGGCAGATCACCCGCTACGCACCCGTCATAAAGAACGAAAAGATGTCCGCCAGACAGCGTGAACATGACATCGACATCGTGCGCCTTTAGTACCTCGACAGCCAACCTACCGCCATGGCCATCGAACAGCAACGAGTCGCTCACTCAGGCAGCAACTTCTGCGAGGAACTTCGCCATCGCGACGTACCACTCTTCGGGATTCTCGAACTGCGGCGAATGCCCCGCAGCTTCGATCACTGCGAGCCGTGAATCGGCAACGGCATCGGCAATGGTGGCCGACGGAGCGCGGAATGGCTTGTCTAACTCACCAACTATCACGAGCACCGGGCACGCCAGACCTCGGAGTACATCGAGGTCGTCTTCTTGGAACGCAATTGCGCGGGCTAAGGCAGCCCACATGATGTGCGAGAGGTCGGTCCACTTTTTATCGACGTACTCCTGAAATCCTGGACGCTCTGCGATAAGCCGATCGAATGCAGGATTATCGAGTGGACTCCCAAGCGCGTCGAGTGCGGCCTTTAGCGCATCCTTGCCTTCGTCGATCGCGATCGTGGCGCCAAGATCAAGTAGCGATGGATCGACGCCCGGAATTGGGCCGTGACTCGTATCCATAAAAATATGAGCGGTCACCCGGCTCGGATAATCGGTCGCGATCCTGCGGGTCACCATTCCGCCGAGTGAATGGCCTAGCAACACGAACGTATCGAAGCCGAGAGCATCGGCTACTGCGATCGTGTCAAGCCTGAGCCGTTCAAGTGAATATGAATCGAGTGAGTCAGGTTTGTCGCTCTCGCCGTGACCACGATGATCAAACGTTGCAACGCGATTCGTTTGCGCCAACGCGTCGAGGTGGTCGGCGAAATCTTCTTTCGCTCCACCAAAGCCGTGCACGAGCAGCAGGCATGGACCTTCGCCCTTGACGACTACTGCGAGCTCGACACCGTCATCTGTAGTGATTCTCATCCGAACATGATCCCCTAAATCGTTGAACAATGCCAAAACTCGACCTCGCTCATGTTGCTGCCTGTCGCGCGTGGTTGTCGAACAGCCGCAAAACGCCCGCGTAAATTAGGAACAGCAGCGCGAACACGAACGGCATCACGATCCACGGATTGACCTGGTTAAGTTCCACGCTCGTAACCCACCACGGCCCACCCCAAGAGAGATCCCACGGGTAACTATCGAAAGTTCTCGTGACGCCGTTCGGAAGCACGATGTTCGGATTCGCGATCAGGTGAGCCCAGGTCGTCCAAGCGACCATCCGACAAACACCATAAAAGAATGTCGCCCTGTAAAGGGCAAGTCGACCGTCCTCTGAGAGGAAGCGGCCGAAGAATCCCCAGGCTTTTGCGTCGGCAGGCACGATCCGCTGCTTCCAGTAATCACGGGTGAGGCAGCGCCACGAGCAAAGAACCACGACAAGCCAGAACGAATCCATGACAAAACCGAGGCTGCTGTAATAGGCAGCACCGTCGTAATACTTACCGCCTTCAATCGTTGCGGCGTACGCCCAAGTTCCGACTGAGAAATTGTCGAGCGAGAAGGGAAACAACAACATCGTCCCAATACTGTCGTTGACATCCGTCAGCGCATGAGCCGCGTAACCGAGAATAAATCCGATCGCCCAATTTGGATTCCTTTTCCACATCCAGATGACCGCAGTTATTAGAAGCCCCAAAAAGGCAGTGTGCGTAAAACCCATTCCGGGCCATCCACGGTGCCGTCTGTGCGGATTCGTTGCGCCGTAATGGGTCCCGCCGATGGTGAATCCGTATACCCAGAACTTCGCAAGAAAATCCGGCATGAAATCGCCGAGATAGATGGCAAAGAAACTGACCTTGCCCTGTAGCCGTTTCGGCAGATGATTCTCGCCCGCATAGATCTCGAACTGGTGCGCCGCCCAACTCATCGCAAAGCCTCCGCATGGCGTCGACGATTTCGCAAATTACTGATCCGACTTCCAGCTTCGATCCAGACAACTACCCACAACGGACCGACCACCCAATTGAGAAGTCCTTTGTATGCGATACCGGCCACCACATAACTCAGCGCACCAGACAGATATAGCAGCGCTTCGACCTTGCGGGATACGTTCCGTTGGCTCACGCCGGTGAAGCTACCGGCTAGGCACTATGCGTGACGCGACCGCTCGAACCGCGACACCCACCAGGATTCCAACGGCAGCACCGCCAACAATGTCAACGACAAAATGAGCACCGACGTATAGGCGACCAACCGCTACGGCAGTCGCTAATCCGAAGACTGCAATGCGTTCCCAGGATGAAACCCGAGTACCCCAAACGGTCGCGATTGCGAACGCAAAAGTTGCGTGACCAGAAGGAAAAGAAAAACTGTCGGCTACTTCGCGGACGTTGATTCCTTGCTCGATGGTTGGCCTTGGAGTAGAGAACGCCTGCTTCGAGAGGTCCGACACGATGCGTGCTATTACGCCTGCGGCAAACAATTCAACAACGATTACAAAGGACGAGAAGCGCAGGTATGCGAACGGAATGACCGCAACGAGGCCGACCAGGCTGCCGAAAATCATCACGGCTTCCGCGACTGGCGAGAGAAAGTCGGGCGCGCCAGATGCTGCTTCGACCAACGTCCTATCGATACTCGCTAGCCAGTCGTTCATCGCGGCTAGTGCAGTTCCGCTGGCGATACCGACCGCGCCGAGGACAGCTGTACGAACTTTAGGAATTATCACCATCCGCAGGCTACGGGAACTGATACTCGCCAGGAGACGCTCAAGCCCTACCGAAAAACTCAAGGCTCAACTCTTAGACTCGCTCGGAGATGGCCAAACCTGAGACAAAGCGCCGTTTGGCTTTCGCGATGCGTCTCGTCTTGTCCTGCGGTCTGCTTGCAGTTCTGATCGCGAAAGTTCCGGACCTCGACGGTCTAGTCCCTAACACGCACCGGGGACGGGCCATTCTGTTCCTGGTTGTGGCGCTCGCTCTAGCCGTCGTCGGTGTCGGCCTATCCGCTTGGCGATGGCAGCGCGTATTTATCGCCCTCGGGGTCGAAGTGCAACTACGCGCCTTGATCAGCATCTACCTAGCGAGTTCCTTCGTGGGCAACGTGTTGCCATCGACGATCGGCGGCGATGTCCTGCGTGTCTCACGCGTTGGTAGCCGCGTCGGCTCGACTCAGGTTGCTTTCGCGTCTGTCGCACTAGAGCGACTTAGCGGCTTCATCGCGCTGCCGATACTCGTCTTTATCGGCTTTGCGTTGCGACCATCGTTGCTAGACGTTGACCACGCCATACTTGGGCTACTCGTCGGGGTAATCGCACTGGCCGTACTAGCCCTCATCATTTTCCTAGCTGGCCATCCCAGGCTCGCTGGCCGATTCACCGACAACGAAAACTGGACGCGGTTTCTCGGCGCAGCACACACAGGTGTTATCGAATTTCGCAGAGCCCCGCTGCGCACTTTCGAGGTTCTCCTTACCGCCATGATCTACCAAGCGTCAGTCATCGCCTGCGTAGTGTTAATAAGCGCCGCTATGGACCTTGACCTCCCGATCGCTGCACTCGTCGCCTTCGTTCCAGCGGTTGCCATGGTCCAAGTACTGCCTCTCTCGATTTCGGGCCTTGGTGTTCGCGAAGGATTGCTCGTGTATTTCCTGACGCCACTCGGAATTACGCGCGGACATAGCATCAGCCTTGGGCTGTTGTGGTACGCGTCGATGTTGCTAACTAGCGCACTCGGAGCACCAAGCTTCCTCGCTGGCCACCGCAGCACAGCATTCAAATCGAGCCCAGCAGCATGACCCAGGTCGAGCCTCGCTTTCGCGACCTGCCAGCAGTGCACCATCTTCGCAGTGGTCATGCCATCTATTGGTGGGCCGAAGCGCTCTTTGTCGGCATCTTCTACTCGATCTATTCAACGATCAGAAACTCAAATACAGCTTCACCAGGCACGGCATTCGCACATGCGAAGCAACTCATGAGTCTGCAGCGGTTTCTGCACATCAACGTTGAAGAGTCAATCCAAAACGTGGCACTTCACTTGAGACCGCTCATCATCGGTAGCAACTACTTCTACGGTTCGATGCACTTCATCGTCACTATCGGTGTCGCAATCTTCTTGTTCCGAAAGTTTCCGGACGACTATCCGCGCTATCGCAACATGCTCGCAGTCGCTACTGCTCTCGCCCTGATCGGATTTTCTACTTTCGCACTCATGCCGCCGAGATTGCTCGACTGCTACGTGAGCGAACTTGCAACGGCAGAGTGTTTCGTCGATGGCAGCGAACCACGAGTTCAACGGTACGGATTTGTCGACACGCTCGCGCGTGACCCAGCGATTTGGAGTTTCAATTCCGGAGCGATGAGCAAGCTCTCGAACCCATACGCCGCTATGCCGAGCGTCCACTGCGCCTGGGCCCTCTGGTGCGCGGTGGCTCTACGAAAGCGGGTTCGCAATACGTGGGCGAAGGTCTTGGCTGTTAGCTATCCGATGGTCACCGTTGCAGTGATTGTTGTAACTGCTAACCATTACCTGCTCGATGCGGTTGCAGGGTTCGCAGTTCTCGGTATCGGATTCTTGCTCGCGCAGCGTTTCACGCGCGCTGGCCGAACAGTGGCTGCATTGTCGTCGTTATGAGCAACGATGCCTATGACCTCGACCACATCGCGCTAGCTGCAGCCGATACCTCTGATCTACTGCGTTTTCTTACCGGTGTTTGTGGCGGAACGATTCTCTGGGGCGGTGCAAGCATCGGCTTCAGGCCGATGCAGGTGCACATTGGCAACGCCGAAAGTGGCATGAAGATCGAGCTGCTCGAACCGTGGGAAACCGAGCGCAACGACTTCCTACAGCGCTTCGTGCAACGGCACATTCACGGTCCGCACCACATGACTTTCAAGGTTCCAGACATCCGCGCTGCAATCGAGCGATTCCGGGAGTCAGGATTCTCGCCAGTGAACATCGACCTTCGGGATCCATATTGGATGGAATGTTTTCTGATGCCGCGCGAAGCACACGGGACTGTCGTACAACTCGCGCAAACAAATGAGACCTCAGCCTTCGTAGATCGCAAAGAGTTACTCGCCCATCTCGCCGTGCATGGGCCGAACGGCAATCCTCGCTGGTGGGTAGATGCAGACCCACCCGTCGACGAGCCGTTGGTTCTGCAAAATGTTGTCATGGCGACTCCGAGCGTGTCGGCTGCTCTCGGGTTTTTTGCGGGACTTCTGGGTGGAGCGGTCGTCGGAGAGTCAGCAGACCGGATCGACCTGCAATGGCCAGGTGGTGCCGCATTATCCCTCGAGCAGAACACCGACGTTGCTCCCGGGGTAGACCGACTCGAAATCGAAGGCCTAACCGAGGCGCAGACGGTGCTCGGAACGCGGTTCGTTCCGGCTGACTAGCAGCTCACGAGCGCGTACGGCGAGCGATACGCAGAACAATTTCGCGAACTGCTCTGTCGGCCATCGACAATTGCGCCCCCGATGCCGCGACTAGCGCGAGTCTTCGTTGTGGCATGTCGGCGATCGGAATGACCCGAATGCCAGGAGCGTCAGGCGGCACGGCGGTTGTTGGGATAATGCTTACCCCTGTGCCTGCAGCCACGAGGTCTGCAATAAGTCTGACGCCTTCGACCTCAACGGGAACGTGGAAGTCAAGTCCTTGAACTGCTGCAGAGTTTTGAATTTCCTCACGCATTGGATTTCCTGCTGGCGGAAGAATCATCGGATGTTTTGCGAGGTCTTCAAGACTTACCGAACGTGAATGCCGCATCTTCAACGAACTTGGGACAACGGCTACAAGGTCCTCATTGAGTAGGTGCTCAAATACAAGCCGCGAGTCGCTGACATGTTCGGTTACGACAGCTTGCGCGATCTCGCGTTCGGCTACCTCTACAGCGAGCCGCTCTGATGCTCCCTCGTTGACGCGCATCGCGACCCCCGGTGCCTCAGCGCGAAGAGTCGCTACGAGTTCCGGCACTAGCCACCGGCTGACAGTTCCCACTACGCCAAGCGTGGCATGACCGGCTTCAAGACCAAGCAGCATCGACACGTCCTCGCGCATCGCCACGATTTCTGCATGGATGCGACGCGCGCGCTCAAGTACCACCACGCCAAACTCTGTTGGTGTTGCGCCACGCTTGTTGCGCACAAGGAGAGTCACTCCGAGTTCAGACTCAAGCTGGCGAATCGTGTCTGACACATTCGACTGGACAGTGTGCATGGCGTCTGCAGCAGCGGTAAAAGAGCGGAAATCGTCTATTGCGACGAGGGTATCTAAGTGCCTAAGGTCCATTGTTCTGCTTCCGATCTATGTGAGAAGCGGTGTGATTACAGCGTGGCGTGGTACCACAACGCCATTTTCGCCACGCATTGTGAACTATCGATCATACTGATGGATTCTATCTGTCTGAACTGTTTGACAGATAGGGTTGTGAACGTGTTCACTAGTAGGACGCAAGACTGAACTACTCGAAGCGCAAGAGTTCCGAGGCTGTTAGTTCACACGAGATTTATCCAGCTACCTACCCCAGCGACCACAAGTGAGTGGCGTTGAGGAACGAAGGGGAAATTCAAATGACTACTGAAACCGCATCATTCATCTTTGGCGGAGTCCTCGAATGGACAACTGACTCCGCATGTGCGGGCAACACGAAACTGTTTTTCGCCCCGCCAGGCGAGCGTCCAGAAGCGCGCACAGTGCGCGAGTCGCAGGCGCGTTCAATCTGCGCAGGATGTGAAGTCCTCGTCGACTGCCGTGCATGGGCTCGCGAGAACCGCGAGTACGGCTTCTGGGGTGGGGAGTCAGAGGAAGAGCGTGCTGCCGCTGGTTATCGCGTGGATATGCCTGTTGGTCGCGTTGCGCGTTACCCACGCGGTAACGGCGAGCCTGTCGCTCCACGCGACGCTCGCATCGCATAAGCGTCGCTGGCTAGCACCGTTGCCACCGCTCGTAGCGGGACTGCGTAGATTGCAGACCCATGACAGACCACGTGGCAATCGACGGCCTCGACCTCGAACGACTCCGCAAGTACTTCGCCGATAACGTCCCCGCCTCAACAGGGGAAGCGTTATCGGCGTCTTTAATTTCAGGTGGGAAATCCAACCTCACCTACTCGATTTCTGATGGCACTTCGACTTGGGTCTTGAGGCGTCCACCGCTTGGCCACGTGTTGCCAACCGCACACGACATGGCGCGCGAGTACAGAGTCATCAATGCGCTAGGCGCAACCGAAGTACCTGTTCCGAAGGCTTACGCGTTTTGCGATGACCTCGAGGTAAATGGCGCGCCTTTTTATGTAATGGAACTCGTGACGGGGCGCGTTTGTCGAACTCAGTCAGATGTCGCGGGATTCAGTGCTGACGATGCACGGCGCTGTTCCGCCGAACTCGTAGATGTTCTTGCAGCAATACACAAAGTGGACTATCAGACCGTTGGTCTCGCAGATTTCGGGCGACCGGACGGGTATCTCGAACGTCAAGTTCGACGCTGGAACAGGCAATGGCAATCGTCACTAGAAGCAGGATGCCCCGACGTCACCGCCGTCACCGAACTATCACGTCGACTTGCTGAGCCGGTACCGCAGTCGCCACCGCCGACCATCGTCCACGGCGACTACAGGCTCGACAACACGATGTTGTCTGCTACCGATGCTGGCAAAGTCATCGCCGTTCTCGACTGGGAGATGAGCACGATCGGCGATCCGCTCGCAGATCTCGGGCTCTTCTTGTTGTATTGGGGCGGCAGTTCAACCGCAGCCTCCGTGGTTACCGGCGCAGCTGTGAGTACCGAAGCTGGGTTCATGAGTCGTCACGAAATCGTTGACCGTTACGCGAAAGCAACTTCTATCAACATGGATTCCCTCGAGTGGTACGAAATCTTTGCGGCGTTCAAGCTCGCAGTCATCGTGGCTGGAATCCAGGCTCGCTACCTAATGGGCATGACTCGCGGCGAAGGTTTCGACGGCATGGGCGAGATGGTCCGCCATCTTTCAGAAGGCGCTCTCGAAAGATTCGGTCGCTCCTGACAACTGCTCGATCTGCGGTCGTCTGAGCGAAGTGCGAGAAATAGCGCACGCGACAAATACTGCGATTGGCGCGGCTAACGCGATCGGGGCACGCCGTGTTGCTTCGGCAGCTAATGCGATCGATGCGATCGGAATTCGATAACCAGCAGCCCAGGCGGCGAACGCTCCAACCATCACGGAAACAACCGGCGAAACGCCAAAAGGTTGTGAGACCAACCTCCCGGTCAGGCCGCCAAGCATCAAAAGAGGCATAGCGAGTCCCCCGCAACCGCGCGCTGCGACCGTTGCTGTGATCCCGATGACCCGGGCAACCAGCACCAACGCAATAATCCACGCGCCCGTCTTGAGATCCATCGCGACACGAAATAGCTCCTTGCCCGGCGAAGTAGCAAGCGCCACCGATTCGACGGACGACACCAAAAGGGCGATTCCAGCCACGACAGCCGTGGACCCGACAAGGAAAACGCCACGCGGTTCACAACGACCAACCCAGCGGAGAGCGCAGGCAAATAGTTCTACAACAACGCCGACTGCGACCCCTGTTGTGATAACTGCGCCGAGAAGATTCACAGACCATCCAAGCCCACCAAGGCGATCAAATCTGACGCTACTCCCGTGGCGCCACCACGAGAGGAGAAACCCAGGTAGTGAACCGCACAACGCCAACGGCACTTTTGTCCATCGTCGCAGCGAGCCTCCCGGAATTTCGACTGCGAATAGCGCTCCAGCCAGAGGAGCGCGAAACAAGGCTGCGACGGCTCCAGCGACGCCAGCCGCCATGACCTCGCGCCGCGCCAAACTCGAAGAGCGACGCGCCACAACATCACCTACGACTGCACCCCCATAACCGACCGGTCCTTCGAACCCGAGCGGTGCCCCACTCGCCAATGTGGCGCAGGTCGCTACTAGTCGTGCAAGCGCAGTGCGCAACGGGAGCCTCTCTCCGTCTCGCAGCGCTTCGATCATGTCGTCAGCCATCGCACCGTTTGTTCGTGTGCGCGTCAAGATGATCGCCGAGAAGCAGAGCCCAACGGCAACTACCCCGGTTGCAACCCATACGGACTGGCGCGACAAGATCGGTGCAGCTAGGTATACAACTAACCACTCAAGACCGACCGTGATGGCTCCACCTAATATGCCAGCCACTATGCGCGGCGTAACCCCGACAGCAGTATCGGTTGCTTTCACACGCAATCGAGCGCGTCTCGCAGCACCATAAGGTTCGAATTCATGATCGAGAAGTAGTCATCACCGCTTTCGACTTGCGATTCAGTCAAGCCTTCGAGCGGGTTGAGTACTGCGACTTGTAAGTTGCCAACTTCTTGCGCGAGCGCTTCGGCAATCTCAGGTGACAGCAAACTCTCCGCGAATATTGTTGTAGCTCCAGACGCCGTCGCTAGATCGGCTAGCTCAACAAGCCGTTCTGGACCGGGTTCTGAATTTGGGTTGACAGCCGCTACGCCGTGGGCAACAAGGCCGTACTGCAGACCGAACCAGGCGAAAGAGTCGTGAGCTGTGAAGAGGTCGCGTCGTTCACATGAAGCGAGACCTGATTCAAGATCGGCATTCAGAGTCGCAAGCTCAGTCTTCAAGCGGTTCGCTTCTGTGTGGTAGCTCTCGCTCTTCTCGGCATCGACGGCACCGAGCGCGCTGTCGATTGCATCGACGATAACTCTCATCTTGTCTGGGTCGAGCCACACGTGTGGATCCGCTGCCTCCGGGTCATCGAACAAGTCAAGAATCGACAAAGTCGTTGCTCCACCATTTTTTGCGGCGGTCTCTACACCGGGCTGAAACCCGTTGCCCATAACGATGACAAGATCGGCCTCGGAGATTGCACTCAATTGTTTGGGAGTGAGTTCGAGTTCGTGCGGTTCGGTGCCCGCCGAGGTCAAGTTGGCAACTGAAACGTCGTCCCCGCCGATTTGTTCGGCCACAAATGCGAGCGGGTAAAACGACGCAACAACTTTGATCCCATCAGTTTCTTGTGTTGCACCTCCAGCGCAGGCGCCCACGAACGTCAGGACCATGGCCAAGACAACAGTTCCCCTCAACATGCCGACAATTGTGCAGACGTCGCGCGGTATTCGCAAATTGGCGCAAACAAGCATCGTGGTCTTGCTCTCATAACATCGGAACATGACCACATGGGCGGTCGAACCGAGCCTCCGTGACCCAGTGTTGGTCTGTGCCTTCGAGGGCTGGAACGACGCAGCCAACGCAGCCACTGACGCCCTTCGGTTCTTGATCCGCCAACTCAACGCCACCGACATCGGCGGAGTCGATGCCGAGTCGTACTTCGACTTCCAGGCCGCACGACCCCAGGTCGAGATCGCTAACGGCGTAATCAAGAAGATTCGATGGCCGAATACTCGCTTCGCAATTGCACGCGTAGCGAGAGCGGAGCGCGATCTGGTCCTCGTTATGGGCGTGGAGCCGAACCTGAAATGGCCGGCGTTTTGTTCTGAGATTCTCGAGATGGCGGCCGGACTCGGTTGCTCGATGGCAGTCACCCTCGGCGCCCTGCTCGGAGATGCACCGCATTCTCGACCGGTTCGCGTAACAGGAACAGCCGATGCAGAACTCAGTGCGCGACTCGGGTTGCAAAAATCCAGCTACAGAGGACCGACCGGCATCGTCGGAATCCTCACGGATTGCAGTCGTCGCGTCGGCATGCCAACAGTTTCTCTCTGGGCACCCGTTCCCCACTATGTCGCGACTGCACCTAGCCCGATGGCAACACACGCGTTATTGGACCGCCTAGCTCAACTAACGGGGATCCCGCTTCCGTTGCAATCTCTCGAGATCGCTGGCCGCGGATGGCAGCAGCAGGTAACCGAGGCGATCAACGACGACAACATCTTGAACTATGTGCGAGAGCTCGAAGATAGCTACGACCATGGCGACCCGGACGATATCGACGTAATCGACGAGGACAATTCAGAAGAGATTGACTTCGATGAGTCGTTGGGCTGGGGTGCCTATACAGGCGAGTACGAGGACGAGGACGACGACTACGAGGACGACGACCACGAAGAAGACGATCTCCCGTCGGGCGACGCGATTGCTCGCGAGTTAGAGAAGTACCTCCGCGAAAATGGCGACGACGAACCGCCTTTGGCTAACGACTGATCGAGTCGGCCAAGTAGTCGCGCGCCACTGCTTCCCAAAGCTCTGTAGAAAGCGCAAGCGACTCGACATCGACACGTTCGTCGTTGCCATGGAACATCGTTGAGTAATCCTCAAGGCTCATTCGCTGGCTGAACAAGCCGAACCCATATGCGGTTGAACCTTGGCGACGAAAAAAACGCGCATCTGTTGCCCCGACCATTAGAAAAGGAACGAGAGAGGATCCTCCAACCAGCCGACCAGTAACGCGACTGAGACTTTCCCAAAGTTGTGTGTCGCGCGGCGATGAAGTTGATTCGCCATCGTCTGAAGAAAGAATCTCGACCATTGGCATTAGGTCACCTATCGCGTGCTCAAGCATCTTGCGAACTTCTGCCGTGTTCTGGCCGGGAAGAGTGCGGATATCAATTTCGATCGAAACTTCGTCGGGGATGACATTGGTTTTCGTGCCACCCCGAATAATTGTCGGAGCGAATGTCGTATGCGTACACGCATGAGCTTGACGTGCGATGCCTACTGGAAGAGCGCCACAAAAGTCCCAGAGTGCTTCAGCATCCGTAAGAGGATCAGAGATCTCCTTCGGAAATATGCCTGTGACGAAATCGCGCCAAGTCTCGTGAATCATCGTGGGTGGCCGATAGTCGGCGACCCGACGAACGATCTCTGCTGCGGTCACAAGAGCGTTGTCTGTGCGGAAAGGTTGGCTCGCGTGACCTGGAGTGCCTCGAACGATGACCTGACACCAGTAGCTACCTTTTTCGCCAATGGTCACAGGCAATTTCGGACCGTCAGCCGTCGGGATCTGAACACCACCAGACTCTGTAATCACTGCATCAGCCATAATCGCTGAGCGCTCATTATTCAAGAGATGTTCGGCACCGTATGTAGCCATATTTTCTTCGTCAGCAACCCCTAAGTAGATGAGAGTTCCCTTCGGACGAAAACCTGAACGCGCCAAGTTCTTAACTGCGACGGCCATCGATGCCGTTAGGTTCAGCATGTCTACTGCGCCGCGACCCCACACAACCTTGTGGCCGCCGACATCGACGACTTCACCGCCGAAAGGATCGCGAGTCCAATTATCGGCATTGACGGGGACGACATCGGTATGCCCCATGAGTAGCAACGACGGTGCCGTTGGATCGGTTCCCTCGATGCGAGCGACGATGCTGTCGCGCCCCTCTCGCGCTCTGAAGCGTTGCGTGTCGAGTCCTGACGACCCTAGGTACTGCTCAAGGACGTCGGCACTGCGTGACTCGAAACCGCTGTCGGGTGTCCCATCGTTGACGCAAGCGTTTCGGATTAAATGCTGTAGAAGGTCGGTGACTTCGTGCTCTGTTGAACTTTCCACAGCAGTCATGTCCCTCGCCCTCGCTCTTGCCGTTTGCTTTGAACCTAACCCTCGGATGGGACAGGCTCGGCACGAAAATGCAAGATGCCATCGACATCGAAACTCTCGGCCTGCCCACTGAATTGCAGATGCATCAGATGCGCGAAGGTTTCGCTCTCGGCCATAACACCCCAGTGGCGTTTCGGGAATACCTCACGGGATAATGCTTGCACTGTTGCTGGGCCAAGCGACAAGGAAGCGGAGCGCAAGAACTCCATGCGCTCAAAGTGGTGCTCTTTTATGGCCTCGACACGGCCAGGTACATCGTCAAAGATTTCACCATGTGCGGGTAGGCCGAGTTTCACGCCAGGCAAACGGGCTACGAGATCAAGCGTCGACAAGTAACTGTTGAGAGAGTCTGCCTTGCCGACGCCAGAAACATGCGGAGTAATCGTCGGCAAGACATGATCACCAGCTAGGAGTGTTCCGGTTTCCTGGTCGTATAAGCAGAGGTGATCGACCGTGTGGCCGGGCGTGTGCACAGCTTGGAAGTCGCGGCCTGCTAACGAAATAGTCGCACCATGCTTGACTCGCTCGGTTGGTTCTGGCGGGACGAACAGCAAGCGCATCGCACGAATCATCATCCGGCGCTTCCATGGAGGTCCAGGGTTGGTAGAACCCCAAGGCGTAGGCGAACCCCATGGGCGGGTCGCGTGCGCCGGTGCATTGTCGTGACTATGCCCAGGGTGATCGTGGCCGTGATCGTGGCCACTGTTTACGACGTCGCCAAGCGTCGGGATCTCATATGGATTGACATCGAGGCTCTGCGCGATTGCAGCCGCGGCGGTCTCGAGTTCTTCTGCTTCGTGCAGACTGATCGTGCGCGTGGCGCTCGGGCCTTTGACAGTCCATGTCGAGAACGATTCGTGAGTTACGAGCCTTCCGCCGCTCTCTTTGACGATGCGCCCGGCACCGCCGAAGTGGTCGGGGTGCGAGTGTGTGACGATCACGGTATGCACGTCTTTGACTTTGTAGCCAGCCGACTTGAGTCGCGCCTTCAATGCCTTCCAACTCTTCGGACCGGGAAGGCCTGGATCAACTACAGCGATTCCCTTGTCGTCAATAAGCCCGTACATGTTGACGTGACCGAGGCCTGGCATCCATATCGGAAGTTGCATACGGATCATGCCCGGCGCGACTTCGATTATTTCTTCGCTCGCCGGTAGCTGCTCAGTTTTAGGTGGTCTCGCCGGCACATGATCTGGGGCCGGTGAGTGCCCGTGGGTCACTCCCGTCATGTGGCCGATGCTACAGACGCGTCGGCCAAATTCTTTGTGTGGACATCGGCTACCCGATGAGTAATTCGGGTGCTTTGAGCCGCGGCCGTGACCGCTCTGACAAAAGGCCCAACGCCAGTACGAGTTCATCCATGTGGCGGCGGGTGATGGCCTGTAACCCGATCGGCAATCCTTCGCTGTTCAATCCACACGGTATCGAAACGCCAGGTTGGCCAGAAATATTGAAGGGCGCAGTGAACGGCACAGAACCCATGCCACTTACCTTTTGGCCAGCAATTTCTGATGGCGGTGGGCCTGCTGCATCGAACGCGACCGTGGCGGTTGTTGGCGTAAACAAGATGTCGATGTCGTCGAAGACCCGCGCGATTGCGGCAAGAATTTCTGCACGGCGCTTGTATGCGTGCACAATGTCGTCGATCGTGACCCGTTCACACCACTCCATGCCGCCGCGCACTACTGGCGTTAGGTCATCGAACCTGCCGCGAGCTACTGCTAGGTGATCAGCCGCTGTCGAAAGAGACGAGAGCAGGCTCCATGCCATGCCGGGACGTGGAATCCGAACGTCGACATCGACGAGCTTGAGTCGAGCGGCGGCCGCAAGTTCGATTGCCGCAGCGTGCGACTGTTCTTCGACCTCTGGGTCGGTCACTGCGAAGCCGAGCGTGCTCGACCATGCTGCGCGTAGTCCGCGAAGCGCTGCGATCGGCTCACCGCTCAATAGTTGTTGCTCGTACGGCACAGCGTTGCGTGCGGTGGATGTCGGGTCATTGACCGTCGGACCACCGACTACATCGACGTAACGGGCAGCGTCTAGAACTGTGCGTGCCATTGGTCCAGGAACCGATGTGAGGGACGAATCGAAGCCTTCCGGGTCGCTACCAATTTTTCCAAACGTCACCTTGTAGCCGAACAGACCGCAATATGAAGACGGGATACGGATAGAACCGCCACCATCGCCACCGGTTGCAATAGGGACCATCCCGCTAGCAACCGCTGCGCCAGAGCCACCCGAGGAACCACCCGGCGTCCGGGTCACATCCCATGGGTTACGAGTGATGCCATGAATCTTGGTCCGTGTCCAGTTCGTAGAACCGAACTCTGGGGACGTGGTCTTTCCGACTATCACAGCGCCAGCACTCCGCAGCCGCGCTACCTCGGTGCAGTCATGGTCAGCGATCTGGCCCTCGTAGAGCAACGACCCATGAGTGTCGGATAGCCCTTTCACTGCCGCTAGTTCTTTGACCCCGATCGGCACTCCAGCAAAAAGCCCTGGGTCTTCGCCGCGGGCGATGCGCGCATCGATCGCCGAAGCCTGCGCTCGCGCTCCTTGCACATCTAGGTCGCACCAAGCATTGAGATGTGGCTCGATCCTTTCGATGCGATCGAGGTAGACGTCAAGGACATCGGACGCTGCGAGTTTCCCGGCGCGTATCGCGTCGGCTAGTTCGCATGCGGAAGATTCGAGGATTTCTTCGGCGCTCATAAACCCGAATAGTAGGACTACCCTCAGAGTCGTGGCAGACCTCGTAGCGACAACTCTCTGGACTATCTCACCGCCCGTGATAATCGCGCTCGACAGCGTATTCGGCGGTCCTGTCGACTCATATGTAAATGGTTCGCAGGTTTGGTTGAGTAACGATGGCCCTAACACAGCAATGCTCGAATGGCGTCTGCATCCGGTTTCTAAGTACCGCACGCCAGAAGGACTCTCGCATTACGACGTATGGGAAGCAGTGATCTCTGCAATTTCTGCGAACCCTGCAGCTCCCCCAGAGTTTCAAATTCCGTTGGGCAAAGAGTCTCGGCCGCTAGCAGAATTATGGGAAGGTCTCGAATGTTTCTGCGCATACGGCGAAGACGTCGAGCCGAATCCGCTCGCGCAAGCAGCGCAAAGCGCGTTAGGAATCGAGCCTGACTATTTCGGTCTCGTAGATCATGAGGCGCTCGGCGCAGAGTTCGAACGAAGCGGCGGCGCCGTGAATCTCGTTTCGTTACTTATTGGTCAGCTTCGGCGCTAGCCACGCCAGGGCGGGGTCCGCGCTACATCAAAATCGCAGGCACGTTGCTCGCCTTCTATCGCGGCGAAAGCTAAGTCGACCCAACGGTGTGCACCGGCTAACGGTTGCGGGAGATTGTCACGCGAGAAGTAACCAACGGCGCTGGTCTCTAGCGGGTGTCCTTCGAGAGTTCCGCCGATTGGCTTGCAGTGGAACAGAATCGAATACAACGGGTGACGCGAAAAGCCCATGCGGAAACCGTCGATTACCGCAATCAATGACACAACCTCGACTTCGATACCGGTTTCTTCGTGAGCCTCTTTAATTGCGACCTCGCTTGGCGAATATCCGACATCTGCCCACCCGACTGGGTATAGCCACCAGCCTGAGTCAGCACGTTGAGTGAGCAGGATCTCGTTATTTTCGTTACCAACGATCGCGGCGACTGCGCACTTGGGCGTGACGTAACCAGCGACGCCTTCGCCGACGCTGTCAAGCCAGTCCTCGTACATTTCTTCTGACACGGCTTCATCGATTGCCGCGGCGCGTATGTCAGAGGCGACGTGGAGCACCTCGAGAAATCGTTCTTGCTCATAAAGGCTCTCGGTGAACCCGAGACCGGTGCGGGCTACGGCCGACAAGGTCTCTGCCCACCGCAGGAGATCAGATGCGCCAATCATGAAATCTTCGCTCATGGCGCGGACTCTACTCAGACTTTCTCAACGGCAAGGCGCGCTCTCAATGCTTGCTCGATTGTGGTGAGTCGGTCTGCGTCTTCGATCCGACCATTCGAGTCGCGAATATAAAAAGTGTCGACGACTCTTGCGCCGAGGGTTTGTACTTTGGCGACAGTCACATCGACGCCGAGTTCCGTGAATGTCTGTGCGAGTTCGTACAAAAGACCAAGCCGGTCATCGCAATGAACCTCGATGACAGTCGCAACACTCGAGGCATCAAGATCCAGCGCGACAACAACAGGGCCTTGTTCGCCAGCCACCTTGTCATACCTTTGGCGTGTTGCAACGCCTTTTGCGATATCTACAATCCCAGTGAACGCGTCCCCCAATGTGCTTTCTACCCAGAGCACACCACGATCCGCTACGCGACCGAAACTGTCATCGACCTGAAAAACATCGAGAGCCATTCCGTCGGTCGTGGAAAAGAGGCTCGCTTCATGGACGGCGAGTCCGCACACAGTCAGAGCGCCAGCGACTGTGGCGAGCAGGCCTGCGCGGTCTGCTGCCGCGACTGTCACGATTAGGCGACTCGCTTCGCCTTCAACACAACTAACTACAAGTTCGCGACGCAGCAGAAGTCCGTGATGTACGGCCATGACGTTCGGTTCAAACGCCGATACATATGACTTGGGCATAACGGCGAGAAAATCGTCGCAGGCTTGCTTGCCAAGAATTTCGCGAAGCGCCTCGCACCTTTCAAGCAACAAGTTCTGCGAGGTTGCACCTTCGACAAATGCTGCGGCCTTCATGAATAGGTCGCGGCACAACGATGCCTTCGCGTTGCTCCACGCGGCATGGCCCGTGGCGAGCGAGTCGCCAATGGTGAGCAGATACAACAGGCGTAGCCTCTCGGGATCGCCTGCAAGATTGCTAACGAATCGACCGAGCGTCTCTTCATCTGACAAATCGCGTCGAGTCGCAGTATCTGCCATCAACAAATGCGCTTTACCTAGCCACACAAGAATCTCGACACCTTCAGAGTCGAGATGCATGCGTCGCGCTATGTGCTCCGCGATTTCTGCACCTACAGCCGAGTGATCCCCGGGAAGACCCTTCCCAATGTCGTGCAAAAGCGCTGAGAGCAACAAGAGGTCCGGCCGGCGACAGGCACGCGCCACGACCCCATCGAAAGGACGAGGTTCCGGTGCGTCGGCGAGGTCAAGGAGATCGGCGCAGTCTGCAACGGCTTCGAGGAGATGTCTGTCGACTGTGAACTTGTGGTACGCGTTCCGTTGCGGAAGCGATCGCACGTGCTGCCATTCGGGAAGTATTTGTGTCAGCACACCCGCATGGTCGAGAGCTTCGAACACGGATATCGCGCGCCGACCCGACCTCAACAGCCGACCGAACGCGGCACGCTCCCAAACATCCCACTTCGGTTCTGCCATGGAACCGAAGATGTCGAGAGTCGTACGATCGAAGGCGATGTCGAGTTCGGCGGCGTGGGCTGCGGCTACCAAGACTTCTAATGCCGTCGGTGCGGTGTCCCCCTGAAAGAAAACTCGACCGGCTTTTACTCCTAGCCGCTCTTCGAGTTGACGATCAACGATGCGCGGCTTTTTGTCCCGACCGAGTTGGCCAAAAACATCCTTCGTAATCCATGCAACTTCGCGCGCAACTGCCGCGAGCTCTCGTACGAGCACATCAGCGTCGCGAGCGTCGACGGCCTCTGCCACAGCGTCTTGATCCTGAAGTACTAACAAGTCGCTCTTGCCTCCGTTCACGCGATGCAGTTCAACGCGAAGGTTCAGCAAATAGCTAGCAGCATCCTTTAGCCGGACGACGTCGTCAGTGCGAATAACACCTTGCTCGATTAGTGCGTCGTGGCCGTTCGGGTCTCGGCCGCCGAGACTGGAGTTCGCCCAGCCGAGCGAGTGAATATCTCGCAATCCTCCGCTGCCGTCCTTCAAATTCGGGTCGAGCATCTCGGCTACAGCGCCGTGTCGAGAGCGTCGTGCGGTCGCTCCATCAGAAAGCTCAGCGATGACTTGCGCAGATCTCGACGCTACGAAGGAGCAAACTTGAGCGTGCAGGTCCTGCGCGAGAAGGTCGTTGCCAGCGATTACACGAACATGCATCATGGCGGTGAGAGCATCGATGTCTGTTGAGGCGAGCGTTAGCGACTCTGCGACCGTTCTCGCTGCATGGCCAGTGATGAAACCAGCGTCCCAAAGTGGATACCAAATACGTTCGGCTAGGCCTGAATGATCCTGCGGCCTGCGGAGTCGTTTCCTAGCGGGGAGCACAAGCAGCACGTCAAGGTCACTGCCTGGGCAGAGTTCGCGGCGTGCGTAACTCCCCAACGCTACGAGCACACAATCACTCTCAGCGTCGAACGCATCGATGAGAATTCCGTCGACAGCATCTGCAAGCGCCTCGCCAAAACGCGCTCCACGAATGGAGCGATCATCTATAACGCGACGACGCAGTTCTTTTAGCGTCGCGCCTGGCATCAACCGCGACCGTAACAGCGAGCGAACGAATTAGGGGGCTTGTTACTCAGGGTGCACTCAAAGTGCGTCTGGACCAGATTCACCGGTGCGGATTCGCCATGCAGCCTCTACGGGGACGACCCAGACCTTGCCGTCGCCGATCTTGCCTGTACGAGCCGACTCGATGATGCTCTGGGCGACCGTTGCTGCAGCGTCGTCGTCGCACAGCACTTCCATGCGTACCTTGGGCACAAAATCGATTGTGTATTCGGCTCCGCGGTATACCTCTGTGTGCCCACGCTGACGACCGAACCCCTGGACCTCTGTGATTGTCATGCCTTGAACACCGAGGTTCTGGACAGCTGCCTTGACGTCATCGAGCTTGAATGGCTTGATAATCGCAACTACGAGCTTCATGTCTATTTCTTCTCCCCTTGTAGTCCGATATCGACTTAACGCTCAGCGTATGAGTAGCCGACCTCTGAATGTTGCGAAAGGTCGAGGCCACGCTCTTCGTCTTCGTCGCTGACCCTGATGCCACCAGGCAACACCAACGCCAAGACCTTCAAGATTGCGAAGGTGACAAGGCCCGAGAATATGAGTGTCGCGCCAACCGCCGTGAGCTGATCAACGAGCAGGTTCGTGCCGCCGTCCTTGATCAACACGCCTGGGTTTGCGCCTACGATTGCATTGATCGAAGGGTCTGCGAAGAACCCGAGAAGCAAAGATCCGACTATTCCACCAACCAAGTGGACGCCAACTACGTCGAGGCTGTCGTCGTAACCGAACTTGTTCTTCAGCGAGATCGCTAAGAAGCAGACGACACCAGCGACAAGGCCGATGTACACAGGCGCAAGTCCACCGACGTAACCAGCGCACGGCGTGATCGCGACAAGGCCAGCGACGGCACCTGATGCTGCACCAAGTGTTGTGGCGTGTCCGCCTTTGAGCCGCTCGATGATGAGCCAGCCGAGCATCGCTGCAGCCGCTGCCATGTGGGTGTTCATGAGTGCTTGGCCTGCGAGGCCGTTAGCGGCAAGTGCAGAGCCTGCGTTGAAACCGAACCATCCGAACCAGAGGATTCCGGTGCCGAGCATTGTGAGCGGAAGTGAGTGCGGTGGCATTGGCTTGTTCGGCCAACCTTTGCGTTTGCCGAGCACGAGCACTGCAACGAGTGCTGCAATACCTGCGTTGATGTGAACGACTGTGCCACCAGCAAAGTCGAGTGCGCCACGCTCAAAAAGCCAACCTGCTGGCGAGAACACCCAGTGAGCGACGGGCGAGTAAACGAGGATCGCCCATAGGCCGAGGAACCAGACCCAAGCCGAGAACCGCATGCGGTCGGCGATAGCGCCAGTGATAAGTGCTGGCGTGATGATCGCGAACATCATCTGATATGCAACGAACACGAGCGGCGGGATCGTGAAGATCGCGAACCACTCGACACCTGCTGGGTCGGCTGGGTACATCGTCGCGGCATCGGTTAGCCCGAAGAAGTCGAGGTTTCCGATCCATTTACCGGTCCCGCCGAATGCGAGCGAGTAACCAGCGACAGCCCAGATAACGCTGACTAGGCCCATCGAGAAGAAGTTCTGCATGAGCATGCCTAGAACATGCTTTGAGCGGACCATGCCGCCGTAGAAGAAGGCGAGACCCGGCGTCATGAAGAGCACGAGCGCTGCTGAAACTAGAACCCAGGCCGTGTCACCAGCGTTGAGATTCGCGACGTCAAATTCCATTAGCTGCCCCCTGCTCAAATGTTGGGGTCAACCTAACGCGCCACGTTTGTTGCCGAGTCGGATGTGTGTTACGAGCGTGTTAACTGTGTTCAGCCTGCGACGATGTCGCCGCTCATGTCGTCGACTGTGCAGCCGAGGCCACGCAAGTACGCGACGGCCGCTGTACGTGCTTCGGTAGGGCCACCTAGCTCGAGGATCACCCAGCCGTGGTCGCCTTCGACGTTGGCGCGACGCACGTTCGGTATGACGTCGAATTCTTTGGTGATTTCGTAAAGCAATGGCCGCGGCACGAGTGACGCTGGGAAAGACACATACAGGCGATCTACTTCAATCATTTAGGAAGCCCTTCATGCGTTCGGCTACGTGAGTCCGACACGTTCTAATGCTACGACCGGTTCGAGAACAAGCCCAGTAATAAATGGACCGAAGTCTGCGTAGCGCGCACTAACTACATCGAAACGCATCTCCATAACAATCTCTTTGAGCACGACCGGATCATCGGCGAGCAGCGTGACGCCCCACTCCCAATCGTCGAGTCCAGTAGAGCCTGTGATGAGTTGCACTATGCGCCCTGCATAAGTGCGACCGATCTTGCCGTGGCCTGCCATGAGTTGTTTTCGCTCTTCGAAGCTGAGTTCATACCAGTTGTCGGGGGCAACACGGCGCTTGCTCATTGGATAGAAGCCAATGACTTTTTTCTTAGGGAGATTCGGGTGGATGCGTTGCTCTTGATAGTGCACCATCCGGTCTTTCCAGACCGCGAGCTTGGCTTCTAGTTCCTCGCCCGCGAGATTTTCCTCGGTTGCTAGACGGTCACGCTCGTCGGCTTCAGTTGTCGTGTACTCAGAGAGTTCCGTTAGAGAAAAGTACGAGTCCTTCGGGATTAGGGGCGCGGTCAAAAGCTCTTGTTGAAAGGCCTGTAGCCGAGCAATATCTGGGCCGAGTGCCATGACACCAATGTCTGCCTTGTGGCCAAGCACCGCGAACACGAGCGCCTGATGCCCATCGGCTTCAAGCGACTCGACAGCGTCTAAGACGAGCGTCGCTGCGTTTGGGTCGCACTCTGCCCGTGCGCGATCGACGTCGAAAAACAGGTGCAACACACCCCAACCAAGCGACGGGATCACAGGCTCCATACGCTCCGAGATTACCGTCGAACCAAGAGAACCCGCCGGTCGGCGGACTTCCTCACTGGTTCAGCAGGCTGGTTGCTGGAGTTTGAGAAAGTCGGCGTAGTCGATCACGCTCTCGGCCGATGGAACTGCGGCATCTACCGTCACGCCAAAGTCAGCGAGAGCGAACAGCAGGGAGGATGTCTCGCTCGGATCGCTCATTTGGTATGTGATTTTGTCGAGGCGTCCCTCGTTGTCAACCGACACGTGGAGTTGCGTCCCGTCGGGGATGCCGAAGCGTTCGGTCAAGATGCCGGCCGAACTTTGACCGGCAAGTCCTGGAAACAACGCCGAGATTCGCTCGGAAGCCCCATCAAGAACTTCGGCATTCACGATGGCGGTGTATTCGCGCCCGTAATCATCGGGGCCAAAGTCGCTCGGAACTTCGGCGATCTCCGTCGCCCCGAGTACGAGCACAAGAGTCTCGATCCACCTTTCCGGATCCATATCTCCATGGTCGTTCTCGAACATGGATGATCGTTGCATCTTCACGTAGGAGATGCCTTCTAAAGCAGGCTCCGCGGGGTCGAGGTAGCCGCGCACCACCCTCGCGCCGTCGATGTCGAGATAGGCCATCTGGTCTGCAATGTCGACCGACAGTTGCCCATCAATACGGCTACAACCACCATCGAGCAAGATGGTGCTGGTGCTCCCATCGACCTTTGCATCGCCACTTTCGAATTCAACATCTCCGTGTTTGACCTCAGAACTGAAGGTCCAGCTACTCATCCCTTGTCCAGCCAATATGACTGATGCTGAGTGCTCGCTCAGGGTCGCCTCTAATGCTTCGGTCAGCACATCGCTGGAAGGTTGCGGAACAGTTGTCGTAGTGGTCAGCGCAGAAGTCGAAGCCGCATCGGGTGATCGCTCGTCATTGCTGCAAGCAGAGGCAGCCGATGTTGTGACCAGAAGTAAGGCCGCACTCCAGACCAGCGCTTTGGTTCCTGCCATCGCTCAGCGCCCCCTACGGAGTCGTGCCCATAAGTTCCTGAAACTCCGAATCATCAATTGCGTTGTCAGGAATCTCGATTACTACTTCGACTCCGTAGTCAAAAAAATCAATCATCATGTCAGCACCGTCAGGCGGACCGTCTGGAGGCGATCCTTCGCCAACCGTGTACTTGAATCGCACGACGCGACCATCTTCATCGAGCCATACGTCAATTGGGACGTCTTCAACGAAGAATTCCATCTGCGCTTCTAGGTTAGAAGCAACGATTTTGGGGACTGAATCTTTGAGATCTGCAAAAACAGCCTCAAACGCATCCGGCTTGGCTATCGCCGTGAAGTGGGTGGTTGCAACTTCGTCAATTTCCTCTGGTCCAACTTCAACGATTTGCGTGGCACCTAACAAATACCCTTGATAATGGAACCATGTGTTCGCGGACGCAGTCCCGATTCCCCCTTCCGACCCTGCTGCTGGATCCATCATTACCCATTCAACATCACTCAGCGCTTCCGACATCCCCGCAAGACCCACCATTGCTTGCAAGAGAACTCCCATGTTGATATAGGAATTTCCATCCACCATTCGCAACTCGATCGGCTCAATCTCTACACCAGCAGGCAGCCCGGCGATCGCGGCACCGGCATCCATAGACATGCTGGCATCGCCCGTTTCAAAATCCACGATGCCTTCCGCATTTACTTCGCTGGCAGGGCCCATTTCAGTAGCTGGAACCTGAATTACGACCTTAAAACGCGTCGAACCCTCGCCTATGGTTGCCAAGGCCGCATCAACGAGCACGGAATTGTCGTTGGCAGGATTTGAGGTTGCCGGGCTAGTGGAATCCGCGGATGCCACAACAGACGTCGTCGTACCTGCTAGCCGCTCGTCGTCGCTCCCGCACGCGCCTAACCCGACCAGCGCAATAACGATTATGGCACCAAGAGATTTCGAGTTGCTAACGGGCATCAAATATCTCCTAGCTGACTGCGGACCCCGCGGAGCGTAGCGGACGAAATGCGACATCGACCCCTGATCTAATGTCACGAAAATTTGGTCACGCGGAGCGTTTGACGATTGACGCGAGATCGAGGAAATCTCAGTCGGATCTACCTTCGAACAATGCGTAGTACTCAGATTCTTCGATGAATTTCAGCGGGACACTCACACGAATCTCAGCACCGTAATCAGAAAAGCTCGTCTTTGAAATAACTGAGGACTTCAGGAGATCCCCACCATTCGGGGTTCCCATTTCAATTTCGAATTTTGACAACCGACCAGAGTTGTCAATCCAAACATCGAGCAAGGTGCCGCCAGGAAAGAGGTCCGAAAGCAGGTTGGGGTCATCCGCTAACGCCTTTAACAAGAACTCTGGGATCGCTTCCGACTTCTCAGCCAATAGAGCTTTCAGTGCGGCGTGGGTCAGAGTCGCTGAGTAGCGAGTATTGACAGAACCATCGATGGTTTCTTTGCCAACCCGTGTTACCTGCGAGGCACCCAACAAGAACAGGAACGACGGGTGACAGTCATCGAAACTGAAGGTAACGCCGATGCTTAGACCACCTTCGAGTTTGGCAGTCTTGACCCACTTGATGTCTTTGACTCGATCCCAAAAATTTGGGTCACCTGGAATTTCGGCGTTCAGAAAACTCTGCACAACAGCTTCCACGTCTACGTACCGAACTCCATTTACGATTCTCTGACTCTGACCAAAAACGGGCGCGCCGCCTGGCACAAGTTCGCTCGTAGCGACAGACGTCGAAAACTCCCCGATCGCGTGACGCGATTCAAAGTCGACGCTGCAGTTCGCAGAAATAGTCGATGTCGCTTCGTCCTCGGTAATAACAGTTGTACTGGCCGAACGCACGGAACCCGCCCCAATGGATGCGAGTAGGGACTCAAGAATTATCGAGTCAGGATCTGTCCGTTCGACAGTTTCAGCAGTTGACGATCTTGATTCGCGCGTTGTTCTGCTTGGAGCTCGATCCTCGCTGCACGCGACAAGACCGGCCATGGCTATCCAGATCATAGAACTGCTAACAGTTATTAGTCCTTTGCCAGTCATCAGCACACGGGGGGCTAGTGGATGATCATTGGGTTGCGAATCACGGACCAAATATAGAGAGGGCGCCCCGAAAGGCGCCCTCAAAACTTGCTTTTGTGACCTATTTTACGGCGGGACTCTCCTACTTTAGAAGTCTCCCATGCCGCCCATGTCTGGCATGCCGCCGCCACCAGCAGCTGCTGCTGCTGGTTCTGGCTTGTCGGCAACTACTGCCTCTGTGGTTAAGAACAGTGCAGCAATCGAGGCTGCGTTCTGCAATGCAGAACGGGTCACCTTGGCAGCGTCGATGACGCCGGCCTTGACTAGGTCCTCGTACTCGCCCGTCGCTGCGTTGAGGCCGTTGGCGCCCTTCAAGTTACGTACTTTCTCGACGACAACACCACCCTCGAGGCCTGCGTTGATTGCAATCTGCTTCAGTGGCTCTTCGAGGGCACGAGCAACCAAGTTGGCGCCAGTGGCTTCGTCGCCAGAAAGCGTCGCTGCAATCTCAAGCACCTTGGCCTGGGCACGGAGCAGTGCAACTCCACCGCCAGGAACAACGCCCTCTTCGACAGCTGCCTTGGTTGTCTGCACTGCGTCTTCGATGCGGTGCTTCTTCTCTTTGAGCTCAACCTCTGGGGCTGCGCCGACATTGATGATTGCGACACCACCAGAAAGCTTGGCGAGACGCTCTTGGAGCTTCTCACGGTCGTAGTCAGAGTCGGTGTTGTCGATCTCGTTGCGGATCTGACCGATACGGCCCTGCACGTCGCTCTTGGCGCCTGAACCCTCGACGATCGTGGTCTCATCCTTGGTGATCACGATCTTGCGGGCACGGCCAAGCATCTCGAGGCCGATGTTCTCAAGCTTGAGGCCAACCTCTTCTGAGACAACCTGACCACCGGTGAGGATGGCGATGTCTTGAAGCATTG
>SXJP01000029.1 GCA_005779395.1 Actinomycetota bacterium
GCCGGGTTGCCGTACTGGAACAACATGACGAGACTCGGGTCATCGGCTGCGATGGCTTCAGCACGACGGATTGCGCCGTTGCTGCCTTCTTCGCCGGGTGACGACACGACCTCCGCGCCGAAAATTTCGAGCAGTTGGCGACGCTCGATCGAAACATTTTCTGGTAACACAACTCGTAATCGGTAGCCACGCAATTTTGCGATTAGTGCAAGGCCGATACCGGTGTTGCCAGAACTCGGTTCGAGAATTGTTTGCCCGCTACCGCGGGTGAGCATGCCATCTTGCTCGGCCAAGTCGAGCATTTTCTTGGCGATGCGGTCCTTACTCGAGCCACCAGGATTCTGGCCTTCGAGCTTCGCCCAAATCTTGACGTTCGGGTTCGGGGAGAGCGCGTGTATCGCGACGAGTGGGGTGTTGCCGATCAGGTCAGCGACAGAGTCGAACCGACTCATGCGCCGCCAGCGACCGCAGGCAAGATCGTGATCTCGTCGCCATTTGTAACCGCGGTGTTCAGCTGTTCAAGGTAACGAATGTCGTCATCGTTCAAATAGACGTTGACGAACTTGTGCAAACCGCCATCGGCGGCAAGCAAGTTGGTGCGCAAGCCAGGGAAGCGTTCGACGAGGTCGCTGAAAATGGCACCGACTGTCTCACCCTCGACCGTGACGCTCGATTGACCGTCAGCGTGGGCGCGAAGCACCGTCGGGAGCTTGATTTCTATCGCCATATTCCCAAGCCTAGAACTCCGACCTATTTAGTCGGCAATTGTTCCTAGGTCATGACCTCGACTTGAACTTCCGAGATCTCGCCGTCGATGATTCTGTATGCACGAATCGTTGGTTCGCCCTCGCGGAACGACACGATTGGATAGAACCAAACAGGATCAACGGCTTGGCGCACATCGGTAGGGCTTGGGTACGGCACCGTGTGGGTGTGTGAGTGCCAGACACCGATGATTTCATTGCCGGCGGCTTCTGCAGCACGCATGGCTACGAGCATGTCCTTCGGTTCGACTGTGTAGGTAACGGCCGATGCGTCCGCATTACGGCAGGGCCGTGCCTCTGTGACGACTCCTGTTGGAGTGCTTCCCGCCATCGGCCCTATCAACAAGCCGCAACCCTCGTCGGGAAGTTGGTCGTAACAATGCCCGATAATCGTCCGGTATTGCAGTTGAGTCAGACGCAGGCTTCCCATAGCAATTTTGTTTGTTACACGCTCTGGAGCGCTGACCAGACACGATTCGCTGTCAGCGGCATGTCGATGTGCTTGATGCCGAGATGGCTAAGCGCATCGATTACAGCATTGTGCACTGCTGGCGTTGAACCAATAGTTCCGCTCTCGCCGATGCCCTTTGCGCCGAGCGGATTGAGGTGTGTTGGAGTCTCTGTGTTCGTTGCCTCAAAACTCGGAAACTCTGCAGCACTCGCAATCGCGTAGTCCATGAGGTTTGCCGTGACCGGGTTGCCATCGGAGTCGTATTGCACTGCCTCATAGAGCGCTTGCGCTATCCCTTGTGCGATGCCTCCATGTTGCTGACCGCGCACGAGCAGTGGGTTCATGATCCGTCCACAGTCATCGACCGCGATGTGGCGCAGGAGTTCCACGCGACCGGTCTCTGTGTCAACTTCGACAACCGCGACATGAGTACCGAACGGGAAACTCGACGAACCAGCGTCGAAATCAATTTCGGCACGCAAACCATTTTCGAGTCCTTCGATGCCAGCATTGGTTGCAGGGTCTTTGGCAGCGGAAGCGAGTTGCGCCCACGACACAAGTCGTGCTGGCACTCCAGCGACTTGTAGACCACCGTCGCCGACAACGATGTCTGCTGCTGCGGCCTCAAGCAAGTTCGCGGCGAGTTGCTTAGCAACGTCCACTACTGCTTCGCTGCTGCGGTAAATCGCGACACCGCCGGTCTGCAAGGAACGGCTTCCCATAGTGCCTGCGCCTTTAGGAATCTGATCGGTGTCTGACTGGATAAGTGTGACCTTGTCCATTGGAACGCCCATTAGTTCGGACACGATCATCGCGAACGCTGTTTCGTGGCCCTGGCCGTGCGCTGCTGTACCTACGAAGGCTTTGACGGAGCCGTCGTCTTGGACCTCGACCGCACCCCACTCTGCGTGCAAGCCCATCGGCGCAGTGATCTCAACATAAGTACCGATGCCGATACCTAGCTGCACGCTGTCGCCACGGTCGCGCCGTCCTTTTTGGTCTGCGAGCAACGCCTTGTAGCCGGCCGCATCAAGCGCAGCGTCTAACGCCATCTCGTAGTCGCCTGTGTCGTACATGGTGAGGCCGCTCGACGCACCGATGCCAGGTGCCTCAAACTTCGGCAACAGATTCTTGCGACGGATTTCTGCAGGGTCAATCCCGAGTTCATCTGCTGCCATGTCGAGAATGCGCTCAAGAAGTTGTGTGGCCTCGGGCCGGCCAGCACCGCGGTACGCGGCGATCGGTGTTGTGTTAGTTACTACCGACTTCCAATTGAACTCAAGTTTCGGTATCACATAGACACCACCTGACATCGTCTGAGTGAAGAACGGCAAGAACGCACCAACAGCTGGGTATGCGCCAGTTTCGGCGAGCAGGTTGACACGCAGAGCAGTGATCGTGCCGTCTTGCTTCACGCCGAGATCGACGTACTGCACCTGGCCTCGACCTTGAACCATCGCGACCATGTTTTCTGAGCGAGTCTCTGTCCACTTGACCGGCCGACCGAGCTTCAGTGCTGCGGTAGACGTGATCACGAACTCAACAGCGGCTGCTGCCTTTGATCCGAAACCTCCACCGACAGCTGCAGCTCGCACTCGAACGATCGATGGGTCGAGTCCTAGTGATGCGCTGAGTTCTCCATGCACGCTGTTGGGCGCCTGAGTTGGAATCCAGACGCTGATCCCGCCACCGTCGACCGGTATTGCGACAATGCCGTTGCATTCCATGGGCACACCCGCAAGTCGTTGGTTATGGAAACGCCCAGAGAGCACTACGTCGGCATCGTCCATTAGCCCTTCGATTGGCGCGCCCATCCCCATGTCGGCTGCTTGGTAAATGACGTTGCCTTCGACGCCTTCGTGAAGTTGTGGCGCGCCAGGAGCGACTGCCGCATCGAGATCGGTTACGGCGTCTAGTGGGTCGTAGTCGACGATCACAGCCTCGCTCGCGTCGACCGCTTGTGTACGTGTCTCGGCTACGACGGCTGCGACGATGTCGCCAACAAATCGCACTTTGCCTTTAGCTAGCGGGGGGCGATTGGCGGTTGGAGGCAACATGATGAAGCCGTGGTGGTCCGCTAGTTCGAGGTTGTCTGCTGAATAGACGGCGATCACGCCTGGCATCTGTTCTGCCTCGGAAATATCGACATCGCCGAGCAACCCATGAGCGACCGTCGAGCGCACAAAAACGATGTGCGCCATGTTCTCTACAGCTAGATCATCGAAGTATTCGGTGCTGCCGTTGAGTATTCCTGGGTCTTCTTTGCGCAAGACCGGGTGGCCGAGAATTGAACCTTTGATCGCAGACATTGGTAGTCCCCTGGCTTGTAGAACTGATCGTTGGGGTGACCCTAGCGAACACTGCAAGCCCGCCGATAAGAGATGAATGGCTGGTCTAAGCGGCTCAAACGCTGCCGGTGCTGTCGCAGGCGTCCAGGCTCGAATTGCGAGAATTGAACAGATCGCGGCTCGCTTCGGCGGGGGTCCAGCAGCACTCGGTTCTGGTGGCGGCGACTTCGCAAGATCGCTCGAATCAGCAAAGGGAACTAGCCCGTTCGGGGGCGCTTGGCCGGTCGATGCACTGCCTACGGAGCTGTCGGACATCGCCGCGAAGAACCCGGACAAGTCTGCCTGGGCGATCGATCTGCTCGGCCGTCTCGGACTGCCAAAAACGCGTGAAAACCTGCGTGCCGTCGTAGCGTGGCAGACAGCCGAGGGAAGCACGGCCGATTTCAATCCTCTCGCTACAACACGCGAGAGTCCAGGTGCTACGAACTTCAACAGCGTCGGAGTCAAGAACTACACCAGCTACGAATCAGGCATGCAAGAGACCGTCGAGACACTCCACAATGGTCTCTACGAAGGAATTCTCGCAGCACTCGCAAGAGGCAACGACGCCAAGGCTGTGGCCACGGCGATTGGACAGAGCAAATGGGGAACCGGTGGCCTTGTGCACAAGGTTCTCGAAGGGACGATCTAGAGACTTCAGCGAAAGTCGCTTCGTTGGGTAACAATGTGGTGTGAGCACACCATCGCGCCGCGGCGACGCAACTGTTATCTCCAATCGTCGCGCCCGCTTCGAGTACTTCATCGACGAGGTCTACGAGTGCGGCCTCGTGCTAGTCGGCTGCGAAGTGAAATCAATCCGCGAGGGTCTCGCGAACTTGCAGGACTCTTATGCGCGCATCGACGGTGGCGAGGTGTGGCTGATGGGCTTGCATATCAGCCCATACAAGTTCAGCCGTGGCGAGGTTGATCCTGTTAGGAAACGCAAACTCTTGTTGCACCACAACGAGATCGCAAAGATCCAGCGCGACACGGAAACTAAAGGCAGCACGCTTGTGCCGCTACGCATCTACTTCAAAGAGGGTCGGGTCAAGGTAGAGATCGCGGTTGCCCGGGGCAAGCACCACTACGACAAGCGCCAGAGCATCGCGGAGCGTGACTCAAAACGCGAGACAGACAGAGCAATGAAAGGCCAACGCGACTAACGCGTTCAATTACCCGATTCGTAAGTCGGTTAGTCAGCGATGAGCGATATCAATTCTGTACCGCATCGAGGTGAGCGCAGAACCCCAGGCGCGCACGCCGACCGCGAGCCCGTGCACGCGCCTCAAAGATTGATACGCAAATGTGTTCGTTTCAAGGTATCCAACAAGAGAGCTGCTTATCAGACTCTCTAATCGCACATGCTTCCCGGGTCCCAACGCTGACGTCAGAGAACAGACCAACCTGCGTCGTGAGCGCTCCGCCGTTACGCGTAATTTCGTGTTTCCAACAAGTTATGGTTTTGGTCCGGTCCACAGCACAAGCCTTGCCACCCATGACACTCACTTTCGTGAACTCACTAGTGGAATACAGCTTTGCGTACCCGTATCGAACTATCACGTCCAAGTAATAAGGTTCCTCTGGCGTATAAATAGGCCCATAGTACGCTTCGTATAAAATACAACCGATTTCGATCACCAAGTGGGCCCCGCAGACGACTGCTACTCCGATCCCGATTGCTGCATTGACGTTCGGATCACTGGGGTCAATCAACACGGTTGTGATCCCGTAATGCCAACACGCTGCATTACCGTCGCTTGAGATACCACACCCCCCCTTCGTATCCGCAGTTATATTGCGATAGTCACCATAAGGATTCATTGCCTCGATGTCGTCGATCGTGCCCCAACAGATGGTCGCTCGGTCCATACGGCGCGTGGCACAAGTGTGGGACGCGCCAGCTGTCACACTCAGGTAGTCAAGGACTGGCAAATCCCCTAGCTGGCCGCGGCTGTTCGATCCCCAGCACACAACCTTCCAATCCACCTTCACAGCACAAGTGTGCTCATCGCCGGCGCTCACTGAAATAAATTGGCCCGCATATGTGTTCGACTGCCCATATAAGTTGTTACCCCAACACGTGATTGTTTGGTCAGAACGAAGGCCACACGCGTGGGTCCCGCCTACAGTTACTGACGTGAAGTAACCAGGTGGGGAATAATTATCGAACCACTCTCTCACTCCGGGGTACCTGAGGGCGTTCTGCAGAGCGCTGGTGCTGTACCAACACCTAATCGTCGAATCCACGCGCAACCCACAGAACTGCCCGTCCGTGCCGCTGTCTATTTGACTGAACTGCTCGGTGACGATGGAGGCAGCCCGATAATATTGCGAAAACGGACCCGTGAACCTTTCGTTGAATGCCGCAACGCGGCACCGATAAATGCTGCGAAACGGTAAAGAGTAGAAATCGACCGAAAGCTGATTGCTTGGCACCACGGTTTCTGTAACCGGCGCACCTTTGGTGGTCGAGTCACACTTGACTATGTAACCCGCAATAGGGCCGCCACCGGTCTGGAAACCGGAGCTGCCGTTCGCAACTGGCGGAAACCAAGAGACTTTGAGCTCGCCCATATTTTCTGACGAAACGCTCGGCGGCAGGGGAGGACTCGGAGCCGACAGCCATTCGACCGTGACGGCACTCGACCAATCTGAAGCTGGACTTGTACCCATAACGTTCGTTGCTTTGACTTGACACATATATACCTGCGAAGTCGGCGCTCCGATGATTGTTGTTGATTCTGCGCTTGCTGTAGCAGTTGCAACTAGCCGCTGGCCACCAGTAGACGATTCACAGGTAATTGCGTAACCAGTAATCGGGCTTCCACCGGTGTCCGGCGTAACCCAACTCACCGACACCTCGCCTGCCACGTAAGACCAGACAGCAGGAGTACTCGGTTTGTCTGGAACGGTACGCCACTCAACCGTAACTGCATTCGACAGACTGAGGGGAGCGTAAGGGCCTGTACCTACAAGGTTCTTTGCGCGCACAGCACATTGCGTGATCAGGCCGCCCGCGATTGCCGTAGTCGTGAACGATCTCACGGTGCTATCTACGAGTACCTCCGGAATTGGATTCCCGTCAGATGCATAACACTTGACTAGGTAACCCGTTATTTCGCTACCACCGTCGAAGGGCTTATGCCACTCGACGACTAGCTCGCCTCGCACTACTGAAGCGATAACCGGAGCCGCCATCGCGTCTGGGACTTCCGCACCGGTCGGAGAAACCGTCTCCCCCGCACGGTTGCGTCCCCAGCACGCGATCGTCTGGTCCCAACGCACGCCACATGAATGCATTCCGCCGCTGCTCACCGCAAGGAACGAGCCCAGCGGCACTGACTGCGACTGATCAAAAGCATTGTCGCCCCAGCATGCGAGCGTGTCGTCTACGCGAATACCACACGTATGCATGCCACCGGCGCTAACCGCAGAGTAGTCGCCTGTCGTTACGGCCGACTGCCCATATAGGTTTTCGCCCCAACACACAATCTTCTGCGCTACAGATAGACCACACGAATGAAATGCCCCAACGCTGACAGCTAAGAATGAACCCGTTCGGACCGCGACAGACTCGCTAGCTAACGCGGAAACCTGCAACCTACTGTTGCGTCCCCAACAAACGATTTGCTGATCCACGCGTAGAGCACACGTATGGTAGTAGCCAGCACTCACAGCTGAAAAAGTGCCGGAAGGCGCAGTTGCCGCCCCAGCTTCGTTGGCACCCCAACAAACGATTTGCTGATCCACGCGTAGAGCACACGTATGGAAGGCACCGGCACTCACCGCAGAAAACAATCCGGACGGTGGAGTCGCTCGGCCATTTTCGTCTAGGCCCCAACACGCGATTGTCTGATCTACTCGCAAACCGCAAGCATGCGACATCCCAGCACTCACCGCAGAGAATAAACCGGACGGCGGAGTCGATAGGCCGTTGCTGTTGAAGCCCCAACAAACGACCTTGTTATCTCCGCGAATCGCACAGGAGTACGAGTGACCTGCACTAATTCTCACATACTGTGGGCCAGTCACAATAACGGTGTTTGACAGCGGTGAAGTGGCGCTATCGCCAAACATGTTGTGTGCTGTTACGACACACTCGTATTGCTCTGCGAGTGACAAATCCGTGACTATCCCCACAAAAGTGTTGCCAGCAAAGGTCATCGCACCCGATCGTCCACCGCTCGACGAAGAGCAACTGACCCGGTACTCAGTAATCGGACTCCCGCCGTTGTAAACAGGAGCCTCCCAAAAGACCTGAATCTGTCCTGTAATTGACGAATTGATGGTCGGAGCAGCAGGCGCGTCCGGCGCAGTCGGGCGACTAGGTGAAGTGGACTCGCCGTAGACGTTCGAGCCCCAACATACAACCGACTTGTCCGACGAACGAACGGCACACGCATTAGATGTACCGGCGCTAAGTGCGCTAAACGACCCCGATGGCACAGACAACTGCCCGTTGTCATCCCGGCCCCAACAAACGATTGTCTGATCTAGACGCAAACCACAGGCGTGGAACCCACCGACACTCACCGCGCTGTACGAACCCGCTGGCGCGGTCAACTGCCCGTAATCATCGGTGCCCCAACAAATAATCGCTTGATCCACCCGCAAGCCACACGACGCGGACCTCCCGGCACTCACCGCAGAGAAAGCGCCCCCTGGCGCGGTTGTCCTCCCAGCGCTGTCAGCGCCCCAACAAACCACGGCCGAATCCGAGAAACGAATACCGCAAGAATGCCAGCCTCCCGTACTCACTGCGGAGAACGAGCCCGATGGCGCAGACAACTGCCCATAGGTGTTATCGCCCCAACAAGCAATCGTCTGATCTACCCGCAAACCACACGCGCTGGAGTCCCCAACACTCACCGAAGAAAACGAACCAGACGGCGCATTTGGGAACTGCGGTATACCAACGTAACCCCAACAAGCGATTGTCTGATCCACCCGCAAACCACATGCGCGGATACCGGCCACGCTCACCGAATCATACGAACCGTCGGGCGGATAACCATATGTTGCGCCCCAACAACCAATCGTCTGATCCACACGCAAGCCACACGACTGCCCGTCGCGGGTACTAACGCCGTTGAACTGCAAGCCGCGTACATCTACCGTGGCGGAAGCGACCGATGCCGCACTCTTTCCATGGGAGTTCGAAGCTGCAACGGTGCAGGTGTATACCTCTTCCATCGGTGCATCGATGGTGACAGAAAGAGCACTAGCCGAGGTAGCTGCCGACACCGGCACACCACCAGTGCTTGATATGCACGCAACGTCGTAGCCCGTAATCGGACTCCCCCACGCGAACGGTGCAGTCCACGAGACAACAATCTCGCCCATGACTTCCGAGGAGATATCCGGGGTTCCGGGGGCGTCTGGGGGTTGCGGGCCAGTTGGCGAAGTCGTCCGCCCGTAGGAACTGCTCTTGCCCCAGCATGCCATTGCCTGGTCCGCCGTTCGGATACCGCATGTATAACTAGGGCCAGCATCTAGCGAGGTAAACGAACCGGATGGAACCGGAGAGACCTTCGCATCGAGGTTCGACCCCCAACATGCGATGGTGTCGTCAACTCGCAATCCACAGGAGTGATAGCCGCCAACACTCACTGAGCTGAATGAACCCGGTGGTGGACTCGCCTGACCGGATCCGTTGTTGCCCCAGCAGGCGATTGTCGAATCTGACGAAGTGACAGCACATGCATGGTCAGCACCAACGGACACAGCAGAATACGAACCAGCTGGAGCTATCAACCGTGCCGCGTTGTACTCGTCGCCCCAACACACAATCGTGCCAGCTACCCGAAGTCCACATGACTGGCGCTCACCCGTGCTCACAGCAGAAAACTCACCAACTGGCGCATTCGTCAACTGTGGGTCATAGTCTCGTCCCCAACACGTAATAGTGCCATCTGATCGAAGTACACAGGACCGTTCTCCGCCAGCCGACACGGCAGAAAACTCACCACTCGGGACATTCGTCAACACTCCGTATACGTCATAGCCCCAACACGCAATCGAGCCATCTGCCCGTAGACCGCAAGCATGGTTCGTGCCCCTGCTCACCTCAGAAAATTCACCAACTGGCGCTGTGCCTAGCCCGCTTCCCCAACATGAGATCGACTGACTAGTGGTAATACCGCACGAACCGTTTTCTCCAGAACTCACAGTGGAGTAGTAAGTCGGACGGATAGTGACCGTATCCGCTGTTACCGAACGCGGACCCCATCCGAACCTGTTAACTGCGTATACGGCACAGTTATACCGCCTCCCGACAAGCACTCCGCTCACAGTCAACGTCAGTGCACCAGCTGCGGCATCCCGATAGACGTGAGGCGCTCCGTTTAAGCCAAAGCAAACGACCCAGTAGCCAGTAATCGGACTCCCACCATCGGATGGTGCCGCCCAGGAAACAACAATCTTGCCCGTGATCGCAACCGATACGGTAGGAATGGCGGGAGCTACCGGGAGAGCCGCGACCCTCACTGCACTCGATGCCGGCGACTCCTCACCTGTCCCGAACTGGTTTCTCGCAGAAACTGTGCAGGTGTACATCTCGCCCGGAGTTGCAATAGGAATCGAAATCATCGACTCACCAGCGGGCGCCTCGCCTGCGACCTCTACTCCACCCGTATCAGACACACAGGCAATGGCGTAACCCGTAATGGGGCTCCCGCCGTCAAATGGCTCAACCCACGAGACCGCTAGCACACCCACAGATTCTGATTCGACACCTGGGATACCCGGCCTACTAGGAGTCCAAGGCGTATATACAGACAATGACTGCCCGGCGTTAGGTCCATAGCCAAAGATGTTCCTTGCCGACACTGCACAGGTGTAACGCTCGCCCCCAATTGTCCCAACGACCGTGTACATATCGTCTTCGGCTAGCGCCTCACCTGTGACCTCGACTCCCCCAGTATCGGACACACAGGTGATGCGGTAACCCGTGATGGGGCTGCCACCATCCGAAGGCGGAATCCAAGAGACTTCGATGTCGCCCGACGACGACAAAGCGACTTCTGGAGCGGCAGGCGCATCTGGAAGAAAAGCAGTAGATACCTGAGTTGACCATTCGCTGTAACGGCCTTCTCCGACGCTGTTCTCAGCAGCTACCTTGCAGCGGTACGGTCTGCCAGGTGACAAACCAGAAGCGGTTGTAACAGAAGTATCAGTAGCCGGAACCGTCATCGCTAACGTGCTACCGGACGACGCGGGATCACAAATTACGGAATACTGCAATATCGGGCTTCCACCATCAAAAGGCTCGTCCCAAGCGACGCTTAGCCCACCTGTAGTAGGTGCTGTGACACTCGGAACCGGTGAAGCATGCGGACTTTCCGCTCCGCCAGACAAGATCGTCTGACCGAATCCGTCATCTCCCCAGCACACGACGTCCTCACGCATGCGAATAGCGCAAGAGTGCGACCCGCCAGCGCTAAGGCTGAGGAAAGATTGGGCCGGGTTACTCGCATCTGACGGACCCGGGACGGGAGAGGTCTCCCCGTCGGTGTTGCGTCCCCAGCAAGCGACCGGCGAAAGGTCGTAAACCGAAGTCTTGATCGCACACGAGTGGTAGTCGCCTGCGCTGACCACGCTGAAACTACCGGACGGCGCAGAAGCTTGACCGTGCGCGTTGTTGCCCCAACAAACGATCGACTCATTGGTGCGAAGGCCACACGAATGGAGCACCCCGGCGCTCACTGTTGTGAACGAGCCTGTCGGAGCAGACGACTGTCGATAATTATTGCGTCCGAAGCACACGATCTCGCCGCCAACGGAGCGAACTCCGCAGGTGTGGTAACCGCCAGCGCTCACAGAAGTGAACGAACCAGCGGGCGGAGACGCCTGCCCGTAACCGTTGGCACCCCAACAAGTAATCGAAGCATCGACACGAATCCCACAAGTGTGGTCGCCGCCAGCGCTCACAGAACTGAACGACCCAGCCGGCGCAGACGCCTGCCCAGAACCGTTGGCACCCCAACAAGCAACCGAAGCATCGAGACGAATCCCACACGTGTAGTAGTGACCCGCGCTTACAGATCTGAACGACCCCGCCAGCGCAGACGCCTGCCCGTAAGAGTCGTTCCCCCAACAAATTATCGAGGCATCGACATGTAATCCACACGAGTGGTAACGGCCATCACTCACGGCTGAGAACTGCTCGCCCGGAGCTTCGACGGTGCTTGAGTTTGCTGATGCCGGGCTAGCCCCGAAACGGTTGAGTGCAGTGATCGTGCACGTATAAGCGTCGCCGAAGGAGGCGTCCGAAAGTTCAGCTAAATCGGTCGAGCCATCCGTACTAGCCCAGATCGAAACGCCGCCCGTTTGCGACTCGCAATCGACCGAATAAGCAGTGATCGGGCTGCCACCGTCAGGAGGCGCAACCCAACGCGCAATGATTTGGCCCATTATTCCTGGCGATACCGAAGGAGCAGCTGGCACATCAGGCGCCGTCCGCCATTCGACCACGACGATGGCTGAAGGCAGCGAGCGTGGGCTTGTCCCAAATAGGTTGGTCGCCGAAGAAGTGCAACTGTACGGCTCTCCAGGAGACGCATCATCGAAGGTGGTGTATGTCACGTCACCTTCGATAGTCGCTGCGAAAGCCAGCCCGTTACCGCTTGAGACACAGTCGACGTCGTATGCCATGATCGGGCTCAAGCCATCGAAAGGCGCATCCCACGAGATAACAAGCTTGCCAGCCTCGCGTGAACTCACAGTTAGAGCCGAGGGCGTCATTGGCGCAGTCGGAGTCGTAACAGTATTTGAAAGCGGCGACATCTGGCTCGACCCGAAGAGGTTGGTCGCTACAACAATGCAGGCGTACTCCTCACCGCGCGAAGCCCCCGAGGTAGTAAATGCATTCGCGTCCGCTGTTGTCTCACCAAGAATCGTTTCACCACCAGTTGGCGATACGCAAGCGATGCCGTAGCCGGTGATCGCGCTGCCGCCATCATCCGGTGAAACCCACGTGACGGTTATCTCGCCGAGAATCTTAGTAACGATGGGCGCCAAGGGTGCTGCCGGCGCCGTGCGCCACTCGACTGTCAATCCCGCAGATGGATGAGATGCATCGCTCGAACCGACACTATTGATTGCGATGACAGTACAGGAGTACTGCTCATTCCCTGTCGCCCCTGTCAGGGTCGCTGAATCCACAAGCCCCGATGCAATGCCTGATATCGCTTGGCCTCCGGTGTCAGACGTACATGCGATTTCATTGCTAGTGATCGCGCTGTCACCGTCGAATGGCTGTACCCACGAAACAGTGATCTCGCCTCTCGTCGAAGATGCGATCATCACGACGAGCGGCGCGTCGGGCTTCACCGGACCAGTAGGTGAAGTTGCCTGCCCTGAACCGTTACCGCCCCAACAAGCAACTGTCTGATCTAGCCGGATACCACACGAATGACCATTCCCCGCAGCAACTGAGCTGAACGCTCCAGCGCGCGCTGTTGCCCGTCCTGACCCGTTGTCGCCCCAACAAGCAACCGTCTGGTCATCGCGCACGCCGCATGAATGGAAGTACCCAGCGCTAACCACCGAAAAAGACCCAGAAGGAGCAGACGACTGCCCAGATTCGTTCGAACCCCAGCAAACAACTGACTCATCAACCCTCACACCACACGAATGCACGCCCCCAGCACTAACCGACGCGAACGATCCCGACGGCGCAGAACTCTGCCCTTGGGAGTTGACGCCCCAACAAACGACGGACTGATCGATACGTAGACCGCACGAGTGGTAACCACCTGAAGTTACGGACGCAAACGATCCCGTCGGAGGAGACGACTGCCCGAATGAGTTGTACCCCCAACAAACAACCGAAGCATCAACCCTCAAACCACACGAATGGAATTGACCGGCGCTGACTGACGAGAACGAACCCGACGGCGCGGCAATCTGCTGCATGCCATTCCCGCCCCAACAAACAACTGAAGCATCAACCCTCAGACCACACGAATGCATGTACCCAGTACCAACGGAGATGAACGCTCCGGTCGGAGCAGACGACTGCCCCGATTCATTTGCACCCCAACAAGCAACAGTCTTATCTACCTGCACGCCACACGAATGTGAGTTGTCGACTGCGATCTCCGAGAATTGCGGGCCTTCCACCGTGACCGTTTCAGACGGGTCAGACGCTCCGCTCGATCCGTATAAGTTGGCAGCCGTGACCGCGCACGTGTAGTCCTCGTCTAAGGACGCGGACGCGACTGTCGCAGAACTTTCATCACCCGCCGTGGCCGTCCATACCGGACTTCCGCCGGTTTCTGAAACACATACAACTACGTAGTCCGTGATTGGGCTACCGCCGTCGCGTGGTTCTACCCAGGCGACCTCGACCTCGCCCATAACATCAGATGAAACAGATGGCGCCGATGGTGCATCAGGAGCGACAGGCGATCGAACGGTGGCAAACGCTGCTGCGGATGGGGCGCTCATACCGAACAAGTTTGAGGCAGCAACTGTGCAGGCGTATTCCTCACCAAACTTCGCGCCACGGATTGTTACGGATGTCTCATCACCCAATGCATCTGCGGTTATGCGGTCCATCCCCGATTCTGAGTCGCAGGTGATGCCATATCCGGTTATTGCGCTACCGCCATCGGCAGGTTCGATCCACGCGACCTCGACCTCGCCAGGTGCTTCAGACGAAACTGTTGGCGCTGATGGTGCATCGGGAGCGACAGGAGTTTCGACGCTGTCAATTATCGTGATCGTGCCAGTTGAGTCACCCAAGACTGATGATCCGCCCGAAACACTGAGGATCTTTACGGTGAAAGTCTCGGGTCCTTCTATCTGCGCATCCGGATACGCCTTTACCGAAACATTTATTTGCACCGGCGTGAACCCAGATGTCCCGGTTTGGAACACCTTTGTGGTCGTGAGGCCCTTGTTATCAGAAAAATCAGATGGCGAATTAGCCGTCCCTGGCAGGACCTTGTAGGTGAGCGTCACACTTGAAGGTGCTGGCGAAGTCAGCGTGATCGGCACCAATATCGTCCTGATCGTCGCGTCACCTTCAGTGACCGTGACATCCCCTACAGATACGGCCCGACCTGAGTAGGGATCATCGTCTTCGATAGTGACAACACCCTGCGCTACCCCAAGCGTCGCACCACCCGTCGGCAGAGACAACTCGATGCGTGCGGTCTCATCGTTTTCATCCCGAGTATCGCCATAGATCGGGACAACGATGTTCTTTAGTACCTGACCAGCCGAAAACGTGAGAAGCTTGAGTATGCCTTTCGCATTATTAAAGTCCGCGCCAACCGCAGTCGGAGTACCACCGGTAGCTGTACCGGCCAACAAACGATAACTAACCGTCACGGTTGTAGCCGACGGTTGCGACAGCACAACAGGTACAGAAATGTTGCGCGCTACTGCATTGCCCTCAACGATCCTCGCGGAACCGACATCGATTACCACCGGACCAGCAGCCGCGGCGATAGGCGTTACAACAGTGATTGGCGCGACCAGACTCGCCAATATGGCGATACAGCACACCGAAGCACCCAAGAATAATTTCGGGTCGCCACGCCCACGCACAGCTCCCAATGCTATTTCATCCATCAGCCGCGCGCCTCACGCATATGGAGGTCAACAAATTTCCGCCATCAACGTTGTCTGACACGAGTTTCTAATGTCTAAGAAAAGTTCCGGACTACCGAACCCCGCCCACGACTATCGCGTCCGCTGTCAGCAGGAGCCGCCATTAGCCGATTAGATAGCTGTGAACACTGTCGACTCGACGATCTCTGCTAGTACACGCCAATCCGACTACGCAAACGATGCGAGTGCATCGATCCTGAAAAAGGCCATCGAGGCGACTAAAGCGACCGCAACGGCGTTAGTCGAGACGCCCGAGGACCCAGTAGCGCTACCGCCAACCGGCTGGATAGGAACTCGGATCGACATCAAGATGTGACCTGTCACGCAATTAGATGGCGATGGCAGCAAATTCAGCACTACGGATGCGCATGAATATCTCCGAACCATGCGAGAAACGCAAGGGCCTAATGGCCGTGGCTGCTCCGCGATAGCCACCGCCTAGTCGAGACGAAAGCCTCAGTCCTACTTGCCTCGCCCCGACGAGAATTTGGGCATGGGCATTGAACTCGATGCCCCATGCAGAAAGGCTGTGCCGATGGCACTGTCGCCCAAAACTCAGCTCGGCAAGTGGTCGTTCTATCTGTGGCTACTGATTGTCGCCATGATCGTCGTCGGCAATTTTACGTCGCGCTTGTTCATAACGTTCTCGCTCGTCCCGTTGATCGCATCCTTCGTCATCGGGATCGTCGCAGTGGCGAGACTAAAAGAACGATCCTTCGCTGTATTCGCCTCAGTTCTCACTGTGCTGTTGATCCTCATCTTCGAGTTGGTGGGTGAGTAAATGACCTTCCTGCCTAAGACGACGCTCGGAAAGTGGTCGATTGCTTTGATAATCGCGATGCCGCTCTTCTCTGCCCTCGTCGGCGCACTATTCGGCTCCTATTACGAAGATGTGCCTGCTGGCGAAAGCATCGCAGCCGACATAGTTGATCGGCCGTTCCTTGCGGTTTCGATGCTGATTGGCATGGCCTCAGGCCTCGGGTCTTTCGTGACTGGCCTCCTATCAATTGTGAAAAGAGGGGAGCGCTCGATTCTCGTTTTTATCTCGACGGTCATCGGCGGTCTGCTCTTGCTATTCATAACAGAAGAAATCATCTCGCCCCACGACTGATGCGATAACAAAGGAGGCGAACAAGCAGGTCCATGACCCGTCGAAAGACGATCGTGTCCCACCGAGGCGTAAGCTGTTCTTGTTCACCGTTCACTTGCACCGGCGGGGAACACTTTGACAAGGGGGTGCTTGGCTTCGATCTCGAGGATTGAAGTGGGAGAAGCGAGCCGACGTCGTCAGAACGTCGTTAAAGAGCTGGCAAAAAAAATACAAGCCAACGACAACTTGGCCCTCGCCGCTTAGGCGGCGACGATCTTCCGGCCCCAGTCACTCGGGTCGGGTCTGATCGTCATCTCTGAGTGACTTACCCGCTAGGAAGGTTCCGGGCCTAGCGGGAACATCAAACGGAACTGGACAACCTATTGGGCCGCCGATGGCCGACAGGTAGTCGAGACTTAAACATCGGCTGCGCTCGGAGAAGTCCCATGGATAGCTCGGGAGACGCGGGTTCGACTCCCGCCACCTCCACCAATTTCTCCGGCGATCGCCTTGCCTGCGAGGCTTGATAGTAAATAAAACATCGCTAAAAGGTGTTTAGAAGCATTATAATGATGTTTCATGAAACGTGACCGACCATATTCACGCCTGACGCTCGAAGCGGCCCGGCTTCTCGGTGATCGTGTGCGTGTTGCCCGTCGCGAACGCCGCTGGACCCTCGACGAGCTTGCAGAGCGCGTCGGCGTGAGCGCCTTCACGATGCGTAAGGTCGAAAGAGGTGACCCGACGGTGGGCCTCGGTGTGGCGTTCGAAGCTACGGCAATCGTCGGACTACCGCTCTTCGACGCCGATAACCAGCGTCGCCAACTCGAAGCGTTACGCCTCGAAGATCGCCTAGCGGTGCTACCGCAGTCCGTTCGTAAAGCTCGCCGGGTCGACAATGATTTCTGAGCCGACCGAAGCGTTCGTCTGGGTTTGGTTGCCCGGTGCGATCGATCCGATGGTCGCAGGTCGGCTCGACCGACACGCAGCCGTCATCACGTTCACCTACGGGCGCAGCTATCTAGAGCGTTCAGACGCGATCCCCCTGTACCTGCCTGAACTCCCTCTTCAAACAGCGCCTATATCGCCAGGGCCCGGCGAGATCGCTGGATGTATCGCAGATGCGAGCCCCGATGCGTGGGGCCGCAGAGTAATCACCAACCGGCGCTTCGGAGCGAAAGCTTCCGACAATTCCAATTTGAATGAAATCGCATACCTGCTCGAGTCAGGCTCAGACCGCATCGGCGGTCTCGATTTCCAAGTCTCCTCGACTGAATACGTTCCCCGCTTGAGATACGGAACGGTCGATGAGCTCGCACAATCGGCAGAAAAGGTCGAACAGGGCATTGCATTGTCCCCAGACCTCGACGCTGCGTTACTTCACGGCAGTTCGATCGGAGGCGCGCGACCAAAAGCACTACTAGTTGATGCCAATAGACACGTCATTGCGAAGTTCAGCTCGACAACCGACGTCACGCCTTTCGTGCAAGCCGAGTTCGTCGCCATGGAACTAGCCCGCCGAGCCGGACTCGACGTTGCGCCGGTAAGACTCACTAGCGCGCACGGAAGACATGTCTTGTTGGTCACGCGTTTCGACCGACCGGGATCAGGCCGACGGACGCTCATGGTTTCAGCCCTCACAATCCTTGGCCTCGACGAACTCGGCGCCCGCTATGCGAGCTATGCCGATCTAGCAACAGAAATACGCGCTCGGTTCACAAACCCCGACGCGACTCTCCATGAACTCTTCGCACGAATCACCTTCAACCTGCTCGTAGGGAACAATGACGATCACGCCCGAAACCACGCTGCATTCTGGGATGGCGAGACGCTCACGCTGACCCCCGCATACGACATTTGTCCGCAACCACGCTCAGGTGGCGAGACTGCCCAGGCAATGGCTATCGGCGAAGACGGCTACCGAATGAGCCAGCTAGTCGGTTGTCGCGAACGCGCAACGACCTACCACCTCACACACGGCGAAGCCACGACGATCATCGACCACCAACTCGATGTCATCCGCGGCCAATGGGCGGAGGTTTGCGATCTAGCTGGCCTAACCGAAGTCAACCGCGCCGGCCTCTGGGGGCAACAATTCCTCAACTCTTACACCACTGACGGCTACTGAGAGCTGGGACAGGAAGGGTGTCGCAACAGGCGCCGATTCGACTATCAGCGCCTCGATCAAAACGATCCAAGACTGCTCTCGGGAACCTAGGAGCCGCCGTTGTCAGAACGTCGTTAAAGAGCTGGCAAAAAAATACAAGCCAACGACAACTTGGCCCTCGCCGCTAAGGCGGCGACGACCTTCCGGCCCCAGTCACTCGGGTCGGGTCTTACCGTCATCTCTGAGTGACTTACCCGCTAGGAAGGTTCCGGGCCTAGCGGGAACATCAAACAGAACTGGACAACCTATTGGGCCGCCGAAGGCCGACAGGTAGTCGAGACTCAAGCATCGGCTGCGCTCGGAGAAGTCCCATGGATAGCTCGGGAGACGCGGGTTCGACTCCCGCCACCTCCACTGACGTAACAGATCAGCAGATTTCTGGCGTTCCCGGCGGCCATAATTCGGTAATGGAAATCGAATTGACACGAGGCGATATCACCGGTGAGGCCGTTGACGCCATTGTGAACGCTGCCAAAACCACGCTGCTCGGTGGCGCCGGAGTCGACGGCGCCATCCACATGGCAGCCGGGCCCGAGTTGGTCAAGGCATGCAGACTCCTCGGCGGCTGCGAAGTCGGCGCGGCCAAGGCAACACCTGGTTTCAACCTGCTGGCGCGATGGGTCATCCACACTGTTGGACCTAGATGGAGCGGCGGATCGTCTGGCGAAGCCGAGTTGCTTCGGTCTTGCTACATCGAATCTCTCAAACGCGCCGACGAACTCGGCGCGATGACGGTTTCATTCCCAGCGATAGCTACTGGGATTTACGGCTACCCGATAGAAGCTGCTTGCGAAATTGCTATCGAGGCGGTGCGCTCTGCGACAACCGCCGTGCAGGTCGTTCGGTTCGTCGTGTTCGACGAAGATAACGCGCGGGCGTATCGCAGCCGGCTTGGCTGACTCTCTCGCTCAAGTCGCGCCGCTACGTGTCCGATAGGTACCCGTTAGTAGCGGCGGAGTTACTAAGTGGGCCGACTTGGGTTTCGCACGGCCGCGATGGCAATCGCGGTCGTGCGGTTCACCCCTGCGTCTTCGACCTCGACCCTCACCACGGTGTCGCTACCTCGTTGCCCGAGTACCGTTCCCTTTGCGCGCAGAGGGCCGACCTTTGCTGGCGCTAGATAGTGCACCGCAGCATCAATAGTCGCTTTGGCGCTAGTTACCGCGCGCAGCGCCGCTAGATCGATAAGAGATGCGGTGACTCCACCATGGACGATTCCCCACGGATTGCGAAAATCATCGTCTACCTGTAATTCGATGCCGCCGTCTGCAATGTCGCGAGCGCCTAACCAATCCTCGAAAGTGACGCCGTCGGACTCGTCACCCGGCGGCGGCAACAGCGCTACTGGCCGTACCCATGGAGGCACCCCTCCTGCTGGCACCATCACGGCAGAACTCAGAGTCCCAAATGCAATAACACCGTTGGTGTCACTGACCGTCACCTCTGTGACAGTCGCGTTCGACCCTTTACGCAACACCGTGCTCCGAAATCTCAGAGTTCCGGTTGCATCTAGTCGGGTGCGACGCATCTTCAAGTTTGTTGTCACTACCCAACCATTTGGCAACGAAGCGAGCCCACCACAAAAGCCACCGATGTTGTCGAACATCGTGAGCAATGCGCCTGTACCAAGCACTCCAGCGCTACCCGCGAGTCGCGCGGTTAGGTCCACGATGCCTTCAAGTACAATCTCGCCGTTAGCCCAGTCGCCGACCTCTCGGATCTCGATGCCGACATAACGCGACACTCCCCGCCCGTTCGTTGGCCCGCCGTCGTTGAACGACTCGTTCATCGACGGACCTCGGTGCGAGCGGTGCCGGCCGTGGTGACACGCCCAGTTCCTGTGTCGATGATTGCGAATCGCGCCGTATCACCGTCGATCGGTGTTGCGACAGCGCGAATCGGACCGACCTTCGCGAGGCTCAAGTAACTGAGACTTAGATCGACGGTGTCTCGAGGTCCGCTCGGATCGAGTGAACCGACTGCGGTCTCAACAAGTGTTGCGAGTGCACCGCCTTGCACCGCTCCCAACGAGTTCACGACATAAGGGTGGACGTTTAGTTCTGTAACGCCTGGTTCCATCGCTGCGATTGCAAGCGCATCGAGCAACGAAGTGACTAGACAACTGCCCTCAAGCGCCATCGAGTGGCGGACTGGCAGCCCATCTGACGGAATCAACGTCGGGTTCGAGTCGCGACGCTCAAGTATTGCGAACGTCATCGAGGCCATCGCGATCAACGACGATTGCGCATGTACCCCACACTCGATCACGACGGTGGTACGACCAGCGCGCAGCACGCGACCGTGCGCTTCGAGCATTGTCGTGCCATCCGCCACCACCGGCCGCAACCGATGCACATCTAGGTCTGCTGTCGCGATCCAACCGGGAGCACCAGCGAGTGCTGCGAGCCCGCCGCCAATCACATCGACGAGTGTTGCGATTACCCCGAGGCGCACGTTGCCATAAGCGTCTGCTGTGTGCGCCTGCGCCGGTATCCAGGCGCGGCTTTCGCCATCGCCATGCTCGAACTCGACCCGCAGGTCTCGGAGCATGTGGTGCATCGGCGGATACATCACGGAACCTTGCGCTAGCGACATGGCGGACGAAACTAGACGGGACTACTGCAGATTTACGGCTCTAGATCGAGGCCAAGCATTCGGATCGCATTGCCTCGCACAATCTTGCGCACAGTCTCGGCCGGGAGGTGGCCCATCATGTCGAGAGCGATCTCTTTGGTGTCCGGCCATGTGCTGTCAGTGTGTGGATAATCGGTTTCGAAGGTGATGTTGTTTTCGCCAACTTTGTCGAGGCTGTCGAGGCCGTGACGATCGCGGAAAAAACAGGCGTACATGTTCTTGTAGTAGTAGGTGCTCGGCGGCTCTGGGACGATGTCTTTGACGCCACCCCATGCGCGGTGCTCACGCCAAACGTCGTCTGCGCGCTCGAGAATGTACGGAACCCAGCCCATCTGGCCTTCGCTATAGGCGAGCGTGAGTTCCGGAAAACGCACAAGCACACCGCTGAACAAGAAGTCGGTCATAGATGCCATTGCATTACCGAAGCTGAGCGTTGCGGCAACCGCAGTCGGCGCATCGGCCGACGTAGCTGGCATTCGCGACGATGATCCGATGTGCATGTTGACCACTGTGTTGGTGGCTTGGCACGCGGCGAAGAACGGGTCCCAGTAACCGGAGTGAATACTTGGCAAGCCGAGGTGCGGCGGGATCTCGCTAAAACACACTGCGTGACTGCCCGCTGCAGTGCAACGCTCGATTTCTTCGACAGCCAAGTCGACATCCCATAGCGGAATAATCGTGAGCGGTATGAGCCGACCGTTGCTGTCGCCGCACCACTCTTGGATCATCCAGTCGTTATACGCCTGAACGCACGCGAGACCGAGTTCCTTGTCGTTTCCTTCAGAAAAAGTCTGACCACAAAATCTTGGAAAAGTCGGGAACGAAAGCGATGCCTCGACGTGGTTGATATCCATGTCGGCAAGACGCGCCTTCGGGTCGTAACACCCCGGCCTCATCTCGTCGTAGGTGATCGGCACCATCTCCATGTCATCGCGATCAAAACCAACTGCGGCGACGTGACGCTTGTTTATATAGACAAGGTCTTCGTATATCCAGCAGTCTCCTTGCGGAGCATCGTCGGCAAAACTCTGCTCGTAGCTACCGCCACCAACGTGTTTCATTGCGCCGATACCACGCCGCTCTGATCGTGGACCCGCAGCACGGAAACGCTCGGGCAACCACACTTGCCAGAGGTGCGGTGGCTCGACAACGTGGTCATCGACGCTAACGATTCGAGGTAGATCTGTGAGTGTCATTCTGGCTCCCGGCTAACAAGTGCTGGCTGAGCGATGATAACTGAGACGAATTGCATCTCATCGCTGTGATCTACTTCTAGTGCTATGCCAACGGCGAACGACTACACAACAAATGGGTTCGCCATTACGGCAGACACCGTGCTGCTCACTGTACGCAACGGCCAACTGTCTGTCCTACTCGTCGAGCGCGGCAACGACCCATACAAAGGCCATTGGGCTCTACCCGGTGGATTCGTCGACCTCAACGAAGACCTTGACGATGCCGCACGGCGCGAACTCGCAGAAGAAACCGGCGTTTCGCTAGAGCCAAGCCACCTAGAGCAACTCTGCTCCTACGGCACGCCCGGGCGTGACCCGCGACAGCGAATAGTAACCGTTGCATACCTGGCCTTTGTCGGTGTTCCCACGATTCCGGTCGCTGGCGATGACGCGAGCGCCGCACGATTTTTTGCGATCGACGATCTAAACATCGCCGGGAGCGAAACCGGGACTGGCACGGCTCTCGCATTCGATCACGCGCAAATTCTCGCCGACGGCGTCGAACGCGCCCGCGCCAAACTTGAATACTCAACGCTCGCGACAGCCTTCGTAGATGAGACCTTCACGCTCGGCGAGCTTCGGCGTGTATACGAAGCCGTTTGGGGTATGCCTTTGCACGAAGCGAACTTCCGACGCAAAGTATTGGGCACCCAAGGATTCGTCGAGCCAACAGGCGAGACTGCACCAACCGAAGGCAGGCCAGCGCAGCTTTACCGCAAGGGTGCGGCCACGACGCTGCATCCACCGATACTCCGCCCGACTCGGGACCAACCCGATGAGTGATTATTCGAGCGGAGACTTCTTCGAACAAATCCGCGATGCTCTGCTTACTGCAGTTCCAGACAAGTACGCCGACTTCGGTGGGTACGCGCACAGTTACGGATTGAAAGTCACGTTCGGTGCAAAGGAACGCTCCAAAGAGCATTACGAAGTTCAACTCGTGCGAGGGAAGAAGCAAGGGACCATCGAACTAGAGATCGGGTTCCATGCCGAGCACTCGAAACCCGAGCGCAACGACGCTGTACTTGAGCGTCTCGCGAAACACGAGACCAAGTGGCGCAAGAAACTCGGCAAAGAACCCGTGATGGGTGATTTCATCGGTAACGACCGATGGCGACGGATCTCGGAGACATGGGATAAGTACGACTTCCGCGACCCAGAAGTTGCCTTCGAAATCGCCGACCGCCTCGCCGAATACATCGAGGCATTCGAACCACTGCTTGACGCCTAACCTCGTCGGCCATGCCAGAGTTCGCGGACGATCCGAAATCGGAAGTTCAACGCAAAGGGGAACAGCTGTTCTGGATTGCCGTCCTCGAAACGGTCACGTACGTAGGGCTGTTTATCTGCTGGCAGATTCTGAAAACAGATGCTGGCACGAAGCTCATTGGCTGGTTCCACGGCTGGATAGCAGTGTCGTTCGCAGTGATGGTCGTTTGGATCACGCCAGCTATTCGTTGGCGCTGGTGGTTCTCAATCATGTCGATCGTCACAGGGCCGGTGGGAGCATTGATCGTCGCCGCACGATTACGCAAGACCGACTGGTTATCGCTCGACGAGCACCGCAAAGCCGCGCGAGTTTCTGCACGCCAACCAAGTTGAGTAGCAGCAAATCAACCGTTGAAGCCACTGCCTCCGAATAAATCGTTGCCTTCGGCGGAGTCAGCAACACCAGAACTGTTTTGAGACCACAACGTTGTGCTCGATCCAATGAGGCCCAAGCCACTTCCCGAGAACATGTGCCCTGCGCCAGCGTCTTGCCTCTGGGAATGATCCTCGAATGGCACACCGACAAAAATCCCGTCGGTGCCGTCGCCATTCGAGTCGATAGCTCTCACGAACTCACCGAATCCATCAAAAGACTCTGCTGTATCGACAACTCCGGAACTGTCTTGGTGCAAGATCGCACCAGGAATAGCTCCGGCGAGCATCTGAGCCCCGCCGTAAAGGGTGACGATCGCGCCGACGTTCGACTTTGGGAAAATGTCGAATGCCCAAACGCCTACTACAAGGTCGTGATACGCGTCGCCATTGAGATTCCCGCGTTCGATCACGCTTCCGAACAATGCATTGGCCTGCAATTTTCCGGCGACGCCCGGTGTCGCCATGTGGATCAGGCTCGCTCCGCTCATCTGTAACGAATCAGCTGCACCCTTGATCGCGATGATCGCACCAACATCCTGCACTCCCGAAACATCTTCCCCGGGGACGCCGACAATTAGGTCGCGGTAGTTATCGCCGTCGAATCGACCGATCGCTAGCGCCGTGCCGAACTCGTCGCGTGCCTCTGTGGTTTCGATTAGTCCGGCCGAGCCTTGACTAATCGTTTGAGTGCGGACAGCATCGATACCTGCTCCAGATCCGAAGAACACGGTTACGAGGCCGCCAGCCTCTACATCGGTTGCTTCACCCGGAGCACCTACGGCCAAATCTGGGAAGCCATCGCGATCGATGTCGCCAGTGGCAAGAGCGAATCCGAACTTGTCGCCGTCCTCTGCCGTTCCACCGACTGTCGGCGTGTCCTGGCTAATCACCGCTACTCCGGCCACGGTTAGGCCTGTCGACGTGCCGTATAAGATCATGATGATTCCGCCGCGTGCCACTCCCGGGAGTGACTGATCGCCTGGCGCGCCTATCGCTAGGTCGCCATAACCGTCGTCATTGAAATCCGCGGCGGCGAGCGCAGACCCGAAGCCATCGCCCGCGACGCGAGTACCTTGAATGTCTGGAATGCCTTCGCGCCAAAGTTGATTGCGTGCCGCAGCGAGCCCTGCTGCTGAACCATAAATAACGTTGACGGCCCCGGCACCGGCATTCTCTCCACCCGAGCCAACTGCTAGATCGTCGTAGCCATCACCGTCGAAATCGCCGTATGTAGTCGCGCTCCCGAAACTGTCGCCATTCTCTGCGATGCCTTCGATATCGCCATCTTGTGACCAGACCTGCGAATTGGCAGTAGAGAACCCCGTGCTCTTGCCATAAAACACGTGCACGAGACCGGCGCCCGAAGCGTTCGCTAGCGACTCGCCCTGAGCCGGAACTACAAGGTCACCACGACCATCGTTATTGAAATCGGGGTGGGTGTTTGGAAGCGCATGCGCTGTTGTATCGGCGATCGCGACAAGTGGCGCTACGAACAAGACAACTGAGAGAAATCTGCGCATCGACAAACACGGTACCGGACGTGTACCCACTGCCGATTGCATCGGCAAAACACTCAAATACGTTGAGGTTTTTTTGACTTCGCGATACGACCACGTTCGCCAGCGTCGAGCACAACCTTGCGCAGACGAATCGACTTAGGCGTTACCTCTACACACTCGTCGTCAGCGATGAACTCAAGTGCTTGCTCCAAGTTCATGAGCCTCGGTGGCGTAAGACGCTCGAAGTCGTCGCTACCCGCGGCGCGCATGTTCGTGAGTTTCTTTTCTTTCGTCGGGTTCACGTCCATGTCATCGACACGTGCGTTAGCTCCGATGACCATGCCCTCATATACGTCGATGCCTGGGCCCATGAAAAGCGTGCCGCGCTCTTGCAGCGTAAGCAACGTGTAGCTAGTTGTAAGACCACGACGATCGGACACGAGGCTTCCGTTCGGACGCGTCTTGATCTCACCGAACCAGGGCGCCCAGCCGTCGAACACATGGTGCAAGATGCCAGTGCCCCGAGTCTCGGTAAGGAACTCTGTCCGGAATCCGATTAGGCCACGCGCAGGCACGATGTAATCCATACGGACCCAGCCGGTGCCATGGTTCACCATTTGTTCCATGCGGCCCTTGCGTAATGCAAGCAACTGAGTGACGACACCGAGGTAGTCCTCTGGAACGTCGATGCTTACGCGTTCAACCGGTTCGTGAGTCTTGCCGTCAACCTCGCGGGTGACTACCTGCGGTTTGCCGACAGTGAGTTCGAATCCTTCGCGACGCATGATCTCGACGAGTACCGCTAACTGCAACTCGCCGCGACCTTGAACTTCCCATGTGTCTGGGCGTTCGGTGTCGAGCACGCGGAGGCTTACGTTTCCGATTAGCTCTGCGTTGAGTCGATTACCCACGAGGCGCGCTGTGAGCTTTGAGCCGCCGTCTGTACCAGAGAGCGGAGATGTGTTGATACCGATCGTCATCGAGATGCTTGGCTCATCGACGGTGATAACCGGCAACGGACGCGGGTCCTCTGAATCTGTAAGCGTCTCGCCGATCGTGATGTCTGAGATACCGCTAACAGCGATGATCTCGCCTGCTCCAGCCTCATCGACATCGACTCTGTCGAGAGCGACCGTAATGTAGACCTCGCCGATCTTCACACGCGACGTCGTGCCGTCGCGTTTACACCACATGACTGTCTGGCCGCGCTTGATTGTGCCCTGTTGCACGCGACACAACGCAAGACGACCAAGGTATGGAGAAGCATCGAGGTTGGTGACCAGAGCTTGTAGCGGGTGCTCTGGGTCGAACTCGGGGGCCGGCACGGACCCGACAATCGTGTCGAGCAAAGGCCGAAGACTCTCGCCGAGCACATCGGGGTCGAGACTCGAGATGCCATCGCGAGCATTGCAGTAAACGATTGGAAAATCGATCTGGTGCACATCTGCATCGAGATCTAAGAACAGGTCGTATACCTCGTCGACCACCTCTGCGATGCGCGCATCTGGTCGGTCGATCTTGTTGATTACGAGAATTACAGGTAGGCGTAATTCGAGTGCCTTACGGAGCACGAAACGAGTCTGCGGGAGAGGGCCTTCGCTCGCGTCCACGAGCAACAGCACACCGTCGACCATTGTGAGTCCACGCTCGACCTCGCCACCGAAGTCGGCATGTCCTGGTGTATCAATGATGTTGATTTTTGTGTCGCCGTACTGGATAGCTGTGTTCTTCGCGAGGATCGTGATGCCCTTCTCGCGCTCCAAGTCCATCGAGTCCATGACGCGCGTTGCGACTTCTTGATTTGAGCGAAATGCACCCGATTGCCAGAGCATCGCATCGACGAGAGTTGTCTTCCCGTGGTCAACGTGAGCGACAATCGCAACGTTTCTTAGGTCTTCACGAGTCGCCATAGGGGTACATAAGTTACCGGCGACACGGTGTCTATTTCTGATCGCCCTACGTCGGCGCTAGCAATCCGAAGTGTTTTGCGAGCATTTGCGTTGCGAGGTTGTTGGTTTCCATCGGCTCAAGTTCATCAGCGTTCGCTCCATGCGCGATGTTGCTTTGCACTAACCGCATCATGATCGCTGCAAAGAAAACCATCGTCAAAACTGTGTACCACTCGACATGTTCGGCCTTGCGCCCAACCAAGCTTTCCCAGTAGGCAATCGACTCAGCATCGGTCGGAATACCTTCGAGTGGCGGCATCCCGAGCGCGACTGTGAAGTGTTTGTCGAACCACATAAACCAAGCCAGATCGAACTCTGGGTTGCCTATCCGTGCCATCTCCCAGTCGAATACAGCTTTGACTCGAAACTCGTCATCGAACATGAGGTTGCCTAGGCGAGCATCGCCCCAACACAAGCCGATGAGGTGGTCATCATCCGGTCGGTTGTCTTCTAGCCATTGCCATGCGTAGTCGAGAACGGGGACGGTTTTGCGTGACGCATACTTGAGGTATGCGCGCTGCCATCCCAACAATTGCGCTTGTCCGAGTGGCCCAAACTCCTTGCGGTCGAGTTCGTGTAGCGCCGCGAGCTCAAGATCAATATTTGCAATTCCTGCCAAGACGCTCAGACCTTCGAACCACATCGTGCGACGTTGCTCTGGCGTTGCTTCTGCGACCCAACCGCCCATCGTGTACGGAGGGTTGTCTGGAGCGACCTTTCCAGATAGGAGTTCCATTGCGAAGAACTCAGCGCCGAGCACGCTCAGATCCTCCTCGAGCCAGTAGACCTTGGGTACAGGGACTGATGAATTTTGAGCTACTGCTTGGAGAATCCTGAACTGCAGTCCGAGTTCATACGTCTCAAAAACCGCTTCTCCTATCGGCGCCGCACGGACAACGAAACCCTCACGCCTCTGAATGCCGTTTTCCGTCCAAGTCGCATCGAAAATGATCGTGTCTGAACTGAAGCCTGACACCTCGGATGCACCTGCTACGTGAATCTCGATATCAGTTGCAGAAGGCATGCGCACCGATAGCCATTTCGCGAGCGATGACTTGGTTTTTTCTGGATCACGTTTTTGAATAATCGCCACGGACGCACAATAACCTCGAACGCGATGGTTGAGATCCTTGGAGCAGTCAGCGGTGTCGCCCCTGGAGACTTCCTCCGCGATACCTCTCTCGTACCAGATCCGATAGTGCCCGGCAGGTACCACGGAATCATTCCCGAGGCATGGAAGATTCGTTACGCCTTCGGTGGAGTCACGATGGGTGTGTCGATGCGCGCGATGCAGACCCACCTAGATCGGCCAGACCTTTCGCTCATTACAGCGAATACCGTTTTTAGCTCCCCGATCCCCTGTGGCCCGATCACGATCGATGTCACTGTGTTGCGTAGTGGACGCACAGCAGCGCAAGTCGGCTGTGATCTTCGCGTAACCGGCGAAGACCAAATCGCGCTACGAACACACAGTGTTTTCGGCTCACCTCAAAGTCTGACGAAGTCGTTTGTCGACATCGAGTTTCCGAGCGACGTCAAACCACCAGATGAGTGCCCACCGCCGATGCCGCCATCTGAGGACAACCCGTGGAAGCCTATGAACTTTCACGAACAAAACGAGTGGCGACCGGCGATGCCCCACTTCTTCGACCGCACAACTTGGAAGCCAGGCCCCGCACGTTTCGCATCATGGACTCGCTTGCTAAATGAACCGCGCCTCGAAGACGGCACCTACGACCCGATCGCGCTAGCAATTCCTGGCGACTCAATCGGCTCAGCTATCGGCGCGAAGTTCGGTCCGACCGACGAAGCCTGGATGACGTTGAGCCTAGAGATCGGTTTGCGCATCGTCTCTGTGCCGATCGCAAAGCCAGCGTGGGTTCTGCAAGAGATCACTGCATGGCAATCAAGCGACGGCTACGTCACCGGGCCTTCGAGACTTTGGGACGCCGAAGGAAACCTTCTTGCAATCGCAACTCAGACTGCCTTACTACGCGCATTCAACTGGAACAAGGAGTAACGATGAGCGAAACCACCGACACGCGCCTTGCCGCCGAAGTAACACCAGTGATGCTGAACCCATTCGACCCTGACTTTCCAGACAACCCTTACATTCAGTACAGAGCATTACGAGAGCACGACCCTATTCACATCACCGCACTTGGCCCGTGGACGCTGTTTCGCCATGCTGATGTGAGTCGTGTCCTGCGCGACCCGAACCTCTCAGTCGAGGAACGTCACGCGACGCAACACCGTCTGACTGTTGGTACCGGCGCTGGCGCCTTTTATGAACAACACAGCCAAAGGGCCAACCGATCGATGCTCGACCTTGACCCGCCGGATCACCACAGAATCAGGCGTTTAGTCGCAAAAGTATTCACGCCGCGCAGAGTCGAGGAGTTGCGCCCGCGCGTCGCTGAACTAGTCGAAGAAATGATCGACGCTGCGCAAGGCAAGGGGTCGATGGATGTCATCGCCGATCTCGCTTTTCCTCTGCCTTTCATCGTCATCTCGGAACTGCTCGGTATTCCAGATACCGGTCGACGTGATCAGTTACGAGAATGGTCTGGGGCGATGGTCAAGACCTTCGATCCGATCATTTCAGACGAGGATGCGGCCGCGGCAGTCAACGCGGCAGACAACATGTTTGATTATCTCGAAGAGATACTTGAGTACAAGCGCGCCAACCCAGCGGACGATCTCTTGTCGGCTCTGATCGCAGCAGAAGAAGACGGCGACCGTCTCAGCTCTGAGGAACTCAAGAGCACTATGGCGCTGTTATTTATCGCAGGCCACGAGACGACAGTGAACCTGATCGGTAACGGAATACTTGCGCTTCTACGCAATCCTGAGCAACTCGCATTGTTGCAAAAGAACCCGGACATAATTGAAGGCGCGGTTGACGAACTCTTGCGTTATGACAGCCCGGTGCAGTTCAGTCGCCGGGTCACGGTCGCTGACTACAACGTCGACGAGAAGACGATTCCAAAGGGCACATTTGTCCTCGTATGTCTCGGTTCGGCGAACCACGACCCAGAGGTTTTTGGTGCGAACTCAGAGGAACTCGATCTCACTCGGGTGAATGCATCCGAGTACATGAGCTTCGGTGGTGGCTTCCATCACTGTCTCGGCATCGCTCTCGCCCGCCTCGAAGGCCAGGAAGCCATCGGGGGTCTCGTAAAGCGGTTCCCAAATCTTGCGCTCAAGAATGACAAGCAGAAGTGGAACGGCCGACTCGTATTGCGCGGGCTTGCAGAACTTCGAGTCACGTTCTGACTCTCGTTTTTCGGCGGCACCGATTCCCTACCCGACAACCGTTACTGACAAGATGCTCACCATGTCTGAACTGGCCGTAGAGGTTGACGCACTAGGTAAGAAGTTCGGCTCCTTCACTGCCGTCGACGGCATTTCTTTTGATATCCCCGTAGGCGAGCTTTTCGGCTTTCTCGGGCCGAATGGGGCTGGCAAGACAAGCACAATCTCAATCCTCTGCACTCTCTTGAAGCCGACCTCAGGTACAGCGCGGGTCGCCGGTTACGACATCGTGAGAGAGCGCGACAGAGTGCGCCGATCGATCGGTCTTGTCTTTCAGGAGCTCACCCTCGATGACTATCTGACCGCTGAAGAAAACCTGCGGTTCCATGCTGTCATGTACGGCGTTCCTCGTAGCGAAGCCCGCGCTCGGATGCAACCACTGCTCGAAATGGTCGGGCTTGCCGATCGTGCCGACTCTTTGGTCCGAACATTCTCAGGTGGCATGAAGCGTCGACTCGAAATAGCGCGGGGGCTATTACACGAGCCTCGTGTGCTCTTTCTTGATGAACCAACAATTGGCCTCGACCCACAGACGCGAACGCACATCTGGGACTACGTAGACGAACTCCGACACCGCGAGTCGACAACGATGTTCCTAACGACGCACTACATGGACGAGGCCGAGCGTTGCGATCGAATTGCGATTATCGACGCCGGTCGAATCGTCGCGATCGACACGCCATCAAATCTAAAAGCATCAGTTGGTGCCGACACCGTCACGATCGAAACCTCTGACAATGTTGTTGCAGCAAGCGAAATTTCCGTCGAGTTAGGGATCATTGCAGAACCCAAGGGCGGCACCCTGGTACTGCACGTACCAGACGGTGAGAGCTTCATCCCGAGAATTTTCTCGGCACTTACTGTTGGCGTTCGGAGCGTAAACGTCCGACGGCCAAGCCTCGACGATGTGTTCATCAAGTACACAGGCCACGACATCAGAGAAGCCGAAGCAAGCAGTAGCGACGGCAATCGCCAGATGGTTGCCGCGTTCAGAAAGACGTCAAACCGATGACTGCGACGACACCTCCAGACAGGCCACTCACTCGCAACACATCTACCGTCATGATGGTCTGGACCCGCGAACTCATTCGTTTGAAGCGCATGCCTACCCGTCTGATCACAGGGATCGCGACGCCGATTCTCTACCTGTTCGTGCTAGGCGCAGGCATGAAAAATCTTGTCAATTCACCACAGGCCTTCAGCGCAGCAGGCGCTGGCGCGACCTTCGATTACCAGGAGTACCTGTTCCCTGGGATCATGGCTATGTCGATCATCACGTCGGCACTTTTCTCGGCGATGTCGATTGTGTGGGACCGCGAGTTTGGTTTCATGCGCGAAATGCTGGTTGCACCTGTGTCACGCACTGGACTTGTACTCGGCAAAGCACTTGGAGGCGGAACTGTCGCGGTTATCCAAGGTGTAATTCTTATCGTTGTCGCCCCACTCGTTGGTGTCGATCTCACGGTCACGCGCGTCGTCGGACTTGTCGGCGCGCTCCTACTTCTGGCTTTCGCCCTTACGGCATTCGGCATTGTGCTTGGCGCTCGCATGCAACGCATGGAAAGCTTCCAAATGGTCGCAACGCTCGTTACGCAACCAATGATTTTTCTTTCCGGCGCAATATTTCCGCTTAAGTCTTTGCCTTCTTGGCTAAATGTGCTCACCCGAGTCAACCCAGCCACATACGGCGTCGACCTCGTTCGCCGAACGCTGCTTCCTGGTGCACCCGCCGTCACTTGGAACGGAAACGTTGTTCCGCTGTGGGCAGACGCGTGCGTAGTGCTCGTTCTCGGCGGCCTCATGCTGGCTTTAGCTTCGGCGCTTTTCCGCCAATCAGACTGACCGTCTACAGAATCCCTCGCTGGTGTAGCGATAGCAAGTCCATCGTGCCAGCAACAGCTATGTGCAGGCACGCCCCCCACCAGATCGTGCGTGACCGGATCGCCAATACTCCCAGCACGATCGCGCCGAGGATCGCCGCAACCGCTTCAAGCATTGGTTTTCCGTAATGAAGCATGTTGTAAGGCACTGCCATCACGAACACCGCCGAGATTCCGAACCGTTCACTGAGACCGTGGACCATGAACCCTCTGAAGAAAAACTCGAGCGCGCAAAACTGCAACGCGTACAGAACCCACCAGAACAAGAGCGGTCCTAGCGGATCGTTCTCGTTGAATTCAAGGAACGGGTAGCGCGCCTGGAACTCGACTGTTGTGGATACGAAAATCAAGAAGGGCAGGCAGACAACGAATAGCGCTGCGTAGGTTGGAGCAAACCGCACAGAACCCCGAACGCGAACACCAAAGTCGCGAATCGAATCACGAAATATGTATCGGATGACTAAGAGTGGAGGAAATACGTAACTCGCTATTTGCACGGTCGCCCAGAATGTCAGATCGTTCGCTTCTTTGTGACTAGAGAGAAACATTGATTCGTTAAGACGCGCGGCTACGGCATTAAGTCCGAGCGCGTCGAGACTCGTAATAAGCCAGCGAGCATCGTCTGCGGCGAAGTTGTTTATCGTGAGAGCGATTGCCGCAGTCAGCAGAACTATCGCTACTCGCCTATCGCGCTGGTCGATGCGGATCCGCAGATGCTCGCGCACGAAGCGCGACACTAAAGGTGAATTACATGAGCACGGGACTCTGCGCGATCAGGCTGAGCGAATACGAGTCTTGGGCAGGGCGAGACTGGGGGATAGCCACGCCCTGCCAGGGACCCGACCAGAGGTCTTAGACCTTGGTCGAATTACGGCGTGCCCCGTGGGCCGACGGGCGGACCGACCCAGAGGGCTACGCCGATCATGTGGGGCGATCTGTGCGACCCCAAATGAAGTACTAGATGCATCATGCGCCACCGTACGTTCGATTGCTAGAAATTTCTAATGCAAATGCGCTATAAGACATAGTGCGGATGCGTGCTGAATTTGGCCCGAATCTCAGACGTCAAACGGCAATTTTCTAAGCTCCGCGCCGTGACAGACCCGGAGTTTTTCGGAATTGAACGCGTCAACGACATCCGCTGGCGTATGCCTGTGATTAAGTCGCTCATCTCGGGGACTGGCTCCTTATTCGGAGGGGCTGGACTCGGGGCAGGGGTCAGAGTCGCCGAAATCGTGACAGGGCGGCCTGCAGCCTGGGCGACAGCACAATTCCTCAACTACGCACCACTTGGCTCTGTACTCGATCTCGAGGTGCACGAGATTGTCCGTGGCAACCAGGTAAGCCAGTGCAGGGTCATCTGTTCTGTAGCCGGGCGCGAGATCATCACAGTGTTCGGAGCATTCGGCAACCGCAACACCCCGTTTGAAGGCCAGTGGGCGAACAGGCCTGAAGTCCCACCTCCACACGAATGCGAGCCCCGTCCATCACTCGCTCACATGGAGGGCACAATCTCCTCACGCATGGAAATGCTGTTGGCGGGGTCGAGAAACCTTGATCAACTCGATGGCCCATCGGCGACCGGCAACGCCGCTCTGTGGGTACGCATCAAAGACCTCTCCGACATGGGTGCTGCGGGACTCGCAATCATCGGCGACTTCGTGCCGTTCGGGATCAGCCAGGCACTTGGACAGCGCGCTGGCGGCAACAGCCTCGACAACACGCTAAGAGTCGTCAAGCTTGTAGATACCGAGTGGGTGCTCGCCGACGTCCGAATCCAGGCCGTGCAGAACGGATTTGGCCACGGCGTCGTGCATCTTTGGGCCGACGACGGTACGTTGCTAGCCACCGCCAGCCAGACCACGATGGTCCGCGCCTGGCGCGAAGGCCCACTCACCTAACAGGAGACCAGATGACCAAGGCAAGATTCGGTATCACGATTCCGTTCGATGGCCTAACGCTTGTCGAACATCGCGAGTGGTATCGAGAGCTAGTTGATCTGGGCTACACAGACGTTTGGTCGGCCGAATCTGGCGGCCACGACGCGTTCACTCCCCTGGTGTTAGCTGCAGCATGGGCGCCGGAGTTGCGACTCGGCACCGCGATCATCCCCGCATATACGCGCGGCGCCATGACACTCGCTAGTCAGGTTGCGTCGCTCTGCGAAGCAAACCCGGGCCAGTTTGCGGTCGGCATCGGGAGCAGCTCGAACATCATTGTCGAGAGATGGAACGGAATGTCGTTCGACAAGCCCTACCAGAGAGTGCGCGACACCGTGCGATTCTTGCGCGCCGCCCTCTCTGGCGAAAAGGTGACAGAGACCTACGAGACATTTTCTGTCAGTGGCTTTCGTCTCGGCGTGAAAGTCAAACAACAACCGCCGATCCTCATTGCTGCTCTACGTCCACAAATGTTGAAACTCGCGGGGACACAAGGCGATGGAGCAATTCTCAATTGGTTGGCAGTCGAAGACGTACCGAGGGTCACGCCATTCGTGAAGAACGCAGACGGACTACAGCAAGAAATTGTCGCGCGCCTCTTCGTGCTGCCAACTGAGGACCGAGATCTCGTTCGCTACGTCGGACGACGCGCGATCGCCCAGTATCTCAACGTGCCCGTCTACGCGGCGTTTCACGAATGGCTAGGGCGAGGCGACCTCCTGCAGCCAATGTGGGACCACTGGCAAGCTGGCGATCGCGCTGCGGCCACCGAGTCAATCCCCGACGAAGTGATCGATGCCCTAATTATCTCGGGTCCGCCAGAGCGAATAGCCGAACACATCGGGCGATACATCGAGGCAGGGGTCACCACTCCCGCTCCGGCGATACTCGCCAACGCCGAACAGGCAATGGCGCTAACGCGGGCAATTGCTCCTGCAAACCGGTAACAACGATCTTCAGGCGGTCCGACGAGCCGCACCGCTGGCCTAACCTCGCAGATACCGATGACAATTCAGAGCGCTGCTCCTTCAACCAAAAATCAAATTCTCGCCGTCTCATTGCAGAAATTCGCGGAAGACGGCTATGCGTCTACGTCGCTTGCTGACATCGCCGACGCGGTAGGTATCGCGAAGTCGAGCTTGCTACATCATTTTGCTTCTAAGGACGTCCTGTATCGAGCCGTGGTGCTTGAGTCCTTCGTCGACTGGGTCGACCTCGTAGAAGAAGCGACCGCCGGACCTAAACAGGGCTGGGGCCAAGCCGAGCGAGTGATCCGCGCTGCTTTCCGCTTCTTCGAAGAACACCCTGAATTCGTCCGACTCGTCAGGCGTGAGGCGCTCGACGGCGGGCCAATGCTCCGAGACGAACTCACTGTGCTCTTGAAACCACTGTTTGAGCGTGGAGCGAGTTACCTCGAGCGCGAAATGGATGAAGGCCGACTTCGCCGTTACGACGCTCGCCAGTTATTGCTCACTGGTTACGGAGCGATCTTGTCGTACCTCTCAGATGCTCCACTTATCGGTGGTCTCCTCGGCGAAGACCCACAGAGCGAACCAGCCCTCGCTGCACGCCGCGAACACGTCATTGCAATCCTGAAGACCGCTGTAGCGATCGACAGCATCAGCTAGACGGTCGGGGCATCGATCGGATCGAGCAGTTCTGGTCCGTTGCTCGATGGCTTGTTGACTTCGGTCGAAACGGCGTAGTAGCTCAGGTAATCATCAGGCGCTGGTACCAGCAAACTCTGAAGATCATCAAGATCACTGTTTGTCGGGTCTAACCATTCGTCGAAATCCTCGGGTGTGAGGATTGCGGGCATGCGGTCATGAACCGGTGCGACCGTGGCGTTTGCAGCCGTAGTAATAATTGCGCAAGTTCGCACCATTCGATCCTCAAGAGTTTCTTTGCTCTCGTAGTCCTCATATATTCCTGCGAACGCCGTGACTGCTCCGTCGGCGCGTTTGATATACACCGGCTGCTTGATTTTCGATCCAGCCACAGCGCGCCACTCATAGAACCCGTCGACAGGTATCAGGCACCTACGTCGAGCGAATGCGCTTCTGAATGATGGCTTCTCTCTGATTGTTTCGGAACGGGCGTTGATCATCCGATCCCCTATCGACGAGTCCTTTGACCACGCAGGGATCAAGCCCCATCGCGCTCGACCAAGGACTCGATCGCCCGCAACGGAGAGCGCAACGTACAAGATCGATGACCGCGGCGTTACGTTGAAGTTCGGGCGATTAGTAACGGTGCTTGAGTCTGCAACGCCGAAGGTTTCGGCTAGGACACTTACAGGAGTCGTCGATACAAACCGACCGCACACTGCGCAACACCCCAATCATTCACAAGGTTGAGTAAACCGTATACCCGACCAGCAATCGTCGATGGTACAAACTCGCTGTTCGCTTAGGCCTTCGCTCAGACCGATTTCGCGCACGGTTGCCTCGCAGAGGTCGGTGGCAACGCCAGCGGTGTTTTTCGGCCACACGATCCAGAGCGAGCCAGCCGGTCGGAGAGCGCGATGAAAACTTGGGATCCGTCTCGTCAACTCTGCTCGACGTGTCGCAAAGAAAGTGATCACATCTTGTTCGCTACGAACATCGGTGCGCACGCTCACGCCGGTAGGTAGAGGCTCAAGACTCTCATCGAAACCATCGGGAGCGCGCACGAGCGCGACCTGAGAACGTTGCTTGATGCCTAATTTTTTACACAAAGAACTATTGGGTGCTCCCGCCACGGGAGTGAGTATCGCGGGTAGCAAGGCACTTTTGCAACTGCCATGCCTTGCTCGCACCTACGGCGTTCAATTTCCGACTAATGAGATCGTCTTTTTGAACTCGAATGGCTACGATTCGACCCGAGGCACTCGGCCATCGCAACTTCTAGGAGGACCAAAAATGACACTAAGACTCGGCGACATCGCACCAGATTTCACAGCAGACACAACCGACGGCACGATCAATTTCCATGAGTTCCTAGGCGATGGATGGGGAGTGTTATTCAGCCACCCCAAGGATTTCACCCCTGTTTGCACTACAGAACTCGGCATGGTCAGCAAACTGAAGCCCGAGTTCGAAAAGCGTGACACGAAAGTCGTCGGCCTTTCTGTTGACCCAATCGAGAGCCATAAAGCCTGGACAGACGACATCGAAGAGACTCAAGGGCACGCACTCAATTTCCCACTCATTGCGGATCCAGATCGCACTGTGTCAGACCTTTACGACATGATCCACCCGAACGCCAACGACACGCTCACGGTGCGTTCGGTGTTCATCATCTCGCCCCAAAAACAGGTGAAATTGATAATCACCTACCCTGCTTCGACTGGTCGCAACTTCGATGAGATCCTCAGGGTTATCGACTCTCTGCAACTCACCGCCAACTACAGCGTCGCGACACCGGTCAACTGGGTCGACGGCGAAGATGTGATCATCGTGCCTGCGCTCTCCGACGAAGACGCTAAGACGAAGTTCCCGAAAGGTTGGAAGGCGCTCAAGCCATACCTGCGAGTGACACCTCAGCCAAACAAGTAACTAGAGGTATTGCTCAGGATCCTTGGGTGTCCCCAAGTCCCGAACTTCAAAATGCAGGTGGGGACCCGTAGACATGCCTGTGCTGCCGACATAACCAATTGTCTGCCCGCGGGTAACGGTGTCTCCAATCTGGACAGCCATCGCAGATTGGTGCGCATAAAGCGTCGCGAACTGATTGCCATGGTCAATAATCACACAATTGCCATACCCGCCACGCGAGCCTGCCCAAGCGACAATCCCACCTGCGGAAGCGCGAATCTCGTCGCCCGTGTCACCATCCATGTCGATGCCAGTGTGCATGCGCAGGTAACCGAGTATTGGGTGCATTCGAGAGCCAAAGGCCGAAACAATTACGCCGTCGACCGGATTGATAAACGACGGGTTGCCGCGAGGCTGAGTGCTTTGGCGCGCGATGAGCATTTGGGCGATAGTGCCGGACTCGACGGCTAGCGCAGCAAGTTCATTTTCAAATTCACTCTTGCGCGCACGAATTTGATCGAGCGCGTAAGTCTCGTCGGCTTCGGCTATCGCTAATTCAGCGCGACTGTCCTCTAGGTCGGTCTCAAGGTTCTGAGCCGCGACTCGCTTCTCGTCCGCCTCTGCCAGTGCTGAATCTGCGGCTGCACGCGACGTTTCGGCAACCACCTTTGCGGTCTCTAGATCAGATAACGCTGTCTGGGCTGAGTCGAGAGTTGACTGGCGTTTCTCTGAGATGCGATCGAGATATACCGATCGCGCACCCGAGTCCGACAATTCGTCGCCTGGGTACTGTTCAACGACTGAGAGATGGGCGCTCGCCGAACCAGAAACATAGATGTCGACCGCTACCGAGCGCGCTGCTGCGCTACTGCTCCTAACCCGAGCTTCGCTGTCTCCAACGTCATAGAACAATGAGAAGTATTTCTCGGCAGCCTTATCGGATGCCCTTTGAGATATCTCCGACGCCACCGCAGCCGACTCAAGATCGGCCGCTGCTACCGCTAGCGCATCGCTCGCGGTAGCTAGGCGTGCTTGAGTAGCGACGAGTTCTTGTAGCGCCGCGACCTCCGCTTTGCCCGCTTCGCCGATTTCTCGTTCGAGTTCTTCGGCTCGTGTCGGCGGCTGATCCTCGGCGGCGGCAACAGTCGGCACGAGCGCGCAAAGCAGGACTAAGGCGATGAATGCTTTGCGAAGAAGACCGAGTGCCCTAACGAGACACACAGCGCTAGACGTCGAGGAACCGGCGCAAGCCAAGTAGCGAGCCGATAAGACCGATCAACGCTCCAAGCACGAGTACGAAGAGTCCAGCGCTAAACGCATCCGCCGATGTCATCTCGAAGGTCTTCACAACGCCCTTATCGACGCTATCGATCGCTCGAACCAAGACACCCTTCAGGAAGTACACGACCCCGACAGCGAACCCGGCTCCGAGAATCCCTTGTGTTAGCCCTTCGGCCATGAACGGCACCTGCACAAACCAGTTAGATGCGCCTACGAGTTTCATGACCTCTATCTCACGGCGTCGAGCGTAGGTAGCAAGCCTGATCGTGTTGACTACAAGGAACAACGCCGCCGCACCAAGCACAATCACCATTACTAGTAGTGCCATCTCAATAAAATTAGAGACACTCTTGATGCCAGCGGCGGTCTTGTCTGGGCTAATCAGGCGGTCTACTCCGGGACGCCCGTCAAACATCGCACGCGCTTCACTAGCGAAGCCAGCATCGGCAAGAGTCGCTACGTACGACTGCGGGAAATCTCCTACCTTCATGCCGGACAAGACTTCGGGGCGATCACTAAAGAGTTCTTCGGCACGAGCGAATGCCTCAGCTTCGTCTAAGAAATCGAAGCTCGATATGACTCCATCGGCTTTTGCTGTGGCCATTTGTTCATCGAGCGCAGCAAGCTCCGAAGGCGTTACTTCGATATTCATGAAGACTTCGAACTCGATTTGGGTCCGGATCTTCGATACACCGTTATCCACGAGTGAACTAAGCAGCAATGCGCTACCCAGCAACGACATCGACACGCCGATCGTAAGTATCCCAGCGACAGTCATCATGAGGTTGCGCCGTAACGAAATAAGTGTTTCGCGAGCAAAGTAGAGAATTCGCGCCATCAGAACATCTCCTGCGCCGGTCGCGTGCAGGCGGTCATGCGCCGACCCCGTAAACGCCACGGGATTGGTCGCGGACGAGTACACCCCGGTCGAGTTCGAGAACCCTGCGTCGCATCGCGTCGACGATTCGCTGGTCGTGGGTAGCCATCACGACCGTTGTGCCGGTCCGGTTGATGCGGTCTAGTAGCCGCATAATGCCAACCGTCGTCGCCGGGTCAAGGTTCCCAGTGGGCTCATCGGCGAGCAGAATCAGCGGACGATTCACGAAAGCCCTAGCAATAGAAACCCGCTGTTGCTCGCCACCTGAAAGTTCTGTCGGGAAAGCGTCGACCTTCGGAGTCAGACCCACAAGATCGAGGATTGTCGGGACCTGCGAGTCGATGTAATGCTTTGGCCGTCCGAGCACCTGAAGCGCGAATGCGACGTTTTCATACACGGTCTTTGTTGGTAGGAGCTTGTAGTCCTGAAATACGCAGCCAATATTGCGCCGCAATTGGGGCACCTTCCAGGTGGAAAGTTTGCCGATGTCACGGCCAGCGACGGTGACCGAGCCGTGTGTAGTGATCTCGTCACGTAGCAACAACTTGAGAAAAGTCGATTTACCCGAGCCAGATGGACCGATCAAGAAGGCAAACTCGCCCTTATTGATCTCGAGGTTGACGTCGCGCAACGCGACGGCATCATTTGAATAAACCTTGGTGACGTTCTCGAAACGAATCATGAAGTACGGCGAGGGTATCAGCGATCGCTTGCGTTACCCGGCCACGGACATCGTTTACCCTGGTCAGATGCATCGCTCTAGATCGGCACTGAGCCTTTACGGCGCCATTGGAGCCAGGCTTCGACAAAAGAATCGACATCACCATTTAGAACCGCCTCAACGTTGCCGGTCTCGTATCGCGTTCGCTCGTCCTTAACGAGCTGGTATGGCGCCAACGTGTAAGTCCGAATCTGAGACCCAAAAGCAACATCGCGCTTGTCGCCCGAAAGCCCGTCGATTTCTGCTTGACGTTCTGCACGCAACCTCTCGGCTAGCCGCGCCCCAAGGATGTGCATCGCGCTCGCACGGTTCTGAAGCTGGCTCCGCTCGTTCTGGCAACTCACAACAATCCCCGTCGGCAGGTGAGTGATGCGTACAGCAGAATCGGTGACATTGACATGTTGGCCACCTGCTCCAGACGACCGAAATGTGTCGATGCGCAGATCGTCGTCTCTGATATCTGGCGCCTCTGCATCGTCGAGCATCGGAACTACATCGAGCGCAGCGAACGCCGTGTGGCGACGCGCATTGCCGTCGAATGGCGAAATCCGAATGAGGCGATGGACTCCCTTTTCGGCCTGAAGCAGACCGTATGCGTAACGCCCCTTCACGACGATCGTCGCAGAGGAAATGCCAGCTTCCTGCCCTTCGTTGCGGTCTTCGATCTCAACCGTGAATCCGCGGCCCGCCGCCCACCTCAGATACATGCGCAGCAGCATGTCAGCCCAGTCCTGAGCATCAACACCGCCCGCACCAGATGAGAACGAACAGATCGCGTCGCGCTCGTCGTACTCGCCCGTGAACAATGCTCGAAGTTCAAGAGCGTTCAGTTCACGCTCAAGTTCAGCTAACCCACTAGCAATCTCAGAATCCTGAGACTCGTCGTTCTCTTCGCGCGCCAGGTCGTAAAGCTCGATCAAGAATGTTGCGCGATCATCGAGCCCGTCGACCAGAACGATGTCGTCGCGCACGCGCGCCATTTCGGTGGTTACGGCGCGCGCCTTGTCTGGGTCGTCCCAAAGGCCAGGTGCCGCAGCCTGCTCCTCGAGTTCGACGAGGCGGTCTCGTGATGCTTCGATCTTGAGGTAAGACCGCGCTTCGGTTACGCGTCGCCTGAGGGCGGCGAGATCATTTGAGAAATCAGCCATAGTTACCTGCCGTGGCAGACTTTGAACTTCTTACCTGAGCCGCAGTGGCATGGCTCGTTGCGCCCTGGCGTTTTTTCAACACGGACAGGCTCATGGGATGGGGCCGATGTCGGCAACGCGGCTTGTCTTGCGGGCAATTGGTTGCCGCCGACATCGTGGCCAGCCTGCGCTGCGGCTTCGGCCTGCACAGCTTGGCGAATCGAACCTGCGCCAGAAACTGGATCGTCGGCCGCCTGGTACTGCACATTGCTGACTTGCGGTGCCGCTTCGGATTCCTCGACGACCTGGAGATGGAATACGTACCGCACGAAATCGTCTTCGACGGCCCCCATCATCGCCTCGAACATGTCGAAACCTTCGCGCTGCCACTCCGACAGCGGATCTTTCTGACCCATCGCACGAAGGTTGATGCCCTCCTGCAGATAGTCCATCTCATAAAGGTGTTCGCGCCAGTGCTGATCGATTACCGACAGCATGACCTTGCGTTCGATATCGCGAAGTGCTTCTGAGCCAAGTTCGGTTTCGCGGTTCGCGTAGTTGGTCGCTGCATCGATGCGAAGGAATTCGCGTAGACCAGAGCGATTAGAACACTCTTTGAGCACCTCTGGGGTTGCCGTGGTCGGGAAATAGCTAGTGACCGCAGCAAGAAGTTCCTCGACATCCCACTGTTCGAAAAAATCGCCGTCGCAGTGAACCTCTACAAGCCGGTCGATCGCCCTCTCGATAATTTCGTGCGTAGCTTCGGTCAGGTCCTCGCCATCGAGTACTTGTTGACGCCTTTTGTAAATGACCTTGCGCTGCTCGTTCATGACTTCGTCGTACTTCAGAACGTTTTTGCGAATCTCGAAGTTGCGATCTTCTACCGTTCGCTGCGCTCGCTCGATCGCTTTTGAGACCATTTTCGATTCGAGCGGCATGTCATCTGGGAAGCTCGCACCCATTACGCGTTGCACCAAACCCGTAGCAAACAACCGCATTAGCTCATCTTCGAGCGACAGGTAGAAACGGCTCCCGCCAGGGTCACCTTGGCGCCCAGCACGACCTCGAAGCTGATTGTCGATACGCCGGCTCTCGTGACGTTCGGTACCGACTACGTATAGACCGCCGAGTTCCCTGACCTTTGCGCCTTCTGCTTCGCACTTGATCTTGAATGAGGCGACGAGTTCCTTGTATCGAGTTGCGTATTCATCGGGGGTTTCTTCTTCGGAAATACCTTCTTTTTGTAGTTCGATCGTGGCGAGACCTTCTGGGTTGCCGCCGAGCAAGATGTCGACGCCTCGCCCGGCCATGTTCGTCGCTACCGTCACGCCTCCGAGACGCCCGGCCTGGGTGATGATGTGCGCCTCACGCTCGTGCTGTTTGGCGTTAAGCACTTCGTGATCGATGCCCTTCTGCCCTAGCAAGCGCGAAAGTTTTTCTGACTGTTCGACCGATATCGTTCCGACGAGTACTGGCTGACCTGTTGCGTTGCGAGCACGAATATCTTCGACTACCGCTGAGTACTTTCCTGACTCGCCCTTGAACACAAGGTCTGCTTCATCTGCACGGATCATCTGGCGATTCGTGGGAATCGGTACTACGCCAAGTTCGTAAGTGTGCATGAACTCGCCTGCCTCAGTTAGGGCAGTACCCGTCATGCCCGAGAGTTTCTCGTAAAGGCGGAAGTAATTCTGGAGCGTGACCGTCGCGAGCGTCTGGTTCTCTTCCTTGATGCGAACGTTCTCTTTTGCTTCGACTGCCTGATGCAGTCCTTCGCTCCAGCGCCGACCTTCGAGGATGCGTCCGGTGAACTCGTCAACGATCTTGACTTCGTTGTTCGCGACTATGTAGTCCTTGTCTTTATGGAAAAGTTCCTTGGCTTTCAGCGCCTGCTGTAGTTGATGAACAAGGTTCTGGTTCAGGTTGTCGTAAAGGTTCTCGACGCTCATCGCCTGTTCAACGCGCTCGATACCATCCTCGGTAACGACAACCGTGCGCTTTGCTTCATCGACCTCGTAGTCGCGTTCGCGTTGCAGGCCACGGGCGATTCTTGCGAACTGGTAATAGAGGTCGGCGGCTTGGGTAGCGCGCCCCGAGATGATGAGTGGCGTGCGTGCCTCGTCTATGAGAATCGAGTCGATCTCGTCGACGATCGCGTAGTAATGAGCTTTGCGCCCGGCTACACGCTGGCGGCCGCCCCATTGCACCTGCGAGTCGAGCGAAGTGCACATGTTGTCCCGCAAGTAGTCGAACCCGAACTCGTTATTTGTGCCATAGGTGATATCGCAGCCGTAGTTGGCGCGCTTTTCGTCTGGCCTCTCTTTGAATCCGGGTACCACAGTTCCAACTGACATTCCGAGGAAACGGTGGACGCGCCCCATCCACTCTGCGTCTCGGCGCGCTAGATAGTCATTAACTGTCACGAGGTGAACTCCACGACCGGGCAGCGCATTGAGATATGCAGGCAAAGTCGAGACCAAGGTCTTGCCTTCGCCTGTCTTCATCTCAGATGCCCACCCGAAATGCAAGCCGGCTCCACCCATGACCTGAACGTCGTAGTGCCGTTGCCCGAGGACCCGCTTGCTCGCTTCGCGAACGGTCGCAAATGCTTCTGGCAGCAGATCGTCGAGAACTTCGTTCGTTAATTCGCGTTCGTGATCTGCATTCTTGGCGTCTGACTGCGCCCGAGCAATTCGATTGCGAAAGTCTGTGGTCTTAGCCGCGAGTTGCTCATCTGACAAACGCTCGACGAGAGGTTCGAATGCCGCGACATCCGGGACCATCGTTTCGAGCAGTTTTAGCTTGCGACCTTCGCCGGCGCGAAGAACTTTCTGAAAAAGACCCATGAGGCGATCGATCCTACCGGTAGCGGTGATGCCTAACGCAGAATCGAGCGGCTAGTGAAGTTTCGGAACGAGCCACTTGGCCATTAGATCAGCACCGAAATCTGAAAAATGAAAGCCATCGACGTCTCGTGAGTGAGTCCAGTCACCTTGCGGATCGCACAGCACGTCTGAGATCTCGATCCCCTTGGTATCGCCCCGTGCCATATCGAGTCGAGCGATGACGGCGTTTAATCTCAGCGCTGCTTCGCTCATGTCTTTGTTCTCCGCGCACGGAGAGTCGAGCCAGAAGACTTTGGCCCCCCCGTTTGTGAGTATGTCTGCGGCGGCCTCGTACTCTGCGAGAAGCCAATCGTCGTACACCGGATCTCCGATTGCCAACATCGTGTCCCAGCCGTCGGCCCTATGCGGCATCGCATCCCAAATCGGCGACAGCACGACAACTACGTCTGGATCAAATCCCTTAGTAGCGACTGACCACAGTTCGGGCCAATTCTCACATGTCTTCGATTTCACAATGGTGACACCAACGAGAATCTCAGCCCGTGGAATACCGCATGTACTTCGGGCGATATTCCACGCGAGGATCGATTCGTCTCGCGCGTATCGCTCGAAGCCTCGACCGAGCGTGAGCGCAACGGAGTCGCCGACTATCAATATTCTCTTTGGGTCGGCGAACGGAGCGGTGGTTGAATTCGTAACCGTGGTCGGGTCGGTCAGACCTGAAGCCGTCGAGGATGTCGCTGTCGACTGGGTTCTCTCGGTGGTTCCTTGGGCAGTCGACGTCGAGGACCCGCTCAAGTCGACTGTGCCAGTCGGCATAGCAGGCAGCTCATCGTCGAGTTTGCTTAAAGCCAAGTCAGTCGGGCTAGTCCCATCAGCAACAGAATCGGCAGCCACTGGAGCAAACACTGTTCTCGGCGCTGGGGCTAGTGCCCAAGCCACGAATACAAATGCGCTCACTGCAGTCCACGCCGGAATCACCGTGGTCCGAGTCCTGCGCCCCACCCGACCCAAACGGATCGGTTGCTCTAGTAGGTAGTACGAGACTACTGAGACGGCGAGAGTCATGAGCGAGCGCACGACTAGCAGCGCCGCGGGCGACGTCGACCCAGCCCACGGGACCGTCCATTGAAAAATCGGCCAGTGAAATAAGTAGATGCCGTAACTGATTCTTCCCAGAGCGACTAACGGACGCCACGACAGCGCCCGTGAGAACCAATCCTGCTGTATTGCAACGAGAATTACGACTGCTGTCAGCCCGGCATTAGCCAAGAGTCCACCCCGGAATAGCAGCCGGTCATGATGATCGACGGTCATCCATGCCACAAGCATCACACCAAGCGAAATCACGCCAACGATTGATGTTCGACTGCCTGAACTGACTGCTGAGCCACGAGCGCATAATGCAAGTGCAAGCAGTGCACCGACAAGTAGTTCGGCCGCACGAGTGTCGGTCCCGAAGTATGCGCGACTGTTATCTGCACCGGAACCAAGAAATATTCCCAGTCCCACTGAGATCGCTGTGAGCGCCCCAATTGCGATGGCTATACGAACAAGGCGACCCTTTGCCAGTCTGAGCAGCCCGACCAACAATGCTGGAAAAAATACGTAGAACTGCTCTTCGATAGCAAGCGACCAAAAATGCAAGACAGGCGACTGTGCCGTTCGGACGCCTGTCGCTAATGAAAAAGTTTCCAAGTAGCCGTTGCCTGCGAACACGAATCGCCAGTTCGCTACATCGAGCAGAGCCGCTAGGCCGTCACCGCGAAATGATTCAACGACATTGTTTGGACCAGCGAGCAGCACATAGAAACTCGCGAGCAGAACCGCTAGGAACGCTGCCGGAAGAAGACGCCGCGCCCTGCGCGCCCAGAAGGTCCTCAGGTTTATGCGACCTTCGCGGTTGTATTCGACAACGAGCAATGTCGTAATCAGGAAACCAGACAAAGTAAAGAAAGAACTGACCCCTAGATACCCGCCCCGCGCCCAGGAGAAATCAGAGTGAAACAGCAGGACGGCGATGACCGCCACGGCACGCAGTCCGTCGAGCGCGGGCCGATATCCGAATTCTTCGCTAGTTCTAATGTGAGCCGCCCGGGACAACTTTTCGCGTTCCTCAAGATTTCTGGTGGACTCAAAGTCTGACCTGTTGGACTCGTCGAGTCCAACTAGGCGTCAGTCTGTCAGGGCGAGGCCGGAACTACCTAAGCGGCAGACACGCCGTTGTGGTTGCCTGGCCCGCCGTCTCTGCGACTCGCAGGCTTCGTCACCCGACGGTTGTGCAGGCGGCGCAGTTGTTCTTCGACCTTCTCGATCGCGCGAACAAGCGCGCGTTCGGGATCTGCCGCAGTTGCGTGGCCCTTCAGAAGCTTGCGGCTGACATGCACAAGTACATCGCAGGAATGTGAGTCTTCTGCGCTTCTGCTTTCGATGTGTTCGAATTCAACATCGACTCGCCGAGCGTCGTTGGCGTATCTCGACAGTCCCTCGGCCTTACGATTTACCGATTCCCTAAGTGTTTCAGACACTTCTAGGTGCTTGCCTACTACTACGACATCCATTCATACCTCAGATCTGTATTGAGCAGTTGATGGCACTAGCGGTACTGATTTCGTACCCTGATTGTATCGGTGCTGAGAACACGATTGCTAGGCACTCGCAGGAGTTGCGGCCACAATTGTGACGCATCCGACAGAACGCAGAACCGCTGCCGCCGCGCTGAGGGTCGCTCCTGTAGTCATAACGTCGTCGATAATCAGCACGTGTTTGGGGAGGTCACGCGCCCTGCTGCAGGTGAAACACGGTGGTGAGTTTCGCCTAGCGAAGGCGCCCCTGCCTGTTTGCGCGTGATCATCGGCCCTGCCCAATAAGTCACGGTATGGCAGGTCGATCTTTTTGGCTACCTCCGCAGCGAGCAGGGCGGCGTGGTCGAATCCCCGTTCGGAGCGCCTACGCCTAGTGGTAGGGACATGCGTTACGCACTCAAAATCCGACGACGGCAAGACCCGAATGATTGAGTCGGCCAGCCAGGGAACCGCGGAGCGAAGATTCTTGTACTTCACACCAGCGATCACGGTGCGGACCGCTCCTTCGTACGCGAACGCTGACCAGAATCCGTCTAGCCCTGGTGGTAGTTGGGTGCCAACCGGTCGCCTGAGGGAACCAGCACATTGGTTACACAACGGAATGTTTGAGAGATCGCCACAAACTCGACATCGAAGCGGGAAGACAACTGTGAACAATGATTCGGCCGCACAGGCCAGCAGTGATTTTGCCACGAAACGAACATACAAGTCGTCTCGGACGTGATGTCTAAGACTCGCGGTTTGCAGGGCAGATCAGAGCAGTGACAAGTGCAGCTGGCGTTAGATCGAAAGCCGGATTGAAGGCCCGTGACTCGATCGGGATAACTCGATTCCCATAAACCTCCGCAACTTCCAACTGGTCCCTCTCCTCAATCTCGATGTCAGCACCCGTGGCCGTGGCTGAGTCGATCGTGCTCAGCGGCGCGGCGACCAGAAACGGGATGCCGTGATACTTCGCGAGAACCGCGAGCGCATAGGTGCCAATCTTGTTAGCGACATCGCCATTGGCTGCGACACGGTCAGCGCCCACGATCACGACGTCAACGAAGCCCATCGCCATGAGCGAAGCGGCCGCGTTATCGACGACGACCGCATGCGGTATTGCTAGCTGAGCTAGTTCCCACGCGGTCAGGCGTGCGCCTTGTAGGAGCGGCCGAGTTTCGTCGACCCAGACGTGTGCTAGTCCCCCGGCTTCCGCGCGACTACGAATCACGCCGAGTGCTGTGCCATATCCAACCGTTGCCAATGCCCCTGTATTGCAGTGGGTCAACATGTTCAGCGGACGCTCGCCGAAGTTTGCGTGGAGCCAATCTCTCCCGACACGACCGATCTCATGATTCGCTGCCACATCCTGTGCGGCAATTTCGTGTGCGCACTGCAACGCGCCGGTAGCGCCAGCACATTGATACGCATCTAGCGCACGTCTAACTCCCCAACCAAGATTCACGGCCGTCGGTCGCGTTGCACTGATCTGTCGAGCAGCATCGCGAACTCTGTCGAGGTCGTCGCTGAGCACAGCAGCGAGAGCGACGCCATAGGCACCAGCAGCGCCCAACGCTGGTGCGCCGCGCACCGCCAAGCTCATTATCGCTCGACACAAGTCATCGACAGCAGCGCAATCTATAAAGTGAAGAGTCGCCGGTAGTGCGGTCTGATCAAGCAACCGAATCTGGTTCGAGCGCCATTCAATAGCTAGAGGCAGAGCGGAATCGCTCAGAGACATCCTGGAGACACCTAGCCAAGAAGGTTCATGACTGGGTTGTCTCGCGACAACAAAGACTCAACCTTTGAGTTCACTGCGCGCATCCACATGTCGTCTTCGTCGTGGGTCAACACCCAGAATTGTCGATCGGTCACGGCCTGCAACACCTTGTCTGCAACAGCATTCGGTTGCATCCCGCTTTCAATCATGCCTGCGATGACAGACGACGCGATCTCACCACTCACACTGTCTACTGAGCTCGGTTCAGCCGCTAGGTGATCGGGTCTGTTGCGTTCACTAGTAGCTATTTTGGTTCGTACCCATCCGGGGCAAAGTACGGAAACTCCGACCGAAGCGCCCGTAAGCGCAAACTCATGGTGAAGGGTCTCAGACAACGCCACTACAGCATGCTTGCTTGCGTTATACGGACCCATCATCGGCGCAGAGACAAGTCCAGCAACTGATGCTGTGTTCACGATGTGTGCTTCGTCTTGGCCGAGCAGAAGTGGCACGAAGGAACGTATTCCGTGGATGACTCCCCACAGATTTACTCCAATGACCCACTCCCACATTGACAACGAAGCTTCCCATGAAAGTCCGCCGGCACCCACTCCGGCGTTGTTGCAAAAAATATTGACACCACCGAATAGTTCGATTGCGCCATCGGCGAGTGCTTGAACATCGTTCGCGCTCGTAACGTCACATGGAATACCGTGCGCGTCGATTCCTTTGTCGCGCAGGTCAAAGATGGCAGTGTCGAGAGACGCCTTTTCGACGTCGCCTACTACGACCTTCATCCCAACGCCACCGAACCTGTGGGCGAGCGCCAGACCAATCCCGCTAGCACCACCGGTTATAACCGCGACACGGCCTTCGAAATTCTTCACAGAGCACACCCTTCGTGTGGGCTACACCCACGGAGTGGTTCAGTTTACGCAGCCGGTACGAGAACTTCCTCTGCAGGGACGAGCCCTGGCTTGCGAAGCGAGGCGACTTTACGTGCAATACCTCGAGCGCCGAAAGCAACAGAGACCCCCGCAATGATGCCTAGTGCGACATACACGGCGACAGGCATATCGCGCCCGACGACGAGGATGAAGATATCTGGGATGAAGTCGGTTACTACGGCGACTATCGCCCAGTTACGCGCCGCCCGCATGTCGCGATCGACTAATGCGCCAATCACTCGTGCGGTTGCGATACCGAGGGGGACAGACGTAGCAAGGTCGATCACGAGATAACCCCATGGGTTCACGCCGTACTGACTCAGTGTTGCACCGACTAAAACGGCGCGAGCTAGTCCGTACGAAATCGTGACGGCAACCCATACACGCTCTAGAAGTTTTCGACGCGCAGTACGCGGTGTTTCTTCGCGCCCTAGCGCCGCCCTCAACATCATGCACAACTTATCGGCAAGAGCGAGCGCGATCTCTACACCCGTACCGAAATACTGCCTGATCGGCAGATACGCTGACAGTAATTGTTGGCTGCTACTCATACGCGCGCCTTAGTTCACTCCGATAGGAGATCGATGCACAACGACGAATCGGATGTCGACGAAGTCTTAGAGCCAACCACACGAGCGTGGCGAGCGCTGCTAGTGCACGCCGTTACCGCTAGCGGAGTGATCGTTGGCTTCCTCGGACTGCAAGCCGTCATCGACGATGCACCACGCTCGGCGATCCTTCTGCTCATCGCTGCTCAAATCCTCGACGGCATCGATGGGCCGATGGCGCGAGCCTGGCAGATCTCAAAGCTGTATCCAAAACTCGACGGCTATCTACTTGATCTCGTCGTCGACTACGTCACGTGCGTCGTCGTGCCTGTTGCATTCATGTATCAGTTTGATCTGTTACCGCCAGCGCTCAACATGAGCATCTGTGCGCTCGTACTGTTCACGTCTGCTTTGTGGTTCTCCCGTACAGACATGACCACGCACGACAACTGGTTCCGAGGCTTCCCTGCAACATGGAATCTCGTCGCCCCGAGCTGTTTCTTGCTAAACACAAGTCACCTCACCAACGGGGTCATCATCATCGTGCTCGCAGTGGCGCAGCTCACCGATATCCCGTTCGCTCACCCGGTGCAGGTCATTGCACGGCGCAAGACAAATCTCGTAGTGACTGTCGCTTGGATCGCGGCGATGGCATATGCAGCATTCGACTGGCCGAACACAAACCTTGGTGTGCGCATTGTTTTGATTGCTGCGCCCGCATGGACACTCGCTACAACGTTCGAGAAGTGGGTCGCACAAAGAAACGACCGCCCCGAACCAGTCGAGGCGGTCGTCAAGTAACTCTGGATCAACTGTTACACGGAGCGCATCTCAATAACGGTAGTGATCTGGTTTGTAAGGACCGTTTACAGGTACGCCGATGTAGCTCGCCTGGTCATCGCTCAAGACTGTGAGCTTGACTCCGAGTTTTTCTAGGTGGAGTCGAGCGACTTCTTCGTCGAGATGTTTCGGAAGCGTGTACACCTCGTTCTTGTAATCGCCAGGATTGCTGAAAAGCTCTACCTGAGCAATTGTCTGGTTCGTGAAACTGTTGCTCATTACGAAGCTCGGGTGGCCTGTCGCACAACCAAGGTTCAATAGGCGACCTTCAGCGAGCACGATTATCGAGTGACCGTCGGTGAACTTCCATTCATCAACCTGCGGCTTCACGACAATGCGTTGGATGCCGGGCGTCTTTGCAAGTCCAGCCATATCGATTTCGTTGTCGAAGTGGCCGATGTTGCCGACGATTGCGTTGTGCTTCATGCGACCCATGTCAGAAGCCGTGATGATGTTGTGGTTACCAGTCGCGGTTACAAAAATGTCTGCGCTCTCGACTACATCTTCGAGGGTCAGGACCTGATAGCCCTCCATCGCTGCTTGTAGGGCACAGATCGGATCGATCTCGGTTACCACCACGCGGGCGCCCTGACCTCTAAGAGACTGAGCACAACCCTTGCCTACGTCGCCATATCCGAGCACGACCGCGACCTTGCCAGCAATCATCACATCCGTGGCGCGGTTGATACCGTCGATCAGCGAGTGCCGGCACCCGTAGAGGTTGTCGAACTTCGACTTAGTGACCGAATCATTGACGTTGATCGCAGGGAAAAGCAGCTTTCCCGCTTCCATCATCTGGTAGAGGCGGTGTACACCTGTTGTGGTTTCTTCAGTAACGCCAATGATTTCCGAAGCAATGTTGTGCCACAAGCTGTTGTTCTCTTTGTGCAAACGCCCGAGCATTTCGAGAACTACTGCAAACTCTTCAGAGTCTGCCGTGCTCGGGTCGGGGACGATACCGGCATCTTCGAACTCGACTCCTTTGTGGACTGCGAGAGTTGCGTCGCCGCCGTCGTCGAGAATCATGTTCGGTCCCGAGTTGTTTCCGCCGTTCGCGTCTGGCCAACGAAGTACCTGCTCTGTGCACCACCAGTATTCCTCGAGAGTTTCACCCTTCCATGCGAACACGGGGACGCCAGCCGGCGACTGTTGTGTGCCGTCGCGACCGACCGCTACGGCAGCGGCTGCATGATCCTGAGTAGAGAAGATGTTGCAACTACACCAGCGGACCTGCGCGCCGAGATCAACCAACGTCTCGATGAGCACGGCGGTCTGAATTGTCATGTGAAGTGAGCCAGTAATGCGAGCGCCAGAAAGTGGCTTGGTCTTGCCGTACTTGGCACGCATTGCCATCAGGCCTGGCATTTCGTGTTCTGCGAGTTCGATTTCTTTGCGGCCGAAGTCGGCGAGACTGAGGTCTGCCACGCGGAAGTCGCCGAGCGGATCGACAGACATGCGCGTACGTGAAGATTCAGTGGTTGTCATGGATGTTCTCCTATGGGTCGGTGCGCGCCTTAGCGCTTGAATGCATGGCGAGCATGCAGTTACAGCATTTCCGTGAAAGCGTCGGCCCGGATCAGCGGGTGACAGCCACAAGGGACCCGACTAGCAACTCGTGAGTGTAGCAATCGGCGTCGGCGGAGTAAATGCTGATGGACAAACCGATCAGTTCGCGGCTAGGTGCTCCTTTAGTCGCGAAATTGCTTCGATTGGCCCGGGGTCCACGTCGTTCTGGAGCGCTGAATAGCAGCTCACCCAGTCGCCGAGGTACATGAGGTCGAGCAGTTGGGCGAGTCGCGTGTTGCCTTGGCCACGAACTTCGATCACCTGGTGGAGGGCCTCTTCGATAATTGCGGTCGTGGCGGCGAAACGCGGCGCGAGTCTCTCGTGCTCGAAATCGTGCCGCAGCTCGAGCAGACTCAACAATTGTCGGGTGACGTCGCCATGTTGACCCCAAGCGCAAATCTCGTTGTGGTCGAGTTCTGGATAGCTGTGCCAAAACGCTGGCGCCTTGGCGTTTTCGTTGATGTCGCACTTCCAGCGGTACGCAGCGACTGCCCCTAGCGCCCCACCGCCGTAAATGACTGGAATTGTGCGACCGATCTTGCGCGCAATTTCTCTAGCCGGGTTTGCTGAGCCGCCAACGGCGCGCTGGCACTTTTCGCGCCTCGCTAGAAGCGCAGAATGGGCAGAGAGCAGTTCATTCTCTGCGTCAACGAGTAACCCGGTACGGCCGAGTGTGACAAAAATCGGTGCGACCAAAGCACCCAGCGCCGCACGCGGGAGATAGCCCTCGGGGCAGCGCATATGTAGCGCACCAGTGCTTGAGGCAAGCTTCCCTAACGGCCCACCCGTAGATATCGCGACGAGGTGTGCACCGCGTTCGGACGCAGCGCGTGCCATCGAAAGTGTCTCTTCGGTGCCGCCCGAATATGAGACAGCGAACACGAGAGTTCTTGGGCCCACGAACGCCGGAACGCGATACTGCTTCAGTACAGTGACGGGAACTGACAGCCGATCATTAGCTACCGCAGCGAGGACGTCCCCAGATATTCCGGAGCCTCCCATTCCGCACACAACAATGTTGTCGATGTCAGCCGCCGAAGGGAACGCAACAGAATTAACGTTGCTCGCGGTATCGTGCGCCGCGGCGAACTGCTCTGGTAATCCCTCGACTGCATCGAGAAATGCAAGCGAGTCCGTCACGAGAACGTGGGTTGGATGCCCTCAGCCTCGGCTTTGGCAAGCAGTCGCTTGTCCTCAGCATCGTCGAGGGTCGACGCTTCATCGATCAACATGATCGGGATGTCGTCTTTAACGTCGTAGCGCCGCTTGAGGCGAGGGTTGTAAAGCGAGTTCTCATCGGCGAAATACAGCAGCGGGCCCTTGTCTTGCGGGCAAGCAAGTATCTCTAGCAGTTTCGGGTCTAGTGCCATCGTTGCCTTTCTAGTGGCTTCTAGTCATGCTCTCACGATTGCGAGCACTTCTTCGGTTCGTGCCTCACAATCGCTTGAATTAGCAGCTTCGAGGTTAAGACGCAACAACGGTTCGGTATTCGAGGCCCTTAGGTTGAACCACCAATCGCCCATGTCGACGGTTAGACCGTCGACTCGATCTTGGTCACCGCCATACGTGCTTGCAACCGTTTCGATCATCTCTGCAGGGTTCGCGACCTTCGTATTTATCTCACCCGAAGCGCAATATCGCTCGAAGGGCTTGCGCAACTCAGACAGAGGCAAACTGCTCAACGACAACTGCTCGAGCACGACGAGTGCTGCGATCGAGCCAGAGTCAGCACGCCAGTTGTCTCGGAAGTAGTAATGCGCTGAATGCTCGCCACCGAAAACCGCGTTCGTCTCTGCCATCACCTGTTTGATGAAGGAATGGCCAACTCTCGTGCGGATTGGAGTTCCACCACTCTCACGCACAACCTCGGCGACACTCTTTGAGCAAATCAGGTTGTGTACGACTCGCTCCCCCGGATGCTTCGCGAGGATGCCTTTTGCGACAATTGCAGTCGTTGTAGAACCCGACACGGGTTCGCCAAGATCGTCAACAAGAAATACTCGATCGGCATCGCCATCGAACGCCAGACCGACGTCGGCGCGTGTCACAAGAACGCGTTTGCGCAAGTCGGCGAGGTTTTCAATCTGGATCGGGTCGGCCGGGTGATTCGGGAACGTGCCGTCGAGTTCCCCGAACATGACCTCAAGCGAGAAACCGAGTCCGGCAAATACTTCGGGCACAACGAGGCCGCCCATGCCATTTGCGGTGTCGGCAATTACCTTCAGAGGACGGAGCGCCGACCGGTCGATGAACCCACGGACGTGTTCACCGAACGCCGCGAGCAGATCACGCGACTCAATATTTCCCTTCACGTTCGCCTCGACGATCAAGCCACTAGCTACCGAATTCTTGATGTGTTGCAAGCCTGTGTCTTCGCCTACTGGAGCAGCGCCAGCTAAACAAAGTTTGATGCCGTTGTATTTGGCCGGGTTATGGCTTGCTGTAAGCATCGCTCCGGGAGCGTTGAGGGAACCAGAAGCGAAGTAAACGACATCTGTAGAACAAAGGCCTAGGTCAATCACATCGACCCCAGCGGTTTTTGCCCCGTCTGCAAAAGCTGCGCTGAGCGGGATCGAACTCGGTCGCATGTCGTAGCCGACGACAATGCGGTCAGCCCGCGCGAACGCGGCAAACGCATTGCCGATCTTGCGCGCGACTGCTTCATTGATCTCTTCTGGGAACACGCCCCGGATGTCATATGCCTTGAAGATCGCGTCTAACGACAAATCACTCACCTCGTTGCGCATCGTATTCGTGACTCGTCAGTTCGTCGTGTTGCACCACCGCCCGAGGTGCAGGATCAAACCATGGCCTCGGTGATGGGCGACGACGGAAAAGCCAGAAGAGTCCAGCAAATCCTGCGAGGGTCCCGAGTCGCCCCAACCAATCCCACGAAGTAAGCCCGTAGGTCAGCTTGACTTGCGATACGCGCGGAATCACGACCATGAGGTTCGGCGACAATCGCCACGGCCCATCAGCGCCAGAAACCTCCCAGTTAGGAAAGTAAGAGGTCCGCACCACTACAGGGACTCCGATTTTGTCTACCGCAAACGAAATCGAGTCAACACCTTCGACAACTTCTGAAACACTGACCGGTGACAATGCCTTGGGTTCAACGTCGGCGACGTCTTCAATGTCGACGTGCACCCAATCTTTCGGCCCGTCTTCGGCAAACGTCTGCGACAGCAAGTTCTCGTTCATCCACCAAGGACCGACTGCGCATTCCCAGGGGGCCAACTCGAATTGGCGAGCGTCTGGACTCGTCCCGAAACACTCGGCTGTCGTCCCCCCATGCACCGCCGCTACTACTGGTTCGTTCACGAGCGGAGCAACGAGTGCGAAGTCTTCGATCTCGTAGATATTCCAGAGTTCTGGCTCGACACCATCGAGACCCGCAACGCTCTTAACGAGTGTGAGATTGGAATTCGCCGCAGCCTTCTCGTGCATCTCAGTACTGAATGCCATGTAGTACCTGACGCCGAGCAGGCGCATTTGGTCGACGCCCGCATCGAAGTCAGCCGTGGAGCCGTATGAGAGCCCACGCACAGGATTTGATGGCGCTTTTGCGAGCCGACTAACCATCAAGAAGTGGTATGGCATCGTTGCCGAGCTCTCGAAGTAGAGCCCTTCCATCGAACCGATTCGGCCGTCTGTGTAATACGGCAAGAGTTCTAGAGCGAGCGCACCGCCGTACGCGTTGAACTCATCGTGGCCTGTCTCCCACAGAGCACGGCCGGGTTCAAGCTCGCCCATCGCGGTCATTATCGCTTGGTATTCCTTGTAGCCCGACTTGGCTTCGTAGCCCTCAAAGTTCCACTTGGACCAGCCGTAGCCGACACCTTGGTTCGTGCCCGTCCAGATGAGCGAAGTCCCACCTATTGCCAAACCCAAGATGGAAACGATCAGAATCTGGCTGCGCCTTCGACGACGTTGAACTGGCTCATCGTCTTCTTTGAGGTGCGCTGGGAGGAACTGTTCTAAGTCTTCTACCCCGGTAAGAAAGTCCGAGGAAGGAGCCTCGCCTTCCTTGTTGGTCTCAGGTCCTAACGCCGAGCGCTGGGCCGCTAACGCAGCCAGATAGTCGATGCGATCGCCGTCGCGTATCCATGCGGCCGCGCCGACCCACACGTAGGCGATCGTGCGACATAGCTCGGCAGCACCTACTGCGGCTAGGAACCCGAGAAGCAACCAATAAAACGGGGCGAATCGTGTATTCCAAATGTGGTGCTCTGGCCAGACGACAAACAAGACGCCGAAAGTCGTACAACTAACTAGCAATACCAGGGTGGTCGCTCGACGCCACCACCCTGCGGTCAAAACCGCGAAGCCGACAAGCAACCACAACCAAAGGGGACGAGGGATGTCGCCGACAGAGCCCCAAGTGCCACCCACTTTTTTCGATTCCAAACCAAAGAGGAACGAACCCCAGTTGTATTTCTTTTCATAACGCATGCTCGCCGTCAAACTCTGTGCACCGACGAGCGGCAATGACCATGTCGCTGTTAGCAAGAACCCGACGAAGGCAATCGGAATGCTGAGCTTCCATGCCTTCGTCCAGGCGTGCCTCTTGCGGATTCGGTCCGTGACCACCCAACGACACAGGTACATCACAGTCACCAGCACGCCTAGGAACGCAGCAAACGCCGCAACAACAATGTGGCTAGTTACTGTGCCAGCGAGAAGAACCGCTGGGAGCCAACGACGCCTGCCTGTCTCCAACGATGTAGCGAGTGTCGCCAAGAAGAACAGCGCAAGCGCTAACGCGATCGTGAAGCTGAACTCGCCAGCCATTGTCGAAGCCAAATTGCCGCCGTAGATCGTCCAGCCTGTCTTGTCGACGGCATCATCGAGCCCGTAACGGACTTCGAACAGATACCGCACGGCCACAATTGCAAACAGCGGTGGCGCTGGCCACGGGAACCGGAGTTTGGACCCGAAGTAATAGGCCGCCAAGGGGAGCGCAATCGGACCGCTAACAACAACAAGCTTGAATGCGACGTTGTAAGGGACGAATGCGAAGAAATCTAAGAATGCAATGGCGAGAGCTGGTAAAGGGAAATAGAACTGCCCAATCGGGAAGCCGCTGTACCAGTGTGGCGACCATCCTTGGACGCGGAACCTGGTGAACCACTCCTCGGCCAAGAACTTCGGCCAGTAAACGTGGGCACCCATGTCGCCGCCGTTGGTGGTCGTGTTGCGCAGCACAAGGCTCGAAATGCGCCGCGGCAAGATGTCCGGGAACCAGGACACATTAAAGGTTTCGATAGTGATTAGCTGGACTCGATTAGCTACGAACAGGCAGCAAATACTGACCACTAGCCACGCACCTCGACGCTCCCATTTTGAGCGCGCCTCAGCGTGAGAGTCGTTGAGAGGGATCAATGCCACGCCACAATGTAAACAATCGGGCGACACGATCCGCGTCGGGCGCCCCAAACAGGGCAACCCGACCAGATCCGAGAAAAACTCTGTAGCTAATTCCTAACGAGTTCGGGCGAGTTCGAGGACTTCATCGAGAGTGATATCCCCAGAGCCGTCTGCCCAGTGATTCACTTCGCACTTCGAACAACGACGAAACTCAATTTCCTCACCGGCAATCCGCATGCGAATCGTGATGAGTTTTGCCCCTGCACATCCGGTGCATTCCATCTCAGCCTCCCTGCCAAGTTCAACAGATGAGGTATCGGTAGTAGGTCATTTTTCCTAAAGAGCAAACAGCAGCATTCGTGCCTATGCGTGACAAGTGTCACGCATAGGCACGAATGCTCATACAAGTATGAGTAGAAGTGTTACGAAGTTAAACCCCATATGTAGCGCAATAGAGCGCAGCATCCCGCCCCCATAAACCGCGACGATGCCCGACACGGTCGCTAGGCCGATCAGCGCTGGCTGTTCTGCGAAGGTGCTCGGGTCGACAAGGTGGACAACACCGAACACAACTGCACTAATTAGCACTGCGCCGAACGCTCCTGTTCGTCGCATCAACGACCTAAGCAACACCCCGCGGAACAACAGCTCCTCAAAGATCGGCGCGAGAAGCCCTGCCATGATCGCTAGGACTGCGAGTGAAATCCCGGAAGCGTTCTCTAGTTGCTCTACGACTGCTTGAGTTTCGTGCTCGCCGATAGCAGTTAGCGGTAACACAAGGATGCCAAGCCCGAACTGCAATGCGATGCCGCCGATAAAACACCCGAAAATTGGCCCCACTTCGCTGTCGGCAAAAATGGCGAGGTCTTTGAGCAATCCCCCGCCTTTGCGACGCAGAATCAAGACAAGGAGTAGCCAAAACCCTAGGAACTGTGCGGTACCGGACACGCTATTGACGATGGTCTGCTCATTGTCCGAGAGAGAGGTCGGCTCCCACCCGAGAATGGCGAGCACGGTGAACGCCACAACCATCGACAGGAACAAGCCACCCAAGAAGGTGACTACGAAATCGCCAATTCCCCAACTAATCCGTTGCCCTCCCGGAGCGACACGCCCTTGTTCTTCGACCATATTGGCCTTTGACACTACGGCCTCTGAACTAGTCGGCGACCACACGTCGCCGACTAGGGATTGTCGTATGCCCGCCGTAACATGGAGCCCAATGCCGTTAGCTCGGCGCAATGTTTTGTCCACTGACCGATTGCTAACAATGCAGCCGTCCGCAGGTGTCTGGCCTGGACGGCACTGGAGCCTTAATGAGTCCTCAACCTAACGAGCCGTGGCGTCCACCGGAGCCGCCAAACAGAGGTTCGCGTGGCACTCGAAATCCTCTTAGCGGCGGTCCGCGCAGTCGCTGGACCCCATGGGTAATTGGCAGCCTCATGGTCGTGGCGTTGATGATCTTTGTGTCGAGTTCCTTGGAGGGCACAGACGCAAACGTGAACAAACTCGACTCCTTCTCTGAACTAGAAAAACAAGTCGTCGCCGGACTAATCGACAAGGTCGAGTACAACCCCGACACGAGAAGCATCCAAGGCACCTATAAATCCGGCAAGGGTCCAGAAGGCGCGACCGAGTTCCGTGCGCAAGGCCCGGGTGAGGACCTCGGAGTCGAGTTCAAGGCGATGCTCGCCAAGCACGATGCCGAACTCAATTACAAGCCGCAGGCACAGGGGAACGCTCTTCTCACCTTGCTCAGCTATATATTGCCGCTGCTGCTGATTGTCGGCCTGTTCATGTGGATGAGTCGTCGCGCCCAAGGCCAAATGGGTGCAGTTATGAACATCGGGCGTAGCCGCGCCAAGCTGTATACAACCGAGAAGCCTGCGACGACATTTTCTGATGTGGCCGGATATGGCCCAGTGAAACAAGAAATTGCCGAAGTTGTCGACTTCTTGAAGCTGCCAGGCAAGTTCCGGGAGATCGGTGCCCGGATACCCAAGGGCGTGTTGCTAGTCGGTCCCCCTGGCACAGGGAAAACGCTTATCGCGCGTGCGGTCGCTGGCGAAGCCGGAGTGCCGTTCATCTCAGTGACTGGCTCTGACTTCATGGAAATGTTCGTTGGGGTCGGAGCCGCGCGGGTTCGCGACTTATTCGCTACGGCGCGCAAACAAGCCCCGGCAATCATTTTCGTCGATGAGATCGACAGCATCGGCCGCAAGCGTGGAGCAGGACTCGGCGGAGGTCACGACGAGCGCGAGCAGACTCTCAATCAGTTGCTCTCAGAAATGGATGGGTTCGAAGCCACAGAAGGCATCGTGATCATGGCCGCCACCAACCGCCCCGATGTCCTCGACTCTGCACTGTTGAGGCCTGGCCGCTTCGATCGCCAAATCCTGGTGCCTCTGCCCACACAAGAGGAACGACTCCAGATTCTGGCTGTGCACTTCAAAGACAAGCGCATCGACCCAGACGTCGATATCAGCATCGTCGCTCGCGGTACCCCCGGAATGAGCGGAGCCGATCTCGCCAACCTCGTGAACGAGGCAGCGCTATTTGCCGTCCGCCGCGGGGCGCAAGAAGTCCACAAGGAAGATTTCGATACAGCCCGCGACCGTGTGCTCATGGGTCTCAAGCGCCCATCCGTCATGATGTCAGACGAGGAGAAAGAGCACACCGCGTACCACGAAGCCGGTCACGCGCTTTGCGCCTACGTACTCGATCATTCGGACCCGGTGCACAAAGTCACGATCTTGCCTACCGGCATGGCGCTCGGCATGACCCAGCAACTTCCTTCGGAAGAGCGATACAGCCATGATCTGCATTTCCTGAACGATCTGCTAGCTGTGCTCATGGGTGGGCGGGTTGCAGAGTCGCTCGTGTTCGATAGCCAGAGCACAGGAGCAAGCAACGACCTGGTGCGAGGGACAGAAATTGCCCGACGCATGGTGCGCGAATTCGGAATGTCAGACCGGATCGGGCCAATGGCGTGGGGTTCACAAGGCCAGGTGTTCTTGGGCGAAGATCTGATGCACACCCGCGACTATTCCGATGAGACCGCCAGAGTGATCGACGAAGAAACCGAACGGATACTGCGCGAACAAGAGGACCGAACACGCGACACTCTCACGAAGTTCCGGGCAGGCCTCGACGCAATCGCCAAAGCACTACTCGACAAAGAGACAGTCGACGGTGACGAGGTCGCTACATGCGTCGACGAAGCGATGGGCTACAAGGCTGGCGGGCGACGCCTAGTTGTGCACTCAGACGGCACGACATTTGAGCCAGAAGGGTTCAACCTTTCCCCCGCACTATCAGACGAGAACCGAACCTGACCGATTAGTGGTCGTGGCCTAAACAGACCCGCTCTTGTGTCGGCGGGAACCTTAAGTCGGCCATCGCTGCCCACAAGTCGGTCGCGCTGACCGCACCAATAAACCCTCGCAGAACGACCCCATCTGAATCAGCAATCACGGTCGTCGGAACGCCTTCTATGGCGTAACGCTCGTGAAGCTCCTTGTGCTCGATGAAGTCACAATCGACGACTGCGACGGCGTTTGACTCGAGCACTAGGGCCTTAGCCACTACCAAAGCGCAGCCATCACAGACTGCACTCGAAAACACGATCACGAGCCATTGAGCATCTGCCCGATCAAAATCGGAGCGCTCAACCTGGCGTGGATAGTCGTAGCTCCGGTGTGCCAGAACCAGACTCGATTTCTTACGACGGTTTCCGATGGTTGCAATCACGACAGCCACGACCAACAAGACCGCAGCGATTCCGATACGCAACACCATTTCGGCGAGCGTAGGAGTTATTAGTGTCCGTGCTGACATCGCACGCCCAGACGCGCGAATATCAATGCCCCATGACCGACCCGATGCCGAACCAGACAACGCAAACATCCACCGCGACGAAGACCAAGATCTCCTCGTGGCCGATGTGGGTTCTTGGCTTGGTGATCATGGTCGATCAGATCGACCAGAGCGTTGTGCGCGGAGCGGCGACTGACATCCAACATGATTTCCATGTGAATGACAGAGCTATCGGTCTGCTGCTGTCAGCATTTGTCGTAGTAAACGGTCTGATGACAGTTCCCGCTGGCTACCTCGCGGATCGATGGAACCGCACACGCACCATCAGTTTCACGGTTGTCGCATGGTCAGTGGTCACCATGATTACCGCCGCCGCTGGCAACTTCATCACCCTGCTGCTGTTACGCGGACTTCTCGGTTTCGGACAGGCCATTACTGAGCCGTCGGCGGCGAGCGTCCTTTCTGACTATTACCCAACGAGCCGACGCGGCAGGGTTTTTTCTAACCAGCAGGTGATGGGTCTCATCGGTGCTGGTCTCGGAATCGCGATTGGTGGCGCCATTGCTAGTGCGTTTAGTTGGCGGTGGGCATTCATCGTCGTTGGTCCACCTGGGCTAGTTGTTGCTGCCCTCGCTTACTCGCTTCGCGAACCCCCACGCGGATATGGCGACAAGTTGCACTTAGGCGTTGACGAGTGGGAAGAGCCTGAAAAGCTTGCACTTTTCGAGGACGGATTCTTCCGATTCGTTCGCGACACAGCACGGGGACTCATCCAAGATTTCCGCGTGATCTGGTCGATCACAACATTGCGATACGCACTAGTTGGTATCAGCGCACTCATGTTCACTGTCTCCGGCGTCGGCGCATGGCTTCCGCAATTCCACGATCGGTTCAGTAACTTCACCCAACAAGAGGCCACCTCAGCTGTCGGCGCACTTTTGGTTCTCGGCGGAGTTCCCGGGGTTTTACTTGGCGGGATGTTGGCAGACAAATTCACGGCCTCAATACAAGGTGCTCGCGTCGTGATCCCTGCTTATTGCTTAGGCATCGGCAACTTTTTCATGATGGTGTCATACATCGAAGGCGTTCCGCGCGCCCTGTCTTTGTTCCTGCAGCTAGCTGGCATCTTCACGACGACTATGGGCATCCCCGCACTGCGTGCTGGACTCGCAGACGCCGTACCCGCCCATCTTCGTGGCGCAGGCTTCGGTGCGTTCAATCTCGCATCAATTGTCTTCGGTGTTGCTGCTGCACCTTTCGTCGTTGGTTGGCTCGCAGACTCCTGGGACTTGAGGGTCGCTTTTCTACTCGTGTCTCCACCAGTGTTCATCGGCGCGTATGTGCTGTACCGCGCTCGGTATCACCTAGAAGCAGACGCGATGAAGATTTTCGAAGCCGTTATGAAGGCGATGAATGCCGAGCAGGCGCAGAAGGCAAACGAACATCTGAGCTAGTTCACGAATTCCGCAACGGAATGCCCGCTACTCGCGTAACGAGGTTGGTGCCTAGCAAAAGTCTCTCTGCGTAGATCGGCGAGGTCGACTTGACAATCATCGCGCCACTCGTTTCGCTAAAACCGGTGGTTGACACGATCAGCCGCGAGGCGCCATCGATTGTGACGCCTTGCAAAGACTCTGGCCGCACGTGTTTGCCGCCGACGAAGAATGACACGTCAATTAGCGCTGCTTTCTCGTTTGGGTTGTAGAAATACATCTCTGTAGCGGTCATCGCCGGAGCCAAGCTGGGCCCGAACGCCCATTGAACAGACGGGCTCACGCCCCCAACGTTGCTTGCCACGCCGTACGTCGTTTCACTTTCGTCAGCGTTCCTGAACCCATCGAAGCGTTCTATGTCTTCAACCACAATGCCGCGCTCGGAACGCCTACCCGTGGCCGCACCGAGGTCGGCCGCTGCCTGGACTACAAGCGAGTACTGAGTTCCTGGCGGGACAAGGCGAGCGACGTTGAGTTTTTCAACCGACTGCGCCTCGACGGTAATTGTGAGAGGCGTCGCGCCTTCGCCGATTACCTGAATGTCGACATCGGTAGCTACTGGCCCCGGATTGAGTACATAGATCACGCGGTTCTTCGCCTTCGACCGAGAGCCACCAGCGAATGTGAATCGAGTGGACGGCGCGATTGCACCAAGACTCGATGACACTCCCCTGCGCTCCGACCTTCTCGGGTGAACAATTGTCTGTTGTGCGACCACGCCGCTACCACCCGCAACATTGATAATCAGAGCTACAGCGCCTTGCCTGTCGGCCGCATCATTTATGAACAGCGACCTCCGACTGCGCGCGCCGACGACGAGCGACTGCAGATCAGACGGCTTGCGGACTTCGCCTTCGAGTACGACCGTGATATCGACCACGGCATCATCACTGTACGGATTCAGCAATGACAGCCACTGCGAAGAGCCACGCGACGTGGAACCGGCAGCGAAGTACCAGGACGAACTTGTCGAAGTCGCGCAAGGAGCGAGTGCAGCGTCATCGATGCCCGGCACTTTCACTAACTGTTCGACAACAACGCCGCTCGAAAATGCTTCGACGATGAGTGCTGCATCTGGCGCATTCGAAACGTCGGATACTGCAACCCCGATTGTTGCGTAGGCAGCAACCGTGTAGTCCTTAGAACGCGGCGCTGTACCTCGGCTAAGGGCGTTCACCCTGACAACTGCTGTCGTCGCTGCAACGTTCGCTATGAAGACCTTGTCCTCGACGGCGCCGGACTCTGCATCATCATCTGGGGTACCGGTAATGGCCGTGCTGTCGGCCGGAACGCCTCCAGCGCAGAACCATGTAGCTGAGACGACATCCGAACTCGGCATCGCCACTGCCTCGATGGGCGGTTCAGCGACAGAAATTCGAAGCTGCGAAGGGTCGTGCAACACGAAACCGCTCACGGCGAATACAGCTAGCGCGATTGCGCACAAATGACGACGTGGGTTCATTCCGACGCTCCAGGATGTTCGGGGCTCAGAACCGACCAGTCGAAGTCATCTGAAAACTCTGACGCACTTGCCTCGAAGCTTGCGAGGTCATCGTTGTCGTCTGGTCCTTCGGCTGCGATACCGAGATCATCAGAACTTGGCGAGAAGTGGCGATGGCGTACTAAAGCGCGACGAGAAGCTGCAGGTACAACTGCTGGCTCCGCAAACACCAACGCACGTGCCGGCACCTCTTCGCGCTTGCGCCACAAAGCCGCGACTATCGCCGCTGCGAACATAAGGATCGGCACTACGACTACCAGCGGATGCAATAGCCCACCGTCAAACGAAAGTCGGCCTTTACCCGGACTCGACACGGTGAATGCATTGGTCCAACCGAACGCTCGCTCATGTTCCATCAGTTTGCCGTCGACGCTGAGCTTCCATGCAGTGTTGTATGGCTCACTCAGAACCAACGTGCCCTGCGATGCAACTTTGAGTGCATGATTCGGTCCACGCACCTGTTTCATGCCCGACTTGAGATCTGTGCGCGTGGCGATGCCAAGCGCGTCTTGCGCCGCGACTTTGTCACTGCCCAATTCGGCTACATCGCGAGAGACAAGCGACAGCATCGGAACCCACGCCTCATTTTCGAACACCGACAAACCGGTCGAACTTCGCGCGAGCGTGAGGTCGAGCTGGCCACGTAGCGTCGCTGTGATTCCAAGGTCGCCCCCTGCAGTGGGCCTGACGTCTGGTGCAGCACGATCAACGACCGCTAGGTACCTCACACCCATAGAAGACAACGCATTTCCGAGCAAAGCCGTGCTGCCACCAATGGCCGCATCCATAGCGTCTTCAAGGTGAGCTTTAGCCGAGCCGTCTGGACTTGGCAGCACGTCCCTGATGTCGCCCGCTCCGTTACGCGAAACGCCGAGCGAATAACGAACATTGCTCACTACAGGGTCTAGTGGCAAAGACTCTGATCGGCCTATCCAAAGCACTCGAAAATCGCCGTCTACCTCAGCTTGGCGCGCCAGGAACTCCAGCGACGATGCCCAAGATTCTCGCGGCGCGTCATACCCGCTTTCGAAGATGTCTGGGATCACTCCGAGCGCTGGTCCCGTAATACATAACGCCATCGTGATCGCCGCGGCCTGCCTGATTCCGAACACGAAACTACGTATCTCGCCGATGAACGAGGCGTAGCCGAGTCCAACTGCGAGGGCCAACCCGAATGCAGCCGGCATGAGCACGAGTTCTATCGGCGGTACCGGTGCCTTAGCGCCAAGCCAACCCGGGAGCCAAGCGGCCAAGAACGCAACTAGTGCAAGACACCACGCACGCACCGCCCACGCGAACCTCTGCTCAGTCGCGACCAAGAGAGGCAAGCCAGCAGCAGGAAAAAGCAACCACACGAGAATCCCTGCCCCAGAGCTGCCCGTTCGAAATGTAACTACCTGAGAAAACGTGAAGCTCTGTCGGACCGAGAAACCAGGCATGAAGCCATCGCCGCCAAGCACACTCAGGGACCAAGGCCAAAGCAACACGACCGTGCCAACAATGACACCGACGGCTACTAGCCCGACTCGCGTTGCCGACCTGCCGCCGCCAACGATCGGAACGGCTACCAACAACGCGATTGCGATGAGGACGGGAAACAGCGCCGCTATCGGCGCGACGGACGCGACTAGGGCCGTAAGTAGCAGCAGACTTGCCCCTGCTCGTCGCCTTTCTGAACCAGTTGTCCCGTCGGCGATAAGGACGCATCTACTTGCAATGTAAGGAATCAGTGCGAAAAATACGAGTGCGCTGAGCTGGCCCTTAGCGAAGGCGTTGCGCAGAATTGGGTTTGCGCCGTAAGCGATGACGGCCACGCTCGCCGGCAACGCGCTAGTTGAGAGACTTCGAGTCAGCCTGTACATGCCGAGCAGCCCGACCGGGATCGACCCAAAAATAACCAGCGATTGTGCTAGCGCCGCGTTGCCTAGCAACAGGGCACTGAACATCCCAAAGATTCCGAGAGAAGTTGGAGCCGACGCGTCAGCGCCGAGACCGTTGAATCGCCACCGGCCGCCCCATGCCCCTAACAAGTCTCCCGCGCTCGTCCAATTCTGGAATCCAGCAAACGAAGGAACCGACTCAAAAATGAATCGACGCGCGCCAAACATAAGCAACACGGCGAAAACGACGCCGACCATGACTTCAGGTTTGCGAGCGCCTCTTCTCATGTGATTGAAACGAGACCGCAACCAGCCTTCCGCTATCTCGATCTGGTGATAGTTGCGATGTGCACGATGCGCAAGCAGGACACGGACACGGGCGCTTCCCTTCGCCATGAACATGCGCACGTCTCTGTCGTCAACGTGGCGCAACGCCTGCGCTGAACGGCGGTCATTTGCGACTGATCGCATACGCAAGAGCGACGACCACCAGCCGACGAAGTTCGCTCGGGCAAGCCTTGGCTTTCGAACTACCAAGTACGCAAGCGACTCAACAACATTAAACAACGTGGCCACTGGAATTACCCAGACAAGGGCAGCTATGGAATAGTTCTTTAGGAGCGTGCGCGCCCTAGCCCGAACAGCATCTCCAAAATTCGCTGCGCTCAACTCTGGTCGACGTGCGAGTTCCCGATCTCGCCGCGCCCTGGCATCGGGAACCACGACAACACGCGCCCCTGCGGTCCTCGCACGCCAGCAAAGGTCGAGATCTTCGCTACCGGGAGCACACGATGGGTCGAAGCCACCGAGTTCACGAAACAAATCGCATCGCACGAGCAATACCGAATGAGATACAAAAAACACGTCTCGAACTGCATCGTGTTGTTCCTGATCGATCTCTCCTGGCTCGATTCCGGTCATCGAAACGCCGTAGTGATCGACCGCCATCCCCACTTCGAGCAAGACCTCTGAGTGGTTACGATCGACGATCTTCGGACCACAGATAGCGGCATTCGACCGAAAGGCCTCCTCAACGAGTTGGCTGACGGCTCTCGGTTCGAGTTCTACGTCGTCAGAAATAAAGCAAAAAAACAATGCCCCGTCGACGGTTTCTATGACGTCATTCGATGCTGTGACGGGGTCCGGATGCCTGTCGAGGGTCCGCAGAAGGGCTGCTGGAGCGACTGCAGCGATCCGCTCACGCCGAAGATCGCGGTCGGCTAGCGAGCCGGTGTCTAGAACGAGAATCGTGAGCGCCGGGTAATCCTGTAATGAAACTGCTGTCAGGCATCGTTCAAGATGCTCTGCTCCCGTCGTTACGACTACTGCGACAACTGCAGGCGCATCGACACGAGTTGTCTGTACGGCATCGGCTTCTCCACCCTCGGGGAGGCCATCATCACCTGGCATCACCATGAGACGGCGAGGCTACCCGCAGACGACTTCGACCTTCGTGTGCCTCAATGCTTGCAATAGTTAGCAGAATGGTGTATGTTGCAAGCAGTTACTCGGCATCGATGAAACCGAACGACTTCCTAAGACCTCTGCGTGAACCATCTAGGAGAAAGAAAAGCCCATGGAAACAACAGATGTGCCAGCAACAACGCCAGCCGTCCAGGCTCCTGTAGCAGCCCCGAAAGCACCCGCTGCCGCCAAGACAGCGAACGCAAAGACGAAACCCTCTCCGAAGCCTGTAGCCGAAACCGTCGTAGACAATGGTGGCTTCGAGCTTCGTAGGTCAATCACCGATGCAGGCCTTATCGCTGTTGGCATAGGTGTACTCGGCATTCAGCAAGCTCAAGCGACCCGCTTGCGCCTAGTTGAGCAGATCTCCTCAGTCACCGACGACATCGCAGCACGCGCCAAGAAGAGTGGCGAGCAAGTCGGAGAAATTCCTTCTCGTGTCAGCGAAGCACTCAGCGACTTAGGCGTGACCTCTCGCCTCGGAGACATCACAGCACTCCTCGGCGAGGTCCGTACCCGTGTCGAAGGTGCACGAGAGCGAGCTACCGAGATCGGCGAACAGACACGCCTGCGTCTAGCCCCTGCGGTTAGCAAACTCGAGACGCGAGTCAATGACTTACCGACACCGCTGCCCCAGGCTGTAGCGCCAGCGGTGAAAGCAGCAAAAAGCCTCATCAACGCATAACAGCGTTTGACCCTTCATAAGATCCCCCCAAACTGATGGGGGCATCGGCGTTAGTCGGTGCCCCCATCAGCATTTTTGCGCCCTAACTTGCCATCTGTGATTGCAGCACTTGCCGGAGGCGTCGGCGCAGCAAAATTCCTCGCTGGCCTCGTACGATCAGAACCGCCGCGAGAAATTACGGCCATTGTCAACGTCGCAGATGACCAAGAATTCCACGGTCTTTACGTCTGCCCAGATATCGACTCTGTCACCTACACGCTCGGCGGGGTCAACAATACGAAACTGGGCTGGGGTCGAGAATCTGAGACTTTTCGGACCATAGACGAACTTGGTCGGTTCGGCGTTGCGAATTGGTTCCGGCTTGGAGATCTAGACCTTGCTACACACATTTTCCGGACCGATCAACTCCGAAAAGGACGCACGCTCGCCGAGGTGACCAACCACATAACTCGGTCGTTCGAGATAGAAGCGACCCTAATCCCTGCGACCAACGACAGAATCACGACTGTCATCACGGCAGCCGCCGCAAATGGCGAACCTCACGACCTAGCGATGCAGGAGTGGTTCGTCAGAGACCGCTGTGAACCAATCGTGAGAGCAGTCCATTTCGAAGGCGCAGACGGCGCGAGTCCAGCTCCGGGGGTACTTGCAGCACTCGCCGACGCGGAGATAATCGTCATCTGTCCTTCGAATCCCGTCATATCGATCGGTCCACTCCTCGCAATTCCTGGGATAAAGGACCTCCTCGCCGACCGTCGAGACCGGGTAGTTGCGATTTCTCCGATCGTTGCTGGCGCCCCAGTGAAAGGCCCCGCCGACCTTCTAATGAGGCCACTCGGAATCGAAGTGAGTTGTTTCGGAGTTGCCGAGCAGTATCGCGAATTCTGTTCGACAGTCGTGTTCGATATCGTCGACCAAGACCAAGCTGAACGCATCGAAGCCGTCGGAGTTCGTTGTGTATCCGCAGACACGATGATGACGAGTCCTGACGTCGCCGCAAAACTTGCGGGCATCGTTGTCGGAGCCATGCGGTAATGGCACGGACAATTCAAGCCATCGCAGTTGAAGGCATCGCGGAAATCCGCAAGGGCGACAACCTCGGCACACTGATTGCCGACGCAGCTAAGGCCCAAGGAACACCGCTCGTCGATCGAGACTGCCTTGTAGTCACACAAAAGATCGTCTCGAAGTCTGAGGGCCGTCTAGTCGAAATCGACACGACTAGCAGAGCCGCAAAACAAGCGCTCGTGGAGCAAGAATCGGTACGCGTTTTGCGTCGCAGGGGCGACCTCATCATCAGCGAAACTAAACACGGTTTCGTTTGCGCAAATGCCGGAATCGATCTTTCCAATGTCGAAGACGGCGTTGCGGCGCTACTGCCTATCGACTCTGATCGTTCGGCGAAGCGCATTCGCGATTCACTGCGCGCTCGTCACGGCGTCGAGGTTGGCGTCATCATCTCCGATACCTTCGGAAGGCCTTGGCGCATGGGGCTCACCGATGTCGCCATTGGCATCTGTGGCATCGCTGGCGTCGTCGACCTTCGGCAAACCCCCGATGCGACAGGGCGGATCCTGGAAGTGACAGAGGTCGCTATTGCAGACGAGATATGTTCGGCCGCCGAAATGGTTATGGGCAAAGCGAGTGCCGTACCAGCAGCGATCGTGCGCGGCCTTGACCCCGAGTGGTTTCGTGAAAGTTCGGTTCGCGAACTAATCAGGCCTCCTGGCGAGGACCTCTTCCGATGACCGTACCTGCCTTCATCGAAGCTCGTCGTTCCATCCGATCATTTACCGATCGAGAAGTGCCCAACGCGCTAATCACGGATTGGATTACGGCTGCTTGCACGGCACCGGCCCCTCACCACAGCAGACCCTGGCGCTTCGTGAGCGTCAGTTCGAAGTCGCGCAAAGAGGCGCTAGCCACCGGTATGGCAGATGCGTGGAAGTCAGACCTCGAATCGGACGGTGTTTCTGACGAACGAATCTACGAACTCACTTCTGCGTCGCGCGAAAAGATTCACGGCGCTCCAGCCATCGTCCTCGGATGCCTCACATGGGACGGGCTCGATCGCTACCAAGACGAGCGCCGCAATACTGCCGAATTCGGGATGGCGTTGTTGTCGCTGGGCGCCGCAGTAGAAAATCTGATGCTCGCGTGTGCGCACGACGGGTTCGCTTCGTGCTGGGTGGCATCGCCCATCTTCTGCCCTGAAGCTGCTCGCGATGCCTTGGGGCTACCACAAACTTGGTTGCCTCACGCGATGGTTGTGATCGGTGAAGCAGCCCCGCATTACGTAGGTAGACCTCGCCCCCCGATTCCACTCGAAGATCTACACCTCGGCCTCTGATGAAGTGCCGGCATTAGCTATCTGCGTAGCGCAGCACGGAGACCCTTGAAGTGCTCGAGCGTCCGAGCAAGACCGTCTTCTAGCTCAGTCCAAGGTTTCCAGCCGAGGTGAAGCTCCGCCCTCGCTGGATCTAGTGCACTGTTCATGACCTCGCCTTTACGGACCGCGGCACGCTCTGGCAGTTCCTTCGTGTTACACAACCGGGACATCGTTGCGAATAGGTCGCTGACTGAAACTTGCTTACCCGTGCCGATGTTCATCACTAGACCGCTACCACGTGTCGCCGACCGAAAAAATGCATCTACAACATCGTCCACATATACAAAGTCTCTGGTTTGGTTGCCATCGCCGAAAATCGTGGCACGCTGATGAGATAGAAGTTTGCCTGCAAATATTGCGACGACCCCGGCCTCGCCGTGAGGATTTTGTCTGGGTCCATAAACGTTGGCTAGCGCGAGTGCTGAGTATTCGATCGATCTGACATCTCGATAGAACTGAAGGTAATCGATGGCCGCCCGCTTCGAAGCCCCATATGGCGACTCTGGCTTCCACGGAGCGCTTTCGCGCGTTGGCAATTCATCGGGCGTGCCGTACAGAGTTCCGCCACTTGCTGCGAAAACGATTTTCGTGGCTTTCGCCGCACTGCAACCTTCGAGGACATTGAGAGTGCCGAGAATGTTGACCTCGGCATCAAACGAAGGGCGTGCAATAGACACCCGTACGTCTGACTGCGCAGCAAGATGGAAAACTACGTCCGGGGCTTGGCGCTTGATGTGCTCGACAATTCCCGTGTTTCGCACATCGAGCCGCGTAAACGAGAAACGCCGTCCGTCGGTTTGACGCGCTTCTGCAAGATTCGCCAAAGACCCTGTCGAGAGATCGTCGACGACGTCAACTTTCCAACCTTCGGCGAGCAGCCGATCGACCAACGTCGACCCGATGAACCCAGCACCGCCGGTAACTAGTGCTTTCGCGCTCATTGCGCTTGAGTTTCGTAGCCAGCAGGGGCAATCCGACCACCTACGACTCGCGAGTCGCGAGGTAGCTCCACTCCATCGCCGACGAGACTGACGTCAACAACCACTGCACCCTCATGCGCTTTTGCGCCAACGCCCAACACGGAATCCACGACCCGCGCCCCTGCCCCAACGCGACTTCCGGCCTGCAGAACGCTACGTTCGACTACGGCACCCTCCGCCACAATTACATCCGGCCCGACAACCGAATCGACGACCTCGCCTAGCAATTGCGCAGTCGGGTCAATCGCTGTCGACTCCCGTGGGAGCAAGCCGTTCAATACATCTAGGTTTGCTTGCAGATACTTCTCTGGACTCCCGATATCTAGCCAGTATCCGGGCCAGTGGAAACCGTAAAGAGCCTTGCGACTCTCAACCATCTTCGGAAAAGTCTCGCGTTCGATTGAAACGTTGACTCGGTCGGGAATGCCTTCAAGCACCGATGGCTCAAGTACATAGACGCCAGCGTTGATCCAGTTAGTTGGCGCCTGCTCGCGTGGTGGCTTCTCGATAAAACCGACGACTTCACCGTCTTCGCGGGTAGGAACGACACCAAACGCCGAAGGGTCGTCCACCTCGCATAGATAGATCGAGGCCTTCGCTTTGCGCGCGTCGTGGAACTTGATCATCGCAGAGAGATCGAGAGTCGTGAGCACGTCGCCATTACAAACGACGAAGCGTTCCTTGATTCCGGCCGCTGCGAAACGAATACCACCAGCGGTCCCCAGAGGTGATTCTTCTACGGCGTAGCGCAACTTGACATTATCGAAACGATCATCTTTGAAGTGCGCCCTGAAGGGCTCTGGCAGATACCCCATCGACAGCACTACTTCTTCGATGCCATGGCTTGCGAGCCACGCCAATTGTCGCTCCAGGAATGCGACGTTGCCTATCGGCAAAAGAGCCTTCGGTGTCGTGTACGTGAGCGGTCGTAGGCGCGTGCCTTCGCCACCGACGAGTAGGACAGCCTTCATTTGCGGGGAGCGCTCCTAGGCGCCGTCGACATCTCTAACGCCAGGCTCAGGGGGCAACCGTCTCAGGCACCGTTGTCTCAGCCGGAACCGATGCCTCCGACGGCACAGTGGTGGCATCATCAGACGAGTCGTGGGGTGGAGCGGAGGTCGAGGCGCCGCCGACAGAAGTAGTCGTCGTGCTTCCTGTTCCGACTGAGCTCTGAGCATCGTCGATCGGGTGTTCCAGGTTCGCTTTGCTCGGAACTTCGCCGAGTTCTTTTAGATCCTGGTCTGCCGACACGAAATAGAACGCGATGGTCTCCTGGTCATTCGGGCGGTATTTCGAAGGATTGCCCTTCTGCTCCTTGTCGTCAACTGTCCAACGTAAAACGCCTTCTTTGGCCTTATCTCCGTCGCCGCACATTTCGCCGTTGTTACGCTCAATCGCTGGCCCAGGGAAGCCGACGCTGAACCCGTTGCGGCTGACGTCCCAGCCTCCGAACTCCATGAAGTTACCGACGGTCGCATTCTTGCCCGCTTCGTCAGCCTGCCATGGATGGAAGTGCATGAGACCGTCGCCGTGGCTGTGGAGCCCAGCTTGCAGGTTTGTGTTCTTGGCGCGCTCGTGGTTCTCTGGGAGCGCAACTCCGCCATCGAGCCATTCGCCACAATCGTTGAACCCGATAGCGATATGCCAGTGATCCTTACCTGCGCGGGGGTACTCAGCATCGGATTCACTCGCCTTGCTGACAGCAATGAGCGAAATGCCGACTACGCAGACTCCTACGACTGCTGCGTAATAGCCGTACGAGCCGCCGCCACGGCGGACGCGCTTTTGCGATTTCAGAGCGCGACGTTTGATTCTCGATGCCTTTCCCATGTCGCCGAGATTAGCCCTCGCCCCTACTGAAAAGTCGGCATGAAGCAATCCAAACCGATGCCATTTGCGCCAAAGCTCTAGCGAACAATGTTGGCGCAGCTAGGGCCAAAACCGCACGACGCGGCCCCGTCCAGTTGTCCCTTGCGAACTGCCAGACGCTCCGGTGGTGGGCGGCGATCATGCGGTATGGGTGAACCGCGCGGCTGACTCCCTCGACGTGGACTACGGAACCAGTCGGTTCGTAAGCCACGCGCCAACCACGCAGACGTAGGCGTTTACAAAGGTCGACATCTTCCATGAACATGAAGTAGCGCTCGTTCCAACCGCCGATCGCGTCGAGCGCATCTCGGTGAATCCACATGGCGGCACCTGAGAGCCAATCGACCTCCCGTGGAATCGCGGGATCCCGATCAAGTTGGCGATACCGGCGCGTGAACCGATTCCTTGGCAAGACGAGCCCGAAAAGTGCGTGGCCGATGGAATCGAGTAGCGCAGGCTCGCTTCGCGCCGACGGATAAGTAGAGCCATCGACGTTGAAGATCCGCGGCCCAACTATGCCGAGTTGTGGCTCCCGCTCTAGGCGGCCGACAAGCGCGCCTGCGGTACCGGGAGCGACGACGGTGTCTGGGTTCAGTACCGCAACGACTAGCGCGAGCGTCGCCGCGATCCCGAGGTTTGCTGCCGTCGCCATACCGACGTTGCCACCAGAATGCACAACCCTTACTTGTGAACCGAATGTGCCAAGTGCGTCTAGCGAACCATCGGTCGATCCGTTGTCTACGACTAAGACGTCTACATCTCCAGCGGAGTCATCTTCAAGAACTGAATGAACACAAGCGGCAAGATGTTCGCCAGCGTTGTAGTTGACGATTACTGCAGCCCATCGCGGCATTTCACGGCGCGACTCGGCTTCGGGCATTAGTTGACGAATCGATACTTCAACAACGTCCACAGAGCAGTAACTCCGTCGCGCCACGTAATTTTCTTGCCTTCATCGAACTCGCGACCCGCGTAACTAATCGGTACTTCATAAATACGAACGCGTTTCTTGAGCAGTTTCGCCGTTACTTCCGCCTCGATCTCGAACTTCATGGAGTGCAGCGTGAGCGACTGCAGCAGTTCACGATCGAACAACTTGTAACAAGTTTCCATGTCTGAAAGCGTGCTGTTGTAAAGGATGTTTGTTGTGAGCGACAAGAAGCGATTGCCGACCCAATGCAAGAACATCATGTTGCGACGCTCACCCGTAAAGCGCGACCCGTAGACGACGCGTGCCTTGCCTCTCAATACAGGATTGATCAGCTTCGGGTAGTCCTCTGGGTCGTACTCGAGGTCGGCGTCTTGCACGATTACGAGATCGCCAGTCGCCGCTCCGAAACCAACGCGCAGTGCATGACCTTTCCCGCTATTGGATGGACTCTTAATGATGCGCACGGTGCTGTCACGCAGTTGGTCGAGTACTTCGTGAGTACCGTCGGTACTCCCATCATCGACGATTATGACTTCACGGTCCATGTCGCCCGGCAACTCGACTGCCCTAACACGCCTCACAATTTCGACAACGGTGTTGCGCTCGTTGAACACCGGGATAATTACCGACAGCTTTCGATATCGCTCGCTTGGATCTACTAGATCGTTCTTCGAAATTGCGTTGCGATCAGATTTAGACATTTGCTTGTGCGCGCTCCACTAAGTAACTCTCGTATGTTCGACGTAGACCTTCGCGCAAGTCGACCCTCGGTTCCCAGCCGAGCAGCTCAATTGCCCTCGAGATATCAGGCCTTCTGCGCGTCGGATCGTCTTGTGGCAAGTGCTCGAATACGAGTTCGGAGCCCGTATCTGGAATCATTTCGAGTACTAGATGCGCTAGCTCAAGCATCGTGAACTCGACCGGATTGCCGATATTTATTGGACCGGTGCAGTCGCTGTCGAGCATCGCTATTTGGCCACGCACTTGGTCGTCGACGAAACAGAAACTTCTGGTCTGTTTGCCGTCTCCGTAAATCGTTAGTGGCCGGCCTTCGATTGCCTGTACGAGAAAGTTCGAAACGACCCGCCCATCTGCTGGCCTGAGACGGGGACCATAGGTATTGAATATCCGCGTAATGCCGATCGGAAGATCGAATTGACGCTTGTATGTCATCGCAAGGGTCTCAGAGAATCGCTTCGCTTCGTCGTAGACAGCGCGCGGACCGATCGGATTTACGTTGCCCCAGTATTCCTCCGTTTGAGGGTGTACGAGCGGATCGCCGTAAACCTCGCTCGTCGAAGCAAGAACAAACCGAGCATTCTGACGGCGAGCGAGTTCGAGAGCCCTGCGCGTGCCTATTGAGCCTACGTCGAGCGACTCGAGAGGCATACGCAGGTATTCGGGCGGACTAGCCGGACTCGCCATGTGCATGACGGCGTCAACTCGCCCATCTACAGGCAATGCTGCGATCACATCTGCTTCGACCAATTCAAATCGCTCGTGGCCAACAAGATGTGCAACATTCGACCTGCGTCCTGTGCAAAAGTTGTCGACGCAGACGACAGAGTCGCCTCTCGCAACCAACGCATCGACGAGATGCGAACCGACAAAGCCAGCGCCTCCGGTAATGACGACTCGCAGTGGAGCCCGAGTTGCCGACACGTTCAGCGCCCGATGCCGACGTACTTGAATCCGCGGCGACGTAGCGCTGCGGGGTCCAAGAGATTGCGAGCATCGACAATCGAAGCGCTGCGCATCGAGGACAAGATCCTGTCAAAATCTTTCCAGCGGAATTCGTCCCACTCAGTAAGTACGGCTAGCACGTCTGAGCCGTTGGCTGCTTCGTACGCGTCTTGACACGCGACTACACCCGGCAGTTGATTCTCGGCTTGTTCACCCGCCGCTGGGTCGTAAGCGCGAACTGTTGCCCCCTCGGCCATCACTTGACGCAATATGTGTAAAGCTGGCGAGTCGCGCATGTCGTCAGTATCGGCCTTGAACGTAAGACCCCACGCACCGACTACCCGACCTTCGAAGCTTCCTCCAGCAGCTGACCGAATCTTTGCAACAGTTCGGTCATACTGGTTGCGGTTGACATCGATTACGCCTTTCAACAAACCAAAGTCGTAGCCGTGCGTTTGTGCTGTGTACAACAACGCCGAGGTGTCCTTGGGGAAGCACGATCCGCCATATCCCGGCCCTGGGTGCAGGAATTGGAATCCGATTCGAGGGTCATAACCCATCCCGAGCGCGACTTCACGCACATCTGCATCAACCTCTTCGCACAAGTTCGCGATCGCGTTGATGAAGGAGATCTTGGTTGCCAAGAAGGCATTCGATGCATACTTGATCATCTCGGCGGAGGCGGGATCTGTGACGATGACTGGGGCGCGCACCGACCGGTATAGGTCTCCGACTTTCACCGCTGCCTCGGGGTCATCACAGCCGATCACGATTCGATCAGGATTTAGAAAGTCGCGCACCGCTTGGCCTTCACGCAAGAACTCGGGATTCGATGCAACAGTTACACGATCGAGTTGACCACCAGCGGTCTCATGTAGAACGCGTTGCACGAAGCGAGTACTGCCAACCGGCATAGTGCTCTTGTTGATGACAACTGCGCCTGGCGACAAAACCGGTGCGATCTCCCGGGCTGCAATTTCCACAAATGACAGGTCCGCAGCCCCATCGTCACCCTGCGGCGTCGCTACACAAATAAAAATCAGTTCAGCGTCGCGGGCCGCATTGGCTGCTCCGACAACAAAGCGAAGGCGTCTCGAAGCCAGCCCATCTGCTACCAGTTTCGGCATCCCCTCTTCGAGGATCGGGATGTCACCCTTATTGAGACGCGCGACGCGGTCGGAGTCGAGATCCGCAGCCACGACCTCGTGTCCGAGGTGCGCGAGGCATGCTGCGGTCGTTAGCCCAACATATCCAGATCCGATTACACCGACCCGCACGGATCACCGACTTTCTTCAACACCGACCGCCTCATATTTACATCGAAGTCTGCTATGCGAGGCTATCCACAACCGACAAGCGGTCGGCCAAATTCGCTAGGCGGAACGGTGATCCCAGCGACTGATCCTGGATTCGCGGGGACCGCGTTCGTCGTCTCTGACGGTTCGTCGACGTTCGTTGCTCTGTCAGCGAAGGGGTCTTCGACTCCCTCAAAGTCTGCGCCGATCACAACTACAACGTCATATTCGTTCGCGTCGTCTTCGACGAGGATGCCACCACTCACAAGGTAGGCAACGACAAGTTCAGCTTGGTCTCGTTTCCCATGCCTGTAGTGCACCTCTGTCGTTTCGTAGTCATTGTTATCGGCGTTGTTGGCAATTCCCGGCTGGAAGCCGGCTTCGATGAGAGCATCCAAAGTGTCACCCGCTGCCCCACCAATATTTGATCCGTTCAGAGCTCCGACAGAGACTGTGCGTGGGTCGATTTCTTCTAAATGCTTGTTCGGCGACTTGGTCGGAGCGACGCCGTTGCGCAGCTCCTTCAGAATTGGTGCCGCCTCGCCATTGCGAAGCACAAGTATCGATTGACCATCGCCGCTACGTGCAAGATCATTCGGGATCGTGACCATATCTACGCCGTCTGCCTCGGACGATCTGAACGCGACATAAAGATCGTAGATATCGTGAATGTTCAGATCCTGATCCATTCGCAGGTACTTGGTTGCCGCCTTGATAAGACCGTTGGCTCTCAACGGGTTTCGCGCGACCTTGCGCATCGCTGCATCCATCAAACTCCGGATGAAGTATTGCTGGCGACGAATACGGCCGATGTCTGCTGTCGGGTCTTGGTGCCAGTCTCCGTCTGCGTCGAGGTACTCGTAGCTGCGTGACCGAACATAGCCAAGTGCGTCTTCGGCATCGAGCGCAACGCAGCCCGGCTCGGTCACATTCAGGCCGGTCATAATGTCGCGCGCTTGAGTTGGGAAAAATATATTCACGGTCCCAATCGTGTCAACCATCTGACGGAACGTTTCGAAGTCGACTTCTAGATAGTGGTTGATCTTTATGTCGAAGTTCGTCTCGATCGTCTCTATCGCTAGCTTCGGACCACCGTGTGCATATGCCGCGTTGAGTTTCGCCTTGCCTTCGCCTGGAATATCGACCCAAAGGTCGCGGGGAAATGAAACCAGTAGCGACGTCGATGCCTTCGGATCGAGGTGCAACACCATCATCGTGTCTGACCGTTGGCCAGTTTGTTCCGATGGCCGCCCGAAATGATCTTCCTCGACCTGTGTTTCTACAAACTCACGGGAATCTGACCCAATGATCAAGAAATTCGTCGGTTCGCCACGCTCCACTGTCGTCAGATCGAGGTTCTTGACTCGCTCGCCCTGATCGACTGCCCTATTCGCCACCCAGGTCGCGTAGCCGATGCCACTACCGACAAGCCACGTGAGGCCGACAAGCGCCACGAGAAACCTTCTGAGCAACGCGTGTAATTGGCTATGGGAACGAGTGTCAGTCACAGCCGACCAACTGCGCGTGGGTCTTACCATCGTCGAGTTCGGGAGGAATCTCGCCAGGATTCGGCGAGATAGTTGGCTGAGTCACAACCGACGTCGAAGTAGTCGATGGCGCAACACCTGGGTCCTGCACTGCCTTGAAATCAGGACCGAGAACCAAAACAACGTCCGCGCCAGAAGCAATCGACTCGACCTCCACAGGCTCGCCGATGCCGCCGAGAAAAAGCCTCACGAATTCCACTGCAGCGCGACCGATTTCGGTCGTGTAGTGCAGTTCAGTCCGAGCTACTGAATCTGCATCACCGATTTGCCCGCGGCTAAATCCGAGCGCCGCTAGCTCGGCCATCGCTGTTTGAGCCGCTCCCTTGGCTGCGTCAGCGTTTTCGACATCGATTTCGTACGCGGAATAATCGACTACGCCGATTTCAAGAGGTCGTAGCGCAAGCTTCGCAAACATCGGTTGCGCCTCTTCGGTGCGTAGCAATAGACCGCCACCGCCGGACTCGGTTGGAACGGTGAACATTTCGATCGCTCCGGGATCAGAATTGATGAATGCCCTAGCGAGTTTCTTTACATCTTCGATTTCGATGCCTTCGTCGATCGTGATCATGTCGGACATTCGATCGATCAACGTAAAGGCCTTGTACGGCTGGCGTGCGGTGCGGTCCAACGCTTGTTGCATTAGTGAACGAATGAAATATTGCTGGCGCCTGATGCGTCCGAAGTCAGAGGTCGGGTCCGAACGCCACCTGTCATCTTCATAATCGAGGTAGTAGTAGTGGCGAGATCGCACGTATGCGAGCGCATCAATGCCGTTGAGTTGGGCGCACCCCGGAAACTTGACCCTCAGCCCTGTGTACATGTCGTACGCAGGTGCAGGGAAGAAGATCTTTACCTTGCCGATCGTGTCGACGATTCGAGCAAATCCACCGAAATCGATTTCTAGGTAGTGGCTGACGTCAATATTGAAGTTTTGCTTCAGGGTCATGACTAATAGCTCGGGGCCGCCACCGAGATCGGCGTTGAAGGCTGCATTGATTTTCTGGCGTCCATGCCCTGGGATATCGACTATCAAGTCACGCGGGAACGAGACGACTGCTGCGGTCTTCGTACGCGGGTCTACATGAGCGACCATGATCGTGTCACTGCGCTGTCCGGTCACCTCGCCGAGGTCGGCTCCATCCTCGACTTCGGCATCGCCACGGCTATCGCTCCCGACAATCAGGAAGTTCGTGGGTTCGGCTACTTCGTCATCTAGTTCGTCCTCGGCGAGAATCCCGTCGCCAAAATCTACTGACGGGGTGCCGTCGAGAGTCCTGTCAGCAACCCTCTTGCTAATGACGAGACCACTGGTGGTGATGACAGCGGTGCCGACGAGCGCGATTGCAAGTCTCGCCCCAAACGAGCGCCAATGATTTTTCGGTAAAGCGGTCACGGGCGCTCAATCGTACCCGGCTAGGTGCATGTGGTTCGTTCGCTGAAGGTGAAAACCTTGTGCAGTGTTCTCTCCGTCTCGCTACTCCACCGGCAGGCCAAGATCACGAGCGAGCACGAGACGCTGAATCTCGCTCGTGCCTTCGCCGATCTCCAGGATTTTCGCGTCGCGGTAATACCGGCTAACGGGCGTGTCGTCCATGAACCCGTAGCCGCCAAAAATTTGCACAGCATCGCTAGTCGCCCTGACAGCAGCTTCGGTCGCATACAACTTTGCCATAGCGGCTGCGCGACGTATCGGTCGTCCTTTGTCGCGAAGCCATGCGGCCTTGTATATGAGGTTGCGTGCATTCTCTAGAGACACGGCCATGTCGGAGCACTTGAACGCGATCGACTGGTACCTGCCAATCGGACCGCCGAAGGCATTTCGACCCTTGGCATGTTCGACGCTCTGTTCAAGACATGCCTGTATCACTCCAACCGCGAGTGCCGCTATAGCTATGCGTCCGTCGTCGAGTATGCGAAGAAAAGACTTGAGGCCGCCGCCTGGTTCGCCCAACAAGTGATCTGCGGGAACCTCACAGTTGTCGAATACAAGCTCGTGCGTGTCGCTTGCATGCCAACCCATCTTGCGGTACGCCGGCATGACCGTGAACCCTTCGGTGCCGGAATCGATCACGATGGTGCTTATCTCAGGAGGCCCCGTCGTATCGCTATTTGTGCGCGCCGTGACGGTAACGCATTTCGTGATCGGTGTGCCTGAGTTAGTTATGAACGTCTTTTGACCGTTCACAGTCCACTTCTCGCGGCTGTGATCAAGGTTGGCGGTAGTTCGCGTGTTGCCCGCGTCGCTACCTGCATCGGCTTCTGTCAAGCCGAATGCGCCAAGTACTTCGCCAGCAACCATCGGGACTAGGTATTCCTGTTTCTGTGCTTCTGTCCCGTCATAAAAAAATGGGGCGGCACCGAGACTGACTCCTGCTTCAAGCGTGATTGCCATCGAACTATCGACACGGGCGATCTCCTCGAGCGCGACGCAATAGGTAGCAAAGTCAGCGCTGGCACCGCCGTACTCGGTTGGAAACACAAGCCCAAAGAGGCCCAACCGGCCCATAGCAAGCACCGTCTCCACGGGGAACGTGTGGTCGCGGTCCCAAACTTGCGCGTTCGGAGCGATTTCAGCTTCCGCGAACTCACGTACGACACCGCGAAATTGTTGTTGTTCGTCACTCAACTCGAAATCCATAGACCCAATGTTCGCGCACGCGGCACGGCACGTAGGCAATATCTCGATGCCCGTTGGCTACGGTGCGCTTCGTGCACATCCGGTCGCTACCAGCCTTGCTCACATACCTCCCAAGAAACGCTGGTATCGCTGTAGTGAGAGATCGCGACAAGACAATCGTGTTGAGCACGCCGACCGACGTTTTGGTTGCCGACGGCCCCAATGCATTCACAGCACTAGACACGATCGAATCCTCAGACGGTTTTTGGGTTGGCTTCTGTTCCTATGACCTTGGACGCGAAGTTGAGCCACTAACCCAACGCGTGGCAGACGACCGCTCGATACCCGACCTTGCATTCGCGCGATTCGAATCGCGCCTAGTCATAGAACCAGATGGATCGGCGACCGTCGTCGGCGACGGGAAGGGAGCGTCCGCGCTGCGTAGGGCGATGTGGCAGGCGACCGGTCCGCGACGAACCGCTTTTGCCGCTAGCTCGAAACGAGCATGGAATTCGAGCCTCGACCTAGACGAACATGCAGAAGCTGTGTCTCAGATACAAGGTCACCTCCATGCCGGAGACTGCTATCAAGTCAACTTGACGCGGCGCCTTACCCATAAACGGGCGATCGACCCAGTTGGATTATTCGGCGAGCTATGGGAACACAATCCTGCGCCGCATGCAACGCTCCTAAGTTTTGGAACGCGCGGGCCATCGCTGGCGATCGCTGGAGCGTCACCAGAATTATTTCTACGAATCGATGGCAACGAACTGACCACCTGTCCTATCAAGGGAACAGATCAAAATGCAGAAACTCTGCTGAGATCTTCAAAGGACGCGGCAGAACACATAATGATCGTCGACCTGGCGCGTAATGATCTTGGGCGTGTCTGTATCCCTGGCACCGTGCGTGTCCCCCGCCTCATGGGACTCGAAGCGCACCCCGGGTTACATCACCTTGTCAGCACAGTCGTCGGCATCCGCCGCGACGGTGTCACGCTTGGCTCGGTAGTCAAAGCGATGTTTCCTGCGGCGTCTATAACCGGCGCTCCGAAGCCATCTGTCATGCAAATCATCGAAGACCTTGAACCCGTCAGGCGCGGCATCTATTGCGGAGCCGTCGGCTGGATCGATCCTGCTGCTAATCGGGCCGAATTGGCCGTGGCGATCCGCACTTTCACCGTGACTGCACACAACACAGATCTAGGAGTTGGTGGAGGCATCGTCGCGGACTCGACTGCCATTGCCGAATGGCAGGAAACAGAACTGAAGGCCAAGCGACTGCTCGAAGCCGCTGGCGCCGATCAGACGAGCGGTATCGCGAGGTCAGTTTGATTATCTGGTTCGATGGCGATATCTGTGACCTCGCACAAGCGCGGCTATCACCGCTAGATCGCGGCGTGACGGTCGGCGACGGCGTCTTTGAAACGCTGCGCGTCTATGACGGCACACCGTTTGCATGGAATCGGCACATGTCTCGACTTCGCAATTCGGCCGACGCCCTAGGTCTAGAGGTCCCGTCTGACGAAGAACTGAGGCGGGCGGCCGACGCTGTTCTGGCTGCCAACGCGGTCCGTGACGCGAGGTTGCGAATTACGGTCACGGGCGGCGAAGGCCCTCCAGGTTCAAGTCGCGCTGGATCCATCCCGCACGCGTGGATCGTGGCGTGGCCCTTCTCGCCGTTCGCCGAACCAGCAGATGTCGTAATCGCTCCGTGGACGATCAACGAACGTTCAGCAACAGCCGGGCTCAAAACCATTTCCTACGCAGGCAACGTCCGTGCGCTTGCGTACGCTGAGCAACGAGGCGCCTCCGAAGCGGTATTTGCGAACACCGCTGGCAACCTTTGCGAAGCGACAGGCTCAAATGTCTTCGTCGTGCACGCTGGCATTTTGCGCACGCCTCCGGCGAGCGCCGGCTGTCTACCTGGCGTGACTCGAGCGTTGTTGCTCGAAATCGCCCACTCGGTAGGCATTCCTGCAGAGGAAACCGACGTGCCAATTACTGATTTAGTTCGTGCCGATGAGGCCTTCTTGTCATCTACGACTCGCGAAGCTCAACAGATCAGGAGCGTCGACGGTATCGAGTTGCCCGCATTTCCAGGCCCTGTCACAACGGCACTAGCCCAAGGGTTCCGCGAGCTAGTCATCCGAGACCTAAACCCCTGACACTCCTCGCAGGTGCGTCACGTCTCCTGCCGATATTTCGCGCCGACCCTCGGCCGTTGCGACAATCAGGTGGCCATTCGCAGTAATTCCCACAGCGAGTCCTTCGAACGTTTCCTCAGCGAGTTGGATTCGTACAGTCGAACCCACCGTTGCACTCATTGCTTCGCTTGCGATTCGCACGCGCTCAGCGCCTGCTGGAGACTCAAGAATTGTTAGCCAGCCATTCCATCTGCGAAGCCAGGCAATTAGCACTTCATCGCGACTAGGCACCCTCGTTGCTCCAGAAAGCGAAATCACCGCAGCTATGTCCCTTAGCTCGTCTGGGACCGCCGGCCAGTCGATGTTCAGGCCCATTCCAACCACGAGGACATCACCTCGACGCTCAGCAAGCAACCCCGCGAGTTTCCCTTCCGGCACTACGAGATCATTGGGCCATTTGAGCTTCGGGACTAATGATGCATCGGTCAATTCCGCCACCGTTTCGGCGGCCGCGATCCCTGCAGCAAGCGTGACCAGATACCAGGAATCGACAGGGATACTCGGGCGAAGCAGCACCGAAACCAATAACGAACCTCCAGGCGGAGCGGTCCAGGTCCGACCCAACCTCCCACGGCCTGCCGTCTGCTCGTCCGCCAAGACGACTAATCCGTTAGCCACACCGTCACGGGCAGCATCGAGCAGATACCGGTTCGTCGAGTCGATCGTGGCGAATTGCTCGACCTTCGGAAATCTCGTGGGCAGCGCAGAGTTGTAGGCGAAGTCCGTCATCACTCGTAGGATACGGAACCGTTTCTTTTTAGAAGGTGGAGTGCACGGGTGTTAACAAAGATTCTGATAGCGAACCGCGGCGAAATCGCAGTGCGAGTCATGAGAACCTGCCGCGAGCTAGGGATCAAGACCGTTGCTGTTTATTCTGACCTAGACGCAGATGCGCTGCACGTCAGGTACGCCGACGAGGCATACGCTCTCGGTGGCCAGACGGCAGCCGAGAGTTATCTCAACACCGAGGCAATCCTCGCCGCTGTCGCAAGGTCCGGTGCTGACGGCGTCCACCCTGGTTACGGGTTCTTTTCAGAGAACGCCGATTTCGCCCGCGCTCTCATCGATGCTGGTGTCACCTGGATAGGGCCGCCGCCAGAAGCCATCGAAGTAATGGGCGACAAGATCTCAGCAAGGCTCGCTGCCGAACGAGCGAAGGTTGAGTCCGTACCCGGAACAACGACATTCATCGTCGACGCTGAAGAAGTCCAAGCATTCGGGAAAAAGTTTGGGTATCCGATCGCTATCAAAGCCGCATACGGCGGCGGCGGTCGAGGGATGAAGGTCGTTGAGAACGCAGAGTCAGCAGCGGCGCAACTTGAGTCGGCGCAACGAGAAGCTCAGGCGTACTTCGGTCGCTCAGAGTGCTACATGGAGCGTTATCTAACGAAGCCACGACACATCGAGATTCAGGTTTTCGCAGACGCTCACGGCAACGCCGTGTATTTCGGCGACCGCGACTGTTCAACACAGCGTCGCCACCAAAAACTTATAGAGGAAGCTCCAGCGCCAGACCTGTCCGACGCGACTCGCGTAGCGATGGGAGAGGCCGCGGTCAAGGTCGCTCTCGCCTGTGGTTATCGCGGTGCCGGAACCATCGAAATGCTCTACCAAGACGGCGAGTTTTACTTCCTCGAGATGAACACCCGACTTCAGGTTGAGCACTGCGTCACAGAAGAGGTCACGCGACTCGACCTCGTCGCGTTGCAAATCGCGGTCGCGAACGGCGAGACCCTGCCGCTCACTCAGTCCGAGGTCACCATCTCCGGACATTCAATCGAGTGTCGCATCAACGCCGAAGATCCATCGAAGAATTTCATTCCGTCGCCCGGAAAAATCGAGCGCCTGCGGGTTCCCTCTGGCCCCGGGGTCCGCTGGGATGGCGGATACGTCGAAGGTGACACGATCAGCCAGTACTACGACAACCTCGTCGGCAAACTCATCGTTACTGCCCCCGACCGCCGCCAAGCAATAAGTCGCATGGTCAGAGCGCTACAAGAATTCGAGATCGCTGGCATCAAGACGACTGTCACAGCCCATCTTCCAATGCTTCAGCACCCAGATTTCGCAGCTGTGCGACACAGCACCAAGTGGGTGGAGACCGAGGTCGATTCGAGCCTCTTCGCCGACTCGTCGACCTCAACAGAACCGGCACCTCACCCCGCTTCCGAAACGCCGCTTGTTGAGCGAGTCATTCCGGTTGAGGTCAATGGCAAACGATTCACTGTCAAGATGTGGGTTCCCCAAGGTGGCGTCGCTGTAACGGCTAGCCCCAAGGCACGTCCCAAGATTGCGCGTAGCTCCGGCGGATCGGGTGCCGGTTCAGGCACCGTTTCTGCGCCGATGCAAGGGACGATCGTGAAGGTCACCGTAGAGCCGGGAGACTCGGTCGAAGCCGGGCAAAGCCTCGTCGTTCTCGAAGCAATGAAGATGGAGAACGTCATCGTCGCAGACAAGGCCGGCACCGTGTCAGAGGTACGCGTAACGACTGGCCAGAGCGTCGGAACCGGCGATGTGCTCGTTGTGATCGCGTAACGACTTAAGTCGCGGCCTCGCCTAGCGACTCAGACAACGCCGGATGCACTAGCAAAGAATCGACTATGTCGCTTGCAGTCAACCTGTTGGACACGGCGACGGCAAGCACCGAAATAAGTTCGGCAGCGCCACGGCCCACGATTGAGCCTCCAAGCACGACACCAGTTGCAGGATCGGAGACGATCTTCACGAAGCCCCGCGCGTCTCCAAGTATGAGTGCCTTGGCGTTAGACGAAAACGGTACTTTCATTACGCGGATTTTGCGCCCCGCTGCGAAGGCTTCTGCTTCCGCAATGCCGACCTCGGCTATCTCGGGCTCGGTAAAAATTGCAGACGCTGCCTTGTCGTAGTCGAGATGCCGATGCGAAACGGCAGTTAGGCCCATCACGTGTTCGGCAATTTTTCTGCCCTGCATCGCAGCGACACTCGATAAAGGCAACCTGCCTGAGATATCGCCAGCGGAATAAATATGCGGAACATTCGTCTGACAGTGACGGTTACCAGGTATGTACCCATGGGCATCGACTGTGACGCCAGCGACGTCACATCCAAGCCCGGCGCTATTTGGGACTGAACCAACGCATAGCAACACGTGTGACCCGCTCACTGCTCTTCCGTCTTCGCAGTCCACAAATACCGAATTGCCCTCACGGCGAATCGAGCTTGCCCTCGCGCCCTTAAGCAGCCGTACTTCGCGCCGCTCGAACTCCGCTTCTAAGACCGCTGCTACCTCTGGATCCTTAGTCGGAAGCACATGTTGGCGGGATACAACGAGCGTTACCTTCGAGCCGAAGGTCGAAAACATGTGAGTGAACTCGACACCCGTAACTCCCGACCCAATCACGATTAGGTGTTCAGGAACTTCGGGTGGTGGATAGGACTGTCTCGTGGTGAGAACTCTCTCACCGTCGATCGGTGCCCAATCCGGAATTCGCGGGCGGCTGCCCGTGGCGATCAAGATCGCGTCGGCGGTAAGCACCTCTTCGCCTTCAGACGTCGTTACCCCGACTTTGTTCTCCGACAACAAGGTCGCGGTGCCAGAGATCATCCGAACTCCCTGGCTTTCGAGCAATGACGTTACCGATGTATGGAGCTTGTCTTCAATAGAAGCGACCCGTTCCCGTAGCGCGGCGAAGTCGATCTGCCCGGTAGCGGACAAACCCATAACCCGGGCACGATCAAGTTCTGTTAGCTCCCCACCGGTAGCGATGAGCGCCTTGCTCGGAATGCAATCCCAGAGGTGCGCCGCGCCGCCGACGATGTCGCGTTCGATCATGGTGACTTGTGCACCGAGACTCGCAGCAACCGTGGCCGCTGTGTTACCAGCAGGGCCTCCACCAATTATCACGAAACGCACAGTCACGTCCAACACGTTAGGACGCGATTCGGACGCTGGCGCGATACGTTCAGAACATGCGGCTACATGTGACAGTCGACATCGCCGCAAGCCCCGCGAACATTTGGAAAATTATCGAACCAATCGAAAACCACGTCGATTGGATGTCCGATGCGATGAGCATCAGGTTCACGAGTACCAATAATCGAGGTATCGGAACGACATTCGACTGCATTAGCCGCGTAGGCCCATTCCAGACCCGAGACAAGATGTGCGTCACTGAGTGGGAGCCACCAGTTGCGATGGGAATCAGGCATCAAGGCGTTGTCCAAGGAGTTGGCCGATTTACGCTCGCTACTCAAAGCAACGGACTTACTCGATTCTCATGGACTGAACATTTGTCATTTCCTTGGTGGATGGGTGGTCCAATCGCGACACCTTTTGCTAGACCAATTCTGAAACGTATTTGGCGCGCCAACTTGGTGAGCCTCCGCACAATTTGTGAAAGCCGAGATCATGAACAGACCCACGAACAATTCTGAGACTGTCGAATATGGAGTTACTTCCGCACCTGTGCAAAACCTAGGCACAGACCTGCAACTCGACGTGGCGCGCTGGGCCGAGCAGTCCGGCTACTCAAGCTTCTGGGTTGCAGAAGCAAGTGCCGCCGAGGCATTCAGCATCCTTGGTGCCGCCTCACAAGCCGCTCCTGCTCTCGCGCTCGGCACGGGAGTTTTGGCTTTGCAACTCCGCACGCCGCCACTCGCTGCAATGGCCGCCGCGACGCTGCAGCAACTTGCACCCGATCGCGATGTATTCCTCGGTATCGGTATTAGTTCTCCGGCCGTTGCTGGGATGTGGCACGGAGCTGGCTATGGCTCGCGACCGCTCGCGCAAGTCCGTGAATACGTCGCGCTAGTCCGCGAATGTCTTACGGGCGAGACTGTCAGCTTTAGTGGCGACTTCTACGAGGTCAAGCGATTCCGTCTCGGCATTCGTCTCGGCGACCGCTCGCCAAAGATCGTGATCGGTGCACTCAACGCCGGGATGCTCGCATTAGCTGGCGAAATTGCCGACGGCGTCCTACTCAATTACCTGCCCGCAAGTCATGTCGCTGCCTCCGTGGCACAAGTTCGTGTCGGAGGCGACGCTCGCATAATGGCGTACGTCCACTGCGGCGTGACCGATCGCGACCGGTACGCGACCGCAGCCCGCAAAGATCTCTTCTCGTACGCAGTCGTGGATGCTTATGCAGACAATTTTTCGCGCGCGGGGTATTCGGAATCCGTAGCGGAGATGCGCTCGTTACATGCCGCACGCGATCGCGATGGAGCAATTGCAGCCATCAGCGATGCATGGGTCGACGGCGTACAGATCATGGGCGACGCAAAGCACGTTCGCAATGCCGTCCTGGAATATGTCGACGCTGGCGTCGATGATCCGATTGTCTTCCCGTTACCGTGGGGTGAAGACCGACCAGCCACAGTCAAGGACACGATCGCTGCTGCTATCGGCCGTTGAATTTCGCCTTGCCAGGGCCATATTCATTAAAGCTCGCGATCCCAGTAGCCGCGTCTTCGGTTTTGAAGCTGTCGACAAAACAAGTGGCCTCTAGATCGAGCGCGTCGGACAGAATCATGTCGAGTCCGCCGTCGATCGCTCGCTTCGCTAATCCCATAGCTTCGACCGCACCGGCTGCAAGCCGAGTGGCGAAGGCAATCGCGTGACTAAGAACTTCATCTGCTGGCACAACTTCATCTACGAGTCCGATGGTTAGAGCTTCCCCGGCGCGGACTTGTCTCCCTGACCAGATCAATTCCTTAGCCCGCGAGGGGCCGACTAAGCGTGCTAGTCGCTGTGTTCCGCCGCCGCCGGGAATGATGCCAAGCAATATCTCGGGTTGACCAAGACGTGCGGTATCCGCCGCGATTCGGTAATCACACGCCATCGCGAGTTCGATTCCACCGCCAAGCGCGTAACCATTAATTGCGGCAATGACAGGCCGGTCGATCAATGCGAGTGCATCGCTCGCCGCACGAAAGCCTGCCGCGACGCGTATAGCTGATGCTTCATTAGGTTCAAACTGTTTCACATCTGCGCCAGCAGCAAATGCCTTCTCGCCACCGGTTATAACGACAGCTTTGACGGTGTCATCATTTGCGAGTGCAGTAGCCGAGTCTGTTATCGCTGCGAGCATCTCTGCTGAAAGTGGATTCATCGGCCCACGATTCAGCGTCAATAACGCGACACCATCCGGTCGGACTTCACGCAGCACATAGGGCTCTGGATCTGTCATAGCCACACGTTACGGGGCGTCACCCGGCATCGATGAGTGCTGAAGCAACGTGATATGGATTGCGACTTCGATCGACTACTTCGGCCACTTGAGCATCAAACTCGGTTCCGCTACAACGTCTTCGCACATCACGTCCGAGTTCTTCGATTACTAGCGCGCGAATTTCTTCGGCAGTGCGGATCATCCGACGAGTTCGCAACGAACCGGTTGCGAGGAGATGATCTCTATGGTCACGAATAGCTTGCCAGAGCTCACCGACACCTGACCCGTCTGTGGCAATGGTTTCGACTACGGGCGGAACCCAGGCACGTCCGCGCGCTAGTTCGAGCATTCCTCGAATGTCGCCGACCGTTTCGTGGACGCCAGGCCTATCAGCTTTGTTGACCACAAAAATGTCAGCGATTTCCATGAGGCCAGCCTTTGCCGCCTGGATACCGTCACCCCAACCGGGATTCAGCACGACCACCGTCGTGTCCGCCTGGCCAGCTATCTCGACCTCAGCTTGTCCTACCCCGACGGTCTCAATCAGGATCAACGGATATCCGAGCGCGTCAAGTACCCGGGCTGCGTGGGGTGTGGCTAGAGACAAGCCACCAAGGTGACCGCGCGTAGCCATTGACCGAATGAATACATCCTCGTCCATAGCCGTGTCTTGCATGCGGACGCGATCACCGAGAATCGCGCCACCCGTAAAAGGGCTGCTTGGGTCGATAGCAAGGACACCGACGCGGATGTCGTCGTCGCGAATCGCGCCAACAAGCTTGTCTACCAAGGTGCTCTTGCCAGCTCCTGGCGCACCAGTGACTCCAACCAACGATGCATTTCCAGAAAGTGGATGCAACGCCGAGGTAACTATCCGCGCCGCTGGACCGGCGATCTCGACGTATGTAATTAGTCGAGCGAGCGCTCGACGATCTCCGCTCTTCGCTCGACTAATGAGATCGTCGATTTCGGTCGCAGTTTCGCTCACGAAGCTGCGACGACCTCGGTTACCCCAGGCACGCGGTCCATGATGATGCGCTCGACTCCGGCCTTTAGCGTCATTTGTGAAACAGGGCAAGTGCCACAAGCTCCAACTAGCGAAACCGTGACAACTCCATCTGCGTCGACGCTGTTGAACACGATGTCGCCTCCGTCGGCCTGCAACGCCGGCCGAATAATCTCAATGGCCTCAAGGATTCCGGCCTCCATCTCGTTGGATGGATCTACATCTACGTCGGTAGTCATGTCCGCATGTTAGGGCCGAAGTCAGAGAAGCGATCAGCCAAGGCGTTCGATATCTGCTCCGAGCGCACGGAGTTTGCCGGGTAGATCGGAGTAGCCCCGATCGATATGGTGCGCGTCGGCGACAACAGTTTCGTCATCGGCAGCAAGCCCAGCTATTACGAGCGCCGCTCCGGCACGAACGTCTGCGGCGACAACCGTCGCCCCTCGCAGTCGCTCAACCCCACTAACAACCGCATGACGACCCTCATTGCGAACCTGGGCGCCCATGCGTGCGAGTTCAGTCACAAACGCAAATCGATCGTCATAAACATTTTCGGTGACTATCGCTGTGCCCTCTGATACTGCCAGCAGTGCGACTGCAAGCGGCATGAAATCCGTTGCGAACCCGGGAAACGGAAGTGTGGAAATGTCTTGCGCTGTGAGCCTTCGGCTGGCGCGCGCCCATATTCCGTCGGCTGTAGGAGAAATGAGCATGCCCATCTTGCCGAACTTGTGCACGACCATCTCGACGTGATCGATGCGAGTTCCGACAAGCTCGATTTCGCCACCGGCGATTCCTAGTGCACTGAGGTAAGTGCCAACTTCGATTCGGTCGCCGATGAGGGTGGTGTCAACTGGATGAAGGCTCTCAACTCCTTCGATCGTGATCGTGCTCGACCCTCCGCCAACTATGTGCGCGCCCATTCGGTTGAACAATGCGCAAAGCTCAGTTATTTCTGGTTCGCGAGCAGCGTTGTCGATCACCGTCACGCCTTTGGCTAGTACCGCAGCACCCAACAGGTTTTCAGTAGCGCCGACGCTTGGAAACTCGAGCAAATGGCGAGCACCACGGAGCCCGCCTTCGCTTCTAGCCACAACAAAACCTTGGTCGATTTCGACGCAGGCGCCCATTGCCCGCAATCCGTCGACATGCATGTCGAGTTTGCGGCTCCCGATGCTGTCACCTCCTGGTAACGCGACCCTCGCTTCGCCGCAACGCCCTAATAGCGGCCCGAGAATATTGAACGATGCGCGCATCCGGCTTACGAGTTCGAATGGCGCTTCCGGAATTATCGCTCCGCTGGTATCGATCTCGATGGAATCTTCACCAACGACCGCTATTGCGGCTCCGACCGAACCGAGCAACTCGATCATGATCGCGAGGTCATCGACTTTCGAGATGTTACGGACTGTCGTAACACCAGGGGCAAGCAACGATGCTGCCATGACCTTGCATCCGAGGTTCTTCGTCGCGCCTGAAACCTTTATCGTGCCGGAGAGGCGCGGCGACGGCCGCACGACAAAGCGAGTCATGGCACCAAGAGTAGGAGCAGGGGCCGAATCGCCCGACAACCAAGCAAGAACCTACTCACAGCGCGTTGACGAAGCTGACTACTGCGGCGCTCATCTCTCTGTGCGCATCTTCTATCGTCGCACCGGTTTCGCGTTTTCTCGGTTTGAATCCGTGGTCAGCTGTCTTTATCCAATGCCAGACAGGAGGACGAATGAGATTTTTCGCTGACTTTTTTAGTTCCTGGGGCGACCCGAAGCTGTCGTTCGTTCCCGAAACAAATTGCACTGGTACGCGGATGCGATGGAAGTGTTCATCGCGGACCGAGTGTGGTCTACCTGGCGCGTGGAGCGGATAGGCGAGGAGTACCAGACCGAGGGCGTCAAGCGGATCCGTGGCGTCGCCGATGACGAGTGAGCAATAACGACCACCCATCGAACGGCCCCCAAGAACAATTCTGGTCATGTCGAGTTTTGTTCGCTTCGCCAAGGCCACCGCAGCTTCGCGAGTTGCAGCGAGCAGAACTTCAGGTCGATCAGGAAATCGCTTGCCAGCGGTTCTGTATGGATAGTTAAATCGCAACGAGTCGACTCCCGCGCCGCGCAGAGCATCGGCCACTGCTACGAGGGCATCAGCGTTCATGTCGGCACCAGCGCCATGCGCTAGCAATACAGCGCGGTCGTGCTGGAACAACTCGTTGCGCTTTGCCTTCGTGAATGCGTATTCGGTGACAACACTCAACGCGAGAGAACCCACTTGTTCAAGAATTTCTCGGTGCGCACCAGTTCATCGACTCTGTTTTCTAGACGCCGAAAACCGTGACCTTCGCCTCTGTAAACATGTGACTCGACTGGGGTTCCAGAAGCACGTACAGCGCGAACGATCGCCCGCGCCTGGTCGAGTGGCACTACCGGATCATCACTGCCCTGCAACACAAGTAAGGGCGATCGAATAGCTCCGGCCAGGTGAACCGGTGAGCGATCCACGTAACGCTGCCCATGCCGCTCTCGGTCGCCGACGAGTCGATCGAGATAGCGCGACTCGAATCGGTGTGTAGTGCTAGCTAGCCGTTGCAAGTCAGCGACGCCGTAAAGGCTCACGACGGCGCGTGCCAACATCGGGTACCGCGCAGCTACAAGAAGCGCTGTATAGCCACCGGCGCTGCCTCCCGCTACGACGATGCGCCGCGGGTCGCAGGAGCCTTGCCTCGCAACGTGCCGTATCCCCGCAACCGTGTCGTCTACGTCGCGTACACCCCACTGATTCTCGAGCGCCTTCCAGTAATCCCTGCCGTAGCCAGTAGAACCTCGATAGTTGGGCGCTAGTACGGCGAAGCCACGTGAAACCCAAAAAGCGATGCGAGCATTCCATTCGACCACTGTCTGGTCCGTCGGCCCACCGTGAACATGCACGTATAGCGGCGGTTTCGAACCTTCGCCTGACGCGGAAAACGCTGGCGAATACAGAAGGCCATGAACTACTGCTTGGCGTGACTTCCAGGTGATCGGAGCCGGTTCGACGAGGCCGCATGCCTCGAACCCTGCTACTGGTCCTCGGGCGAGTACAACCCTTCCCCCAGTCGGCTGAGTCAGTGCTATCTGTTGCGGCGTGCAAGCTCCACTCCGGGTCGCAAGAATTCCTGGAGTGCCCCAACACAATCCGTGGTGCCATCCCTTTGCGATATTCGAACTCGACTTGCCCCGAAGGTTCGCTACGACGAGTCGGCCATGCCCATCCTCGTTGCGACACCACGCAATGGATCGCGAATCCGGAGACCACGAGAAGGACCGTTGCCCCGGACCCCATGCCGGTTCAGCATGGTCGTTGGATTCGGCGCGAAAAACTTGAGATGCAGTTCCGTCACGGCGCGCCACGTGGATGTTCCACCAACCAGATTCGTCAGAGATGTACGCAAGATGTTTTCCGTCGGGCGAATATCGCGGCTGACCTACTCCTACCTCTACGCCGCCCGCCACGATGCGCACGATGCCAGATGGGTCTCGAACCGCGATTCGCGACCCGTCCCACGACATTCCAGAAAGGTCCCACTCATGCCAAGTCAGGTCCCCGTGGCACGACCACGAAGGATCCCATGAATAGTCCGCGCCTCCACTAACCACCGTATGTCGCGGGCGAGTGGCGGTTAGGTCCAGGGTCGCTACGACACATGAATCACTGTCTTCGATGCAGAAAGCGACCGTCGTTCCGTCGTGGCTGACAGCGGGAGCGAACGCC